>CAVQZU010000051.1:0-57404 GCA_963718485.1 uncultured Acidobacteriota bacterium
TCAGGCAAGCGGCTTGTCAGGCAAGCGGCTTGCCAGGCGCGGCGCCCCGGCCTATCTCGGAACCGACCCATCAACGCGACGCATCCTCCCGACGCATCATGGCGCGACGCCTCCTGATCCTGGCTCTGATCGGCCTCCTGACGGCGAGCGCACCCGCATTGACACCCGCATTGACGCCCGCTTGGGCGGAGGAGCCGGCGCCCTATGACGCCACGCTGCGGCTCGCCGAGATCCTGGGCGCGCTGCATTGCTTCCTCGCGGCGTCTGCGGCGCAACGAGGGGCAGAAGTGGCGCCTACTAATACCTTTTCAAGGGTATTTAGCTAAGCTAAAGAGAAACACAACTAGCAGTCATTATCGATACGACTTACAATAGCGAAAACGAGTGACGTGAAGAGATTTTCCCTTACCAACAACCCCTTATAAGGAGCTTTTAGTATTACGCTTTGTACACACTCTTAGCCTTTAGCCTTAACTTCGTCTTAGGCACGATATTAAACTGCCTATTCAACCTTACTATAAGACCAACAACTCACTATCTAGAGAGGGATATTAGTATGAGATAGTAGATGGGAATTCAAGGCGGACACTATGACTTCATCAAACTCTTCATATAGTGGAGGAACCCTTAGCCTTAAGGACTTCGTCAACTACAAATACGAAAAGGGGGGATAGGGGGCTTATTAGAGGAGTAGTTTGGGTACTAAGTTGCTTTTCTTCACTTCTTGTTCTTCACTTTCCTAGCTGCGAATTCCAACGGGAGTTCATCACCCTCGATAGGAGGATTTCCCTTACCCACGCGAGTTAGAATCCGGCTGACCTTTGCCGGATCGGCGCGTCGCGCACGTTCCTCAAAGTATTCTTCGGTGCGCATAGCGGAAACCTTTTCTGCAAGTGCGAGGGTGATCAGTTGGTTGAGAGCTACTCCTTCTGATTCTGCCGCCTTACGCGCTTCGGCCAATAGGGTAGGCGGTACCCGCAAAGCAAAATTGCTTCGTCTCATGAGTTCACTCCTTCTCTCGCAATCACTCGGTTTCATCTGCTAATCCCCGAATCACTACCCTGGGCGCACCACCGAACAGCGGAAACGCGACGCCACAGGCCTAAAGTCCCGATCGTTGAAAGTCACGATCGCATCGGCGCGACCATTGATTGCCGTTTCCAACACCATCTCGTCATTCGGATCTGGTAGCATCGGCCGCGTGCGAATCGCTAACTCGACTCTCTTCCCGACGGAAGCCAGTTCATCCAACACGGAAGATACATCTTCTCTGCTCGCTCCGGATGCCGCAAGATGTTCAGGACGGGTCAGAACTGATTCGTACTCCAGCATCAAGGGTACGGACAAGAGCAAGTCGAACCGGCGAGCTCGCGCGGCCTCCAACACCTGGCGAGATGCGCCAGCGTCGCTACGAAGGGCTGCCACGAGTACATCCGTGTCCAAGACATAAGCCTTCATCAGACGATATGATATTGCGCGCAATATTGCGTGTCAAGCCCCGCTCTCGCAATCGACGTCGATGGGAGAAGACGTAGAACACCAGATCGGGGCGGGCAGAACGGTCGGCCCCGTTATCACCACCGTAGCGGTTGTGAAATCGGCAGGGAGTTCATCCGTGCTTTCGCTAAGAAACGGAGCCGACCATATGCCAGATCAGAACGACAAAAAGGAACAGTTGAAATCAGCACGAGAGGAATCTGAGCGCCTTCGAACGGAGAATGCGCGCCTCCGTGCAATGCTTGGCATCCTTGATTCGGCCACGGAAAAAAATGGTGCGCCAGAAGTCGGCGCGGTAGACACGTTTAGCCGTAGTGCCAATCAGGCGTGGACCCCAGAGAAAAAAATCACTCTCTTTCGAAGCCTGTTTCGCGGCCGTGAAGACGTTTACGCCGTTCGTTGGGAACGAAGGGACGGCCATTCCGGCTATTCTCCTGCCGGTGTCATGG
Organism: uncultured Acidobacteriota bacterium; assembly: GCA_963718485.1. GTDB lineage: Bacteria > Acidobacteriota > Terriglobia > Acidiferrales > UBA7541 > Palsa-295. The sequence goes on from CAVQZU010000051.1 coordinate 1,947, forward strand.
ATTGGCGCGCGATCCATGCGGCAAGGCCTGAAGAACGAAAGAAAATTGCGCGGAAGACGCGAATGCTTCAACCACTGACCGATGATGCGATTCGCGACCACCTCACCGGGAAACAGACAATCGGTATCTACCCTCTCCTGCCTGACGAAACGTGTTGGTTTCTTGCGCTGGATTTCGACAAGAAGACTTGGATGGCAGACGCCGCAGCTTTTGCCGCAGTGTGTCGGCGGTTTCGGGTTCCGACCGCTGTCGAATGTTCGAGGTCGGGAAATGGTTCGCACATCTGGCTCTTCTTCGACCGTCCTGTACTCGCCGCCAATGCCAGACAGCTTGGTTGCGCTTTGTTGACTCACACGATGGAAGGAAGACATCAGCTTGGACTTGATTCTTACGATCGCCTCTTTCCCAGCCAAGATACTATCCCGAAGGGTGGATTCGGAAATTTGATTGCCCTGCCTCTGCAGAAACGGCCTAGAGAACAAGGCAACAGCGTGTTCCTCGACGACATTTTTCAGCCTTACGTTGACCAGTGGAGATTTCTAGAATCGATTCAACGAATCTCAAGGGACACGCTCGCCCTTCTGATTCGGGAAATAGCTCCGAGCGGAAACACGATTGGCGTGCATCTCAGTTTTCCTGATGAAGAGAAGGGTGAAGCTCCGTGGATATGGCGACCATCACGAAAACAGAAGGACGGCCGAATTGCCGGCCCACTGCCATCCAAAGTTCGTGTCGTGGTGAGCAATCTTGTCTTTATCGAAAAGAAAGATCTGCCTTCCGCCATGCTGGATCGTCTGACACGTATCGCTGCTTTTCAAAATCCTGAATTTTACAAAGCTCAGGCCATGCGACTGTCGACTTACGGTAAGCCGCGGGTCATCTCCTGCAGTGAGAGTTTCCCCGAGCATCTGGGTCTTCCGCGAGGATGTATAGAGGCCGTCTATGGCGTTTTCAAAGCTCATGGCGTGAACGTGGACGTGCAGGATGAACGAACTGCAGGCAAAGGAATCACTGCTTCGTTTCAAGCTGAGCTGCGACCTGAACAACAAGATGCTGTCAGGCAGATACTTTCCTATGATCAAGGCATACTCAGTCTCCCACAGCATTTGGGAAAACGATTGTGGGGGCATATCTAATTGCCAAGAGAGCGGTGAACACCCTAATTCTAGTGCACCGTCGCCAACTGATGGATCAATGGCGCGAACGATTGGCAGCTTTTCTAGACGTGCCAATCGGAAGTATCGGGCAGTTCGGTGGAGGGAAAGCAAACCGAACTGGCTGGATTGATGTTGCCGTAATCCAGAGTTTGCACCGAAAGGGCGCCGTGGAAGATTTCGTCGCAGAGTACGGTCATGTCATTGTGGATGAGTGCCATCATCTGTCTGCGGTTACATTTGAGCGGGTTCTTCGTGAGGTCAAAGCGAGATTTGTTTTGGGTTTGACGGCAACGTTCGCTCGGAAAGACGGACATCACCCCATCATCTACATGCAATGTGGCCCAATCCGGTTTCACCTCGGTGCAAAGAAAGCTGCAGAAGCTTCACCTCTCGACCACAATGTTGTTCTGCGTTTCACTGACTTTGTTTGGGAGCTGCCGGAGAGCGACCCCACTATCCAAGATATATATGCGGCACTCGTCACAAACCAGCGGAGAAACGATTTAATCATCCAGGACATTCAACAGATACTGTCGGCTGGTCGGTCGCCACTCATCCTGACAAGCCGGACCGAGCATCTAGACAACTTGGCTGGACGATTGAAGGCACTGTGCCCGCATACTTTTGTTCTGAAAGGGGGGATGGGCGCCAAGCAAAGAAAAAAGGTCGCAGAGTCCGTGGCGACAGCTCCTCGCAATGAGCCGCGCGTGATTCTTGCCACGGGAAGTTATCTGGGTGAGGGTTTCGATGATCCTCGCCTGGATACACTTCTCCTTGCGATGCCGATCTCTTGGAGAGGAACGCTGCAACAGTATGTTGGCCGTCTCCATCGTCTCAATGAAAATAAGAAAGAAGTCCAAGTATTCGATTACGCCGACTTACAGGTACCAATGCTAGCTCGGATGTACAAAAAGAGACTGGCCGGTTATGCGGCACTCGGCTACAGCGTCGCCAACAAGTAGACTTTCTGAGCAAACAGCCTGTGACTCAGACGCACATGAACGTAGCACGCGAGTCGGCCTGTGAAAGAACGACCCTACGTCACATGCCCGAGCATGTTAGTCCGGCACTTCGATCCATAGCTGTGCATCACTTTGGGCCCCCTCGAATTTCCCATCGCGGGCGCTCCCGTTGGACCGCGTGGGCCGAAAATCGCACTCGGACAATCGAAGAAGTCGCCGTAGGTTGTTGAGAGACTGCTGTTTGCATGACATGGAGATGAAGCTCAGTGTCCGAGAGCATCTTCCGAAAAAGCAGGCGCTCATTCCGACAAGAAATCCATTACAATCAGGTGGTTGCACCGTGGGCGTGTAGCTCAGCTGGGAGAGCACCTGCTTTGCAAGAAAGCAGGCAAAATCACACAAGTGCCGCATCTGGTGTCGCTTACGCGGAAACACGCGGTGCAACTTCAACCTCTCGAATTGGACTGAAGCTAGACCGAAAACTGCTCTCGCTTTTTGGGGGCGACGCTCTGGTGTGCTCCTTGTTTCTCACGGTCGCCCCAAAGTTTGTGGCGTGATTGGCCGCTTGCGTAGCAGCTCAATCGGATGGTTCATGACAGCCAACCGCCGCGGAAGCCTGCGCGACGGAGGCCTTCTACGATATAAGGGCATCCCCGAATGAGCTTCCAGATAAGCTCTGACTGAAAGTTTTCAATCATCAGAATAATCGGACCTTGATTCAAGCCGAAGATCCAGGGAGAACCCCAGCCGTGTCGATCCTTGCTGGACGCTGGGAAGGTTGGATTGAAACTGGCGTCAAATCCATACGGGTTATGCCCTTTCAACCCGAGACGCTCAATGGCGTGACGGACAGTGTCGATCACAATCTCAGGCGCGAAAGGAAGAGAAGCAACTACAGCCCATGGCGCAATTGTGCCATCGTCAGGGCCAAATGGCGCGCCTCGCGCGAGGTAGTCGTAAAAGACTCTTTGGACACCGTTCACTATGAGGACGGCAGGTCCTGGTCCGTCGCTCGCAGTGAATCCCCAGCCGTATTTGTGATAGTGCGAAAAGCCGAGTGGATTATCTATTCCATACTGCCTTTGAACGTATGTGGCCCGCCGACTGTTCTCAAAATAATCGATCCCCGTTTTCCTGTTGAAGTCGTCGTGTATGCCGCGAAAATCCAGCCACAGATGGGACATTTGATGAATGAATAGCGGACCAGCGTACAGATATTCTATGTCGTAGACTTTCTTCCATTCAAAAGTTGAGGTCCATTCCTTGTAGGCTTCCGGATCGATAGGAAACGTAGGCGATCCTAGGGCCAGCATATAAAGAATCAGAGCTTCGCTATAGCCCGTATCCCATCGGAATGAAAGAAATCCCGACTCGGGCCTCCAGCCGTGACAGATCGTTGTCCCATCATTCAGGGCCCATTCCAATCAACGCGCCGGTAAAGAATTTCAGCAAATTCCCGTATCTCAGCTTCTTTTTCATTCTTCCCGGTGAAATAGCTTGCCACCGTAAGAACCCCGGCCATGAGTATGCCGGTATCAACCGTCGACAATTCACATTGCAAGGCTCGGCGGCCTGTTTGCATGTCGAGGAAATGGTAGTAGAACCCTTTGTATCCAGTGGCATCAGGTTCCGGACCCTGAGGGCTGGAATGAAAGAACCTCAAAAGCGTCAGAGTTCTGTCGATTGCTTCCGCTCGTGAAAGTAAGTTTCGCTCAACTGCCACCGTGTAGACGCTGAGGCCCATTCCCACGGCCGCTATGCTGGAAGGTGATCCAGGTTGGGTCTTATCTGCTATCAAGCCGTTTCGCGGGTTGACTTCTTGCCGAAAGTAATCAAAAGACTCACGCTGGAGACGGTCGAGCATTTCCGAATCGGTCCCCTGCGGATTTGATACCGGCAACGGTTGATTCATTATTGGGACATCCTGAAAGGTATCGCACGGTCAGGCAAATTCAATAGTGATGGCCGCAACGCTCTGCGGCGGCAGGGCCACAGCCAGATCAACTTTTCCCCGTCGTTGCGTCCAGGGTTGCGGTTCCTTCTGCAAAGTCGAAGCCGCCTGAAGTTGTTCCACTTGCAACGCGCTCAAGTATTCCGGTTCGCCCATGGTCTGCCAGAGTCGGCGTGGATTTGCGTGATCTTCGTCAATTCGTTCGATCCAGACGTTGCGCGGCGTTGGCGCGCCCGTGAGCTGCAGATTCAACAGTTCAGTCTGGATCGGATGCCGCGGCATCGCAAGGTTGGTAATAAGTATCGTTGCGGCGTCGTTCTTACGGATAACCCAGGCGTCCACCGTCGCATGAGCTCCGTGGAATTCCAATAATTCGGTGCCTGACCGGTGCAACAATTGGAATGCACGATAGGCAGGCTTGGCGATCCCATGCAGATTCAGAAGGCCGAACCCACCGTGAAACGGCACGGATGGAAAATAGTTCTCCGAGAAAATGTCGCTGAAGGTCCAAAAGCTGTAACCCTGGACGAGTCCACGGGCTTCCATGATGATCTTGGTGACGAAGGCGGCGGCAAACGGCTCATCATGCAACGGATCTCGTGGGTTCGATGAGATATTCCACTCCGTATAGTACAGCGGCAAGTCGCCGGCTTCATCGCGCGCTTTGCTCGCCTGATCTTTCATGACTCCGCGCGGCGCATGCTCCAACTGGGTTACTGTATCCGCTCCAGGTTTACCAAATGCATCGGTCGGGTAATGGTGCGTGCTGACGAAATCAACGCTGAGCGCATTTTTCTTACAGTAATGGAGGAACTCGCGGAATCCAATTGTTGTCGGCGGTTGCGGGTCCACCTACTTTGAGAGATTCATCCACGCTCTTGATGGCAGTAACCGTGTAGCGGTAGAGCTTGAAGTAGTCTTTCTGGCGGCCCGTCCAGAAAGCCTTGAGATTCGGCTCATTCCAAACTTCAAAAAACCACTTGCGCACCTCGACGACTCCATAACGTTCCACCCAATGTGCCGTCAGTTTTTGGATCAGCGTGGCCCATTGGTCGTAATCCTTCGGCGGGGTTACGTTTGCCCGGTAACGAAAAACAGTGGTATTTCCTGAGGCAAGCGTTTCAGGCATGAAAGACAGTTCGACAAAAGGCCGCATTCCTATCGAGAGGAGAAAGTCGATAATCTGATCGGCATTGAAAAAGGAATAAAGAAGTCGTGCTTCTTCGCATATGAGCGTCCCCATCTCGTCGGAAAGCAGCGCATGAAAACGCACGTGTTGAAAACCGAGTTCGTTGTGGCAACGCAGCATTTGTGCTTGCCAGTCCGCCCGCAAAGCGAGCGGCGCATGCCCGCTCCCAACGGTGTGCTCCCAAAAATGCGGGAACGCTTTGGGGGACTGCAAAAAATTGCATCGAAAGTCGGGCACTTTTTCCCTCGCTCGGTCTCCTGCATCGTGCTGCTGGATTCAGACGTGCTCAACCGTGGTGGTCCACTCGATGACTTCCTTGATGGCATCGGACGGATGCTGGCAACCGATTCTGCGAATTGTGTGGACGAATAACGATTCGTGATCAAGGCGGCGATGTGAGTGCCCCATCGCAAGCTGGGCCTGAGACAAATCATCGACGGCCATTTGAAAATGGCCGCGCGCGGCGTTGACGCTGCCCAGCATGACCTGATTATCCAGGACCAATTGTCGAATCAGCTCCGCGCCGGCAATTTGCAACGGACGGTCGCCTCTGGGAATACCCGTAATCACATACGTCCCGTTCCGGGCCAACGCATCCAGTAGGTTAAATTCCAGGGAAGGAATACCACTTGCGTCCAGGATCAAATCCATCGGACCAACTGCTTTCTCTACTTGAGCCGCGGGTATCACTCGTCCGTCCAGGTAATGTCCTCCAATGTCGCTCAGCCACTTTGGGCGAGCGCTCGTGGAATCGACAACATCCAAGCCGTAAACGTCGGCCCCTCGAAGTTGCAGGACCATCGAAGCCAGCAAACCTACGGGTCCCAAACCGGCCACGAGGCAGCGGCGTCCGACAATCCAGTCAGGAGTAATGGCGGCTTCGGGACAACGCACGACCTGTAAGCGAATGGCCTCATCAATGGCTTTCTCGACGATGGAAAGCGGTTCCATCAACACGCCGACGGCTTCAAGCTCGGCTGGCACGCGCACAACGTACTGCTCCTTATCAACAACGAATTCCGTTTGATAACCATCCAATCCATGGATGCCTCTCTCCCGGTACTTGCCGGTCTGGCACATATCCGCGCGGCCCATCAGGCAGGACGGGCACTGGCCGCATCCTCGCCTGACGGTGAATACTGCGAAATCTCCCACTTTCACGCGAGTAACCGACGAGCCCACTCCCACGACTTGACCAAACATTTCGTGGCCGATGACGAGTTCTTTCTGACCATCAGGAGCATCTGCACGTCCCCCGGATATTTCTGTCCTGTCGGTTCCGCAGATGCCCACGCGGATGACCTTGACCTTTACCTCATCCGGTGTGGTGATAGAGGGCTCGGGCCGGTCCACAATGCGCGAGCCGGCCGTACCTGGAACGATTGCAATCGCTTTCATAAGCGTTTCCCTCTTTCTATTTCCGTGTTCTTCCGTATCGCAGAGAGCAAGTTGCGCTGTTCGTCGTTACCCCAGTCGTTCCAGCAAGTGGTCTCCCACTCGCAGCGCGTTGGCGATAATAGTCAGGCTGGGATTCACGGCTGCGATTGACACAAAGAAGCTCGCATCTACGACATAAAGATTATCCAAATCGTGGGCCTTGCAGTTCAGATCGAGCGCCGACGTCTTCGCATCGCGTCCGAACCGAGTCGTCCCAGCCTGGTGGGCCGTGCCGCCAATCGGGATATTTTTGCCGAGATACAAGGATCGTGACATCAAGTGGTCGTGAAGACCGAGGTCCTTGAGCATGCCCTTGAGCTTTGCGATCAAGCGGTGATGCCCCTCGACGTTAGTCTCATGGATGTCGAGCGTAATCTCTCCTTTCGCGTTGACGCTGACACGGTTATCGGCATGTGGCAGATCTTCGGATTGCACCCAGAAATCAATGGAGTGCTCGGCCATGTAATCCAGGGCAAACTCCGGTTTCCAAACGGCCCAGCCCGGAGCCTCTCCCTTCAGCATTTCGCCGTCCGTTTTTCCCAGCATCTGAATCCCTCCTAAGGGATATTCCCAATCGTCCGACCGAAAGTAGAAATCGTTCAGGCCCAAAGTTTTCTGGAATACGGTCGGGTTGGGCTGCTTGGAAATAGCCATAAAGGCGGAGTTGTTGTGCCGCATGTAATGGCGTCCCACCACGTCCGAACTATTCGCGAGCCCATTCGGATGCTTGTCATTTGCGGACCGCAGCAAAAGAGTTGCGGAGTTGATTGCTCCGCAAGAGACGACCACGATGTCCGCTGAATATTCCTCCGATTGCCCGTCTCGTTCGACGAGAACCTTCGTTACCACACGACCGCTCGGGTCCGTTTCGAGGCGCTTGACGTATGCGCCCGTGAGAAGCTGGACATTGGGGTGTGCGAGTGCCGGGTCAACGCAAATGATCTGTGCATCTGCTTTGCCATTGACCAAGCACGGAAAACCGTCGAATGCCGCGCACCGCACGCAAGCGCTCGTGTGAAGCGCCTTGCCGTCTTTTTCATCGAGCAAAATACCGAGCGGCAAAGGGAATGGATGATAGCCTCCACGTTGCAAATCGTCATACAGTTCCTGAATGCGCGGTTCGTGGCTTACTGGCGGATGGCGATAAGGAGCGCTCGCTGGACCTTCGGTGGGATCAATCCCGTGTTCTCCGTGAACGCGATATAGGTGTTCCGCTTTCGCGTAGTAAGGCTCGAAGTCCTCATAATCGAGCGGCCATGCGGGTGAGATGCCGCCAAAATGCCGGACTTCCCCAAAATCTTCCCTTCGAAACCGTAGCAATGCCGCGCCGTAAACCTTCGTATTCCCGCCGACGAAATACTGAATGCCTGGGTGGAACGCATTTCCATCCCTGTCGTACCACGTTTCCTTGGCCTGGTATTTGGATTCGAGAAAAACGGCGCGAGACTCCCAATTATCCTTTTCTCTGGGCAGATATCCCCCTCGCTCCAGAAGTAAAATTCGTTTGCCGGAGGGAGCAAGATGGTAGGCGAGAGTTCCACCACCAGCTCCGGTACCGATAATGATGACGTCAAAACGATTCTCTTGCGGCATCTTCACCCTCACTTCTTGCAATTTCCATTGTCATTGTCCTACCTCGACCAGATAGTCGCGACCCTCCCACGAGTTGCTCTTCGGCCAGAAAAAGGTGAATCGAATCGGCGCTTGCTGCGCTGCGGTGATTGGAATATCGAAGAATTCAATCCCTAAAGTGGTTGCGGCAGATTCAGTGTCTTTGACTGTGCGCCATTCGTCGTCCGTCCAGTGGAGACGGAAAGGAGCAGGCACCTGGACTCGTAGCGTATAGCCTCTTTTGACAGCACGCACCTGCCGATTTGGCTTCCAGATCTCGAATAGTTGACACGCCTTCCGATCGCCGAGGTAGCGGCTCGCAACTTCGGGAATCAGATCGAAAACGTGACCATCGGATACGGACCTGAGTAGCTTGACGTACTCCGCATGTGCCCACATCAGAGGCATGGCGGAACCCGTGGGACGGCCCAGGAACATATGCTTATTTGCCTTGTCCTGCTCATCCCAGACTTGTTCTGGTAGTAGACCTGTCGGCGAGGCAAAACCTTCGATTGCTCGCAGGAACGGTTTTACATCCCGTCCTGCGGAGAGTTCATAGTGCGCCCGTTCTCCCGTCAGGAGCGGCCACGCACGACCTTTGCCCCATCGCACGTAAGGACCTCCGTCCTCTCGCTGGCCGTAACCATCATGATTGTAACGATGCCAGACTGGTCCCATGGGGGTGTTCACTTTCAATACCGCATCAACCACCTTCAACGAGTCCACAATCACTGGATCATTCGGCTTTCTTATTCCGTAACGAACCAGTTCCAGAAACCCGGCATCAACGATCTCTTTTGCCGAAAATGAATTGGTCGCGCCTGGCGGAAGATTTGCGATTTTCAGGATTCCCGAGTTCGGGTCTTCCGCAGGGTTAGGATTCTCCACGTCGTCTGGCAGGATTCGTATGTAGTGGCGTCGAATGCCAGGGACAAGGGTCGCTTCCGTGGTGACTGTCCATGCTTCGACATGCGATTCGAGAAAATCGGCGTATTGCTCGAGGAATTCCGCAGCGGCTCTATCTGCTCGTTGTCTGCAAAAATAAGCCGCGCCAATCAGTGCCGCGATGTTGGAGGCTAAAGTGGACGGGGAATAACCGCTGGCTTCCTCCCAGCGTTCCTGTTGGGTCACCGGCCCATGCCGAAGCAAATAGCCCGCGGCTTTCAGGACCATGGGATAGGGATCAATGTCCTGAAGAGCATTCTCTCGGCTGAGTCGCAAGGCCAGCAATATCGGGAACGCGACCTCGTCCAGCTGGATTCCCCGCCAGTATGGATTCCCGTTAACCCAGAAGTTCTGCGAGAAACCACCGTCCTCTTGCTGAGAAACTGCAAGATAAATAAGTGCCCGCAGCGGTGTCGCATTCTCGCCGGAGGCGAGCAGAGCGGATGCGCTACTGACCAGGTCCCTGGTCCAAACCAAGTGATATCCGCCTTGGTCTTTGTCACCCGCGGCTTCCCCCCAAGGAATCGAAAGGGAAGCGATCAAAGCGCCAGGATAGGACTTGTCCTCGTGAGCGAGAAGCAAACTGAAACTGCTGTGATAGAGGTTGCCCTTGTCACTCGAAACTTTTTCTAAGGGAAGCTGGTGTGTAGAAGTGCGGTCCCATTGCTCCGTGTATCGTTTGTGATGCACTTCGAACGGGATGGCCAGCGCCTGAAAGAGCGTTGTGAGCGCGTGGTGCTGGGTGTCTCCAAAAGCAAGTCCAAGAGTGAACTCGCGTTGGCCACTCACGGCCAGTTCTCCAGTGAGCGCGATGTTACCGTCAGTTGCATGATCGAACTGCCAGTCCATTTGAAAGTTGCCAGCTAGATCGGTCCACCCGTCGCTACGACCGACATAGCCGCATGAAACTCGAGTAAAGGGCACCGTACCAGCCAGTGCCAGCCATGTTCCTTGTTTCTGTGCCATAAGAATCTTGCGGCCGTTCAGTTCGGCGACATAGCCGTTGTTCCTCCAACCTCCAACTTCCAGGTGAGGGGCACAAAGCGCGTAGACTTGCAACTTCGAAAGGAACGACTCGTCGCCCTCCAACCTTGTGCGCTGGAGAACGCAGGCAAGGTGAGGGTCCGTGATAATTTCCTTAATGACGGAATAGCGGCCTTCGGGATCGGAGTTCGTGCAGCGGTATCCTAACGTGTGATGGGATAGCCGCTCGAATTTGGATTTGAGGTGGCGCTTTTCCTCATGGAAAAAACTCTTACCATCGGTAAATAGGTATTGAAGGTCGCGAAGTTGCGGCCGGTCCACCGTAGGATAATAAACTTCAGTGATGATGCCGTTCCAAAGTGTAAACCAGATTTGGCTGGAAGCCGCGTAGGCGGTTCCCACTCCGTCTTTACCTCCATGAGTCCATCGGGGATGAATCCCAGGTTGTCCAAACGCTGCATTCTCATTGTCTGACTTCGTCATTCTGCCTCCCATGCCCCGACTTCGTCCGTGTTCGTTCTCCTAGTGGATTACTGGCGCGAGCGCGATACAGCTCAGCCCCAATATAAAGAACAGAAACATAATCGCGAGGAGACACTTGACGCGGACTCCCGCGCCACGAAACTCGTTCCACACAAAGATGCCCCATATGGCTGAGATCATCGTGTTGCCCTCGCCAAGAGAGAACGAAGTCGCGGGTCCAATCATCGGCACGTAGGAAGCCACGAAGTTGGAAATCGTGCCGATGCCCCAAATCACTCCACCCAATGTTCCCCACGCGTGCAAACTCGCTCGTCCCTTGAAATAGTCTTTCATTCGAAGGGGTTGTCCACTGACGGGTCGCCGCATCAATCCATAGTTCATTGGGAAATTGGAAACAACGGCTCCCAACGCAAAGACGAAATATACGGTATAGGGTCCTAGGTGGTTCGGCCCTGTCAATGCCTTGGCGACGAATGGATAGAAGAGCCCAACAGCAATACCGCACGCCAGGCTCAATCCAATTCCTTTCGTCGTCGCCTTCGCGCCTCCAGAGAGGCCTCGATACGCCATTGCGTCGAGCATGATGGCGATGCAAATCAGCCCGATTCCGCCAAAAAGAAAAATTGGATTCCCTTTTGGGGAAATGATGTAGTTGATGACGGCTCCGATCACCAACGCCAGGCCGGCGCCTATCGGGAACGCTACGGCCATGCCTGCTACGGATATCGCGGCCACCAGGAGCAGGTTCCCGAGGTTGAAAATCACACCACCGAAGAAAGCCTCCAAAAGACTGCGAGCACTTGCTGCGCCCAAATTGCGAAAAAAGCTGTCCGATGACGCGGGGTTCCTGTTTCCGAGTGTCAGTCCAAACAGCAGCGCACACACCAGAAGGCCCCAAGTGTAATCCCAGTAAAAAAGTTCAAATCGCCACCGCTTGTCGATCTTCTGTGTATTTGCCCAACTGCCCCAACAGAGCATGCTGAACAACATCAGCAACAGCGCAGTCACGTAGGTATGTGGGATAAACAATCGTCACCAATCTTGAACCGTCTGTTGTAATGCATATCCAATTACATCTTTTTCGGGTGTCCTCTCTAGGCCTACCTGATTGCGAGTATTGGCGGTCAAATCGGCGGATCGTTCAGTACCCTGCGAATTCTTCCGCGCGGATGTCGTCATCATTGATTCCAGTTTTGCTCAACATTACGTGCAAACCTTTCACCATGGCTGGCGGACCGGCGATGTAATAGATGGGCGACGCTGCGCCCTTCAAGTGCCTTCCCAGCATCCCTTGATCGATCAAGCCGGTCTCGCCGTGCCAGGGGCTGAGGGGATTTCTCCATTTCAGTCATGCTGCCAATTAACCTGTACTTCGGATTGTCTCTTTCCAAGCTCTGAAGCTCCGCGAGGAACGGCGCGTCTTCTGGCCGCCTGTTGGAATAGAAAAGGACAATGCGATTCGGCAACTTCTCCTTCGCTGCCCAATGCACAATGCTTCGAAACGGTGTGATGCCAATCCCGCCAACGAGGAATACGGCCGCTCGCGTAGAGTCATTCTGAAGAATCAAATCCCCGGATGGCCCTTCGATCTTCACAGCGGTCCCAAGCGGCACCGTCCTCAGTACGCGTTTGAACGCCGTATCGCGCATCCGCGATGGCAACCATCAACGTTTCTTCGTGAGGGGCGCTCGCGATTGAAAAACTGCGCACATTTCCTTCAGAATCCGTCTCCGGAGGATCTAGCAAGGTCATATCGAGATACTGCCCGGCCTTGAATGTCCATCCCGAAGGCTTTTCAAATTGGAAGGCCATGGTGCCTTCCGCAACTTCTTTGCGATCTTTCAGTTTGCATATGAAGCCTGTGACGTCGCAGTGCTCATAATTGTCTCCTTCCGATATGTGCCTCGGTCAATTCCTGTCTGTCGTTTCCTTCGCGGAACCGCCAAACCTCGTGATTCAAATTCCGGCCTCCTGGCTGAAATACTGGTAATCTTCCCGCCAGCCGCCTTGGCCCTGGCCAATGGTTTTGTAATCCTCAATGAACTCGATTGCGCGGATGTACTTCACCATCGTGAATCCAAGCTGCGTTTCAACGCGAAGCCGGAGCGGCGCTCCGTGCAAAATCGGCAGCGGCTGGCCGTTCATTTCGTAGGCAAGAATCGTCTGCGGGTCTTCCGCTAACTCCAAGCGAATCGTGCCGTAGAAGTATCCCGGCCCTTGGGCGTGTGGCTCCGATGTGGATTTATTGTCGAACGCATAGAAAACGATGTAGCGGGCGGCGGGAAGCGGATGGCAGAGGCCGACGATGTGATGCAGAGATACACCGCCCCACTCCGCAACGCCTGACCAGCCCTGGATGCAACAGTGTTTGGTAATTTGAGTTCGTTTCGGCATTGCGCGGAGATCCGGCAGCGTTAGATGCAGCTGCCTTTCGACCAATCCGCCGATCTCCAGGCTATAGTTTGCAAAGTTTTCGCGTGCCATCGCCAGAAAACTGTCTTCTTTCGGCGGCCGGCCATTAACCCAGAAGTATGGCGAGATGTCCGCATGTGAGTAATGCTGCGCGGACACTTCGTGACCGAAAAGCAGCGTGCGCACCGGATCGGTGATCGACTGAGTGGCTTTCTGGACAAAGCGCGGGCGGCGACGCGAACACACGGTTGTCACGACATGGATGACAACTATGCCGGTCAACCCGGACAGCCAGACGACAAGAGCAAGCGTCAGCTGTGGATTGTGGGTCTCCCCGAGAACAATCATCGCCAACTCCGTCCGGAAACCATGCAGGGCCACGATCGTGACGTGTCCGATGAAGAATACGATGAAGGTGCAAAGAGCCAGGAAATGCAGACTCCGTGCGCTTTGCCGTCCATGAAAGATTTTGATATACCACGGAAAACGAGCGGCGACGGCTGGGGACATCGCTACTCCCGTCGCAATGCTGAACGGTGCGAGCAGGAATATCACTGCCGCATAGCTCAACTGCTGTAATGCGTTATATCCTCCCGGCGTTTCCACGACGTGGAAGCTCAGATAGCTAAGCAGTGCATGCCATGCGTCAGGGACAATCTGCCAGGAAGTCGGGATCAGCCGCCGCCACTCCGGAGTGACGAAGAGCATCGCGACGTATGTCAAACCTGTCAGCAGCCACGCGAAATCCGCGAGAAAGTGCCAGTGCCGTCCGAGACCCAGATTTTCGTGGCCTGGCAGGGCAATCGCGGACGGGAATGAGGTTTCCTCGTCACTCGCCGTCCAGAGTCGGTCCTCAGGTCGCTGCTTCTTCGTGAACTTGAGCCATTCGCTGCCCGGCGTGCAGTGATCGTTCCAGTAAAGTCTCGGATGCGCGCTCAAGATTTCAAGACCGCTCCGAATGAGAAGCGACAGGAGAAGAAAATTGAAGAAGTGCGCCGCCCGCAGCCACAATGGATAATCAAGAGGCATCTTTGATCACATTCTCAAATCTTGGTTTGTCAATTCTCCCGTAGTCTCTTCGAACACTGACCGGGAGGGATTTCAAGGCTTCATTCGACGACCCAGATCGTGAATCCTTTGCCTTGGCGGACAAGTTCCTCTGCGGGGTCTCCATGAATGAGTTCACCTAGCCAAGAGAGCGAGTCCCTGCCGATGACCACGGTGTCGCACTTACGCAATCGCGCGAGTCCCAGGATTTCTTGGTCGCACGGCTCGCGTCCACCAAATTGCAATAATGGGCTTCGATTGCCTTCTCTGCGATACCACCTCGGCGAAGAACTGCATTGGCGCGATCCAAGGCTCGCTGTTCCGTCATCTCGACCACAGAAATCCATCGGCGCTTATATGCACGGAGGCGGGCCTTCTCTGCGCCTCTGAACTCGACCAGTTCAGGAGGAGGTGACGGGAGGGCATGTGCCAGGCAGATTCGGAAGTCCCGGCGTCGGGAAGCAACTTGAGCCACGTACTCTAGTGCCCGTTTTGTTGCGGGCGATTCATCCACAACAACCAGTAGTTTCGTGTTTTTCATCGAGAGTTCGTCTCCTCGTCACCCTGCACTCGGCGCATGCTTCCTGCCCGACGACGCTACTCCCGTTTTTTCGCTTGATTCGCCCGTCGCCACGATCTCCGATAGGGTATGTGATGCGATGACCTTGGACGCGTGCAAAAGGAGTGAGCGAATGAACCTGGGAACGTTTCATGCTCATGATGTCATCGACCCGAATTCCACGTACAGTCGAGCGCATCGGCGATAAGCGAACGGTGGCAACGCCATGGAACTGCTTCCGCACACATGATTGCGCTCCGCTTCTGCCCTGCCAATTTCATCAATCGCTCTAACCCTGCTTCGAATTCGGAGGTCTGCATATAATCGGCAAAGCCACGAAACGAGGTATTGCGCCAGCCCATGTTCGGCGAATCGCGTCGTGCATGGCGCAAGCCTCCGAGCTTTCGCAAATGCACATAGCCGATCCTCGCGACTCTCAGCTTTGTCCGAAGGGTCTCCCGGTTGAACTGAGGATTGTGTCTTGACCGGGGATACTGCGTACGTCTACGACGCGCTTGACGCGGTGCGCCCGCAAAAGATCGCGAAAATCGTTCCATGTATGGGTCGAGTGCCCAATCGTCAAGACAACGGGCTTTTTGGCTTTGAGCCTTCTCACAACGAGTACCCTTTTTCCTACCGGACTATGGAAGTAGCGGGAGTAGAGCATCCCGGACAGTTTTCCTGTCAATCAGTCTGACAGAGCTCAGATTGTTGGCCATGCCATGACAATGTGAGCAAGAAAGCACTATCTTCCTCTGCCTCAACATCATGGGGAACGCATTGGTCCAGGACAAGCAATTGCCCTGCGGGTAGCTCCACCGTGCGATCTGGTAGCCTAAGCCGAATGTGTCCTGTAAGAGTCTGCACCGAGATCCTCGCCGCCGTCTTGTGCTCATGCATACGAACAGGAGGTAGACGCCCTCCCGGAGAATTACCGAGCTGTCTTCGTACTACGCAATGTAGAGGACATCGATGTAGCGGAGGTCGCGGACATTTTAGATATATCCCCGTAAAATGTGAAAACGCGACTTCACCGGGCTCATGTGTTGCTGCGCAAAAGATTCTATCTTCGGACGGGAGCGCAGTCTCGTGAGGCTTTCCTATTTCATGCTAGTCGGTGCGACCGAGTTGTGAAGGCCGTTTTCGCGAGACTAGAGTCTCAAGCGTACGATGTGTGAAGGACTAGAGCCGGTCGGGTTAACCACAACGGAAAAGTTAAGCAGGGTAAAAATGCCGTAATAACTGAATGAGCATTCATGGCGTAGCATGATCGGTGGCGTCAATGAACGGCAAACTAATTTCAATGGTTGTACCTTTTAAGCTAGAACTCACATGAAATTGCCCTTTAATAATTCGCGTGCGTTCACGCATTAGCCATGCCGACTCCGATAACGCCTGTGCCTGAATTGATGTCCTTGAGAACTTCGGGGGCTATGCCGCGACCGTTGTCGCTGATCTCTAAAGTAATTCCTTCCGGATCTTGCATAATTGTGACCTTTGCAACACAGCTACCAGAATGGCGGTGAATATTGAAGACTTTTGCTGGACGATTCGAAAAAGTCCGGTTTCACTATCTGTAGGTAAGCGTTCTAGGTCTTTCGTAATATCAAGTTCGACTCGTATGCCACTGCGTTCGGCAAAGCCGTCTGAATATCCCGCGAGTGCGGCAGGAAGTCCCATTTCATCTAACAGCGGCGGGTGAAGGAGATAGGACATTGTTCTGATTTCAGATGTACAGCAAGTCACCATCTCAATGGAGTCGGAGATTCGCTTTGCTTGCAAGGTCGTGAGTGATGAGTCTCTATCCAGTGCACTGAGATTCATTTGAATCGCGGCAAGATATTGGCCTGCACTGTCATGTAATTCGCGACGATTCGCCTAGCTTGGTCGTCTTGGAAACTAAGTGTCCGAGTTGTGAACTCCCTGAGGCATTGCTCTGTTACGTTGCGCTGTCACTTGCATTTCAAACTCGACAGTACGCTTTTTAAATTTAGTCTCAAGGCCATACAGCGCCGCGTGTAGTGCCGCCATGCGCTTATTGCCGATCTCTAATATCGTCGCATGTTTGCTGGAACGGCCCGTAGGGCGAGGCCATTGGAAGTTGCTCGGGCAGAGATGGCCAGTATGACTCATAGGTTTTCCCTCCAGACTGTAGCTTGCAAATACTCATGTTCGCCCACTCGGATCGGCGGATCATACTGGAACGAACGCCTGACCGTTGCGAAAAAAGGGTAACCACCTAATTGTCGAGAAAACCCTGGTCGCCAAAAAGCACGGAACACACATAAAGGAAAGGGCTGCAAAAGTAATGCCGTTACTTTAGTGAGAAATGGACCCTGGGGCTCCCAACCGGAGAACAATATTGTCTGTGCGAGTGTGACTGGAATTGTGTCAAACGCTATCCTAATCCATCACAACTGCAGCAACCGTCGCCATGGCGACGGCCAAATAATGTCTTTCTAACATAACGATTTCGTATCCGAGGGTGTTGCCTCATTTACCCGGCGGATCGAGCCGAGGTTAAGTCCAAAGCTGCGAAACGCCCTATCAAAACGACGGTTCGGCCCAGCGCTTGGAGCAAGGATCCATCCGACATGCGAAAGTGATTCCCTACTCATGCAGGACAACACTTAAGAGGGAATTGTCGATTTGGATCACGCCGTTGTATTGAATGAAGCCTAGTTTCCGAAATTTGTTCATGAAAAAATTGACCCGGGATCGGGTTGTGCCAACCATCTCCGCAAGCATTTCCTGCGATATTTTGAGGAGCACCTTTTGAGGGTTGCCCGGCGTACCATAGCGCGCCAGTAGCAGCAGGGTACGCGCCAAGCGTTTCTCGGTGGAGTTAAAGAGTTGGTCTATCAGGTCCTCTTCCACTCGGATGTTTCGTGCCAGCATATAAGCGATGAAACGGTCGGAGAACTCATGTTCCCCGTGGAGCACCCGAATCATCTCGGTTTTCTCAATGACGAGCACGGTGGTGGGTGCAACGGTCGTCGCAGACGCCATGCAAACGGGCTGGCCCGAAGGCACCCTTCACCCAAAAAATCGCCCGCTCCAAGGATTGCCACCACTGCTTGTTTGCCGGACTCATTCACAACAGTAAGCTTCACACTGCCTTCCTGGATGTACATCACACTTTTTGCGACATCGCCTTGCGCGAAGATGGTTTCTTTTCTTCGAAACGTGCCTATCTTCCTTCCTAGGCCGGCAGCATCTAGGAACGAATTTACATCGAAAGCAGACACTTCTCGAATTCTCTTTTCGAGCGACCGACGGACCTTTAAGGATATACGTCGAGTGGCCGATGACGCCATGTCGTGGAATGGTAGCATGGCATCTCGTACTCTTCAATGTTGAACCCTCCCGCGCTGGTGGACGCACCGACAACGTATTCAACAAGACTTTACGGCTTTCTAGTGAATTGGAGGTCTCCGCGCGACTGATGCACTATGAGTCCTGCTTCCCAAACGGCTCATCAGCAGATTCACTCGCGAGGCTTGGACCCACCAATTCATGTGAAGGGTATTACGGGGACTGCCAGTGGCTTCGGGGAGGATAGGGATTCCCGCGGCCGCGGGCTGATACACCATCGTCCGACGCTTTTTGAGGACCTGACTCAGCGCTCCAAGCGGGTTGCTAACCCGAAGGTGAATACGAGCGGACAGGATCAGCCATATATTTGTAACTGTGCGAAATGAGACTGTATCTCTTTCATCCCGATGTCACCATGGTCCCATGCTGCATAAGAAAGCGACAAAAGAACCTTGCAACGCGACACCTGTCCTTGTTGGGAAGGAAATGGCGAAGCCCCGCATGGCTAAGTCCGCAAGAATAGCGGAACTGAATCTAGATACTACGCGAATTCCGACACGGCCAAGTGCCAGCATGCCCGGAACCGTGGATAAAATCATCCCATCTTTGGGTTCGAGTCAACCGGAAAAGGCACAGATTAGGATTGATCGGGCCGAACACCGGTATCGAGATCTCCGTATTGAAAATACACTAACTGACGAGAATGGTGACGCTGTGACGCTCAAAAAGGGAGCTCGCGTCGAGGTTACAGTCACAGCTGAAAAGAAAGACGTCAACAGTCGCAGTTGATGAAGACCGCCCTCCAACGTTCGAGATCAAGCCGCATAGCTAAAACGTTCAAATCCCGACGACCACGTCGGATGGAACTCAGAAGCCTGCAGAGGTGTGGCGTAATCGTCAAAACATTGTTTTCCAATAGACGAGTCGACGGCCAGAATCTCGATGATGCGAGGTGACGAGAGTCAATTGTTCCTTTGACTCCGGTGGATAGGACCGAAGTTGGGAACAATTTGGGAACAATAACCGCCGAATACCGCCACAAGCCGTGATATAAGATGCGCGAAAGACATAGACGAGACAACTACTTAGCGTTTTAGAGCTTACCTTGGGCGCAGGAGGCCTCCGGTTCAAATCCGGACGCCCTGAGTGAATCCCTGATAATTCAGTAGAGTACAGAAGCCGGATTCTGGCGTTGCTGCATTGTGGTGCAACTGGGGAACAATCAGAAAAAGTCGCGCCGAAAAAGCGCATACGAACTTCGGCGTAAGCAATTGGAAACATTCAAAGGGAGGGCGGCCCGCCTGCGTACCAATTAGGCGGCCCCGCGGTCGAGCGCGCCTGCCGGGTGAGCAGGTGTGCTAACAATACTCCTCCGGAACATTGCCCCGCATAGCATAGTTCCTAATTCTTGGAACACTCACAGGGGCACTGACGATTATGGTTAAAGTAGGTTTGTATCGTGGAAGGTCTCAGATCCCCTCTGCTTTTAGCGGTAGCGACGCTCCCGGTTCGTTACAAGAGCGATCAGACGGATGCCACCATTAAGGGCCCGCACGCGCGATCTGTTCGTTGAGAGGTCACCAAGCGCGAAGACATCGGCGATATGGAACGATTCGCAAATCGTGTCGGTTTTGGAGCAACTTTATTCACGGGCGTATGCCTTCCACTCCTTTTCCATCACTTCGGCCATTTGCTTGCCCGCGCGTCGGAGCCATTTCTTTTCGCGTCCTCGCAGGTCCTTTAATACGGTCTTCGTGCGTCTCGGAGATCCCAAATGCACATTGGCGATTTCCTTCCCCATAGCATGGAGCAGCGCGTATTCGTCGCGCTTCTTCGGCAAGTCGTCAACTTCAATCGGATTCGAATCCGGCGACAAACGTCGGACAATCCATCGTCTTACCACTTTTTGATAAGGATCATGCGAACGCACCGCCGACGCTATTAGCCTCTCATAATAACGCTCCCCGCGACCAGACTCGCCTTCCTTCCAGACGCACGCCGACGGAACGGTCGCCTTCACTTCTCTCGCGATGCACCCGCCCGCATACTCCCCGAGCACCACAAACCGCGGTTGACCAAGGCTCCCTAATCCTGCCTGTCGCCGCGAAATTTTGTAGTCAATCGCGGGCGGCAGCGCGCTGGTCAACGCCGCCCTCGCAGCCGTTGGAACCTCTCTCAACGGAACGGGCGGCGCGTCCTTCAGCCTTTGCCAGAAATCTTGCGGCGGCTTGATCATTTCAATCCCCAACTTCTCCAGGTTCTCGTCATGTTCCGCTAGTACAAACGGGCAGCCCCCATCCCTCAAGGATTTTTCGTACCCTTCGAGGATCGCGTCGCATCCTTCGCGGTATTTAATCGTCAAACCCTCGGCATCGATCACTGTCTTCAAGCTCGCCACCAGCCGCACTAGGTCGTTCGTATAAGCCAGTGGATATGCATCGTCAAAATCATCCACGCCCCAGCACAATCGTCCCTCGCGATCGCGCCAAGTCCCAAAACTACCTACATGCATATCGCCGGAACAAAGAAGAGTCGGCGCGTGCGCCAATTCTTGGCAAGCTTGGGGAAAAAGTTGTGTCCACCGGTAATATGTCCCGCGAAAAAACAAGAATGGGTCGGACCGCATCTGCTTATGTTTCGATCGTAGCGCCGCGTCTACGACCATCGTGCAACCTCGCAGCCAAGTCTCATAGCTCGCCGTCGCTTCCCTTATATTCAACTTTGCCTCCCTTCGTTTTGCGTTTCCATTTCGCGTTGCAATATGGTGCTGTGGATGTTCCGCCTCTAGTATCCCTTGAATACGTGATGCACCTGACCAAATCTCTGAAACGGTTTGCAATTGATTTGTAATTCTGTATTCGTATACTTCCGAAAGAGAAATGCACGGGAAGAGCATCTGTTAAAATTAATTCTAATCCGCTTTTTGGTGGGTGGCTTCTTCGTCTCGGGCTTTTCGATCCTCGGTACAATCTTCAAGCCCAAGAGTTTCGCCGCCCTGTTCGGAGCTGCGCCGTCGGTCGCCCTTGCCACCCTCGCGCTAACTATCAAAACCGACGGCGCATCCTACGCGGCTCTCGAAGCTCGCTCTATGCTTGCCGGAACCGCCTCGTTTTTTGTGTACGCCTGGTGCGCCATGATTCTCCTGCACCGCGAAAAACCCGAGACGAAACTCTCCACAGCGGGCCTCCTAGTCGTCTGGCTCATCATTGCGATGGGCCTTTGGTGGGCTTTTCTCAGGCGGGGAGCTTGAAAAGTCCGACGGGCGCTGAAGAATGACGATGAGCATCAGAATAAATCCCGCAGCACTGAAAGAAGCAAAATGGCACGAGTACGCCATCCGATTTTTCTTAGGCGGTCTGATAACTGTCGCTACCGGCCTCATTGCCAAAAACTTCGGCCCAGCCGTCGGCGGCCTCTTCTTGGCTTTCCCGGCAATTTCCCCCGCCACAGCCACGCTGATCGCCACTCACGAAAAAGAGAAAAAACGACGCGTTGGCCTAGACGGCACCCGGAGAGGTCGGGACGCAGCCGCTGTCGAATCTCGGGGGACAGCCCTTAGCACCATCGGTCTCTTTGCATTCGGACTGATCGTCTGGCGGTTATTACCGATGCATCGCGCGTGGCTGATCCTCACGGCCGGCGCTGGTTCCTGGTTCGCCATATCTGTCTTGGTTTGGCGGCTGCGAATCTTTGTGCATCGCGTCTAAGCGATCAAGGTTCTTGGACGGGACCCTTCACTTCACCGATTTGCTCGGATTTCAGTTGCTTGAAAGCCGGGGCTTCGACAATTTCCCAATCGCCGCCCGTATTCCACGGTCCGCGAGCATTGGGTTCCCCCGATCGCCTGTAGGGTCGAGTCGTCAAAGAATTGATTGACGAGTTCGGGTTTGAACAGGGTGCTTCTGGAAACTTTCTTTGAGCTTGCTACAGCGGGCCGCCTCCACCATTTGTGGCAGTGCATCTACGATTTGATTCTCTGCGCTCAAAAGGTCTTGCAGTTCATCGATTAAAAGATCTCGGAGATCCGAATTTCTATCTCCTTTTAGGTTCCGCTGGAACCTCCAACCCGGACGTGTTCTATCTAAAACGTTAATTAGAGCGCTCTTGTACCCAGCCCACCACAGTTGAAGCAATGCTAAGGATTTTGTCGATGGCAACACGATATTATGAACTCGCTCCTTGTTCCGCTGAATACCTGGAACGCCGCCAAAATCTACCGCGTTAAGTGTATAGACTTGAGTCGGGGCACTGACTCGTACAATGCAGCGTGACGGTCCTAGAGCGCAAGACCTCCCAAGAGCCAATTCGTATCATCGTTGCGGATGACAGCGACATCATGCGGCACAGTCTGCGCCGCCTGCTCGAGAGCCAGGATCATTGGCAAGTATGCGAAGAAGCCTGCAACGGACGGGAAGCCGTGGAAAAAGTTCAACGTAGTGCGCCTGACGTCCTTCTACTGGATTTCGAAATGCCTGAAATGAACGGTCTGAAGGCGGCAAGCGAGATCGCGAGCCGCTCTCCAGGCCTCCCAATTCTAATGGTCAGTGTGCATATGTCCGACCAGCTCGCGAACGAAGCAAAAAAGATCGGCGTCCGGGGTGTCTGCTCCAAGAGCGACATTGGATGTGTCGTAGAAGCAGTGGGAACGTTGCTGCAAAACGGCACTTACTACCCGGCCGTTGACGAGCGTTGAAGTGCAGTTCTCGAAGTCCACTGTAAAAACTGATGGGGCCCTCTTTTGAAAACCCCGCACGGACCCCATTTATGCGACTTGCCATTCAACTGTGCCGTCGTTGTAACATTGGTCTCGTTGGGGGTACTCCGATAGCGCCGAGACTCCCCGGGGAATACGTATGCATAAGAATCCTGCGAAGGCCGTCCCCGAGTGGGCCCGCAAAGTTATAGATTTTCGCCAGCGTTTAAAACTCACCCAAGAAGAACTCGGCAAAAGACTGAAGACATCCGCCATGGCGGTTTCCCGATGGGAGCGCGGGGAGACTGAGCCTGCGGCTGAGTCGTATATCCGTCTCGGAAATCTGGCAGGTGATCCGCTGTGCTGGTTCTTCTGGGCACGAGCAGGTCTTAGCACTGCGGACGTTATGCGCGTCCTGCCGACGGCAGACCGGCGATTGCGTCAAGGCAGAATCGCGAGCGTGAATCTCGTTCATGCCGGAGCGCCCACTTCCCTGAGACCGGAAGATTTCGTTGCCATTCCGCTTCTGCCCATCCGTGCGGCGACTCCGGGAGCTGACGGAGATGAAGTTACCGATCTCGATCAGCTAAAACCCGAAGCGATGTGGGCGGCCCCCGCGCAGTGGTGTCCGAATCCACAGGCTACAATCAGCCTTCGCGTTGCCGGTAATTCAATGTCGCCATCGATCCTCGACGGATACGTCGTTGCCGTTGATACGTCAGCTGCCTCCCGCGAGGACTTGATTGGAAAAATTGTTGTTGCCTGGAACCCTGAGGAGAAGGCACTCCTTTTGTCCCGTTTAATAAGATTTGACCACATCGAGGCCCTCGTCTCGGATCGGCGCGGGCACCGTTCCGTTTTATTGGCCAATGAATC
This sequence comes from uncultured Acidobacteriota bacterium, assembly GCA_963718485.1. Taxonomy (GTDB): domain Bacteria; phylum Acidobacteriota; class Terriglobia; order Acidiferrales; family UBA7541; genus Palsa-295. Next base: position 25,568 of record CAVQZU010000051.1, read on the forward strand.
GCCTTGGCGCATTGTGGGGAAGGTCTTGTGGTGGGCAGGAAGAGATGAGACTCCCTAGGGTGTGAGCTACCTGAAAAATCCAGCGTACGGCTCATAAACCATCCTTGATTTTTCGAGTTTGAGGGCGATAAAATCACTATCGGCAGCGATAGTCGTGGACGTTAATGTAAATTCAGACTCTATAAATCAGTTCCGTTGCGTTCGATGCTCGGCCACCATGTGGGCGAGCGGGCTTCGTAACAAAATCTGATTAAATCCGAGATTTGCTTCCGGAGTTGGGGGATGGCAATGGAAAACAACAAAAGCTTGGGCGAGATAAAAACCCCAGCGGCCAACGGTGAGCCCTGGCGCGGTCTTTTAGCCGGTGCTGCGCCGCGCGATCACATCGTCCAGCTTTATCAGGATCAGCAATTTCTCAATCGGGCCGTTTGTCGCTTTGCGGCTGCGGCGATTGCCAACGGCGAGGGGGTAATTCTAGTTCCGACAATCGCTCATTGGGACGCTTTTCGGCCCCGCCTGGAGAGCGAGGGCGTGGATGTGAAAGCCGCAGAAAAGCGCGGACAACTAACGATTGTCGACGCGGACAATCTACTGCCCACCTTCATGCGTGACGGGATGCCGGATTCGCCTGTTTTCTTAGGCTTGGCTGCAAATGTTGTTTCACAAGCGCGCGGAGATGGTCGCTACCCGAAAGTACGCTGGTGGGGTGAGATGGTTAACATTCTTTGGGAGCGCGGCGATGTTGCCGCGAGTATGAACCTCGAAGATTTATTCGACAAACTGGCACATGAGCAGGATATTGCGATCTTCTGTTCGTTCTTAATGGATAACTTCAACGGAGACGTGCATGCTCGTATGCTACCAAGACTCAGCGAGAACCATTCCCATCTTATTCCCGTCGAGGATTACTCTCGGCTTGAGCGAGCCGTGTCAGAGGCACTTCGAGACGCCGTGGGCCCGGACGAATCCCGTGTCCTAGAGGACAGACTTCTGTCGCGCTATCCAGGTGCATTTCACATGCCGCGGTCTCAGGCATTGCTTTTGGCGTTGCGTCAGACTCTTCCACTTGTAGCCGATGATGTGCTGCAACGGAGTCGCACGCTGTATCGCACGACTGCCTAAAAAACAGAGATAATAGATGGCCCAGGATGACGAACTCTCTGTAGCAGGAACCGTGTCAGGCGACGGCACCACTTTGGGCGGGATAACCGCCAACGAGATCGGTTTGCTTGATGCAATCGATCTTCCGACCATTGTGATCAGCCGGGAGTGCAAAGTGGCCCGCATCAACCGTGCCGCCACGTCGGTACTCGGTTTAAGCGCCTCGGATCTCGATTGTTCTCTTGGCGACACTCTTGCGGGCGTAAAGGATCTCAATAGAATCTGCACGCGAGTGATCAAAGACGGAGTACCACACCGGGCCGAAACCCGCGATGGCGATAGATATTTTCTTCTTCGAATAGCTCCCTACATCGGAAGCGATCGCCAGATTCTAGGCGCGGTGCTCACGTTCACGAATGTCACGGCCTTTCGCGCCAGTATCGAGCAAGCCATCTTCGAACGAGAATACACAAAGGTGATCCTAAACACGGTAGTCGATCCCGTGGTTGTTCTCGACGCCAAATTGCAGGTACAGACGGCGAACCGCGCCTTCTATAGTATTTTCGAGGGTTCACGGGATGAGACGCAGGGCATTTCAATCCGCAAGTTGGGGAATAACGAATGGGAAACCTCCGAGGTGTGGGAATCTATAGAAAGAACTCTTTCCGGCCCCAGTGAATTTCAAGCTGTCGAGATCGACCGCGAATATCCTACCGGTAGAAGGACGCTTGTGCTTGACGCACGCCGATTGGCAGGAGTCGGGGATTCTCAGATCCTTATTACGTTCCATGACGTCACCGAGCGAAAGCAGGCGGAACGGACGACTTCACTTTTGGCTGCCATTGTCGATTCGTCAGACGATGCCATCGTCAGCAAGAAGCTCGATGGGACCATAACTAGTTGGAACCAGAGCGCCGAGCGACTATTCGGATATAAGGCAAAAGAAGCCGTCGGCCAGCATATTACGCTCATCGTCCCTTGGGAACGACGTTCCGAAGAAGAAGACATTCTCAGGCGCTTGGGAAGAGGCGAGCGAGTCGAGCACTTCGAAACTGTGCGCAGACGGAAAGACGGCACCTATCTGGATGTCTCACTAACGATTTCTCCCATCCGCGACGCCGTAGGCAGGGTCGTCGGGGCATCTAAGGTAGCCCGAGACATTAGTGAAAGAAAACGCATCGAAGCCGCGCTGCGGGAAAGCGAAGAACGTTTTCGCGCGATTGTTGAAACCACGCCGGAGTGCGTCAAACTTATTTCAGCAGATGGTACGTTGTTGCACATGAATAAGCCAGGCCTGGAGATGGTTGGCGCGTGTTCTGCAAACGAAGTGGTTGGTAAGAATGTTTATGACCTAATTGCGCCAGAGGATCGTGACCGGTTCAAAGCATTCAATGAGAGCATCTGCCGCGGGGAGCAGGGTTCACTGCAGTTCGACATCATTGGGCTAAAGGGCAAACGGCGGCACATGGAAACCCACGCCGCACCATTGCGAAATCCAGATGAATCCCTGGTACATCTCGCTGTTACGGCCGATATTTCCGAACGAAAGCAGGCGGAAGAATTGCTGCGTCGGAGCGAAGAACGGTTCCGCGCACTCGTGAACGCTAGTTCTGACGTGGTTTATCGCATGAGTCCTGACTGGAGCGAGATGCGCGAGCTCGATGGGAGGGGGTCCATCACAGATACGGGGAAGCCACGAAAAGATTGGCTGAACGAATATATTCATCCCGAGGACCAACCGATTGTATTGCGGACGATCCGTGAGGCCGTGCGGACAAAAAGCACGTTCGAGCTTGAACATCGTGTCCGACGAACGGACGGCACGCTTGGCTGGACGTACTCGCGGGCGGTTCCCCTACTCAATGTAAACGGCGAGATCCTGGAGTGGTTCGGTGCAGCCAGCGATGTTACTGATCGCAAAGAGGCAGAAGAAAACTTCCGCAAACTGGCCCAAACACTTGATGCAGAGGTGCGGGTTCGCACGCGAGAATTGGAGGAGCAATCCAACCAGGTTCGAGCGCTTTCCTGGCGCTTGTTGAGAAGTCAGGATGAAGAACGCCGCCACATCGCTCGGGAATTGCACGACAGCGCAGGTCAGACATTAACCGTGCTTGGCATGAGTCTCGCGCAGCTTGTTCAGAAAACTGGGCGTAGTGCACCCGAGCTCGCCACTGAAGCCGAACAGATTCAAGAAACAGTTCAACAGTTGCACCGCGAGATACGCACGACTTCTTACCTGTTGCATCCGCCTCTGTTGGACGAGAACGGGCTGTATTCCGCGGTCACTTGGTACCTACAAGGACTTCTGGAGCGCAGCGACCTGGAAGTTCAGCTTGATATTGCAAAAGAGTTTGGCAGACTGCCGCGTGAGATGGAGCTCGTGATCTTCCGGCTCGTGCAGGAATGCTTGACGAACATTCACCGGCATTCCGAGAGTAAGACAGCGTCGATCCGGATTGCTCGGGAGTCGAATCAAATTGCCTTAGACATTCGGGACCAAGGCAAGGGCATGTCCCGCGCGCGTTTGGCTGAGATTCAATCGGGACGCTCGGGTGTTGGGATAGGAGGTATGCGGGAACGCCTGCGTCAATTCGAAGGCACCATGAATATCGAGTCGGACAGCTCCGGGACCCGCGTTTTCGCGACTATCCCGCTCCCCAAAGCTGCATCGTCAGAGGGCCAGAGCAAGCCTGAGCCCTTGCAAGCAAGTGAGCCAGACATTATGAATCCTGCCTGATCATGAGGGTGCTGATTGCGGATGACAATGTGCTGGTCCGACGCGGGATAGCCAAGCTCCTGTCAGGCGACAAGGAGTTGGAGATCTGCGGCGAAGCCTCTAATTCCAGCGAAACTCTTCAAAAAGCTGATGAGCAAATGCCGGATCTCATTCTCCTGGATATCAGCATGCCTGGAATGAATGGTTTGGAAACGACACAGCTCTTAAGGCAAAAACATCCTGCACTTAAAATTCTAATCATTAGTCAGCACGACGCTAGCCAACTACTGCCTCGTTCACTCGAAGCGGGAGCTGACGGTTGTATCGATAAGGCGCGAATCGCTACGGACTTATTGCCGACTTTGAAAATTTTGCTCAAGAATTGATCGGTGCCCAAGTCTTGCCATTGTCGCGGACGAATGACGGGAACGAGGAAACATGCCTCTGGGCCTGTTGCTGATCGGATATGGGGTTTCGAGTCTCTGCTGGCGCGACTGAGTTGCAGCGCTTGTCCGTTGTGACTCGATGCCGGATTGACTATGGCGGATGGGTTGCGAGTCGCCGCGAGCTGCGCCCTTGGCGATTGAAGAAGCCGCTGCATTGTGTCGGCTGCGGCTGATCTGGTTGCTTCCGCTCCTAGGAGCATATCTTGGACACGCGAGTCTCACTTCGACCGAAGCTTATTTGGCAGTGACACCGGAACGGTTCGCCTAAATTCAGGGCGCTCAAGTTAAATGCGCCCGGCTCGTGATGAATTTCCTTGAGCTGTTGCGTGTGGCCCGTTGGGTCGCCTTAATGCGGAGCCAAGCTCGCAACACGGTTTCCATCTCAACCTGATCCAAGACGTTTACCAGCGGGGAGGGCTTGGTTGGGATTTCTCTCGAGCACTCGGAAGTAATTCCGCCAGTTGAGTACGCTCGCTTGTTCACAGATTCGCCGGTTACCGGACGTTCAGAAAACCCGGCAATAGGTCCACTCGGAAGTGATTGATACTGCTAGTCCAGACAATCCATTTCTAAAGTTCAAAATTCATGTGATTTTCAAACGCTCAGCGTCACGGACCGGGATACCGCTCTCTACGTGCAGTGCACCTAATTCAGTTGGGAGCCCTATGGTCAGGAAGCTGTACCTTCGTGACCGGCCCGTGCGTGTATCGATCGCGGTTTAGAAGCACTCTCGCCAGACGGCAGCCACATGGTCTTCGTCGCGAGCCGAGGTGGCATCCAGCAGCTCTATATGCGCTCCCTGGATAGTTTCGAGGCTAAACCAGTGCCGAGCACGGAAGGAGCCAGCGCGCCCTTTCTTTCCTCCGATAGCAAATGGATCGGGTTTTTCACTAACGGTAGTACGTTGAAAAAGGTTGCTGTCGCCGGAAGTGCGGCGGTAACGCTCAGTAGTGTTGGTGGCGGAGCCATTTACGGCGCGACTTGGGACGATGACATGATTGTTTTCCAAAATGAGACAACGGGGAGCCTTTGGCGGATATCAGCAAACGGGGGCCCGTCAGAGCGGATTTCCACACTGAACTTAAAAAGGTCAGAGATCAGCAACCGTTGGCCCAATTTCTTACCCGGATCGAAGGCAATACTATTCGCTGGCCGGGACAATGTCGTGAATTGGGAGAACGCGGAGCTTGGGGTCTATGACCTTGGGACCAACCAGCGGCGCGAACTTGGAGATGGTGGCACGCGGCCACAGTACGCAACCACTGGTCACTTGCTTTATGCGCGATCGGGCACGCTGATGGCAGCACCGTTTGATCCGAGACTGCTGGAACTGACCGGTGCCGCGGTCCCGGTCATTAAAGGAGTGATGGAATCTAGCTCTTCTGGAGTCAGTCAGTACAGTGTTTCTGAGAGCGGCTCTCTCGCTTACATTCCTGGTGGCGTTGAGATCCCCAAGCGTTCGCTGGTGTGGGTGGATCGTAACGCTGTGGAACGGCCGGTGCCTGTGCCTCCCGGACCATACGGCAATCCTCGAATTTCCCCTGACGGGCGGCGAGTAGCTGTTGCGATCACCGAGCCGGAGTCAAACATATGGATTTACGATCTAACGCGAGAGACATTGACTCGGTTGACCTTTGAAACAACGGGGAACCTTAACCCTGCATGGACGCCAGACGGGAAGCGTGTGGTCTTTCAGGCCGGGAGCCCATCGAACCTGTTTGGGAAACCCGCAGACGGGAGTGGCAAGGCCGAGAGGTTGACAACACGGACCTATAGAGATGCTCCGAATTCCTGGTCGCCGGACGGGCAGGCGCTAGCCTTCACTGAGACCAGTCCGACGACAGCCATGGACATCTTGGTGCTACCAACCGACGGCAAGGCTCGGGCGTTTTTGCAGACATCGTTCAACGAAGGTGCGCCGCGTTTCTCACCAGACGGACGCTGGTTGGCTTACGTATCAGATGAATCCGGCCGCTATGAGACTTACGTCCGGCCTTACCCAGGACCGGGAGAGAAATGGCAGATCTCCACGGGTGGCGGCACTGAGCCCGTATGGAACCCGAACGGTCGAGAGTTATTTTACCGCCAAGGCGACAAGGTCATGGTCGTGGGTGTTGCGGCGCTGCGTGGCTTCTCGGCAGGCAAATCGCGGATGCTCTTCGAAGGTCCCTACCTGCGGGCTGCGCAAGCGAATCCCAATTACGACGTATCGCCCGATGGCCAGCGCTTCTTAATGCTCAAGCCCAACGAGCTGGAGAAGCCGCCTTCCCAAATCAACGTCGTCTTGAACTGGTTCGAAGAGCTGAAGCAGAAGGTTCCTACGGGAAACAAATGACGGCTCTCGCTGCCAACACATGCCTTGGTTCCTACGAAATCGTCGCGCCGATCGGCTCAGGCGGCATGGGCGAAGTCTACCAAGCGCACGACACCAAACTCGGGCGCGACGTGACCATCAAAGTTCTCCCGGAAGCCTTTGCGCACGATCCTGACAGGTCTGCCGTTTCCAGCGCGAAGCATAGATGCTGGCTGCGCTGAATCCGCCGGACATTGCCACGATTTATGGCTTGGGGCAGTCAAACGGCACCAGTTACCTCGTGATGGAATTGGTGTCCGGCGAGACGTTGCAAGAGCGCATCAGACGCGACGGTCCCGTTCCAATCGAAGAAACCCTGAAAATCGCCGTACTGATTGCCGAAGCGTTGGAAGCAGCACACAAAAAGAAATCATCCACCGCACCTAAAGCCCGCCAACGTGAAAGTGACGCCCGAAGCGAAAGTCAAAGTTCTCGATTTCGGTCTCGCAAAAGCGTTCTACAATGCGTCGGATCTTCAAGACCGCCAGCCTGCAACAGCGCTCGAATCAAGCATATAGCGTCCGGCATTCGTGCGGAATCAGAGGGGATTTGTGAACGCCAGGAAGTCCGGTAAATCTTACCTGCCGCGGCTGTTGAGAAGGACTTCGATCGCGGTCCCCCTTCTGCCCCAGCGCCACATCCTGAGAGATCGCGATGCCATGCATCAGAGCTTCGTCGCGCTGTTCGGCCGAGTAGCGGAAGGTGAGGGAAACAACTGGTGACCTCTGGGCTCCGTCAGCCACCATATAGTGGATGACGGAAAGCGGCAATTGCGCGACATAATCATTCCGTCGGGAACGAATGCTACGTCGTGCGCGTCAATGCGCAAATCTACGTGCGACATAACGTACTGTTGTCTTGAGTATCGCTTGACATGCGGGCGCTCAAACCGATTTCTGCTGCATCGAAGGTGGTCGAAGACGCCATATCGAACGCTGGTTGGGCCTGGGCTCCTGAGGATTCCGCCCAGGCATAATATCCGGTCTTGGTCTGGATGTGGACTCCCTTTCGATTGCAAGTCACGGCCAAAGCGAAATAGATGGTGCTCGGGCATGGTTGCTACCGTAGATAGTTCCGGAACTCTTAAGTTATAACGTCTTTCAACATACTGATTATATTGCGATTACGAAATGAGATTCTGTTGAGGCGAAATTATTTGCGGTGCATGGCAACGAAACCGTGTTTTCGCATATTCATGCACCATGGAGAACACGATGCGAGGAAAGATCGCCGGCTTAATGGGAGCGGGCCTCTTGGGAATTTTTGGTTTTGCGTATGGATTTACCGCCGCGTCTCAATTGGAGCCCGAGACGATTGAATCCTTTGACCACTATATTCAGTCCAGAGAGTCGCGAATCGATCAGGCCGTCGCTAGCGAGAACACCTTTCTGTGGATTGATGGGCTTGCTCAACCACGCCGGGCTCAGGCGAATGAGAGACTCAAGGAAGGACGAGTTGTTGTTGACCGCTCGGAAACGGGTGATTCCGCCGATGGAATCCATATTCCGGGCGGACTCATTCACGACTGGATCGGCATTATATTCATTCCAAACGTGTCCCTAATCCAAACACTGGCGCTCGTTCAGGACTACGATCATGCAGCCCAAAATTATGCGCCTGAGGTCGAGAGGTCAAGGCTGCTCTCGCGTTCAGGCGATAACTTCCGGGTATTTCTTCGGCTCAAGAGAACTGAGGTGCTCACTACCGTATTTGACACGGAATACGACATCCGCTACGTGATGGTTGGTACTAAACGCGCTTACAGTCGTTCCAACAGTACTCGAATTGCCGAAGTGGCTGACCCGGACACGCCGCACGAACACGAAAAACCTGTCGGCGAAGATAACGGCTTCCTCTGGCGTTTGTATTCGTACTGGAGCTTCGAACAGGCCGACGGTGGAGTTTATATTCAGTGTGAAGCGATTTCTCTCACGCGAGACATCCCATCGGGTTTCGCGTGGGTGGTCCGTCCTTTCATTCGAAATATTCCCAACCGATCACTCACTTCTGCTCTGGAGGAGTCGCGTAAGGCGCTGGTTTCCGAAATACGCCGTGGTTCGGCGTCCGATAAGCCCCGGGAACCGAAGGGCCCGTAACGATAGCAAAAGAGGGGAAAGGGCAGTCACTGAAGGAGGACATAACCATGATAGTGAACCACAATACGCTCGGCCTGACTTGCTCCACCACGTCCGAACACCTGCGCGAAGAGATTCACGCGCAGTCACCTCATTTCAAGGAAGCGACACGTATCCAGCGAAGTGTATCGGCAGGACTCGAAGGACGGATACTCCTACGGTTGGCGGAACGGATCCCTGCATGGGTGAATTCGGACCAACTTACCCTGCTGGGGTTTGTGTCCATGATCCTTGCGGGATGTAGCTACGCACTCGCACGCTGGAACCGTTTTGGGCTGATACTCGCTACTGTCTGTCTTGTCGTGAACTGGTTCGGAGACAGTCTCGATGGGACCCTCGCACGCGTGCGGAACTGTCAGCGACCTCGGTATGGCTTCTATGTGGACCATATGATTGATTCTTTCGGCGCGCTGTTTCTGATGAGCGGGCTGGCAATTTCAGGTTACGTGACTGAGGGGATTGCGGTGGGGATGCTAGCTGTATTCTTGATGCTATCGATTGAAGTATATCTAGCCGCTTACACGATTGGCATCTTTCAGCTTTCCTTCTGGAAGTTTGGCCCCACAGAAATACGAATTCTGCTCGGCCTAGCCAATACTGCTTTGTGGCTCCGAGGAAATTTTCGAGTGCTGGGTTCGTCGTTCCACCTCTTTGATATCGGAGGTGTGGTTGCGACGGCGGGAATGGGTGTCATGCTAATTGCCGCGGTGATCTCTCATACCAAAAGGCTCTATCTCGAGGAGCCGCAACCGCGCACGATAGATCGCGCATGCGCACCTAGGTTTTCTCCATTGCGCGACGATTCTCGATCGCCAAAATCCACGTTCTTAAGAATTCTGTTTTCATTGATTGTATCTTCGGCTCTCTCTTACGCGCCGTCACCTGCGTTCGCTCAACATAGCGGACGGGGCTCTCACGGTGGCGGTGGCTTTCACGGCGGAGGGTCTCATGGCGGTGGCGGCGGACACTCCGGGGGCCGTAGTTTTCGTAGCGGCATGTCATCGGTACGCGGGCACATGAGTGGCCGCTCGTACGGGAGATCCTCCGCATTTGCATCTGGTCCGTTCCGCAATTCAGCCTACCTTGGCGACCGCCGGGCTGGCTCGAGCAACTCGCGTAGTATGGCCGGAATCAGGCTGGGCATGGCTTCGGGATTTGGCGCGCGCTTCGGATCGTCGGCAACAGCTCGCAATTTCGTTGATGCTGGAGCTGCGCGATCGGCGGCCCGCAATTTTGGTACCGGCTCGGGGTGGCACTCGTTTGTGAACCCGGGCGGGCGCCCCGTGTCAACGGCTCGCAGTTACGGTAGCTCTATGGGTGGGTGGCATTCGTTCGGGCCCCAAATCAACCGCGTTGTACCGGCAACGGCTCGCAATTTTGCTGGTTCTTCGGGTGAGTGGCATTCGTTCAGCAACGCAGGAAATTCCTCCGTTGCAGGAGCAGTGGCGAGTAAGAGCCTCGGTTCGAATCGGCCTACCACTCTGGGATGGGCTTCGAGGAGCTGGTCCGGCCCGGGCCACTCCTTTTGGGCAAATATGCCGCGATCGACAGCCTTCTTCAACTCGACTCGCGGGAGGTCAAATTTCGGAAACTCTCAATACGGAAATTCCGAGTTTGGCCATTCCTCGTTGTCCAATTCGCGAATCGGGTCGAACTCGTTGTTCGGGAATTCAAGATTCGGCGCTACGCATCAATTTCAGTCGGATGCGGCGACCTTCAGTCCAGGAATTTCGTCCGGTGGAGATGGATTTTCGTTTGCTTCGGACTTGTTTAGCTCGTTGTTGGGTTTTGGCAGTTTCGGTTTGCGCGGCCTGGGTTTGCTCGGGGCCGGTTTTGGCCGTTTTGCCTGGGATGGCTTCCCTTCGTTTGGCCTAGGCTGGCTTTTCAGCTCAGGATTCGGGTCGAACGCGGCCCCGGGATCAACATACGGGGTTCCGTACTTGTATGACCAATCGGGGAATTGGGGTACCTCGGTTACGCCCCCCATATGCAACACGCTCACCAGATGACACGTGAAGCTGGTCAAAAAGGCTGCTGGAGGTTTCGGACCGGTGATGCCAGTGTGATACGCCCCTCAAGCTCGGAATTAGGTCGTGAGATGCACGGAGGGCTTGGAACAACTTCAGAGCAGTTAGAAGACTGGCGCCCTAAATAACCCTAAGCGATGGATGAACAGTGACTTATGGATTTGGATTCCAAAGCTGTTAACCGAAGGGTTGCTAGTTCGAATCTAGCCCGGGGAGCCAAATCCTCCTTCTTCTTGCGACGATTCGATGACTAGCAACTTGGAAGTTATCAGTTCGCCTTTTGAGTTAGCACCCAGAAACGCGCATAGTGGCTCATCCGCGTTATGGTCAGGATGATCTTGAGTCTCGAGTGCCAGCCGCCCGGTTCATCCACAACAGCAACCCGAAATTTATCGCAGAAAAGACCATGGGGCCGTACGCTCTGCCAGGATCGTTGAGGCGGAACCCGATCATCGCGTCGAATAGCTGGACTATGATCATCGCAACCGCAAGCGCTGCCACACCGCCGCGCGACCGCACGCCATCGCATACGCTGCCGCTAACGGCAGCGCAACACTGCGCGAAGCCGCATACAGGGCATATTCATGCCCGTCAACCATTCGGAGCGACATCAAAGAAAAGCCGGCTCTCACGACCGCACTGAAAAGCGTAAATCCAGCACAGGCCTAATACGCTCTGCCAACACCTTGCGTTGCGCTCATGTCCTAATTCTAGTCCTTCCTGACGTTCGCCACGGAATGTGCTTCATAGGCCGACACTTCACAGGACTAATGCCGGATAGCTTCCGGTTAGCGACCATCCGGGACTTGGGCGTCCTTAATTCTGTTTCGGCCGCCGCCTCGTCTTGCCATCAGCATACTTTCTATGTATTATTGAGTATGAACTCGGTAATAGAGAAACTCAGTGGCGCGCCCTAAAAGCGAAGACAAACGAAATGCAATCCTCGACGCCGCGACCGACCTATTTGCGGAGCGCGGTCTTACCGCTGCCCCAACGTCAGAGATATCAAAACAAGCTGGCGTCGCCGAGGGAACTCTGTTTACGTACTTCAAGACCAAGGATGATCTGATTAATGCCCTTTACCGGGAGATCAAGCTGGAACTCGCAGACGCCATGATGTCGGATTTCCCCCGGAAAAAGAAGGTCGGTATCAGGCTGCGACATGTTTGGGATCGTTATGTGAATTGGGGCATTGCGAATCCAAGGCAGCGCAAGGTGCTGGCGCAACTAACGGTTTCGGAGGTACTCACCAAAGAGTCCAGAGACGCCGGTAGCGCGCCGTTCGTCGAGTTCCAAACCATGATTCGTGACGCAATTGAGCAGCGCATCTTTCGGAACGATCTCCCGGTGGAACTTATCTCGAAGTCGTTAGCAGCTTTGGTGGAGGCGACGATAGACCTTACGGTGGCGAACCCGTCCAAAGCGAAAGACTACCGGGAGAGCGGATTCCAGATGTTTTGGGCCGGCATAACCCGGCAATGATTTCGCGCATCTTATAAATGAGTGAGTAATCACATTTACGGCGAGGATAAGGCAATGAACATAGTGACTCAGCAAAAACCGCTGCCATCCGGGTTCGGTGCAAGGACAACCGCCGAGGAATCTCTTGGAGGGGCGGATCTTCGAGGCAAGGTCGCGATCGTGACCGGTGGCCAGGTCTTGGCCTGGAGACGACGCGAGTGCCGTCAAACGCCGGGGCCACCGTGGTGGTCGGCTCCCGCGATCCCAGGAAAGCGCAAGTGGCGGTCGCAAAAATAAAAACGTTGAAGTTGGCGAGTTGGATCTCGCCAGTCCAGGTTCTGTCGGTCGCTTTGTCGGCGAATTTCTGAACTCAAACCGCGCGCTCGATCTTGTCAATTGGAAATGTCCCAGGTGACTCGTTGCGAATTGCAGTTCATAGATGGCAAGGCTGTGGGAAGCGCTGAAGAAATCGAGTGGCGCGCGGGTGGTGGCGCCTTTCCTCCCGAGGGCACAGCAGGGGTGAAGGCGATTTCAGGGACCCGAATTTCGAGAAGCGGCCGTACGACAAATGGGTGGCTTGCGGGCAATCGAAGAGCGCAAATTCACTCTTCGCCGTTGAACTGGACAAGCGGGGACAGAAGCATGCTATTCGCGCTTTTGCCGTGCATCCCGGCGGAATCCTCACCGACCTTCTCAAATATATGACGGACGAAGAGTTAAGCGCGTACGGTATCTACCGAGAAAATGGCGTGGCCAAGGTTCCGGATGTCACCAAGGTTCCCGAGCGTTTCAAAACAGTCGAGGAAGGCGCAGCGACGACAATTTGGTGCGCGGTGAGCCCGCAATTGAATGGCAAGGGCGGGGTTTATTGCGAAGACTGCGATATCGCGCCGATGGTCCCTGCAGATAGCAAGCTCCTGAGCGCGGTGTGCGCCCTTGGGCCATTGATAAGGCAGCGGCCGAAGCCCTCAGGATTCTTAGCGAGAAGCTCACCGCTGTTCCGGCTGGAGCGATTGCTTAAAAACATCGGCTGACCTGGCCTTTTGACTCGCTCGAAAGGCCGGGAGGCTGGGTCCAGTGCCTAGAATCTATTTAAGAAAGAGAATGGAGGATTTTCATGTCTAAGGCCTGGTTGATTACGGGAAGCGGAAACGGGTTGGGGCGGGACATCGCCGAGGCAGCGCTGGCCGCAGGTGACAGCGTGGTAGCCGGAGCACGTCGGACGGAAGAACTGGCCCCTCTGGGGGCGCACTACGCCGCGCGGGTGAAGCCCGTGACGCTGGAAGTGCGCGAAGAGGCCGCAGCCAAGGCTGCGGTGCAGTTAGCGATGGACACCTTCGGGCGGTTGGACGTTCTGGTCAACAATGCCGGTTATGGGCAGTTTGCGCCGTTCGAGCAGATGAGTGCGGAGGACTTCCAAGCGGTCGTGGACACCTGCTTTTACGGCGTGGTGTACACAACGCGCGCCGCGATACCAGTGATGCGGAAACAGAAAAGCGGTCACATCTTTCAGGTGTCCTCGGTCGGTGGTCGCCTCGCGGTTCCCGGAAATACGCCGTATCACGCGGCCAAGTGGGCCGTCGGCGGGTTCAGCGACGCGCTGGCGATGGAAGTCGCGCCGTTCGGGGTCAAGATCTGCACACTGGAGCCGGGAGGCATTCGGACCAAGTGGGCACGACGTGCCGGTCAGAATGCGCCGGACCTGCTGCCGGACTACGAGGCCTCGGTCGGTTCGATGCTCAAGATATTGCGAGGCCTCGAAGGGCGCGCGGAAGGCGATCCGCGAAAGATCGCGGATGTAATTGTGCAACTGGCGAATAGCGACGACGTGCCGGTGCGGCTGATCCTGGGTGTAGATGCGGAAAAGCGGGTCCAACAAGCGGAAGCTGCGCGTGCGAGTGAGGCAGAAAAATGGCGGCATCTCACTGTCTCAACGGTTTTTGAAGATGGGCGCTTCGACAGCCGATTGTATAAGGCAAGTAGCGGAGTCAATTCCTGAGTTGCTGAATCCCGAAAGGAACACGATTATGAAATACAGATTACTCGGCAAGAGCGGACTGCGGGTCTCCGAAGCGTCTCTAGGCACGATGACGTTCGGCGACGAGTGGGGATGGGGATCACCGAAGGCTGAAGCGCAGAAAGTTTATGAGACCTACCGCGAGGCAGGCGGAAACTTCATTGACACGGCGAATTTCTACACGAACGGCACGAGCGAGAAATTCCTGGGTGAGTTCATGCGGGGACATCGCGAGAGCATCGTTCTAGCCACGAAGTACTCCAACGCCGCGCCAGGCAATGATCCGAATGCGGCGGGCAATCATCGCAAGAACATGATGCAAGCAGTGGAAGCCAGTTTGAAACGACTGCAAACCGAGTACATCGACCTGTACTGGGTGCACATCTGGGACGGGATCACACCTGTGGAAGAAGTCATGCGCGGTCTGGACGACTTGGTTCGCCAGGGCAAGGTTCTTTACGTCGGCATCTCGGACGCTCCCGCCTGGTGGGTCGCCCAGGCAAATACTCTGGCGGAGCTTCGAGGCTGGACACAGTTTATCGGGCTGCAACTCGAGTACAGCCTGATTGAGCGGACGGTCGAGCGCGAACTGATTCCCATGGCCAAAGCTTTGAACTTGGGGGTGCTGGCCTTCTCTCCCCTGGCGGGTGGATTTCTAACCGGGAAATATCACGGCGAAGGCAAGCCCGACGGCGGCCGGATGACCAATGAGGGAGTGAAAGCCTTCTATCCGGAGAGAGAACAACGCGCGGCGTCGATGATATCGGCTGTAAAGTCGGTTTCCGAACAAACCGGTCGCAGCATGGCGCAAGTCGCACTCGCCTGGTTGCGCCATCAAACGGTGCCAGTAATCCCGATCATAGGAGCGCGGAAGGCATCTCAACTCCAGGATAATCTCGCCAGTTTGGATCTGGAACTCTCCGCCGAACAATTGAAATCCCTCGATGGAGCAAGCCGAATCGAAGCCGGATTCCCTCAGAGTATTTACGACAGAGAAATGGTTCGTGCAATTAGGTATGGCGGCACGTGGGATCGCTTGCTGCTCCAAATGCGGTGAAATCTGGCTGCTCGGGAGGCAAAGTCATGGCGAATGAACTTACGCTGTCCGTAAACGGCGCGAAGCAGGTTGTGTCCGCGGCGCCGGAGACGCCTTAGTGAATCACCGGCTCGCCTTTCGGCTTGCCGATATAACCCTCGAACCGCTTACGCAACTCCTCGGCGAGCTTCTCATTAGTGATGAAGCTGCGAAAGTCATTGGCAAGTTGATAGTCGAATATCGGCTTGAGACCTGACGGTGGAGGGACATCCAGGCGCGTCGACCAAGTGCCGGTTCGGCTTTGCTGTTCCTTCGCCAGGAACCAGGTGATGTAGAGTTTGGCCGCGTTCGGGTGCAGGGCGTCCTTGAAGATCGCCGTCGTTTGCGGCCAGATCGGCAAGGGATCAACGTTCGAAAAAGTTACGTCGGTTGACTGGTTGTTCTTTCTCAGGCCAAGCGTAACGTTGGTCATAGTGTCGAAGGTCACTGAGGCTTGGCCGCTGGCGACGGCACGGGCGTTTCGTATCAAGGTTGCCATGCAGCGTTCCTCCCTTTTTCATACAAACCCATTTGTCCGAGATCTCGCCTATGATCCATTCACTCCACGCATTCCACGCCCGCCACGCGTCATCGCGAAGTACAGGCCAGCCGCGATCACCGGCCCCGCAATCGCCGACAGGTCGGCGCCCTTTAGGGCACGGGCGACCGGACCGACCAGTACCGGGCTGTTGATGCAGAGCAACGCCGCCAAGGTACCCAGCCCCTCGGCCACTACCCCCGGCCAGCAGATGCCGTGGTTATACCAGAATGGGCCTTGCGGCGACTCGTCGCTGAGTTGCAACCCATCGTATCGGTGGCGGCGAAGAAAGCTGTCCGTGATGTAGATGGCGATGCATGGCCCCAGGACGGCGACGGAAAGGGAAAGGAAATTATTTAGCGCATCGAAGAAATTGGAGATGAACAGGGCGTAGATGGTGAGGGATACCGCCACGACACCATCGATGCCCACGGTCACCGCGCGCCGGGCCTTGATCCCGACAGCTTGCAACGCCAGCCCGGAACTATACGCAGTGATAACGTTGTTTATGATGGAGCTGACGATAATGAACAACAAAAACAGCGGGTAGAACCAGGCCGGCAGGATGGCCGCGAAGGAGGTCTGCGGATCGGTCATGTCAACCGCGGTACCCGCCAGCGCGCCCAGCACCGAGATCAAAACGGCTGGCACGAAAGCTCCCAGGGTTGTCCAGATCACGATTCCCATGGCTGGCGTGGCGATCGGAAGATAACGCGTGTAATCGGCGGCGATCAGCCAGGACATCGGGCTGGATGCAATAATGGCCAGCCCCACCATAGCGGTGGGCCAAGCGGCCGCAGCGTTCGGCGAACCTGGTGGAATATAGTGCAGATTGACGTGCTTCAGCACGAACCAAGCCAGGAGGACGAAACACAGCGTCAGCCCAACAGTGAAATAGCCGCTCAGACTGACAATGGTCGCGTGCCCGTAGACACTGATGGTGATGGTGGCGAAGCTGATGGCCAAGACCATGGCCAGCTTCCAGGCGAAGGTCGGGGTGATCCCGATGACCCTGATCAGTGCGAATCCCGCCAGCCCGCCCATCGAGAGGTTGACCGCTTCATAAGCCACCGTAATGCCCCAGACGAAGGCGGCGACATTGACCCGATTGGCGCGGACGCCAAACATCGCCCGCATGACCACCGCACCGGCCGTTCCGGATCTCGACCCGCTCACGGAAACGAGCCCAACCAACAGCCAATAGGCGTTACCCGCCACAATCACCGCGATCGCCGGCCAAATTCCCAGGCCCAGCTTGATCATCGCGCCGCCCAGGATGATGTCCAGATAGATTATATTGGGGGCCATCCAGACGAGAAACAGCTCGCGCGAGTGTCCATGCCGTTCGGCCTCTGGAATATGGTCGATGCCGCGCGCTTCGACATGTCCGAATTGATCGCCGTTCGGTATGATGGGCTCTGAGAGGTCGTGCGGAATCCGAAGGCTTCATGGCCTCTCGCCTCCGCCGATCCTGGATAAACCAGAGGGCGTTATTGTTGCGCATGGAGTCCGTACGTCTCCGCAATCAACCGGTCCGCGAACAGGCTCAACTGCTCCTTGATGCGACTCTCCATCTCGCCGCTGGCCGGAAAACTTCGCCGCTACCCGCCGCGAAGCATGTGCTTCAAATCCGAATTGCGACTGGCTACACGTTGTCATTGGAAAGGCCGCCCTTCTCTGGGCACTTGCTACGCTTAGACAACGCAGTCATGCCTGAGCCGACGGCTTCTTTCCGCTTCAAAACAATCCTTCGTGCCTATTCCTGGTGGGTTATTGGCCTAAAACGTAAGGCTCAGAGACATCTGCACTTGCCGCGAGCTGCCGATTGTTTTCGTTACCTGTCCCAGCCCACCGGGGCAGTTGTAGAAATAAGCGGGCTGGCCCGCAGTGTCGCCGCTGGAAGTGCACGCTGACGGCGTAGGCGCGGATGCAGTGCCTGTCTGCGGGAATTCACCATACGCCAGATTTTGTGTAACGTTATCGATGGGGATGTCGAAGCTAGGCGTGTTCGTCAGGTTAAAAACGTCAAAGGTGTACTTCAGAGCAAATCGTTCCGTTAACGGCGTTACCTTCACAATTGAGATGTCCGCGTTTTTCTGCCAGGACTGCCGAAGGATGTTGCGCTGGCCCGTGGTGAAGTCGGTTTCGTAGTTGTCACCAGGTGCAAGGCCATTACTTGCGCTGGGACTCAAAAGCGGCAACGTGAAGCAGGACGCTTTCAGGGCTGGCTGGCCGGGAGTGGCGCCGTTCGCCCCAGTGACTGCGTTCTGCGGCGCGCAACCATTGGTATAGTTTAGCGGCACGATCGGATTGGTGATGCCGTTGAAGCTCCAGCATCTTGGCGCTCGACCCTCAATGAGATTCTAAATCTAAAGCTTATCTTGTTCGTTCGCATAACTCGTTGTTTGGATTGTTGGAATCCATCCAACGAATATCAGCGAGAAAGAGGGGGCAGTCGTAAGATGGGGCCCACCCGCCCCATGGCACCTGGTGTGTTCGATCTGCCCACGATGGTCTCCAAGTTCATTTCCATCGGAGTGCCGCTGGAGAAAGCCGTCGCGATGGTGACCGTGAATCCCACACGAGTGTTCGACTTCGGCGCGCAAATTGGTACGCTGCGTGCCGGCAGCGAGCCGGCGTCAGCGCCTTCGATTTGCGCGACGGCAAGTTTGAATTTGAAGACGGCGATGGCGTGAAACGCACGGGACAAAAAATGCTGGCCGGCTAGGCTGTGGTCCGTCATGGACAACTTTCCATAAACGCAGTCTGAACCTGGACGAATTGTGAATGCCGACGGAATCCTGCCTCCGGCGGTAGGCAAATCCAAGCCATAGATAAATGCAATTTCGCTCAGGCTGCAGGATGAGATAGTTTAGGGCCGGAATTCAGGCAGTTAACTTTTATATGCCGCAAAGCCTCGGACTGAATGACCCTCTGCTCCTGAACGAATGGTTTGCAGTCGCCTGGACTTCTTCCCTGCCGGAAAACAAGTTGCAGCCACTGCGTGTGCTGGGCCAGGATCTGGTTTTGTGGCGAACGAGCGGGGCTGTGCATGCATGGAAAGATGTGTGCATTCACCGCGGAGCGAAACTTTCGTTAGGCAGAATTTCGCGATCCGAAAAAGGTGTGTGTGTGATCTGTCCGTATCATGGCTGGGAATATAATCCCGCCGGTGAATGCGTGCGCATCCCGGCGCACCCGGAACAGCCTCCCCCTTTGCGCGCGCGGGCGGAAACTTTTGCTGCCCGCGAAAAATACGGCCTGGTATGGGTGTGTCTGGGGAAACCTGTGGGCGACATTCCGGTATTCCCAGAAGCCGACGCACCGGGATTCAGACTCATTAGTGTGGGCCCCTACGAATTTCATGCCCAGGGACCGCGCGTCCTGGAAAATATTATGGACATGGCGCACCTGCCTATTGCGCATGGCGGTCTGCTTGGAGATCCAGCCAAGGCTGAGATTGGCGAATACACGGTCACAACGACGGCCGAGGGACTTTTTGCGCGCGACATTCCGATTTGGCAGCCCGATCCCGAGGGCACAGGTCGCGCCGCCACGGTTCACTATACGTTCTGGGTGGACCGCCCATTCACGATGCGTTTGAGCAAGACGCACCCCAGCCAACATTTCGCCACTATGGCTGCAGTTACACCGGTAGACGCCGAACGCAGTCTGCTTTGGTTTGTGCTCGCGATGGACTATGCGCACAACGTCCCTGAGGCGGAATTGCGCCATTTTCAAGACATCCTTGCGGCGCAGGATATTCCCATCGTGAATTCCCAGCGCCCCGAATTGCTGCCACTGGACCTGCAATCCGAACTGCATTTGCGCTCTGATCTTCTTGCCATCGCCTATCGCCGATGGCTGAAGCAATTGGGCATCCAATATGGAACTTCATGACAGGGACGAAAACAATGACACGAGGTTTTTTCTTCGCTAGCTTCAGCCAACCCACGGAAAACAGCGGGCCGCGCTGGTTTGTGGCCGGCGATCTCAACGACTTATTCGGCCTTTTTTCAGTGTCTTCCCCGATCTGCTGCTGACCGCCAGCCTCACTCCGCCGAGCAGAGAAGACGCGAGCGGTTTTCGACATAACTGGCAAGAAAAAGATACGTGAGGCCAGCTAGCCGGTAATCGATTTTTATAAAAGAGCGGGGGGACGAGGTCATTTGCGCTTTTCCGAAGCAAAAAGGCTTGGATTCAAATGTGGAATCCAGACCTTCGTCTTTGGGTACAGAATTGGGTACAACTAAAAGTATGAAAGCTGTGCGCGACACCAGGCAAGCGACTTCATCTCTCATAACCTGAAGGTCGGTGGTCCATAACGCCAACTCCCGCAATTATTCACATTGCGCGGTCACAACTGATCGCCGGAGTGGCGTTATGGTCTGGATGTGACGCATAGGTGACAGCGGTGGGCGCAACAAAGAAAAGAATCGCTCCCAATTTCTCGTAAGCCACACCAGATTGGGCCAATTAGATTTTCTATTGCTTCGGCCGTCCGCCGAAGCGTTGAATTCGGAGTAGAGTTCGAGTTGTTCGAGTCGGCCGGTCCGCGCTCAAGGCAGGTGCGCTCCTCGCGCCGTCATAAGATCGTAGTACTAATGGTGGCGAATGGCGGCAAAATGCGAACGAAAGGTGGATAAAGAAGGAGAAAGTGATTCGTCCCGTTTCATCGCAACTTGCTGAATTCCTTCGATTAGCACCAACTCCGGCAAGTTCTGATTAAATTGGCGGTTCGGCTGTTAACCGAAGGGTTGCTAGTTCGAATCTAGCCCGAGGAGCCAATCTAATCTCCACCCTTGTTGGATTTACGCAGCTTTCTCTTTAGCGACTTCAACTGCGTTTTGTCCGCGAGTTGCGGTGCGGCTCAGTGCGACGTCACGGTCAGATCGACCCCAGCTTGCGCCGACGTATAATCCATGTTGTCGGTGGGCGTGAACGTCACCTGAAGATCGTAGGAACCGGCCTTGAGCACGGTGCCCGATTTCGGAGTGTATGAAAAGGTTCCTGGGACATTGGCCGTCGCGTTCAGTTGCTTGGAACCAAGCGCCGTGCCGGCAACAATCGATGCCGGGCGTGACCAAGTGATCTTTGGCTGGGCCTTGACGACGATCAGAGTCGATTGGGTGTTAACGACCGGCAAATAATCGGTGGTGTCCTTCGGAGTAAAGGTTGCCGAGAGCTGATGCTCGCCGGAGCCTAACACTGTTCCCGCGGACTGCGCATAGGAGAACGACCCCGCCAGGAGATTAATGCTATTGGGCGCAAAGGCCAAGGCATCCTGCTGAAACAGTCCGATCGGAGTTCCGTAAACGACGGGGATCGGGATCCACAAAATTACCGGTGTGGCCTTATTCACCTGAAGAGTGATCGCGCCCGTGGCAGTGGTGTAGGCCGAGGTGTTTGTGGGCGTAAAAGTGACCGTTAGAGTTTGCGAGCCGGCGGTAAGAACCGTGCCCGACTTTGGCGAGTAGGAGAAGGTTCCGGCAACATTTGCAGTGGCATCGAGCTGTGCGCCACTCAATGGAGTGCCGTAGGTGATGGCGGACGGAGTCGTCCAGGTGATGACGGGAGTGGTTTTGCCGGCGGCAGTGATGGTGACGATTTGCTGCCCTCCACCGGCACGGAAATTCCCTGTCGCTGCCGTGCTGGCCTGGACCGTGCAGGAACCGGCGGCGGTGGTGGCAAACGTGGGCCCGCTCGACTGTGTGCACTGGCCGCTCACGTAGCTATAGGCCATCGCACCATCCGAGTTGGTAACAGCGCTCACTGTGAAGTTGCCCGGGTAAGTAGCCGGCGGCGGCGCGCCGAAGGTGATTCCCGGCGTAGCCTTGTTTAGTGTTACTGCAAAGGAAATGCTGGTGGCCGAGTTGTAATTATTGTCGGCGGCCTTGGTTACGGTAAGCGCGCAGGTGCCGCTGGCGTTCGTGACGCTTACCGTTGTGCCGGTCACCGTGCATCCAGTGCTCCCCGCGGCGCTGAAGGTAAGCGCTCCAGTTCCACTACCACCCGAGGCGGTTGCTGTGCCCGTGGTGCCGTAGGTCACGCTCGCCGGACCTGTAACGGTAAGCGTGGCCTGACTAGCCTTCGCTAATGTGACGGCGAAGGGCGCGCTGCTGGTCGCGGCATAGTTGCTATCGGCAGCCATGGTTGCGGTAAGCGAGCAGGTGCCTCCGACATTAGTCACGATCACCGTGGTCCCGGTGATCGAGCATCCGGTGCTGGAGCCAGCGCTGAAGCTGAGGGCGCCTGTTCCGCTGCCGCCACTGACGGTTGCCGTTCCTGTCGTGCCATACGTCACACTGATGGGTCCGGTCACCGTCAGGGTGGCCTGGTTCGCCTTTTGGACCGTGAGCACGAAACTTTGCGAGGCGTCGGGCGCGACGCCGTTCGTGGCGTTGATCGTGATGGAATAGTTGTTTACGGTTCCCAGGGCAGGAGTTCCACTCAAGGTCGCCGTGCCATCGTGATTATCGAAGAACGTAACTCCGCCAGGCAGTGATCCGACTTCGCTAAGGCTGGGTGCCGGGCTCCCGGAGGTGGTTACGGTGAAGGATCCGCCAGCGGTGGCTACTGTAAATGTGGTGCTGTTGGCACTGGAGATGGCAGGCGCGGCACCGGACGTTTCCTGTTGTGCCACGGAGTACGCGCCGATGGTGGCCGTTAGTTTCGGAGTGCCCGCGGCGGTGTCCTTATAAGAGAAGCTGACCGAGCTGGTGCCGGCGCCGACGCTGACGTCGGTCGCGAGAGGTAAACCGGACGGAGCGATAACATTGGTGCAGGCGGTGTCGCTATAGAACGTCGCTCCACTGGAACTGCTGAGGAGTCCGAGGATGGCCGCGAAAGTTACAGGGGTGGCGTGATTAGCAAAATCCTGAGCGGTCAAGCGTGATCTGCCCCGAGCATTGGTTCTGCGCCACCAGGAATGGTGAAGTGGTGAAAGCCAAGTGCAGGATCGTCTCCGCTTGCGTGGTGTTGCCGAGCGAACCTACTCCGCTGTTGTCGTCGGCCGCGGTGAGGGTGGTAGTCTGATTCGGGAGAGTACCGGGAACCGTGTCGTCGTAGAAGAAACCGGCGCTGCTGCTTCCCGAGGGAATGGTCACAAACATCTTGCCGCCGACGGGGACGATGGGGGTCTGGCATGCGGGGTCGCTAAAGAATTTGCCCCCGGTCGAGCCAGTGGTCAGATCGAGCTGCGTGCTGCCAGTGACATTCGACGAATTCCCAAACGCATCCTGTGAGGCGATGGTGGCGGTTGCAGAGCACTGGCCAGCGATGACAGCGAACGGCGACGTAGTGATCGCCAGTTGCGAAGCCACGGCCGGATTCACCGTCTCCTGCTGCGTGGGGCCAGTGAGGCTGCTGGTGGCGGTGATCGTCGGAGTGCCGGATTTAGTGTCTTTATAGTAGAAGGTGACGCTGTTGGTTCCACCCGAGATGGTGACGCCGGCAACTGAGATCGTGCAGGCATTGTCGCCGTAGAACGCGGAGAGGAGTTGGAGCTGCAACACCACCGGCGTGGAGCTGGAGACGTTGGATATGTTGCCGGCAAAATCTTCCGACGCGAGCGTAATTGCGCTGGAGCACTGCCCGGCCGTCAGCGTGAAGGGAGCGCTGGTGAAAACAACCTGACTGGCCGCCGCGGGCGCCACAGTCAAGCCATTCACGGCGGTGTTCGTCGTGATGTTGTAATTCGCTGCAGCGCCGGTGGTGAAGTTGAAGAAGCCAACCGTGATGTTATAGCTGCCGACTGCCGCTCCCCCCGCTGCGCCTGCGCTCTGATAGGTGGCATGACTTCATCCGGTGAAACCAAACCGGAAACCGTGCCGGTGAAGGCGGTAAAGGTTGAGCCGTAGAATTTGCTCTTGCCCCCGTCAGGGGTGATCGCCATGCAGCTTCGGCTAGCGATACTGAGAAGGAGTTACTGGTGGTCGCGCTGTAATTCATGTCGGCAGCCATCGTTGCAGTCAGCGAACAGGTGCCGCTAACGCCGGTGACGGTTACCGTTGAGCCCGTGACCGAGCATCCGGTACTGGTTCCGGCACTAAAGCTGAGCGCCTGTTCCGTTGCCACCTGAGGCCGTGGCAGTGCCGGTAGTCCCGTAGGTCACGCTTGCTGGACCAGTGACGGTAAGTGTGCTCTGGTTGGCCTTCGTCAAGGTGACTGAAAAGGAGGCGCTGGTGGTTGCGTTGTAGTTACTGTCGGCAGCCATGGTTGCCGTCAGCGAGCAAGTGCCGCTGGCGTTGCCGACACTGACTGTTGTGCCCGTGACCGAACATCCGGTGCTCCCCGTAGCGCTGAAGGTAAGCGATCCGGTTCCACTCCCACCGGTGGCCGTGGCAGTGCCCGTGGTTCCGAAGGTCACGCTTGCTGGACCCGTGACAGTGAGCGCGTTTTGGTTGGCCTTGGTCAAGGTGACTGAAAAGGAGTTACTACTGATCGCATTGTAGTTGCTGTCGGCGGCCATGGTTGCCGTCAGCAAGCAGGGCGAGCCGACAGAAATCACACTGACCGTAGTGCCGGTGACCGAGCATCCACCGCCGCTCGCGATGAAGCTAAGCGCTCCGGTTCCACTTCCACCCGAAGCGGTCGCGGTTCCAGTGGAGCCGTAGGTCACGCTCGACGGTCCAGTGACCGTCAGCGTGGCCTGAGCGATTTCTTGTGCGGTGGTAAAGGCCGTATTCACAGGCGGAGCTGCACTGTAGTTGGATGTGCCAGCCTGATTTAACGTTAGTTGGCAGGTGCCCGTGCCGCTGCCCATTAAGACGGTGGCGCTAGTCGCCGTTGTGCCAGTGATGGTACAAACGCTTGCGTTCACGAGCGTGAAGGCAATGTTCTGGCCGGAGCCGCCGCCGGTAGCCGTAACAGTGAAGCTGCTGTTGTATGCCGCAAAAGGGGGAGCGTTCTGAGTAATGTTGATTGTTTGACTGTCTTGGCCTACGGTCTGGGCCACACTGCCGCTGCTGGATGCAAAGGAACCCGTGGGGATGTAGCACGCCAGAATTGTGTGCGAGGCAAGCGCGAGCGTGGAGGTGCTGACATTCGCCGTCCCGGCGCTCAATGTCTGCGTGCTGCCGATCTGCGTGCTGGTACCAAGAACCGCGCAGGTGGCGCCAGCGGATGCATCATAAAAGTTCACGTTGCCGGTGGGTGTGCCACTCGAACTGGAAACCGTCGCGGTGAACATGACCGACTGACCGTAGGCAGAGGGGGTCAGCGAGGAAATTACGGTTGTCGAAGTGGATGGCGGTGTGAGCGAAACCAAACGGATACGAGAATTGCTGGTGTCAGCGATATAGAGATTCTCAAAATTATCAACAGCCACTCCCTGAGGACTGCCTAACCAAGCCGTGGTGGCGAGAATGCCGTCGCCGTTATAACCGAACGAACCATTGCCCGCGACCGTAGTGATGTTCCCACCGGTGACCTCGCGAATGCGGTTATTTGCCGTGTCAGCTATGAAAATATTGCCCAGATTGTCGATCGCAACGCCGATGGGAAATTGCAACTCGGCGGAGGTAGCGGAACTGCCGTCTCCGCTGAAGCCGGGAGTGCCATTGCCGGCTACCGTCGTAATAATTCCTGTAGTGAGGTTCACCTCGCGAATGCGGTTGTTGTCCGTATCGGCGATGAAGAGGAAATTCCCGGTGCTATCCAGCGCCACGCCCCCTGGTAAATTGAGTTCGGCACCGGTGGCGGCGGTGCCATCTCCGGCAAAGCCGGCGCTGCCGTTGCCGGCGACGGTGCTGATCTTAGCGGTAGACCCATCCACCCTGCGGATGCGGTTGTTGTTGCTATCGGCGATGAAGATGTCATTAGCGGAATCGACCGCCACGCCGTTTGGACTGTTTAGACCGGCTCCCAGGGCAGGGCCGCCGTCGCCACTGTAAGCGCCTGAGTCCAGGCACACGATTTGCGGTGGAAGATTTTCGCCGGCAACTTTGTTAATAATTCCGCCGGTTATCTCCACGACGCCCTCCGCAAATGGCTCGGCGACATAAACATTCCCAAAGGCATCGAGCGCTAGACTCTGTGGATCGCAAAATGCTGCGGTATTGGCGGCGCTGCCATTTGGCGGGTTGCCGAATTGTCCGTTCCCAGCGACGGTAGTGATGATGGCGGTGTTGGCGGCCACCTTGCGAACAGCTTGATTGTACTGGTCCACAATGAACACATTGCCGAAACTATCTACCGCGACGCCGCTGGAGTAATACAAATCCGTGCTGGTTGCCAGGCCTCCGTCGCCGTTGTAGTCCTGCCAACCATTTCCAGCGATGGTGTTGATATTCCCTAGAACGTGGTTGACCGTGCCCGCCGTGTTGCTGACTTTGCGGACCCGGCTATTAGAAAAATCAGCAATGTAAATGTTGTCTGAGCTATCGACGGCTAGGCCTCGGGCACCATTCAGTTCGGCGCTGGTGGCCGCTCCGTCATCCCCGCTGAAGCCCGCGGTACCGACTCCAGACAAGCCGGCGACGGTGTAGATGAAGCCGTTGCTTTTGGTAACTTCGCGGATCACATTGTTATTGGAATCGGCGATGAAAATGTTACCGGAAGCGTCTACGGCGATCCCGTAAGGAGCACTTAACTTGGCGCTGGTGGCGGCCGCACCGTCGCCGCTATAACCCGAAGAACCCGCGCCATTCTGCCCTGCTACGGTATTGATAATTCCGTTGGTCTTAATCTCCCGGACGCTGCTGGATGCATTCGAAACAAAAATATCCCCGGTCGCGTCAAGAGCAATTCCGTATGGTGACACACAGGCTTTGGTTGCTTGTCCGCCATCTCCCTGGACCGTGCAATCAGGCTCCCCTGCGACAGTCTGTATGTCGCCTGGCGGGATCAATACAGTGGCAATCGTAATCGCGGTCGATTGCCGATTGACTACCCTGACCAGGCCATTGTCGGTATCGGAGATGTAGATATTGCCGGAGCCATCCACGGCCAAGCTGGAAGGTTGCTCTAAAACCGCACTGGTCGCGGGGCCTCCGTCACCCAAGGGGCAACTTCCCGTGCAAACATGACCCGCAACGGTGGTGATGATGCCTGTGGTGCCATTGATTTCGCGGACCAGGCCATTGGTATTGTCTGTAACATAAATGTTTCCGAACTTGTCTTCCGCAATGCCCGTCGAATAACTCAAAACAGCGTTAACGGCTAGACCTCCATCTCCATTGCCGCCCCCCACCGGAGGCGTGGAACTGCCTGCAAACAACGACATCTGCCCGGAAGAATTGATCTTGATAATGCGGCCGGTGGCCAAGGCTAAGACGTAGATATTTCCGGAGCTGTCGGGCGGGGTGATCGAATATGGGTATCCGACCGGCAAGGAAGTTGCGGTCCCGGAGAAGGTCGCTCCGCCGCCGGCGATCGTCGAGATGTTCTGCGAGCGGGTCGCGGGGGCGGCGACGACTGCGATGACCAGAGCCAGGAAAACCAATCGTAGGGTGCGTATCATCAGCGTTACTCCTGCCCTACGAGGCCGCGGCTGAGTTCGACGGCAGAGTGCTGAGACACCCCGGAAAGGTTCAGGTACTGCACGACCAGCAGCGGAGGCTGGCCCTTGTGCCAGAGCGCGTATTGCTGTTGAGGAACGGTAATGTCCTGGCTCAGACGGACGCTTTCTTTGTCGCGCACCGTGACACTGTTAAAAGTTGCATAGGCACCCGCCGGGGCGCCCGGCCCCTTCAGCGCTACCGTGGCGCTGATGACGTCGGAATCGCTGAAATTAAAGACCCGCGCAGCAAAGGTCATCCTGACCTGATCGCCGAGATCCGTCACATTGCTCAGGCTATAAATGCCGGTGAAATCCCGCCCGCCGGGTTCGGGAAACTGCTTTCAACTTGGGTACAGAGCACTCTGCGAGGAGATCTGACTTCCCAGGTTAAGTGTTACGGACCCCAAGTGGAAGTGTTCTTCACGAAGAGAGATATAACGCGGGAAGATGTGAGACTGGAAAAGCAGAAGGTTTTGACGGAGTTCCCGGAAGTAAAAGCCTACGACATTTCTGGACTTGAAATCGAATCCGCCGGTGCCGACCGCGTGGTGATCAATTTCCGGAAGCGATGGGATTCATCTGGAAACACAGGCAAGCAATTTTCGGGTGAAGAGAAAGAGCGCCTTACTCTTGCCCGATTCGGGGAGCAGTGGTTGATTGTTGGTGAAGAAGAGTTGCAGATCTTCCGCGTTCACAAGGGCAAATGAAGAATGATCGTGCAGATCGACCGGCTGAAGTTTCGTAAAGCCGCAGTGGATAATCCGTGAGCCTATGAAGATGAGCCGTCCGCCTGGGAAATCCTTTGGAAAACTCCGGTCGTTGCCGGAGCTTTGGTGATCGGGAAGATCGCGGCAAGCCAAGCGGGGTGGAGCGGGGCAGAATTGATCGTAAGTTCTCAGAGGAATTTTATCACCGGCCTCCGGAGAACTGCTGG
Organism: uncultured Acidobacteriota bacterium; assembly: GCA_963718485.1. Classification (GTDB taxonomy): domain Bacteria; phylum Acidobacteriota; class Terriglobia; order Acidiferrales; family UBA7541; genus Palsa-295. The sequence goes on from CAVQZU010000051.1 coordinate 53,871, forward strand.
AGGCGCGATTGCTTATGGGACTGTCCTGCTTGTTGAACGAATAGCCAAACCATTCCTCTGGGTTATGGTGCCACTTCTGCTCGATTCGGCCATCGTGCCGGGTGCTTGGAATGGCTTTGCTAGCGATTTTGATGCAACTCGTGGCGAAGCCATAAACGGCAGGAATCCCTTGCTGGCCAGCCGGTCGAGCGCGAACCGGTACAGCGCCATCTCGGCCAGCGCCACGTCGCCGATGCGGTAGGCGAACCGCGACCGGACAGCCGCTCGCCACGGGCCATGTCGATCCAGCCCGCGGCCGAGCCAAGGTCGACCGCGTCCTTGGGGGTGAAGTCGAACGCCGGCATCTCGCCCCAGGTGCGCACGGTCACCGCGTCGTCTTCTCCATCCCGTCCGCGGCGGTGGGATCGGGCAGGTTGGGGATGACCGCGAGCAGGTCGTTGCGCTCGACCTCCACCGGGCCAGGGTGGCCTGCGCCTGCGCGAGCTCCTCACGCAGCCCGCCGAGCTCTGCGAGCTCGGCCTCGCTGGGGGCGCGACTCTACGTCCTCTTCCGCCTGGCGCGCAGCGCCTCGGCCTGCTCGGTCAGTTCCGCGAGGGCGTCCACACTGAGCAGGGCGTCGAACTCGTCGGCGGCGCCCCGGCGAGCGAGCGCGGCGCGGTAGAGCTCCGCATTTTTACCGGCAACCTTGAGGCCCACCACCTGCGCCAGTTTAGTGGACTCCCACCACGCCCGAGCCCGCTGACCTCGGCCAGCGCAGCGACAGGGGGTGATCCCGTCGATGAAGTTGGAGGAGCCGGACCGGTCGCCGTCCAGCTCCATGCCCGGCAGCAGCGTGAGCAGTTCGGTGAAGAAGAATCGCAGCGGGCCGGGCGATGGGCGCCCAGGCACAGGCGCGGCCCCCGCCCGAACGCCAGGTGGTCGTTGGGCGTGGCGGGTGATGTCGAAGACGAAAGGATCGGGGAAGACGTGCTCGTCGTAACGGGCCGACACGCGGTAGATGACCACCTGGTCGCCCTGGGCGGATGGGCTGGCCGGCCAGTTCGGTGTCACGGGTCGCGGTCCGCCGGAAGCTGAGCACCCGCCGGTGTCAGCGCAGCATCTCCTCGATCGCGCCGGGCAGCAGCGCCTGGCTGCGGCCGCCAGCCTGCGCAGTGGAGTCGGGGTGCTGGAGCAGCGCCAGCACCCCGCCGGGCAGGGCGCTGCGGACGGTGTTGTTGCCCGCGATCACCAGCAGGAAGAAGAACATCTCCAGCTCAGCGTCGTCCAGCGAGCGGCCGTCGACCGACGCGGTGGCCAGCGCGGTCATCAGGTCGTCGGCCGGCTTCCGCGCGCTTACGGGCGGCCAGTTCCCTGGCGTAGCCGAACATGTCGGCCAGCATCGCGGGCGAGCGCGGGTTGACCGGGCGGCCGCTGGCGTCGCGGACGATCTCGGCGTGCTCGGGATCCTGGTAGCCGATGACCCGGTTGGTCCAGCGCAGCAGCAGCGCACGGTCCGCGACCGGCACGCCGAGCAGGTCGGACAGGTTGGCCAGCGGGAAGTCGTCGGTGACCTGGACCGGCAGGTCGCAGTGGCCGTCGGCGGCCACCGCGGTGAGCAGCGCGCGGGCGCGGTCGGTGATCTGCCGGCCGAGCGCTCCAGCCGCGCCGGGTGAACGCGGCCGTGACGATCCGGCGCAGCCGGTTGTGCTCCGGCGGGTCCATGTTGAGGATCATCCGCTGGATGAAGTCCAGGTCACCCGGGTCCGGGTCACGGATTTGGGTGGCGCCCAGCCAGGAGGAGTAGTGCTCGGGGGACCTCAGCACGTGCCGGACATCGGCGTACCTGGTCACCGCCCAGTAACCCGGTCCGGCCGGCCAGCCGAGCACCTCGGGTTCGGGCTGCCAGCGGACCGGTGCGGTGTCGCGCAGCCGGCGGAACTCCTCGTGCGGCACCCCGCGGGCGAACACCCGCGGGTCGAAGACGTCAGGCTCGGGCCCCATGCGCACCGATGCTGGCTGCGGCCAGGCCGCTTGTCACGCGAGCGGACCACCACCGGATTAGTCACCCTGGTTCCCCTGCCGGTGGCCTTTGCTGTGACCTTTGCCGTGGCCTTTGCCGGACCTTTACCCGGACCCTGCTGGCCGGATGCCCCCGGCGGGCTCTGCGATCGCTGTCGCCCGCGGGTGCGAGCGCGCCGATCACCAAAACCACGCTGCCTACCGCGACCTGGCCGGTTGGCGTCACACTGACGACCCGGCCCAGCCGCTGCCGGGGCTGGATGGCTGCCATTGCACCCGCACGGTGAGATGCAACTGCTGGAGCTGATGGACCACGGACTGGACCGGCTGACCGGTCAGCGCACCAGCGTTCACCGTCACCGTCTCGGCGGCGGCGGGGTGCGGTCCAGAGGTCGCGGACGGCGTCGGTGGCGTTTGATGTGAGCCAGGAGCCGGGCCCGGCAGGCTGGCTAGGACCAGGCCCAGCGGCAGCGACCACGACGGCCACGCCGAGCGCCACCCGCGGCCCGGGCATGTGAATTCGCCGTCGTGACCGATCCATCGTTCGATCGGGCACCGTTTGATCGGGCGCCGCCTGATCTAGGACGGGCAGGTTACACGTAGTCCGGCCGGGCAGCACGGTAGCCCGGCGGTTGGGTGATCCCTTGGTGCCGCCGGTCCGGCTCCCCTGCTCCGCAGCAACCAGCGCGGCGGCCCGGCGGGCCACTTCGCCTGCGCTCGCGGGCCGCGCCGCCGGATCCTTGGCGGTGAGCTCGGCCACCAGGGCCGCCACGTCCGCGGGCACCCACCCGGGCAGCCGGGGCATCGGGACGTTCTGGTGGGCCAGCGCGACCTCGAGCGCGATCCCCGCGAAAGGCCGGTCACCCGTCAGGCACTCGTGGGCGACGACTCCGAGGGAGTACAGGTCGCTAGCCGCTGTGGCCCTGGCGCGGCGACCCGTTCGGGTGCCATGTACGCGGGCGTGCCCAGCAAGACTCCGGTCGTGGTCACGGGTGCGGAATCGACAGCGTACGAGATGCCGAAGTCGGTGATCTTGACGACATCTCCGTGGCTGAGCAGCAGGTTGCCCGGCTTGATGTCTCGGTGAATCAGGCCCGCCAGGTGCGCCGCGTGCAGGCCCGCGGCGGCCCCGGCCACGATGCCCATCGCCGGCGCGTCAGGGGACCGCCGGCCAGCACGTCGCCCAGGCGAGGCCCGTCGATGAACTCCATCACCAGGAAGGGCGGGCCAGGGGGATCCGGTTCGACGTAGTCGTAGACCCGCGCGATGTTCTCGTGGGCCAGCCCCGGCGTGCCTGGCCTCCGCGCGGAACCTGGCCAGTGTCTCCGTGCCTGGCGTGCGCGCTCAGCAGCAACTTGACCGCCACCGGCGGGTCCAGGAGCAGGTCGGTGCCCCGCCAGACCTCGCCGTAGCCGCCGGCCGCGATCGACTCGCGCAGCACGTACCGGCGCGCGAGCACCGTGCCAGCGGCGAACGACATGGCACCAAGTTACCCAGCTGGCCGGTCACAAACCCGGCCCCAGGTACATCGCCAGG
>CAVQZU010000052.1:0-4211 GCA_963718485.1 uncultured Acidobacteriota bacterium
CCACCGGCTGCGCAACATCCAAAACTGAGGTGAGCACTGATATTGTATGAACATGCGGAGTCCCACCGTGCTGTCAGATTCGGAGTTTCTGGCTCTGCCGGATGCTTTGGGAAAGCGAGAACTTCTAAATGGGGAATTGATCGACTTACCACCAGCAAAGCGCTATCACAGCATCATCGCCCGGATGCTCATAAACCTATTGAAGACAGTAATGGACGAAACCCGCATCTGGCACGAAGACGCGTGCCACCTCGGCGATGGCAAATGGCTGATTCCGGATGTAAGCGTGAGTTGGCCCGATCAGCCGGTCGAAGATGGGTGGCACAAGAATTCACCGATGCTTGCGATCGAGATCGCTTTCAGAGGCAATTCAGCTGAAGAGCTTGAATCCAAGACGGCTTTGTATCTTGAATACGGGGCAGCCGAAGTGTGGATTCTGTACCCCAAAACCAAGACGATGGTTGCTTCCCGCAGGGACAGCGTTCAAAGAATTGTTGATGGAGAAGCATACCACTGCGAATTACTGGACCTCACGGTGGAAACTCGCTCTTGGATTCCGGTGCAGTAGGTATTAGGCCACTATATTACACAAGGGCTAACTGTACTATGGTAAGCGCTGAGAGCATGCAAGTTAATGAAAAATAATAGCTACCACACCGTTGATACCGCCCATACCGCAACTGAACTGTCCATAAAACTGTCCAGCGGCCAAACTCCATTCAGTTGCCAAAAGCCCGGACCCACCGAGGCGTCTTCGACGTGACATCACCCTCCCACGCACCCATCAACCGCTCAGTTGCGAGATCCCGCAATTCGTAATGTGGCACCGGGTTGCCATGTGGGAAGTCTTGAAAGAACGCTACCTGCTTCGATCCGCCGACGAAATTCCAGCCGAAGATCGCCCTTCCATCACCCTTGAACCGCCGCAGGGGTTGTCCCGGCCTGTAAACGACGAGCAAGAACTGTAGCGGGTATGACGTGCAGCAGAAGTCGGAGTCCACCAGCCAACCGACCGCTTGCTTGTCATCTGAGATCAGAAGCGAACTACAGCCCACTTGCTCTTTCTCCTTCGCCTGTTTGAGAATCTTACCGTCGCCGTGCACGATGGCGACGATCCCGCCAGTGCCGACGAACACGGCGACGATCTGACCAGACGGCGGTTTTGATGCCCCCGCAGCGGAATCGGATAGTTTCACAGGGCCAAGAAGTTCGCCCACAGCTTCTTCACCGGACCGTCTCTGCATAACGATGTTCCCGAGATCTACGTCCTGACCCGCCGCAATTTCCACATCTGCCAGTGCCTTGAAAGTGAGCGGAGTCTTGGATTCCGGCGTGTAGACCTGATACTCGTGACCACTTGCAGCGGGGAACACGAACGTACCGCTGCCATCTGTCACCAGCTTACAGATGCCAACGTTTTCGGGTTGGGACGGCTTCACCAACTTTAAGTCCCTGAAGTAGACTGTCTTCTCTGCATAGGGCGACCCGTCTGGATCGCTGATTCGGCCCGACAGAATCTGTTGCGTCGAGCCACTTCTGCGGGAAGCATCCCTAAGTGCGGTTGGCCGATCTGGTTGAAGAATAAGAGTCCCGATCTCACCGTTTTGTGTGAGTGCGCTTAGATCAACCGGCGTCGAGGCAAACCCTGTCGTATCCACATCTAAAACAGCGGGTCTGCCGTCATCGACAATCTGAAAGGAGAATTTGCCGTCCTGATTGAGTTCCGTTGTGATCTTCGTGTTCCCGGTGCCGATCCAAGTTAATGTTCGATTTCGCAGCGGCACGCCTGTGTAGGTGACGATCCGGCCCCAAATCCAGCGATTCGTCGCAGATGCCTCGGATCTTACCTGTCCGAGCACCGCACCGTGCAGCACGACGGCGCTGACGATGCCAACAGTCTTGAACCACATCAGACTCTATGCTACCTCTGCCCTCATCCCGACGACAGCGCATCAGATACGCTCACGATTGAGGATCTTGCTCACGGTTGGTTGAAGCCAGTTCCCGCCGCTCCGAGTCGTACGCCCTTCTGCCCGAAGCGTGGCGGCGATCTCGGTTGCATTCATCCCCAACGCAGCGAGGTCTTTCATCCGTTGCAGGGTGTCTTCTTCACCCGGATAATGACCGTAGGGCTTGCGCCCTTCGCAGCGGCCCTGCTTCGCCTTCGTGCGCTGACGTGCGCCACGGAGTTTCACGACGATCATCTGTTTTTCATACTCGTGAAAAGCGCCCATGATCCGGCGCACAAGTATGCGGGATGGATCGAATCACGACGGAACTGCTTCATCTCGTCCTGCCCGAAGTGTTGAATGTACGTGATCCCTTTGTCATCGGAGAACGCCTGTAGCTGATCCATCAGGGTGGTGTACTTGTCCAGTGTCGAGTCCTCGGCACCCTTGTCCCGAACGTCGCCCATGAAATCCTCGATGGCGACTTCGACCTTCACGAGCGTGGGATCTTCGATCTCCGCTTGCCAGTCTCCACGCTCCAGGCGAACACGAGTAACCGATTTCGCCGCATCGAGCGTGATCTTCCCGGTCGCACGGCGCTTGAAGCCTTCGGAATCGGAATGGACGCCGCACGAATAATACGGACAGGCGCAGACGGCCCGGTTGGGCAGGAAGCCCCACTCCGCGATTTCTTTCTTTGCCCCGGCACGCTTCCGTATGCCGCCGACGAAACTCCAGACGCAGCGTGACGGCCTTAATTTTCGAGGGCAATCAAACACAAGTGTCCAGTAAAGTGTCCACCGCCACAAGTTGTCGAAGGAGAATGCTCGTGTTTTGTTCAGACTGGCAAGGATTTATACAAGAGCTAACTGCTCTTCCGTAGGCTCCGCTCAACAATACCAGGGCTCCGTCAAATAAGGAATCGTCGCCCGCGACGCCATTGGCACATCCACCGGCCATTCTCCCGATCCCGCCAAATCCCAATACTTCCGGAACGTCCCGAGCCTGCCCGACCCGACGGCGCTCGTCGCGCTTAATCACTCTTGGATCGTTCCTGCAGAGCCGATCGATCGAGGGATCGGCGTTCTGCCACGGGTAACACAATCCTCGCGGGTCGAATGGGTGAATTAGGCCGCGCACTTCCGGCAGCTTCAACAGCAGCGATCCTTCCGGAATCAACAGCCGAATCGCCATTTGAATCGGCGAAACCTGTTCGGCCAATCCAAGCTCCACCAGTCCGCGCAGAAACTCCCGATAGCTCTGCCGAGTAGTCCAAGGCGTGAACGGAATGAAGGTCGGCGCCATCGGCAACCCCGCCGCACGCATCAGCTCCAGCGACTCTTCGAAATTCGCACGCGTGTGGCCCTTTGCCAATCGCTCCAGAACCGCATCGTCAAGCGACTCCACCGCGCTGGTCACAAACACGCAGCCCGTTGCGCGCAATCGCGGCAGCAGATCGCGATGCTGGAGCAGGTGCTCGACTTTGATGGTTGCATCGTAGGTCAGCTCTGGCCACTCGCCATGCAGCCCCTCGACGATGGCCATCGCGTGCCCGGGCCCATTAAAGAAGTCGGGGTCGCCGAACGTGATGTGCTCGGCGCCGGCCGCAACCTGCCGCCGGATGTCCTCGAGCACCACGTCCTGCTGTACCACGCGAAAAACGCCGTTGTACACCGGTACCACCGGGCAATGCCGGCACAAATGCCGACAGCCGCGGCTGGCCTCCGTGTAGCCCACGCGCCGCGTTCCGCCCACCGTCACCAGCTGCGCGTATGCTCCCAAAGGCGGCAGCCCCGCACGGTCCGGGACTACGAACCTCTGTTTGGCTAGCGATACCGAGGTTTCCGGCGCCGCTCCGCCCGCCGCCTCCACCAGGCCCGTTTCGAATTCGCCCCCGATGATCGTGTCCACACCCGCATGGCGCAGCACACCCTCGTTGAGGGGTGCGTAGAGCCCATAGGCACAGAGCCGCGCGCCCGCATTCGCCGCCCGCACGCGATCGATCAGCCGCAGGAATAACCGCGTCGCCGTGTGCATGGGCAGAAAGAAGGCGATCATCCCGGCCTCTTGCAGAGCGTGCGCCGGCATCTGGCTGCAGGAGAGATCGGCCACCGTGACTTCGTGTCCGGCAGCGCGCAGCCAGGCCGCGGAGAAGCCAAGCCGAACGGCTGCCTTCCCAGCTCGTATGTAGAGATCAGGACTACCCGCACTCCCTCCATTATGACTGTCCTGTTAAAATAAAAGCATACTCCTACTCCACAT
>CAVQZU010000053.1:0-55726 GCA_963718485.1 uncultured Acidobacteriota bacterium
ACGCGAGCTAGAAACGCTCTGTCTCATTGCTTCGCGGCCATGAAGCTGAGCAGGTCCGGCAAATAATGGGGTTCATCTAAATACCATACAGTGTTCACATTACGCATGTTTTCGAGCTCATTGGAATGGCCCGAGCAATTTCCTTTCGTGTGCATTCCGTTTCCCTTTCTATCCGCCGACCCATTCCTAGTACTAGGACAAGTCTATTATATTGAACAACTTAAAAAAGGCGCTGTTTTGGCATCATGGATGCACTACGTTCGGCGTGGTTTTGGGACAATTAAACGGAGGATTTTATGAAGAGAGTGATTCTGAACATGGCTGCGGTGCTCGGCATTGCCGTGCTCGCACTATGCATGACCCAGCCGGCGAATGCCGCCGCAACTACGATTGATTTTGAAGGTGCAACCGGCGGTTCTATAAACCTGAGCGCGAGTAATGTGGCTTCGAGCTCGAATGTCTCCATTACTATCCTGACATTCGATGTCAGCACGCAGTATTCTATCTCGGCGCTTCTAAGTTTCAACAGCGCCGCTGGGACGATGGCGATCACACTAGCTAACCCGCTCACGATCGGTGCGAATCCAGCGATCCCAGCAGGAACCGTGTTGTTGTCGGGCACTGGTGATACATTTACGATCGGCATGCTGGGGCCTAATCTCACGATCACGGCAACCGGACCGGATACCAAGAACGCCACGCTGCTTGCGGATTTGGGAGTTCCTGCCGGCACCAACTTCGACCTTACCGCTTTCTCGCTGAGTGGGAGCCCGGTCGTGGGAGCGAATGGTCACGTCTGGACAGCGCAGAGCACTGACGTTTTGAATACTGCGACTCCAGAGCCGGGCACGCTAGTAATGTTTGGCTCCGGTTTGCTTGGTTTGGCTGGAATTATCCGGCGCAAGCTGAGTGCATAATCTGTAGTTCATCTCGAATCACTCTCAAAGCTGGCTCCGCCTTTGGGCGGGGCCAGCTTTTGCAGTTAGATGATCGAGGTTTGTGCCAAGTAAATTTCCACCACCCACGTCCCTCCTTGACTGATTTTGTTTACCACATCCAAACATCCGCGGAAATCTCAACAGCAACGTGCAGACGCACGGGCGCTCTGAAACTGCGTCATCCTGGTCCGACTAGGAGTTCATCTCGTCCAGGGAGGCGGGGGCCGGAGATAGCTGCAGACCTGCCTCGTATATAACAGGGGACGAATGCCTTAGCCGGGAACGGGAAGCAAAATCCTCAACTCTTGCCCAGATCACTCAACGCTTGACGAGCTTGATCGGCCTGCGGGTAGTTCGGATTCAACTGAAGCAGGCGCTCTAGGTGGGACTTCGCCCGGGGCGCGTCGTTCGCGCTCTTGTAGGCCAATCCGAGATGATACTGAATATCCTGATCCTGAGGAGCCTTTTTTTCCGCCTCTTCGAGCAGGTCAATCGCCGCCTGATACGCGCCTTTTTTGTAGTAGGCCCAAGCCAAGGTATCCGCGATTTGCGGATTGTCCGGAACCTTCTGCCGGGCCGTCTGCGCCAAGGACAAGGCGACATCCACATTGCCACCGTGGTCCAGCATCAAATAGGCCAAATTATTGGAAGCTTGCGGAAAATCCGATTGGACCTGGAGACACTTCTGATAGAGGTTCTCGGCCTGTTGCCAATCACCCTTATTCTGCTCAAGGTACGCCAACAGGAAATAGGCTCTGGGATCATTCGGATTGTCGCGAATGGCTTTCTGATAGTTCGCAATTGCGGCGTCAATTGAACCCTTGGCGACTTGCACCTGCGCCAGAAGCATCAGTGGTGTAGCATCTGACTTGTTCAAATCGGCGGCTTTCTGCAGAACCACCGCCGCCTGATCGAACTGCTTTTGACTGAATAGGAGTTGAGCCTGAAGGATGTAGAACGCACTGACGTTCGGCGCCTTTGAAATCGCTTCATTCACCTTCGCCAAGGCAGCATCGGGCTTTTTCTCCCGCACAAGTATAACCACGATCCCCTGCACAGCCTCCGGAAAGCTTGGATCCAAGGCAAGAGCTTGATTGAGGAATTTCTCCGATTCCGGAACCTTGCCATGCGCCGCGAGGAACCCCGCCATCCTCGTGTATCCCAACGGATTCTGGGGAGCGACCTCGATGCCCTTCTTTAAATCTGCCTCTTGGCTCTTTAAGTCACCCTTGGCACCCTCGGCGGCGGACCTGAGATCGTAACCCTCTGGAGAGGCTGGCTGAGCGGCGATCATAGCCTCCGCAGCACTCTTCAATTCGACCGCGTCACCCCGGCTCGCAGCCGACAGAGCAAGCGCTCTTTCCGCCTCGACAAAAGAAGGTGCTAGCCGGACGGCTTCATGCCATTCGGTCGCAGCACGCCCAGGATCTCCTGTAGCACTAAAGGCCACACCGAGGTTGTAGTGCGCCACGGCGCTGTCAGGTTCGTTCTTCAGGCCGGTCTGAAGCGGAGCGATCGCGTCCGCCGGACGTCCTTGGCGCACGAGAATCTGACCGCGAGTAATCAACGCAAGGCTGTCATTCGGGTTCGATTTTAGGATTTCATCGTTCAGCTTCGTTGCCTCATCCATTCGATTTGCGCCCAAGAGTAACTGGATCAAGTTCCTCTTCACGTTTGGGTCTCGGGGATGTGCCTTGTAGAGGGTCTCGTATTCATCGAGGGCTGCCTGCCGGTCGCCCATTCGGTAATACAAATCCCCCAACAGGCGATACCCTTGAGAAGAATCCTTAAAGGCCGCCTTAGTGTCTCTTGCCGTCTGAATCGCTTGTGCATCCTGTTTCTGTCGAAGGTAAAGCCCGATTAATGCTCCCCGGCTGCTGAGGTCGTGCGGATCGATAGCGATCGCGGATCGATATTGGGACTCTGCCTCAGACCAACGTTGTTCGCCCGCGTAGAAATTCCCCAGTGCCACATGAGCCGGCACGGACTTCGGATCGAGCGAAATGGCCTTCTTGAAACTTTCTTCAGCAGCTGCAGATTGGTTCGCGGAAAGTTGCAAAACGCCCATATTAAGATAGGCACGGGGTTGGCCTGGGTTCAACTCAATGGTCTTTTGCATCTCCTCGACAGAGGCTTCGGGACCTTGCAGCGTAGCCAGGGCGTCGGCGCGAAGAAGGTGGGCGTCGATGTTGTTCGGATCCTTCGACAACACGAGATCCGCTTTATCCCGAGCCTGGTCAAATTCCTTTGCAATAAGCAGGAGCTTGCCGACATCCACCTGCGCCTTCAGATTGTCCGGTGCAATGTCGATGGTTCTCATCAATTCGCTGTACGCTCCGCGAAAATTGCCCATATTCATCAAGCATTGCGCAAACTCATAGTGCGCATCGGCAAAGCGCGGATCGATCTTGATCGCATTTTGGAGCTGGATGGAAGCTTCGGGATACTTTCCCTGCTGAATGTACCGCATGCCGCTTTCAAAGTATTTTTGCTTTAGGAGATTAGGATCGCGCGAGCACCCTATCGTCAAAATAAGCATGAAAAGAGTTATGAGTTTCAATAGTCGAGAGGGATTCATTGTTTGTTTTTACCAAACTTGCGTAGCATCAAGACCAAGCTACCAGTAAACCTGACGCGAGCCAATAGTTCGCTCGAGATTGGCTGCTAGAACTGCAAGTGGGCCGACTGAACGTGAATCCGGGATCAGCGGGGAACATATTGATCGAGCGATGGGAAAATCAAGTGCGCGAACCCCTCCGCGCGTGCCTGTGCGGCCTCCATCCCCTCCGCGCTGTTCTCCATGGGCGTCAATATCCGAATCAGGGCTCCGTCCGTGCGATTCATGCGCATCGCATCGGCCACCAAGTAAAATTTTGCGCTATATTCGCTCGCGACCACTCGCCCATGCGCCTGATACCAATAGAGCGCTAAAAGATGCTGGCCTCCGTTGGCTAGGATGTACCGATTGACGATGACGGATTTGCCATCGGGCCTAGTCAGCGAAATCCGATCGGTCGACAATGGCGTCCACCCAGCCCCGGGCAAACAATTCTTCGGCGAGTGGATGGTGTCACCGCTCCGCTGGCTGGAGAAATAGGCGATGTAAAGGCTTACGAAGGGATCGCGGCCGTCCTGGTAAGCACGCGTCAGGAAATCACCGGGGCCCAAAACAGCCAGAGTTTCCGCTGAGAGTGGCTGATCCTGACCACGCCAGTCAGCGATCTGCTCCGGAAATTCAGCCAGACTTTTGTGCGCAGGAATAACTTCTGCCCGGCTTCTCATGGTGAGAAATGCTCCCGCTGCTACCAACAAGGCAGCCGCAATGCTAAAACGCTTCCAAGAGGTAGCTTTCACTTACGCGGCTCTCCGCTTCAACGTATGAAATAGCGAGAAGGAACGGTGCACGAGATACAAGATGGCCAAAGCCAGCAAAAAGATGACCCAACCCGAAAATTCATGAAAGAAACCTTGCGCCTTATCGGGATCCCAGTACTGACCTAACAGGCCCGTTCCCATGATACGAATTCCGTTGGCGATTACCGCAACCGGAATTGCCAGGATAACCAAGGCCACTCGCAAGAGGCGCTTTGGCTCCGCGAAATAGCCGTAAATAACCGCCAAGGTGATCAAGGAGACGAGAGACCGAATACCGCTACAAGCCTCCACCACTTCTAAGCTCATGGACGGAAGGTTAATAATATTTCCCTCTCGAAGGACCGGAACACCTACCAAGCCTAGGAGCCATGTGGCAAGCCGAGACGCCATGAACTGCAAGGGGAGCGCGATCTGATTGAAAATAATAACCGGTATGGGAATCATCAAAAACAGCACGGCCCAGGGAAACAGTAACTCGCGGAAGTATTCCCAACCCGCAAAATAAATGATCAACCCGGCGAGCAGAAAAACGAGGGATGACCGGGACAGGAACATCTCTGCGCCGAGCACACCAACGATCAGTACTCCCAGCGCTCCGGCGATCACGAAAAGCCCGGACCAACTCGGACGCAACTCAAGGCCGCGAAGCTTGGCGCGCCGATGCCAGACCACAAATCCTGCAAACAGGGGCACGAAAAAGCCGTGGGAAAAATCGGGATTATTCCACCAGTCGCGCACCAAGGCGACGACGATTCCGTGATAGAGGAAAACCAGAAGACCGATAGCGACGGCGACCTGTGCCCAAAAGCTGAAATTGAGCGGCTTGGCCGGGATGGGCGTTACAGCTACGTTATCAGTGACCGAGCTCACCAAGCCTCCACTGCAAAGACTAATGACGAAATAGGACGAAAGCAATATGTTTGCCACCCGAGGTTCACAATCTATTTATCGAATGGTATCGTCGCACCCGGGATGGAATGCTATGTTCCAATTAATGGAGCAACATAGAGCCACCCAGTCGTAGGGCCCAGTGTCAAAAGGAACTGCGTAACCTTTAAATGCCCCGCTGGGGCTAAAATACTCAGGTTATTGGGACAATCTGGGAAGTTTCTTTCCATCAGACCGTCTCGTCGGCCCAGATGCCGAGGGCACATCAGACTCTACAGACCCAAACACTGCCGTTTAAATGACTTCGTTTTATAGACTTACAGTGTGGCGGAATTTTTCACAACGAAAAAGCCTTCGTGGCCCGGTCATTGCACTTCCCTATTGAGGAGGTCTTGGTGTCGCACCACGCTGTCGAAAGCCTTGTACATGAGGGCATTGCGGCGATGCGCCTTTCGCCCACCCAGGCCTGGGCTTCGGCCGTAAGCCCAGCGATGCGCGCGTTGGAGAGAGTGGTGGCAGGCGTAGCACCTACCGACATTCCCGTCCTGCTGGTTGGCGAAAGCGGAACTGGTAAACTGGTCCTGGCAACCGAAATACATAGGCTCTCGGGCCAAGCGAACAAACCCTTCATTCACATCAGTTGCGTAAGCCTTACCGTTCAGGCCTTGGGAGGGTGCCTCAGCCCAAACCACGCAGGCGACGGTAACCAGGCCGAAACAGAGCCCTTGTCCGGCACTCTATTCTTGGACGAGATCAGTATGATGGAATTGGCATGCCAAGCGCGGCTGTTGCAATTGCTTCCGTCGGCCAAGACTTTCTTGAACGACTCGCGGCCCCGATTCCGCGTAATCTCGACCACGAGTCGTGACCTTCAAGAGGAGATGCGACAGGGGCGATTTCGCGAGGAACTTTATTACCGCATCAACGGCGCATGCTTGCGGTTGCCGCCGCTGAGAGACAGAAAAGAGGATATCCCGCTGCTTGTCGATTACATGCTCCGGCGGTATTCGGCCGAGCTCAACCGAAATGCGCCAAGGCTGACTAGCCAGACTCAGGATCGCCTGAAACATTATAGTTGGCCGGGAAATGTCCGTGAGCTTGAGAATGTCGTGCGGAAGATGGTGGCCCTCCAGGACGAGGAAGTTGCGATCGGTGACTTAGCAAAAGAGCAGCCCCATGAGGCCCCGAACGGCATCGAATCAGAACAGAGAACTTCTCTTAAGAGGGCCGCGAGGGCTGCCTCGCAGAGCGTAGAGAAAGAACTGATTCTAAAGACGTTAGATCGAACCCGGTGGAATCGCAAGCGAGCATCGCAAGAGCTCGAAATTAGCTACAAAGCGCTGTTATATAAGCTCAAGCAGTTGGGCTTAGGCAATTCGGACGTACGGAGGAAGAGATGAAACGGCTGGTGAACTTGACAGTGCTTCTGACGATGGCGATCGGCACGGCTTGGGCACAACCGCAAGCGGACAAGTCAAAGCCCAACCCTCCGAACGCCGCCGCGCGATCCAATACGCCAGCTACCAACGACCCAAATTACATCATCGGCGCGAGCGACGAATTGAGCATTGATGTATGGAAAGAGGCGGACTTGTCGAAGGTAGTGCCCGTGCGTCCGGACGGGAAAATTTCACTGCCTTTACTGAATGACATTCAGGCTGCCGGACAGACGCCCACACAGCTCGCAAATACGATCACGGAAAGGCTCTCTAAGTTTGTGAACAATCCTCAGGTGACGGTCATCGTTACGGCGATCAACAGCCAACGCGTGTACGTACTTGGCGAGGTCGCTCGAGCCGGAGCCTATCCCATGCTCCCGGGAATGACGGTCCTCCAAGCCATATCAAGCGCCGGCGGACTATCCCAATTTGCCAAGCAAAAAGACATCTACGTTCTACGAATGGACAACGGCCATCAGCAACGCCTTCCGTTCGATTACAAGCAGGTGATTCGTGGTCAAAAGACCGAAGAAAACATCATCTTGAAACCTGGCGATACTGTCGTCGTGCCGTGAGCCGCGAATGAAATATTGGAAGACATATTCCTGTGGACTCATCCTGCTCTGCGCGTGCAGCTTGGGCGCTGCCTCGGCGACGTGTCAGCAGCAACAGGATCCGCAAAAAACGTCAAACGGCGCAACGACACCGATAACACCGGCCACGGCGAATCAGGGGCAGACACAGGATCAAACGACCCTACCGGTATCACCCGTGGCATCGCCCACCACGCCGGTAACGGGAGCTCTGGCGCCTTCGGCTGGCGCGCAGGGCGATACGCAAAGCATGTTGCAAATTGGCTTTCAGGGCAGTGAAGGTCTGGACACGAATCCGCTCGGCGTATCGAGTTCCGGATCGTCGCAATTTGAATCCATCACATCGGTGGGCGGGCATGTCAACCTGCATCGAGTGCGTGAAACTTCCGATACCTCGCTACAATATGTGGGTGGAGGAATTTTTTACAGCACACTGTCCAAATACGATTCGACTTTTCAAGAGTTTGCCTTGTCCGAGTCGTTGATATTCCGCAGGTGGTCGCTACATCTGAATGACCAATTGAGTTATCTGCCGCAATCTGCATTTGGTTTCAGCTCCGGAGGATTGTTCGGACTCGGGGGACTTGCCGGTTCGCCTCTCTCTGGTGTGACGCTTCTGAATCCTAATGTTCCACCAAATCAAACCATTCTATCGCTGCAAACACGCCAGCTGAGCAACGTGGTCGCCGGCCAAGCTACAATCAATACCAGCATCCGAACCGCGTGGACATTAAACGCTGATTACGGGCTACTGCATTACTTCGAACCGGGGTATCTCAATCCGTCAAACTACGACGCCGGCGTCGGATATAACTACACACTTTCCCGGCGCGACACATTCGGCGTCAGCTATAAGTTCGACTTGATTCGCTTTAATTCGAGTTATGGCTCGATCGACGATCACGTCGTGTTGTTCACATACGGCCATCACTTAACTGAACGGCTCTCGTTTCAGGCGGGCGTGGGACCAGATTATTATCGAGAGAAGCTTTACCTCGCACCACAAGCAGTTTCCAGCGTGCAATGGTCCGCCAACGTCGGCGTCAGCTATCAATACAACCACGTCGCGTTGCAAGCCTCCGGTTATCGCGGCGTCTCCGGCGGAGCCGGAGTCTTAGCAGGCGCAGAAACAAGCGGTGTGCTTCTAACCGTGGCTCGTCCTTTGACCAGACTCTGGGTGGTGTCTGCGAATGCAGGTTATGCAATCAGCCAGGCATTGCCACAAGATCTAATCAGCACGACGACTTCTTATCAAGCTTGGTCATTTGGGGCCAATGCGTCACGAACGATCTCTCGAAGCGCAAAGCTATTCATTCTTTACAATTTCACGCGTGAGGTTTCGGGTGGCTGCACGGGCGCGGTCTGCGTGAACCAATTCAACCAGAACCAGATATCCGTGGGACTCAATTGGGATTTGCACCCAATCGAGCTGAACTAGGTACATAGGAGCACAACACATGCTGGGACATCGACAATTGAAGATGGGAGATTACTTGAAGATTGTACGCCGGAGATGGTTGCTCCTGTTAATACCGACTATTGTCGTCGGTATCGCAACATACTTCGTGGCCAAGAAGATACCGGATCGCTACACTTCGCAAACGCTTGTGCTGGTACAGGAACAAACTGTGCCGGATTCGATTGTGAAGGCGTCGACCAATGGTGAATTGAACCAGCGTCTAGCCTCTATGCAAGAACAGATTTTGAGCCGAAACAGCCTCGAACCCCTGGTCCGCCGTTACGATCTGCTAAGTGACTCCGCTCTAGCGATGGAAGATAAAGTGGACGAACTCCGGAAAGACATCGTTGTGACCCCCGTGATGCCAATGGCGGAGACGAAAGCAAATTCTCTACCGGGCTTTTTCATTACCGTGACGCAAAGTAACGCTCGCATCGCACAACAAGTATGCAGCGACATCACGTCCATGTTTATCGAAAAGGATTTGGAAAACCGGCAATCGCAAGCAACAGATACGACAAAATTCTTGTCGAATACACTCGCAGATGCAAAGCAGAAGCTCGACGAAACCGATGCGAAATTGGCAGCGATGAAACAGAAATACATGGGCGAAATGCCGGATGAGGAGCAAACCAATCTCAGCCTATTGGCGAGCGTGAATACGCAGCTCGAAGGCGTGAATCAGACGATCAGCCGAGCGCAACAGGAAAAGACGATTGACGAAGCTCTGATTGATCAACAGGTGGAGTCTGCCAAGCAAAACCGGCAAGGCGTCATTAACCCGGAAACCCTCGATCAGCAACTGCAACAGGCGCAGGCAGTGCTGGCTCAACTGCAAAGTAAATACACTGACAGTTATCCGGACGTGATCGCCAAGAAGGCCGAGATTGAGGACATTAAACGACAGATCGCGGCGGGCTCGGGCGATGCACCGGCGGGAAAAGGCGACGCGAAGTCGAAAGAGAAAGCGGCCGATTCGGCCGCGGCGGATAAGACCGTAGGCGCAAGTAAATCGGGGCAAGATAAAACGCTGGAGGCAAACGCATCCAAAACAGCTGCCACTTCACCTCAATTGACACAATTGCGAACCTCCGTTTTACTACTGGATCAACAGATACGCGAGAAGACGAAACAGCAAACGGAACTCCAGAAGCAGATTGCTGGGTATGAGGCTCGCCTGCGGATTAGCCCACTTGTTGAGGAACAGTACAAGCAACTCACGCGCGACTATCAAACCGCGCTTGACTTTTACAACAGCCTGCTAAAGCAAAACGATCAGGCCACCATGGCGCGGGATCTGGAGAATCGACAACAAGGTGAAATGTTTAAGGTCCTCGATCCGGCGAGCTTGCCAGAGACGCCTTCCTATCCCAACAGGCCCGAGATCGTAGGCGGCGGTTTCGGTGGCGGGCTGGCACTGGGCTTGGCTATTGTCCTGTTGTTGGAGCTTAGGGATAAGTCCATCCGCAGCGAAGACGACGTCGAATTTTTCCTAAAGGTTCCGACGCTCGCGATCGTGCCCATCGTGGAATCGATGAAGGACGGCAAAGGACGATTGCTTCCGACCGGAGGTAAGCAGTCACCTCCGTTACAAGCGAGCACGTAAGGCTGAGGGAGATCATGTACCAAAACTTTTTTGGGCTTCATGAAAGCCCGTTTAACGTCAACCCAGACCCCCGCTACCTATATATGACGCGGCAGGCACAAGAAGCGCTGGCTTGTCTGACCTATGGGATTCGGACGCGCAAGGGATTTATCGTGCTAACCGGCGAGGTGGGCACCGGAAAGACGACCTTGCTCAACCGGCTACTGGACTGGCTGCGTAACGATCATGTGGCGACCGCATTTATTTTTAATTCGCGGTTGTCCGTGCCGCAAGTTTTCGATTTCATCATGGCCGATTTCGGCATTGCCTGCGAATCGAGAGAGAAGAGCCAAGTTCTGATGCGCCTGAACCAGTGGCTCCTCGATCGTTATAAGGCTGGTGAGACCGCTGTTCTCATCATCGACGAAGCGCAGAATTTGTCCGCCAACGTGCTGGAAGAGATTCGCTTGCTGACGAATCTGGAAACTTCCACAGAGAAACTTTTGCAAATCGTCCTAGCCGGCCAACCAGAACTCGAACAAAAATTGAGCTGCCCCGAATTGCGTCAGCTTCGCCAACGGGTCACATTGCAAAGTAGAACGCTGCCGCTCACATTGGATGAAACCGTCGGGTACATTAACGAGCGGCTGCGAATCGCGGGCGCAGCGGACACTGGCATTTTTTCCCCGGAAGCGATCCAGGCAGTCCATCACTACGCACGTGGCATACCTCGCGTTACAAACCTCTTGTGTGAGCACGCTCTGATCAGCGCATTCGTAGACCAAGAAAGGCCGGTTTTGCGAGAAACCGTGGAGAGGGTTGCTCAGGAGTTCAGACTCGATCAAACCGAGCCGGCGGGCCAGCCTGCGAAAAAAGAAAACAACGGCGGCGATCCGGTGGTTTCATTGCTGCAGAACCTGGCGAAAGTACTCGAGCAGTTGAAGAGCGAGCCCGAGGCCCTTGAAGCCGCCAGGGAGAGGAAGTCATGAGCCGGATTCACGAAGCGTTGAAGAAAGCTGAGCAGGAGAGATCGGAGCAGCAAGCGAGCCATCTCGGAGTGCAACAAGGCCCGGGAATTGCGGCCGACGTGATGAATCCACCACCGGTGGTAATCCATGCCCCTCTCACGACGCCGTCCGGCACGAGAGACTCCTCGGTTCCCTTGGCGATGACGACGATTCTTTCCGAGTGTCAAGAACAACCTTGGAATCCTGACCCCTCAACGCTAGTATTCACCGAAGGGGAAAATCATTCGGTTGGAAAAGAAGTTTTTCGCACCTTGCGAACGCGGCTCTACCAGATCCGTGACACGCTGCCTTTGAAGGCGCTTCTGGTCACGAGCGCGCTGCCCGGCGAAGGTAAGACCTTTGTGACGTCGAATCTCGGCTATTCGATCGTCCGTCAAAAGGAACGCCGGGTCCTGTTAATCGATGGCGACCTGCGACTTTCCAGGTTACACCAGCCGCTCGGTGCATCGCCGAGCCCTGGCTTGTCCGATTATCTGCTGGGCGAAGCTGACGAATCGATGATTTTACAACGCGGACACGACGATAATCTGTTTCTGATCCCTGGCGGCAAAACCGTGTCAAATCCAACGGAATTGCTCGGCAGCGGACGTCTGGAAATCCTTCTTTCGCGTCTGGCGCCGGCGTTCGATTGGATCTTGATCGATTCACCACCGACCGTGCCTGTGTCTGACGCCGCGATTATCGCCAAGCTGTGCGACGGAGTTCTGATGGTGGTGCGATCGGGATCTACGCCCTTCGACTTGGCGCAAAGGGCATGTCAAGAATTCCAAGAGAAGCCAGTGGTTGGAGCTGTTCTAAACCAGGCCGATAGCCGTGAAGGCTACGGCGGTTACGATTACGGCGGCTACTTAGAAGAGCCGCGAAAGGGAAAATAGCCCCGAAGGGCTTCGGCGACGTGATTTTGAGGCAGCGTTTCATCTTCTGCCTGCCTCACAACCATGTTGCGGACAGACTTGAGTCTTACTGATGCTTCGAGTATTCAACGTCTATTTGCCGATACGCACCGTCCTCTTGATGGGTGGGGAGGCGATTGTTATTTGGACATCGTTTCTACTGGCTTCGCTGATTCATTTCGGCGCCGATTCCCTGCTGGTTCTGGCATATGACAACGGCTTTTATAAGATCCTGGGCGTCACGGCGCTGACCCTGATTTTTCTTTATTACTTTGACCTATACGATCCGCAACGTTTGCGCTCGCAGGGCGAAATCTATTTCCGGATCCTGATTGTCCTGGGCACGTTGTCATTTGTGCTTGCGGGTCTGAGCCTTTTGCTTCCCAATTTCACGATGGGAGGAAGCGTCTTTCTGTTGGGCCTGGTCATTCTCACCCTAGGATTGATCGGCTGGCGATCGGCTTATATTTGGGTTCTGAAACAACCGTATTTTAGAGAGCGCGTTTATGTCCTGGGGTCTGGAGACAAGGCGAAACAGCTGATCGATGCGATGAGGACGCGCCCAGAGCTCGGCATGGAAGTAATCGGCTGGGCCGGAGCGATGGGCAATGAGGCTTTGGCACGCGAGTCTTTGGGCGAAATCATCGTCAATCTCAAGAACCGACGCGCCGTCGATCGAGTCATTGTGGCTATGGCCGATCGCCGCGGGAAGATGCCGGTTCGAGAGCTCTTGGAGCTGAAATTAAGCGACGTGAAGGTAGAAGACGCAACTGCACTAACTGAGCAAATCTCCGGCATGATCGATGTGGATGCGCTGAATCCAAGCTGGCTGATTTTCTCTGACGGCTTTCGGATGAGCCCGGCTTTCGTTCTTGCTCGAAGGTGCATCTCCACATTGCTGGCATTCGCTTGCTTGCTGGTGGTTTGTCCGCTGCTACCATTCATCGCGCTCGCGGTGAAACTATCTTCTCCAGGGCCGATCCTATACAGACAGAAACGCGTCGGCCGCGGCGGATCGGTTTTCTATTGCTATAAGTTCCGTACCATGACGGTGGATGCCGAGGCAAAGACCGGTCCGACGTGGGCGGTCGATGGAGACTCGCGCATCACCAAGATCGGCCGGATCTTGAGGAACTGCCGCTTCGACGAGTTACCGCAACTTTGGAATGTCGTGAGGGGCGACATGAGCTTCGTGGGGCCGCGTCCGGAGCGCCCGGAGTTCGTGCAGTCCCTGGTTGAGGCCATTCCCTTCTACCAACTGCGCCATACCGTGCGACCGGGACTGACGGGCTGGGCGCAAGTGAATTACCCCTATGGGGCATCTGTCGAAGACGCGAAAGAAAAACTGAAGTATGACCTGTATCACATCAAGAATATGTCGGTGGGGTTTGACTTGTTCATTGTGTTTCAGACCGTGAAGACCGTGCTATTCGGGCGGGGCTCCCGCTAAAGCGAGCGTCGTGATCGGCCTGGCAACTTAGTCATGAAAGCGGAACCTTTAAGCCATACGGAATCTTTGCAGGACCTGCCTCTTGCGAACCCCACACAGAAGTCTGGTGATCGAAGGGGCTCTCTTCGTGTGCTCGTTTTGGATGAAGAAATTCCGTTTCCGCTCAATTCCGGTAAAAGGATTCGAACCTGGAACATTCTGAGCCGGCTGGCAAAGCGTCATCAAATCAGTTTTGTTTGTTACGGTGAATCTTCGAGCGAGGGTGCGCGGGCACTGCTTGAAGCTGGCATAGAGGTTCATGCCGTTGGGCCGCTCAAAGAGCTTAACGGCGTTGAGTTGTATGCCCAACTCTTGCTGAATCTTGCTTCGCGGTATCCCTATTCGGTAACGAAGCATCACACGAAACGTTTCGCGGATTGCGTTCGGCAGTTGCTCCAGACTTCGCATTTTGACCTCGTTCACTGCGAATGGACGCCCTACGCCCGTTATCTTGACGGTCTCATTGCCGGGCCCCCCGCGCTGATTGCGACGCATAACATAGAGTCGCAAATTTGGGAGCGCCGCGCGAAACACAGCGAGACCGCCATCGAAAAGCTGTTTTTCTCCTTGCAGGCCAAGAAGATGCGCCGTTTCGAGCAGCGAGCATTGCCCGAAGCCGCTGCGATTACGGCCGTGAGCCAGCCCGATATAGACACGGCAATGAATTGGAAGTGCCAACAAGTAACCCTCGTTCCTAACGGCGTCGATCTGGATTTCTTCCAGCCATCCGCGACGGAAAGGAACAGTAGTGAGGTCTTGTTTCTTGGTTCGCTCGACTGGTTTCCAAACTGGGACGGTTTGGAACACTTTGTTGCGGATATCTGGCCGACGATTCGAATCGCGAAACCTGACGCGAGGCTTGTGATCGTCGGAAGGAAGCCGCCGGCGGACAAGGTAAGAAACCTCGAAAATAAACCTGGGATTGAGGTCATTGGCGAAGTGGAAGACGTTCGACCATATTTGGCGCGAGCAGGCGCGCTCATTGTCCCGCTTCGCATTGGCGGGGGAAGCAGAATCAAGATACTCGAGGCCCTCGCAGCTGGCACAGCCGTGGTCACGACGTCTGTGGGGGTCGAAGGTCTCGAGTTGGAAGATGGCGTACATGTTGCAGTCGCTGACAATGCGTCGGCCTTTGCGGACCGCCTGATCCAATTGCTCGCGTCGCCCGACGCACGGCAGCGCCTCTCGTTTGCGGGACGTAGGGCTGTGGTCGAGTCTTATAGTTGGGACGCGGCTGCGGATCGTATGGAATCCTCTTGGTATAGCGCGGTGGAAGCTGTGGATCGTCGGGTGGGCAATGACAGGTAAAACCACTCCCTTTCGCGTTCTGCATCTTCGGGCCAGTAATTTTGTGGGAGGACCTGAGCGGCAGATTCTTCGCTATTTAGAGCAAGAGAATAACGGTGAATTTGATGTCGCATTGGGCATTTTCTGCGGAACGGAGGAAGGTCTTAAGTTCGCGCAGGAGGCTGAAGCAAGAGGAATCACCGTCTTCAGGTTGCCTGCGGGTACCATGGGTGATTTGCGAACGATTTCTGCCCTTCGACGGCTTCTGGCTGAGCAACGAATCGATCTCGTTTGTACTCACGGCTACAAGGCAGACCTCTTAGGCGTGGTTGCGGGCAGGCTTAGCGGCATTCCGGTTGCTAGCTTTCTGCGCGGTTGGACAGGCGAAAATTGGAAGGTGCGCGCTTACGAGGCTCTGGATAGGTTCTCTCTGCGGTTCTGCACGCGAATTGTCTGCCTTTCCGGTCTTCATGCTGAGGAACTCGCGCAGAGAGCGGATCTGCGAGATCGCATTCGTGTTGTTTCCAACGCCGTGGATGTCCCAGAAGTGTCGCCGGATCAACGCCAGGCCGCTCGGCAGCAACTCGAGAAGTTGTTTTCTCTGCCTTCCGGAACATCCGTGATCGCCTGTGCGGGCCGTCTGAGCCCCGAAAAAGGCACAACTTTCTTTATCGAGGCGGCTCGTGAAGTACACCGGGAAATGCCCGGGGCCGCTTTTATCGTATTCGGTGACGGACCGCTGCTAACCAAACTGAAAGATCTCGCAAAGCGTTGGGGATTAAATCAAGTAGTCCACTTCGCCGGATTCTGCCGGGAATTTGATCAGTTGCTTCCCGGGATCGATGTGATCGTGAATCCATCTCTCGCGGAGCAAATGCCAAACGTAGTGATGGAGAGTATGGCGGCCGGCATCCCCGTAATCGCTACAGAGGTTGGAGCGGTTTCCGAGATCAAGGGAAAAGAAGAAAGCCTTTTTTTGGTGCCTGCCGGCGACGCTCACACCATTTGTGTCGAGGTCTTGCGGTTATTGAAGAACAAAGATTTCGCAGAAACGCTCGGACGCACCGGACGTGAAAGGATAACGAATGCGTTCTCCTCGCAGCGGCAGCACGGTCAACTGAGAAATCTCTATGGGGAGCTGGCGCTACCCCGGAACCTTGACGAGGCAGTTTTGCCCAATCCGAGCGTGCGCGAGTTACCAGGTCCAGTCACTGTGACACCTCTGGTGCCGTTCATCTCGGTGGTAATCCCCGTTCGAAACGAGGAAGAGCACATCGCAACGGTACTCGAGGAGCTGATCGCTCAAGATTATCCGGCAGATCGTTTCGAAATTATTGTGGCCGACGGCAACTCCACGGATCGGACAGTATCGACTGTAAACGAAATTGCGCGTTCCGCTGGTGTCAGAATCAGCTGCTTGCCAAATCCGGCCCAACTGTCGAGCGCTGGAAGAAATGTGGGCGTTGTAAACAGCTCAGGCGAATACGTTCTCTTTGTTGATGGGCACTGCCGTATCATGAGCCGGACTCTGGTTCGCGATCTTGCAACGATTTTTCAGGAAAGCCGAGCAGACTGTCTCTGCCGGTCACAACCGCTCGACGCACCTGCCATTACGTCGATGCAGAAGATTATCGCTGACGTTCGTGGCACCGCCTTGGGTCACGGATTTGATTCGACAATCTATTCTCAGAATCTGCATGGATTCATCGACCCAACGAGCTCCGGGGCTGCCTACAGACGCGGTGTTTTTGACTGCATTGGCTTGTACAACGAGAACTTTGACGCCTGCGAGGATGTTGAATTCAACTATCGCGTCAAGAAACAAGGCTTCAGGTCCTATATCGACCCACGGCTAAAGGTTCACTATTATCCGCGTGCCAGTTTGGCGGGTTTGTGGAAGCAAATGGCAAGGTACGGACGCGGCCGCTGTCGGTTCGTGCGCGAACACCCAGATGCGCTATCGGTTGGCCAATTACTGCCCGTCGCGATGCTTTGCTGGTTTGTAACCGCTGGAATTGTGTCTATCTTCTCAAGTCTCGCCGCAAAGGTTCTATTGACGTCTGTAGCGCTATACGCCGGAATGGTCTTGGGGTTTTCGGTTGCCTTGGGCATCCGAAATGACAGGCGCTATTTCATTGTTGCACTGGGCACTTATCCGACCATTCATTTTGCGCTCGGCTATGGTTTCTTTTTGGAAGCCCTGCGGATAAGTCAGAGAAAAGTGCCCGAAATACCCAGAAGTGAAACGCAATTTCGAGATGTCGAGCGCTCAGCGTGACGGCTCGAAATTGGAGTTGGCACTTTACTTCGGCAAGAAGGACATACTGGGCACAACATGCCGCGTGGGTTCGTTCTATGAAAAATAAGCCCGAACAGAGGTTCGCGGCATGATGTGGGTAGTGGCAGGCGCCATCTGTATTATAGCTATTTGGGGCATGTTCAATCCCTTCGCGGGCCTTCTTGGGCTGCTAGCCATTAATGTGATTCAGCCGGGTGAGATTTATCCAGTCCTTGATGCGTTTCGCGTTGAGCGAGTCGTCGCCGTACTTGTCCTCTTGTCTCTTTTCTTGCATCAAGGGAAATTGATTTTTCCCCGAATAACGAAACTGTTTCTACTTTTTTGGGCGGCCATGTTTGTTAGTGTTTTCTTCGCTTTTTGGAGGACCGGTGCGTTCTTAACATCTCTGGATTTCGGTAGAACTGTCATCTATCACATCCTAATCGTTAATTTAGTGACAACGCGTCGCCGCTTTCACACATTTCTGTTTGTCTTTGTGATCCTAATGGGCTGGTTCGCAGGCTCTAGCGTCAATGCATACAACCATGGAGAATACTATTACCGTGGAGAACATCTAGCCAGGGCAGAAGGAATTACTAGCGCTGGCGGAAACCCCAATGAACTTGGCTTGACACTCGTCTCTGGACTACCACTTGTGACGCTTCTTGCTCTATCGGGCACCGCCCGGGATCGCCTTGTGGCGCTCGCAGTTGCCGTTATGAGCGTATGGGCGGTCGTGATCACAGGATCGAGAAGTTCATTTTTTACGATGATAGCTTTACTAGCGGTTTTCATTTTTAGTAAAAGGAAGCGGCTTTTGTTTCTACCGTTAGCGGCCGGCTTGTTGCTTGTGATATGGACGGTAACCCCACCCGAATATAAGCAACGCTACATAAGCGTTGAGAATAGAGATCAGGACGAGTCATATCTGAACCGAAAGTTAGCCTGGCAAGCGGGGTGGGCAATGTGGAAAGACTACCCTCTAACCGGGGTGGGAGCAGGAAACTTCCCGGATGCCGACGGCGCAAAATATTGGCCGAACGCTGATCCCACGCGCCGCATCTGGCTGAATGCCCACTCACTTTACTTGCAACTTCTAGCAGAACTTGGACTGTTTGGAGTCATGGCCTTCGGCTACTTTATTTTTGAATTACATCGTCTCAACCGCCGGCTTTCGGAAAAGTTTGCTCGGCTCGAAGACACACCGAAGTGGCTTCGTTTCTTTCCGACGGCATGCTCGCTCTGTCTATTCGTTCTCTTGTTGGACGGGTATTCATCTCATGATCTGTATCGCAGCACTTGGTACATGCTTGCGGCTATGAGCGCTTGCGTGGGCATGATGATTTCTGAACACGTGCCAGTTCAGGAGCCGTTAAGGGCGAGATGGGGAACGCGAAAGCCCTCCGCCACAATATCACCGGTGGGGGCTGCGCAGTGATTCGGAACGACAATCGTTCATCCGGTTCACGATCCGGCGGATTCACGAGCCTCATGATTCGTCATGCAATCCATCCGCTCTGGGCTCGACGTGACCACCCCTACTTCAGACAGTACCTTCGTGAATTTCAAAAGACGCAGTATTTTTCCAGGGAACGGCTACAGAAGTATCAAATCCAGCGATTGAAGGCACTTCTGCAACACGCCTACGAAAATTGTGAATTCTACCGCCACAGAATGGATGAAGCGCAGTTCGACCCGTTGACTGTGGATTCGGTCCATCAGCTCGCGGCCCTGCCGGCACTTACTAAACGCGATATTCAAGATTTCGGTGTCGAACTCGTGGCGGAAAACATTCCCCCGACAGAGAGAATAAGAAATCAAACGGGAGGCTCTACCGGCAGCCCGTTGCAATTCTTTGTCGATCGTCGTCGTTTTGACTCCCGCATGGCCAGCACCGTTCGGCATGATTCCTGGGCAGGGTTATATCCGGGTGACTGGCGCGCTGTTCTTTGGGGAGCCCGGCTCGACCAATTATTCCAAAAGGGACTTTGGGACCGCCTGCGCAACGTCCTTATCTACCGTACGGTGGAACTCAATACCTCTCGCATCCGCGAAGAAGATTGGACCGGCTTTGTCGTCGCCTTGCGCGCGAAGCGTCCCAAGACGTTAGTCGCATACGCCCAGTCGGCGGTCCTTTTCGCCAAGTATGTCAGTGAGCACCACCTATTGGACATAACGTTTGATGCGGTCATCACGACAGCCGAAGTGCTGATGCCCCAGGATCGTGAGCTCCTCGAGGCTACCTTTCGTTGTAGGGTCTTCAATCGTTATGGCTGTCGCGAAGTGAGTGTAATAGCGAGCGAATGTGAGTATCACACGGGCATGCACATAAACGCGGATGCTCTTCTGGTCGAAATAGTGCCTGACCCGGCTATTCCAGCGCCAGCCGGCCGGATCCTAATGACGGACCTTCTGAACTACAGCATGCCCTTGATCCGCTACGAAATTGGCGATGTGGGCGCCTTTGCTGCTGCTCAGAGTTGCCCCTGTGGACGTGGCTTGCCTCTGCTGGCGGAGGTTCGAGGGCGCACCACAGATTTCTTGATTCTTCCAGACGGCAGAAAAATTTCCGGCCCGGCCCTTACTCTCGTAGTTGCAGATATGGCCGATGTCCGGCAGGTTCAATTTGTCCAACGGGACCGTAATCGAGTACTCCTTCGTGTCGTGCCCGGGAATAATTATAGCGAGAAGACCGTAGTGGAGCTCCGTAAGCGTCTCGGTGTGTATCTCGATCAAGATACAACGCTCGAAATCGAACAAGCCGAAAGCATCGCCAGCGAGGTTTCGGGCAAGTACCGCTTCGTGATCAATGATCTGGACGCCGACGAAACAACTGCCGGGACACCGGTGAGACAATAAAGAAGATATATGCGCTGGATAAATCAAGTTTACTTGTCAGGTGTTCTTCCGTTACTGCAACGTCGCACGCACCGTGGCTTGTCTAAGAAGCTCGCAATGATGGATCGCCTGGAACGTAACTCGCTCAAGGAAAACGAGGAAGCTCAGCGCCGCTCCCTGCAAAAGCTTTTGCGACACGCCTATGACACCTCTTCGTTCTATCGGAAACGGTTCAGCGATGCGGGGCTTTCCATAGAGGATTTCGGCAGACCGGCATGTTTGCGCTCCATTCTTCCTCTAAGTCGCGACGATATCCGATTGAATCTAGACGAAATTCGCTCGGATCGATATTCAAAAGAGGGTCTTTGGCCTGCTGCCACGGGCGGCACCACAGATACGCCGGTGTCACTTCTGCGTGATCCGGAAAGTGTACGAAACAAGATTGCAGTGCAATTTGAGTTCGATTCCTGGGCTGGATTTCGCCCTGGGGATAAGGTCTTTTACTTGTGGGGAGCTCGATCTGACTACAGCGAGAACCCAAGTTGGCGTTGGCGGCTATACGATCGCAATTTGATGCGCCGAGTTTGGGCTCCTACCTCGTTGTTCAACACGGAGGTTTTGGAATCCTATCGGCGGTCGATGAATGAGTTTAGACCGCGAACAGTTTATGCTTATCCCACGCCACTCTATTTGCTTTGCGAATATATTCGCGATCGCAAACTCAATTGTCACCAACCAAATAACGTGATTTGTACTGCGGAACCGTTGCTCACGCATCAACGCAAACTGATCGAGAAAGTGTTGGGTTGTGGCGTGTTTGAGCACTATGGCAGCCGGGAATTCGGGATGATCGCCGGCGAATGTGAGCGCCACCAGGGTCTCCACGTGAATCCATTTTCCTGCTACCTCGAATTTATTCCGGTCGCAGGTGCCGACCAAGACGGACTGTGCGACATTTACGTGACAGATTTACTGAACTACGGTGCGCCGCTGATCCGCTACAAAGTAAATGATTGTGCGATCCCAACCACCGAACCTTGCGCCTGTGGCCGCGGCTTCCCAATGATCAAACAAGTTGTCGGGCGATCTACCGACGTCTTTGTCTTGGCCAACGGCGATTCCATACCGGGCGTGAGCCTGACCAATCGCGTGTTGCAAGTGTGTCCGGGGCTGAAGAAAATTCAAGTAATCCAGGAGACTTTGGATGACTTCACGATTCGCTATGTCCCAGGAGACGCCTTCGGGCCGAGTGATCTAGAAGGTCTGAAGAGCAATCTCACCAAATTCTTCCCGGTTTCCGTGCATTGGAATTTCGAGGAAGTTCGGGACATACCTCGAGAACGCTCGGGTAAGACGCGTTTTTGCATATCGAACGTCAAGTCGTCTGCGCCAGTGCCCGCTGGTGAGGGAGTGCCACAGTGAACCCGCGCCGCCGCGCGTCGATCGAGGCGACTGCCACCCCCGAGAAACAGAATGCGTTCATATTAGCGACAGAACCCGTCACGCTCACGGCTGATCTTGCCGCTATCACGTACATCCTGCCACCAACGGGAACTGCCTGGTGGGAAGCGGTCCTGCGCAAAGTTGGCCTCGCGACAATCGCGCGCCGGAGCAAAGAACTTCGCACAGCTTGGAGCACTTTCCACTACAGCTCCAAGTTCGGTGCAGTCGTCAGTCTAGGTACGCTAGAAGGCCTCGCCTTTGCGGCACTACAGCGTCTCCGAGGTTCCAAGCGCCCCGTACATATCATGTATGACTGTCTTTGGTACGGTGGAAACTCGCTGAAGAAGAGCTGGATGCGATTCTGTTTGAAAACGGTAGATTATTGTGTGGTCTGGGCGTCCGTTGAACGCCGCCGGTTCGCGCAAGCGTATGGGGTCGACGAAAGTAAATTTCTCTTTGTACCTCACCACCACACGCTGAGTCGCTATCAATACGAAGTAGGAGACGATGGATACATCTTCACCGGTGGCAACGCGGATCGCGACTATGGATTGTTCTTTGATGCGGTGCGCGATATGGACTTTCCCTGTTTACTAGCTACGAATCGGCCAAGTCTCCTCGCAAGCCTAAGCGTGCCTCCGAGCGTGCGTCTCGTTAGCGTATCACCGGCGGAATTTCGCCAGTTGATGGCGAAAGCTCATTTAGTCGTTCTGCCAATGAAGGCAACGTTGCTTCACGCGGGCGCTCAACAATCGATGCTCAACGCTATGTTGATGGGCAAACCAGTCATCCTAACCGACCCGGAGGGCGGCTCAGATTATATCGAGAACGGCAGGACTGGAGTCCTGGTGCCTTACGGACAGCCTCAAGAGCTGAAAGGCGCCATCGAGACCTTGCTGGCAAACCCGGCCGAAGTCAGTGCAATTGGCGAACGCGCGCGAAATGCAGCGACGGCTTTCACTACGGAAAATTGCAATGCTATGATTTGGAAGCATGCGATCGCTTTGGTAGATGGGCGAAAACCTGCATCGGAAGTCTCCGGGATGGGTATTTCACATCAAACCGCATCGGGTTCTTGACCAGTCCGTGACTCTCGCGATGCCTATTGGCCGCTGGATAACAGGTTTCACTGCTGTCTTCAACTCTTGGATCTCATGTCAACGATAACCCCGTCGACGGTCAACGCACAGGCCCAGCCGTCGATCAAGTCGGCCCACGAGCGAGTAGGCCTCAACATGCTTTCGAACTGGGCCAGTCTCGTGGTCGGACTCGTCATCGCTTTCCTGCTTGCGCCCTACATGGTGCACAAGCTGGGCGATAGCAAATATGGCATCTGGGCATTCAGTCTACAGCTTGCCAGCTATCTGGGGGTACTGGATTTCGGTCTGCGAATCGCCCTGACGCGCTATTTCACGCACTACCATGCACGCAACGAATATCATCACGTCCACGATGCGGTTTCCGTTGGGCTTGCCATTTTAGCCTTCGTAGGATTGATGAGTTTATCGATCACGCTGGTTCTGGTTTACTTTTTGCCGCATTGGATCAAGGTCCCTCCCGAACTGCATTACACTGCCAGAATTGTCTTTTTTCTGATCGGGCTGCAAATCGCCGTTGGTTTTCCCGGCAATCTTTTTGGAGCGATGCTTGCGGCGGTCTCCCGATATGACCTTTTGAATTTTACCCTGATGTTGAATCCGATCATGGGCGCGTTACTGATTTGGCTCGCCCTCAGCCACGGATTGGGATTGGTATCCGTCGCGCTCATCGCACTAGTGTGTAATGGAATCAATTACTTGTTCAATTTCTTTTTGGCACGCCGCTTATACGGTTCCATTCGATTCGGTATGACGCGCCAACAATTCCAGACTCACATTCGCCCGCTTTTGACCTTCAGCACATTCGCATTTCTGCTTTCTGTTTCCGGCCGACTGGTCCTATGGTCGGACAATATCGTCGTGGGCTTCGTTCTGGGTCCGGCCATCGTTACTTTTTATGCGATCGGTGGAAACCTGGTCGACGCGATGCAGCGGCTGTTGGGCTCCTCCACCATGGTTTTTGTGCCTATGGCCACATCGTTTAACGCTCGCAGCGAAGGAGATCGGCTTCGAGCCCTACTGATAAAGGGCAGCAGGTTTACATTTCTTCTGATTCTTCCTGGAATTATTGGCTTTTTGGTGTTGGGCCGATCCTTCATCGGATTATGGATGGGACCTCGGTATGTCCAACTTTCGGGCGCCGTCTTAATCTTGCTGACGTTCTCTCTTGTTTTTGCGCCATTGCGCGGCACGTGCCATCAGATTCTCTACGGGATGAACCGGCATCGCTTTAACGCTTATGCATCTCTTATCGAGGCTTTCATAAACCTCGCGCTCAGCATCATTCTTGCCTATAGAGTCGGAGCGATTGGCGTGGCTTGGGGCACGATGATCCCAAGTCTTCTCTTCTCAGGTTTGGTCATTCCGCTGTATACTGCCAAACACATCGGAATTTCATGGACAAGGCTTTGGTTCGAAAGTTGGCTGCTTCCCGCCCTTTCGAGCTTACCGTTTGCAGCGCTTCTGATGACCTCTGTTCGGTTAAGGATCCCCTCAACGTGGCTTGGCTTCTGGGCGACCGTAGTCTGCTCTACACTCTTTTATCTTATATTTGCGTGGTTCGTTGTATTCTCCAAATCAGAAAAAGAAACCGTCTACAATCAAATTCGAACGACGCGACAACGCCTCCGTTTTAGTACGTTGTCGGCGTAGATCTAAATTTTAGATAGCCTTCTTTCAAGAACTGGAAGCCTCCGGTTGCTGAAACCGATATTAAGTTTTCCACGGTATGCCGGTCTCTTCGATCCAAGGTATCGACTGAATATCTGTTCGCTTTCGCCAGGAGCGGGGATCACTTATTCGCCGTTGCGTTTTGCGCATCTCTCGCGGAACATCAAGCTTATGCATCCGAAGCTCAAAACCTTCGTCGCATCCTGTCTCGACTCGCTAGGAGTGATTAGTCTCGCTGAGGTGGCCGCGCAACAGCCAGTCATTTTCATGCTGCACCGCGTCTTGCCCGAAGAGGAAGCCGTAAGTTTCTACAATCCGTACCTCGCCATTACGCCGCCCTCTTTTGAGGATTTTCTTGTCCTCCTCTCGAAGCATTTTCGCGTGCAGCCATTGTCCGAATTGGTTGCAGGGCTGCACGCGCCACACACCAAAGGTCTCCGCTGTTGCGCGCTCACTTTCGACGATGGCTGGGAAGACAACTACCGCGTCGCGTACCCCATCCTTCACAAATTCGGCATACCGGCCACCATCTTCGTTACCACGGGTCTCACCGGTACGTCGGAACTCCTGCCGGAAGATAAGCTATGGCGCTATTGGCAGCAAGCGAGGACCGAAGGTTCGCTTACCGCTTTTGACGGCATTCTGAGGACCCATCACGCCGCTCAGCTTGGCGGCAGAGATTTCTCTTCTTATCGTGCGGTTCTCAAACAATTGCCGGGCCACAAACGTCTCGAACTCTTCGCCGATCTTGCATCACGGCTTGGCGCGGTCACATCCCAGAATCCGTCCTCGTTCATGACGTGGGGTCAACTGAAGGATCTCAGTAGCAACGGAATCACACTCGGTTCGCACACCGTTACGCACCCGTCGCTCGCCTACGAAGAAGACTCGGTAATTCGCGAGGAACTCGGGGCCTCCAAGCGCGCGCTCGAACAACACCTCGGAAAGAAAGTGGATAGTCTCGCGTATCCCACCGGCATCTTGGATGAACGCGTTACGCGGGAAGCCGCCGCAGCAGGCTATACGATCGCCGTAACCACCGAATCGCGCGTGGTCACAGCCCATGCCAAGCCTCTGCTTCTTCCGCGCGTCGCCATTGATAATTGCGTCGTAAGTGACGCCAGGGGCCAATTCTCGGCGGCGCGGACGCGTCTCCACATCCTCCGCGGTGGCCGGAGCTGACCATGGCCACACGCCCGCTTCGCATACTTTTTCTCGTAGAAGAAATGGAAGCCATTACCGCTGGCGGCACCGAGCGCCAGATCTTGCAGATTATCCGGCTACTTCGCGAAGCGGGAATTGAACCGGAAGTTTGCGTCTTTCGCCATACCGGGTGGCTTACGGAGGATGTCGCCGGTTGCCCGGTTCACAATGGCGGCATCGGCAGGCTTGCCAGCCCCGATGCCATACCGCAATTCTGGCGATTGATCCGCTGGATGCGCGCCAAGCGTTTTGACGTGGCGCAGTGCTTCTTCATCGAAGCCAATATTTTGGGACCCATCCTCGCGCGCTTTGCGGGCGTACCACTGATCTTGGGCAGCCGCCGCAACCTCAATTATTGGATGAAGCGCCACCATTTGCTGCTTCAGCGGATCTCCAATCGCTTCGTCTCTCGCTTGGTGGCCAATTGCGAAGCCGTCCGTCACAAAGTAGGCGCGATGGAAAACTTTCCGCTCGATCGGATCGACGTGATCTACAACTCGATTGACGCGGACGAGTTTCGGCCCAATCCGGAAATTCGCCGGCGCGTCCGCCATGAATTGCAGATTGCGGAAGATCAGGTGGTAATCGGAAACGTTTCCACGCTGCGCCCCGTGAAAGGCGTACACCATTTTGTCGCGGCTGCCGCATTGGTGCGGGATCGTGCGCCCGCCGCGTACTTTCTCGTTATTGGCGATGGACCGCAGCACGCGGCCATCGAGCAGCAAATCGCGGATCTGCAGTTGGGCCCCGTATTCCGCCTGTTGGGGAGCCAAGAAGTGGTCGCTCCGTACCTGCAAGCCGTGGATATCGCCGTGCTCTCTTCCGAATCCGAGGGCCTTTCGAATTCGATCCTGGAGTATATGGCGGCGGGCCTCCCGTGCGTGGCCACGGACGTAGGAGGCAATCGCGAAGCTTTGGGGAATGCCGCCGGCGCCATCGTTCCGTCAGGCGACGTTAAGGGGTTAGCTGACGCTATTCTGAATCTGGTGAATGATCCGAACCGCCGCCGCGAGCTTGCTGCCAAGAGCGTTGCCCGAATTGAATCCAGTTTCGGTCTGCAAACAACGCGAACGAAGTTGACAAGTTATTACAGTTCCCGGTCCCCGGCTTAGGACGTCGCTGTTCCTATTTTCTCAAATTGCGTGCATTTTGGAACCGTCCGGCAATATTACCGCGGCGTAGCGAAAACGTTTCTTAGAGGCCCTTGATAAGAATGGCGGTAAAGGATTCAAGCAGATAACAACTCTTCGTTCGGACTATAGTTCACTCGGCGTCTAGTCACACATGCAGATTTTGCACCGCCGCATCCGCCCTCGGGAGCAGTTCTATCGAGGAAAGCGGATCGAGCACAGGAGAGGTCTGAGCCGAAAGCCGCAGAGGTGGGAAGCTGAATACGACGAAGGTCGCCAGCCATCTCGCGCCCAAGGAAAAAACCCTGCTGAACGAGTTTGTGAACCCGTTCAGCCATCCAAAGCTGCAACGGATCTCTCTGGGCTATTACGACCTCCTTCAATATTCGTCGACGGTCGTCGATAATTCCGAATGAAAACGCAGCCTAAGAGAATTAGGATTGGTTCTAGGGGTAGACGGTATCTCGGCGAAACTTGAATGAGTGTATACACCATGGGATAAAATACTAAGATAGCAAGGAGCATCGCTGAACAAGGATGTTTTTTGTGTAACAGATCCATTATTCCAGCGACCGCAAGTACAGTCATGATGGCCTCCGCAAAGGACTGCCACCATCGCTGCATCGCGGGAAACCAAAACAACATGACCCTAAACACCGTCAGCTGGATGAATTTTGCACGATGACTGGATATCCAAGTCAGGGCCTGTTTTCTCTTGGTCTGTTGGTAAGCCAATTCCCCGAGCTGTCGAACCTGTTGTCTTTCCCTCGGCTGCGTATATGGATGAGAAAAATCCGGCGAGCGTACATTTCTTTCCAAATCAGGAGTAGCATGGTCGTTGTTGGATACCTGCAATTCCAATCCGAAATCGGAACGTGTCCAGACGACCTGTCCCAAAGTCCGGAAATTTCTGAAGGCCCACGGACAGAGCAACAGAACTGTTAACAGTCCTATAATTGCCATAAACCTGAAGAACTCCAGACGATTCGTCTTGAAACGGAGCGCGCCGAAAATAAACCAACCGACCAGAACCTGTAGAATTGTCGGGTTAAGTAGGCAAAGAATCCCTGAGATAAGGCCTAGAAGGATGGCGCCACGAATAGGAAAGATTCCTTCAATCCAATATCCACTAAAGAGAACACATAACCCAACCAACCCCAACATCGTATAAGGTGCGTCCCAAATTCCCGA
Organism: uncultured Acidobacteriota bacterium; assembly: GCA_963718485.1. Taxonomy (GTDB): domain Bacteria; phylum Acidobacteriota; class Terriglobia; order Acidiferrales; family UBA7541; genus Palsa-295. The sequence continues at coordinate 27,826 of CAVQZU010000053.1, forward strand.
TAGCTGAGGCCAGTAGTTTACAGGGGCTATGGCGCCGATCAGCCCTGCGGCCACGCCTGGCAAAATCCCCAACCGACACGTCACTGCCAAAGCTGGCAATAAACCAAAGGCGGCAGCCGTCACGATCGCCGCAAGAGTAGTTTGCATGACATATCCGATCAGACCGACGCCAGCAACCCGAATAATAATTGCGAGAATTATTGGTAGAAGCGGAGCGATGTGCGCAGTTGGCCCCACGCCGTGGCCGTAAGCATCTGCATAAGTACCGTTCCGCGCGAGAGATAGCGCTATGTTATAGGTCTCCGCCCCGCCATATCTAGCGCCGCGCAAGGTCCCTAGAATTAAACTCATCCGCACCGCGAAGCCGATGCCGAAGATCACGGCCATCGACATTTTCGTGTCACGCAGAGAACCATCCGCGTTGCGGATTAACGTCTCGGTCATTCGGACTACACTCCAAAGGTCCAATTGGGGTTCAAACATGAGCTAAGACTTACCGCAGGCAGAGTCAAGTTTTTGACGCGTATAGGCGCTCTATGTTGTGAGCGTACCAAATCAGCCGATTGTGGAGACATACTTATATTTCCTATAGTGCTCCTACCTAAACCTGGACACTCCAGTGGGTGGTAAGATTAGGGCCTCCAAAAGGGAGGCAATATAGGCTGGAAACCACGCGTAGACCGAACCCCGACGAGAAGTGGCAGATCGTTTGGTAAGGAATCAAGAGCGGAAACATCCGGAGACGTGTCGGCGTAATGGATCGCTGGGAATCCGGCTATCGCTGGTAGGATGAAGCCGAGCAAGGAGCAAAGGCAGCGCTTGGGTGCAGGAGGCTGTTCTGGACTCTTGCACCGACACATTGTGTCTAACCTTTCGCTACCTCCAGCCAACAGACCGAAAGAGGGTTCGTGAAGAAAGATAAATCCGATTTCGACAATTTTTCTGAGTCCTACGAGCAATTGCTGAATGATCCAATTCGTAACCGGTTTTCGCCCAATGGTGCGCATTTCTTTCACACTCGCAAACGAGACTTGATTGTGAATTATTTTCGTCGGCGTCGAATGGATACGCTCCGTCTATCCTTTTTGGATTTGGGGTGTGGCAAGGGTGAACTCATTTCGCTTCTTAGAGATAATTTTGGCCGCGTCGTGGGATGCGACCCATCCGAAGGTATGCTCGAAGCCGGCGATCTCATCTCGAAGCGAGTCGATATCCGTGTTCAGAGCGACGCTCACAAAATTCCTTTCGATAGAGCGGAGTTTGATTTCGTAACAGCAGTTTGCGTTCTTCACCACGTCCCCATATCAATGCGCGCCATTCTAATGAAAGAGGTGCAGCGAGTATTGAAGCCAGGAGGTACGTTCGCCGTGATTGAGCACAATCCATATAACCCTATTACGCGGCTAATCGTCAGCCGAACCCCCGTGGACGCAGATGCGATGCTTCTTCGCCCCGCGGAGACTCGCCGTCTTCTCGGCGATGCGGGATTGATCATTGACGAACACCGGTACTTCCTTTATCTACCCGAGCTGCTATACAGGCGCTTCGGCCGGCTCGAAGACGTATTTGCGAGAATTCCGCTCGGCGGGCAATACGTCATATTCGGGCACTCTGCATAAGTATTGTTCTTTGGACATGGGATGGCGGGTGTGACAGGCGTAACGCAATAGAGGATTCGAGCGTGGTTTACATTGTGGCATCACCCATTGTCTGAGATAATTTTGTTTACGGTTACAGACAGAATTATGGACAAATCGCCTCATACACTATCAATCGTGGTGCCCTGTTACAACGAAGCAGCCGTGCTTCCTCAAACAGCCAGGCAACTACAAGGGTTATTAGAGAAGATGATCTCCGCCGGCAAAGCCTCCCAGCTTAGCCAGGTGATCTTCGTTGATGATGGCAGCACAGACACTACCTGGGAATTGATCGGTGATTTGTGCCAGCAATCTAACTTGTTCGCGGGTCTGGCTTTGTCGAGAAACTTTGGTCATCAAAGCGCATTACTAGCAGGTTTGTTCACCGCGTCAGGAGATGCGATTGTTTCCATTGATGCAGACCTTCAAGACGACGAGTTGGCCATCGAAGAGATGGTGGATCTCTTCATACAAGGTTGTGATGTTGTTTATGGTGTAAGAAAGCAGCGTAATACCGATACCTTTTTCAAGCGATGGACTGCCCGGATGTTTTACCGCGTCATGCGTCTATTGGGCACGGAAACTATCGACAATCATGCTGATTTTCGGCTGATGAGCCGTCGAGCAGTCTCGGCATTGAGAGGTTTTCGCGAAACCAATCTCTTTTTGCGCGGAATAATCCCCCTGCTTGGCTACCGCAGAGCCACAGTCTTATACGATCGTAGATCGCGCCAAGCTGGTGAGAGCAAGTACCCCCTTCGCAAAATGTTGGCCCTAACGTTTTCTGCCATAACTTCATTTTCATCGCTTCCGCTTAGGCTCATCAGTTCCACGGCATTACTTTCGACCATTGTAATTACGGTGATATCCTTCTGGGTACTTTGGGTTCGTTTTTTCACCAACAAGAGCGTACCCGGATGGGCATCCAGTTTACTTCCCATTTTATTCATCGGTGCGATGAATATGTTAGCTGTTGGTATTCTGGGCGAGTATGTAGCTCGGGTATTCTCAGAAGTGAAAGGGAGGCCCCGCTTCTTGGTAGCGGAGACTCGAAATCTTGTCCAAAGCCGACGTGACCAGATGTTCGAAGTGCCATTAACAGAGGAATTGTGATCAACGGTGGAGTTCCTCCAACTATTCCCGACGAGGGGAAATATTCATGCTCGCTACTCTCCGCCAAGCCATCCCAACGTAGAAGCTACCATCTAGTGATGGTAGCTGTACTTTTAGTTGTGATAGCGCCTCTCTGGATTGTCAGATTCAATCCGCTCGTGGACTACCCCATGCATCTGGCACGGGCATATGTTCTTAAAGAGTATGAGCACGTGAACTTTTTCCAACGGCAGTTTGATCGGGCGTTTGCACCAATTCCTAACCTGGCGATAGACTTAATAGTCCCCCCCCTTCTCGACATATTTACTCCTGAGGTGGCTGGAAAAATATTCCTTAGCCTGACCATCGCCTTGTACGTCTTGGGCTGCCATCTGCTGGCGTTCGGAATATATGGCCGTCCCAGCTGGTTAGCGCCAATGTGTGGGCTCCTAGCTTATCATTCCCCATTCCAATACGGGTTTGCTAATTTTTCCTTCGGTTTGGCCCTGTTCTTAGTGGTATTTGGGCTATGGATAAGATCGCGCGAGCGTCCTTCCATACCCAAGCGCATGGCCTTGGCGGTGCTGACCGTGGTACTTTACGTCGCCCATCTAGCTGGATTTCTGTTTCTTGCTATCGGTGTCGTCTGGGTAACGGCCTTTAAGGTCCTGAGTGAGAAGCTTTCTGTCCGGCAGGTGTTGTCGGATGTATCCCTTTTGGCCGTTCCAGTTGCATTACAGGCGTACCCTTGGGCCAATAAAGTGAGAGTAGGAAGCGTCATATGGGCGACGATGGGAGAAAAGCTCGTCGGTGTGGCAGGCCTGTTTTTAAGCTATGTCTATTGGCTGGACGGAATGTTGCTGCTCATGATTTTGTTCACTTTTGGCCTATTGACATGGAGGGGTTGGCTGCGGGTTTCGAGAACCTATTTCTGGCTTGGTGCATTATTTTTTCTGTTGTTTCTGATATGCCCTAAACAAGCAACGATTGGCGGCGGAAGTGGCGCTGATGACCGGTTTGTCCTACCAGCCACATTGCTGATACTGCTGTCCGCAAGAATAGTCGCGCCGCGGCGGTGGACTAAAACGCTTGGAATTCTCGTCCTGACCTGTCTGATAGCACGATGCGGCGAAATAACTTGGGAGTGGTCTCGACTGGGACTTAAGACAGCCCGCCTAACTGCGGCTCTCGACCAGGTGCGACCGGACAGTCGAATCTACGTTTTGTACCGTATCCCTGAGGATTTGAGAGAAGCCAAACTCGCACGCGCAAATCTCCACGTCGCGTCATACGAGATCATCAGAAGACAAGCGATTCCGGGGAACTTTTATGCTGTTCGTGGCGCAGAACCGATCTTTTTTCGAGACCCGGCACAGTGGGCTGACAGTGAGTCGCCTCGGATATTGCAACGTGGCTATCTGGATCGCCAATTACCAAAATTCGATTACGTCTGGGGCTGTTACTTGGACTCCAGCCACGTCGGCTATCTATCACAGCGCGCACATGTGGTGTCCACTGCCGATGAATGTTCGTTGTGGCAGTTAGACCCATCGCCTGTCAAACAATAAGATACCAGGCTTTTTGAACTCACAAACTCGTCGAGGTGGAAACTACAATCTGCTTTGGCTTGTGTGCAATACTATAGCCGGACCAAGAATCCTTCATAGGGACGATTGGTCACATATCACCATTTCATTCGGCCAACTGTCGAACAAACTTTTCAAATTCCTTCCATGTGCCCTGAAGAAGTGCCGCCTCTGTCTCATTGGCGTAGACCGCATCCGGTCTATTAACCTTCTCTGCAATATCTCTCGTCCACTTCTCGCCCCGCTCTGAGGCTAGAGCGCGTAACGCCTGGTTCAACTTTCGAGTCGAGTTCCTATAACCACTGTTCTTCAAATACCATTCTCTAGGTTCAAAGGTCTTATAGTCTTTGAGCATTTGAAGCAATACATCAGACAGCTCGGCGTCTTCACTAAAAACGCCGGTCATTCGATTAATATCTGTTCGGCGAGGGCCCATAATATGCCTGTAAACAATACTCGGCACGTTCGCGGAGAGCGCTTCGGACAAAGCACGATTCCCGCCCTCAATCCTAGTCAGTAGCACATTGACTTTTGAACGATTCAAAACTTCGTTCACTTGGAACGGCGAAATTCCCTGAAACACTGTACAATTGTCTTCGACCCCATTCTTATGGATATGCTCCTCAAATTCAGCCCTGGTCCATCCCCACTGATTGCCGATGAGCGCCACACGGAGACGAAGAGGACGCAGTTTGCGAATTGCCTGGAAGAGTATCGCATGCCTCTTCCATGGTGCGAACGCTGCTACCATTACCACGTCAAACTCTTTGTCCACTCCCGGTATGGGCTTAAAGACATCCGTATCTACCCAGTCTTGTGCGCCAATCGCTATTGTTGACAACGGAATTCCTGCGTTCGTCACGAGATCCGCGGCTTCTTGCGAAATCATCTCGCAAATTGCCGGCGGGTCGGACCACCCAAAAAACCCCATATAGGGCTCCGGAAAGGTCGCCCAACTCGGTTCTAGGACGATGGTGTATTGCTTGGAAATTTCGGCGATGTCAAAGGTCTCCAGAAAAAACTGAAACGCACCCGTGTAGGTGAGTAGCAAAACGCCGCGTTCATTTTTCGCGGGAGCTTTCAAAAGGATCAAATTGCCGCGTAGGTTTAGGCGATCCAAAAAGGGAAATTTTCGCCAAAACTTTCGCCCACTTTCTGCGTCCTCGCTCTTCAAGAAGCTCTTCACGAATGGGTTATCGCTAAGGTCGCCAGATTGAGTCGCTCTTGAATGACGCCGGACGAAATCAGCAAAGCCCGCCAGCCGGTGTACTTTTAGGTGTGGATCCCGAATCCGTCGTGCCGCGTTACAATGACGCACAAGTGAGGAATACGGCGTGGAAACCGCTTCCAGCGCCCGAGCCCGGCAAAACTCGCTGGCGGAGTAGAGATACTGCAATTCTGGGCTTCGCCAGAAGGTCTCGTTCAATCGCTGCTGCGCGGCCGTGAGTATTTTCACGACACAGCAGCGCGGTCTTTGGACTCAAACGTTCTTGGCATCGGCAATCAGCTTCGCTGGGACCAAACTATATTTGGAACTCGCTCTGTAGCTTTGGTCAATTATAATATCATTGGCAACTTCCCGCGGTTATAGTCCCGCCTCCCCCTGGCGTGCCCGAGTTACACACGGTGGACGCGGCTTTCACTCCCGCATTATTGGTACAGTTCGTAGAGCCATTGCATACGAGTATTTGGGGAGTCGGTAGAGCGACATTCGCTATGGAAGGATTATTGTTCCAAGTCGCGTTTGTTACTCCAACCGTTGCATTCAATATGTCGACAAACCCAAAGAGCGAAATAGGCGCGCACCCATTGGTGGTGTCACAAACTACGGTGTTGTTGCTAATCACCGGCCCAACCGCTTGCGCGACGTAAACTGCCTTTCCATCTTGCATCACGAACGTATTGTTCTGCACAGTTCCGGCATCATTGTCTAAACCGCTGTCAGGCTCGCCAATGTGTATGGCCCCGTATCGATTGCCAAATCGAACGTGGTCGAAATAATTGTACTGAACGTTGTAGTTGGTATAGAAACGATCGCGGAATGCTCGACTGTTCTCCACGTCGATATAATTGTTGGTTACTGTGCACGGCCCGGGAGCCATGACAGTTGCTCCCTCTCCATCGCAAAGGATAGCGCGGTAGGAGTCACCTCCATTGGCGCCCCCTACAAAGTTATTGTTGTTGATGTAATTATACTGGGCGTTTAACGCGACATAGTAGCCCACAATTCCCTGGATGGCATTTGCATTGGGATCGCTCGGCATAGTGATCATGTTATGGTCGGCCTGAAAGCATCCGCCGATTTTCGCCCCGCCGCCGCTAAAAGAGATGCCATAGGAACGGCCCGACGACACAACCGGATTGAGAGTGACGTGGTCAATGCGCACTTGGCAGCCAGAATAGGTACTGGTTCCGCTGTCCCATTCTACGTAAATATCCCGGCTGCCAGCTGTCGAGTTATGGACAGTCAGGTGGTGAAACCGAGACTGAGCCGATGCTGTCGGCGTCTGCGCGTAATAGTTGATACAACCCGTATTCCCGTTATCAGGTACACTGCAATTAATTGTGCCGTTCAGGATCGTCCGCCCGAAGCCCCCGTTATCTCTAATTTGGCCCGTCACCGTGTACCCATTTAGGTTCAAAGTGTAAGAATGCCCTGTGAATCCGAAGTTTAAGCACACGGCGGTCGGATCGCTCCCGATATTTGCCGTCAACGTGTAAACGTCGCCGTTATTCGGGGACAGGCCAGTCGTCAGGCAGGATGAAATTAGGTAGGAATTCCCACTTCCGTCTTTGCCACTAGTTGTTTTGGGGGCTCCATTGCCTTCATATGGATCACCCACGTTCCCGCAAGTGCTTTGATCGTAAAGCGTCAGACCGTCGGGGGAGCCGCAACCTGCCTGCGTTGGACCGTTTGAAGCTCCTGCAGCTACCGTCAGGGGCACGGTCGCGCTCGCCGCGGCAGAATTCGCGTCCGTCACCTGGAGAGATAGGGAGTCGGTGCCGGCCTGCGTGGGCGTGCCCGTAATTTGGCCGCTCGCGGCATCGAGCGTCAATCCAGCGGGCAGCGAGCCCGTAGCTGCGCTCCACTGATACGGCGGTGTGCCGCCCGTGGCCGCAAGCAACGCCAAGAACAAAGTCCCCACGGTAGCGGATGGCAAGGTGGTACTGGAAATTTGCAAGGCGGGCGCTCCCACGCTGACAGTAGCAGCCATTGTAACCGTTTGCGGCGTGGGCGTGGAAGAATCCGAGACTTCCACAGTCACGTTCGATTGGCCCGCAGCTTGTGGCGTTCCGCTCACCACACCGCTAGCAGCCAGACTCAAGCCCGTCGGTAGTTGCCCTGCGGCCAGCGACCAGGTGTATCCCGGTTTGCCTCCCGACGCTTGCAGCGTCGCGGAATAGGCTTGCCCGGCCGTGCCCGCCGGCAATGCGCCCTGCGTGATCGTCAAAGGCTGGGTCGCTGCGGTGACTCCTGTCCCTGACATCGTGACCGAAGGAGATGCCGAAGCATTGGTCGCAAGCGACACGTTGCCAGCGTCCGTCCCCGCGCTCGAAGGCGTAAAGCTCACCGTAAGTGCTCTGGAACCACCCGCCGCAACCGTCGCTGGCATGTTCATTCCGGATACGGTGTAACCCGTTCCACTCACGTTCGCAGAGGTGAGCACCAGGTTGGCGCCGCCCGTATTCTGAATGGTGACGGATTGCGTGCCGGTGCTGCCCACATTTACATTGCCGAATGACAGATTTGCGGGCGTGACGGACATCGCCGGCGCGGCCGGGGCCACGACCGTGGCGCTTAGAGCAGCCACATTCGGCGAGGTGGTCGCGTTGCTCGCAATGGTCAAGTTTCCGGGAGCATTGCCCGCAACAGTAGGTGTGAAAGTGATGGCCACGGTCGTGGACGCATTGGGAGCCACCGTAATATTGGAGGTTGACCCGCTGGTGCTATACCCAGCGCCGCTGACTGAGGCCAGATTCACGACCAGATTTGCCGTGCCGCTGTTCGAAATGGTGATGGATCGCGACACCGGCGTTCCCACCGTAACCGTGCCGAAAGAGAGCGGATTGGGGCTCAGGGAAATCGAAGGCGTCGATACGGAAATGCCGGTCCCCGACAGGGTCACCGATAGCACGGGATTATTCGGATCGTTGGTGGTAAACGAAATCTTGCCTGACGACGCGCCGATTGCCGCAGGTGAGAAGGAGACCGTTAGTGGGCTCGAACCTCCTGCTGGCACCGAGAAGGAACTTGCGCCAGAGATAGAGAAGCCTGTGCCAGAAACTGCCTGTGAGACAGTAAGGCTGGCGTTGCCGGTGTTTGAGATAGTAACCGACTGCGTCGCCGTCGCATTCACCGTAACTGATCCAAAAGAAAGTGTTTGCAGGTTTAGGCTTGCGCTTGGTTCGGGCGTAGTTTGCTGCGGGGAGGAGCCGGAATTCGAGCCCGAATTCGACGTCTGGTTAAATCCGGCGTTTCCGCCGATGGCACATCCAGCCCCACAAACCGCTAAAGACAGTACAGTTAGCCACAATCCCAGTTTTCGCATAAGCCCGCAGACCGTCCTGGTTGAAGTTGCAGGCTTAGGCTACGGCTTTGGTTATGGCGGCGACGACTGGTGAGAGGTCCAGAAAAGGTACAGGAAGTTTGGAGTGCCCATACCTGTACCGCTAACCAGTTTTAGGGGTTTTCTGGTATGAGGCTAGCGGGTCGGCCTTGGTGGGCCGAAGCAATGACAGGCCGTTGGCGTGTCAAAGACGCCCAAAGAGAGAAGCAGGAGCGAGAACTCAGATCTGCGAAGGTTTGTCGATCCACGCATCAAATAGAGGCATCGAGTTGTGATTGTTACTTTCTTTCCTTCAACTTCTTAACCTTAGCCCACCTTGCAAGCGCTGCCTTTCGAGCACCTGCAGTGCGTTCCTCGGGCGTGAGCCTGGCAGCCCTGGTCTTGCCTCCCTTGGAACCACCCATTTTCCCGAGGGCTATCGCGTGAGGATTCTTTTCTCTGATTGCCATGACAGCGTTATGCATACGCAGAAATAGAAAATCAAGAAGAAAACACTTGACGCATGCGTACCCGCCTACGCATAATCTATGGATGCGTAGGCGGGTACGCATAGCATGGAGGTCGGCTGTGCCAAGAAACCAAGCATTAAGCCTGAACCTTACTAACGCGAGGGCGGCGTGGGGCCTATTGCCGAAAATTGCCCGCCAGGGACTTGAGGAATTAACCGCTAGATATTCCGTGTCCGTGGCTCTAGGCGATATTCAATACCTTAGCGGCCGATGGTACGTTACCCATGCCGGTCTCCTGCGTGTCGCTAGTCGAAATCGCTGCGGCGGAATACAAGTTCTCCGCATGCGAGAGTTGTGCGATCCGGCTTCTAATCGCTGGGTTTTCAAGGCAATCGTATACAAATCCTCCGTGTCTCGCGGCTTCGTAGGCTATGGGGACGCCGATCCTTCTAACGTCTCTCCCTTGGTTCGTGGTGCCGAGATGCGCGTCGCTGAAACTCGCGCCGTCAACCGAGCGCTCCGCAAGGCATACGGCATCGGACTTTGTTCGGTTGAAGAACTAGGCTGGACGCCACGTCCTAGCGCGTCCGAAACAACTCACCATCACGCTAACTCCACAAACGGAAATAACGGCGCCCATAACGGACATTCTCGCCTCCGCGACCGCTTGTGCCTGCTGATTCGTCAGTACCGACTAGATGCCGGACTCGTGAAGGCTTATGCCGCCAATTATTGCGGAACCGCCGAACTGCGAGACGCTGGCCGAGATCAGGTCGAAGCGTTTGTTAATACTCTCGCCGCATCAGCCGCCAGGGATCGCGACGCACTCATCTGCCACCTCAACAGCTACGCTCCGCAACAGGAGACAAGATCATGAAGCGGCACGTCCCGGGACTGCATGGTGAAGCTCGTGGCTGCAAAGAAATCTCAGACGGCATGTTTCTGGTCCGCGTCGATCGAGTGTTCTTCCGCTGGCATCCGCAGCGGCCCTTCTACCTCTTAAGGTTCACAATCCTCGAACCGCCAGAGCATCGGAACCGTTCGTTTACCGGCCGCCTGTACTGCACTTCCAAAGCACTTTGGAAACTTCGCTGGTTCCTGCGGGACTTTGGCTATGACCCCGATCTCATCGGCCGCGACGAAATTGATGAAAAGACACTCATCGGTCTGCAAGGAATCGTGCGCATTTCACACACGACTCTCAACGGCCGGTCGTTTCTCAATCTTGGTGGCTTTGCGCCGGCCAGCGAGTGGGAAGAAACAAGATTTCCACTGACGTGCACGCGTGAGGTGGCAAGTGACCTTTAGCTACACGCAAATCTCGCAATATCTACGCTGTCCGAGGAGCTACCGCTTCCGATATTTGGACGGCTGGAAAGAAACCGAATCCAAGGCTTCGCTTTGCTTCGGCCGTTGTTTCGAGAAGGCGCTGGCCGCGCTCTTTGAGCGTGAAGATCCCGGCGCGGTACTGTTCAAAGAATGGGGAGCCTATCAGGATTCCCGCTTGGAGTATCCGCACGGAGATGACTGGGAGCGGCTACTTCGCCAAGGGATCGGCCTGCTCGAGCAGTTCGTACGAGATGACCGGATTCGCATTCGCCAACCGAAACAAAACCTCCAGAAAAAGCTGATTCGTCCGCTCCCGAACGGTCATGAATTTGTAGCCTATGTCGATGCGATCGGCCGTTTGGATGGGCAGCGGCGTCTGCTCGAATGGAAAACTACAGGTGCTCGCTATCCCGAGCTGCCCAAGGGATTAACGTCGCTCGACCTGCAGTTGGTTTGTTACTCCTGGATCACGGGAATCTCCGACGTAGCGATCGTGGCTTTTGTGAGGAAACGCGTCCCGGAGATTCAATACCTGCTTGCAACGATCAGCGAAGAGCAGCGCCGGGAGTTTGGGCAATTGGTGGAGGCGACGGTCGCGCAAATTGAAACGGCCCAATTCCCTCCTCATCCAGGAATTCGTTTCCCGCAGAATGGATGCGTCAGCTGCGCGCACCTTGGCTTGTGTCTTGGAAACGAGCCGTTGATCGGTAACAAACTCATCCGCCAGCCAGGAGCGAGCGACCTTGATTGGCTTAACGTTCTTGACGACTAATGGTGCGGCGCTGATGACTCCCAAGCTCGATCGCCGTCGCGCCATGTTTGTGCTTGCGAAGATCGATGAGATCTTGGCGTGGGAGAAGGCTGTTGATCGCGAACGCGACTCGAAATTCGTCGAATTGGGCCGCTATCTTTGCGAGGTTCGCGCGGGATTGTATTGGAGGGTGGATAACGTACGCTCGTTCGACGAGTTTCTGGAGAAGAAATTCCCCGAGTCGCGGCGCAAAGCCTACTACTTGATGGCCATTCATGAGCACCTATCCCCCATCCGCAAGCGTCAGCTAGAACAAATCGGATGGACCAAGGCGCGGGAACTTGCCAAGGTCGCGCGCCGGGACCGGCAGGAGTTCGATTGTGCACCCTGGGTGCAGAAGGCCAGCACCATGCCCAGGGAAGAATTTAAGCGTGCGGTCGATCATTACCTGACCGGCAAAGAAACCGAACCTTGGGAGATCCTTTATTTCAAGGCCTATAAGAGCCAGCTGCCGGTCATCGAGAAGGCGCTCGAAGCCGCGGCTCTGATGCTTGGAAGTGATAAATCACGCGGCTACTGCCTCGAGATGATCTGTGCAGATTTTCTGGCTGGCGTGAGCCTGGAGACCGGCAACGAGGACGCCCTTCGGTCGGCCATCACACGCTTGGTATTTAGCCTTCCGGTGCCGCAGCGGGAGCAACTCATTGAGAGCCTGCGGGTCGCCCCTTGAATCAGATCGGGTCCAAACGGCCGCGATTGCGGCTTGATCCTGACGCTTATCGCCGACTGTGCCGCGAAGTCCTTGAAAGGGACGGCTGGCGCTGCCAATCGTGTGGCTCAATCGACAAACTGCAAGTCCACCACGTCCAGCCGCGAAGTAAGCTGGGTGATGACTCGGCCGAAAATCTGGTTGCCCTTTGCGCTTGCTGCCACCAAGCGATCCATCGACAAAAGTACGTGCTTTGCAAAGGCTCTGCAGGATGATTAAGGATGGTAGCGACGGCAGTTTTCAACCTTCGCTTGGAAGATTGCTCTCCGGTCAGATAATAATTGTCCCGTTCCATATTTATGGCATACGTGGGATAACTTGGTGAAGTTATCGGGCTGGGCTTCTCCCTGCGTTGTAACGACACTAATCAGGACGCACCTCCTCGGCAGAAGTGACAATTCCCGCTGCTCACAGGGGTTTTTCAGGTTCTCGAACTGTGTTATGCTGTCAGTTGTGGATTGCGTCGGCACGCAGGTCGACGCTAGTGGCACTCTCGTGAGGACGACGGACGGGCGCGAAAGGCGCTCGTTTTTTATTTTGCGGTACTCAGGAGAGGAAATCCATGCTAGGAGCATTCCTCGCACAGCAAAAAGACAAAATGAAACCGTGTGGCCGGGAAAATTCCATACGCGCAGCGGAAACCGCTGCGGCTCGGTTACTGAGCGATGGCACCGCCGTAGAAATTATTCGCGATCCACAAGATCCTTCCCGCCTGAATTTTCTCTCGTGGCACAACGGCGTCGCCGATGTTGTGAAGCATGTCGCGCGCGACGGTCGGATAGTTCTCCCGCCTACATTCACGGCCGACAAGATAGAGACTCTTGCCATGCCGACCGGGGCACACTTGGGTGGCTCAGCTGGGGACCTTTTCAATGATATCGCTGCGGCCATCTCCGGTTACGTCGATCTGAACGACAACGCGCTTTCGCTCGTGACCTCGTTCGTTCTCTACACATGGCTTCAGGACCGCTTTCCAGAAGCGACCTACCTGTGGCTGGTGGGGCCACTGGGGAGCGGCAAGACAGTGCTGCTGCGTGTCCTCGGGTGCCTCTGTCGGCGCGCGCTTCTAATAGGGGATTCTACCTTGGCTTCTATTTACCGATTGGCAAATCAGTTGGGACCTACGATCGCCCTCGACGAAGCCGATTTTAGACGGTCCGACGCAGCGCTCCTGCGATTTTTGCGCGCTAGCAGTTCGTTGGATTTTCCGGCCATCCGCAACGGACAAGCCTACCGTACTTTTGGAGCCAAGATCTTGGCGTCCAGGCAACCGCCGCCGGATGCCGCGCTTCGTAGCCGCGCCGTTTTCATTCCGACGCTACCAACGGACCGCGAAGTGCTGCGCTTCGATTCCGAACAGGCATCGAATCTGAAAGCGCGTTTTCAGAACCGCCTGCTAGGATTTCGCCTTCAGACAGATGTCCGAGTCATGAACCATCAACTTTCCGACGTTCAGGCCTTTACTCCTCGCATGCGTGGTATCGCGCAAACCCTTACGTATGGAATCCGGGCCGAGGCCGCTCTAGTCGCGCACGTCGTCGAGGTGTTGCGCGAACAAAATGACACGGCCAAAATGGACCGCGCGATTGAGCCCGAGTCGCTGGTCGTAGAGGCGCTGTTTGCTTCGATCCACGAAGCGCCGATACACGTGCTGCAGAAACAGTGTCAGACAATAATTACAATTGGTGGCGTTGCTCAGGACGTTAACACCATGCTTGATCGCTGGGGCGCTGGGGTCACTTATAGCGCGAGGGCTCTCGGTCCAGTACTGCGCTCGCTCGGCATCCAAACTCGAAAGCTCGGGAATTGGGGCTACGGTATGCGGTTGAACACTTCTTTTCGCCGGCAAGTCCATGCCCTTGCGAAACAGCTTTGCATAACCCGCCGCGACATCTCGAATCAAACCGCGATCGAATATGGAGCCGCTGGTCGGACGTGCACGTTGTGCGATGAATTTGACGTCAAAGGTGGCCTTCGATGCAGCGACCCTTTCGTTTCGCGATCCAAGTCGACAGGAAACGTCCGGCGGGGAACGCGCGGCAAGCTATTCAGCAGACCGGATCGAACCATGGTGGGTCCGGCCCCACTCGGATCCGACGCGATTGACATTTCACAGCCCGAGCCAGTGAACGAGCAGGAAACGTGCAGGTAAGCGCCAACTGCCTGATTAGAATTTAGGTCTGACCCTCTTCGGCTAATGAAATGAACTTCGTGAACGTTGAGAACGAAGGATACACGCATTTCGACGGCGCTAGTGGGATCGACGACGCTGACACCTTCGACGGTCTGCCGGATCGATCTTGCTTCCTTATCCACTATGGCTCTATCGAGGGGCTGCAAGTCCATCACATTCAAAGGGGGGGTAAGCTGGTGATGACACGGCCGAGAATCTAGTGGCTCTTCGTGTCCGGTGCGCTGCCGCACTCTGCTATTTCGATCGGGCGCATTTAGCCGACGAAGTCATGTCGTTCGCCGGTATAAGCCCAGCTAAGATCGTTCATCGCGTGGCCAATTTTTCCAAGACACGCTGCCAATAACCTTATAGTCTTGCAGGGCAGGTCGATTGAGTCCCACATGAAACAAGCGGCTATCGGCTTTCGGGTGCATTCTGGCTGGGCTGCGTTAGTTACAGCTTCACATGACTCCGGCAAAATCGAAATCCTCGAACGACGCCGGGTTTCCGTAGCTCACCTGAAGACGTCTGGACCAAGTCAGCCATATCACCGTGCGGAAAATATGAAGCTCATTCAAGCGGAGCGCTTTATCGCGAACTTTTTTATAGAGTCAGAATGTCTCGCGGTGCAGAGTATCCGGAAACTTCTTGACGAGTTGCGTGCTCGCCAAATTTCTGTCGTGGGGTCCGCCATACTTCTGGCTTCAGGTCGTATGCTGCCACCCCTTCCCAAAATTCTCGCTTCACACGCACTCATCCATGCGGCAGAGGGTGAGTTTTTTCGCAACGTTTTTACCACCGCTTGTAATAGCCTCGACCTTCCTGTAACCGGGATCAAAGAGGGCGATCTGGACAAACGAGTTGAGATGGCATTTGGAGTTACTGCATTTCGGATTAAGCGACAAATTTCGGGCCTAAGTCGTACTCTTGGACCCCCCTGGACAAAGGACCAGAAAACAGCGGCGTTGGCCTCGTTGATAGTCTGGCAAATCAATAAAATGAGTAGCCATTCCCTGCCTGGCGAAGCCAAGGGCGTCCGGATCCGAGAATCTTGAGCCTGGAACAGCTCGCTTTACGGAAGGGCAAGCCACTCCGCTTTGAAAGGCTCCTCATGCCAGGCGCAGTTGGGATACAATCCCATCTCAAATAACCTAGGTGGGCCCCAAGACTGAGCAAGACGATCAATCTTTGCGCAGCGGAGAAAGCTCCTGCCCAACCACGACGAGACCGAAATCCCCTCTAGAGTTGCCGCAGATCATGTGCAACCGGATGTGCGAGTTCGCAAACAAAGCCTGACAACCGGAACCCTGCTGGCCGAGCGATTTCGTATTGTTCGCTTCATCGCCAGCGGGGGAATGGGAGAGGTCTACGAAGCCGAAGACCAGGAACTTCACGAACACGTCGCCCTCAAAACAGTACGGCCAGAGCTTCTTGGACAGACGGATGCGGTCGCACGATTCAAGCGTGAGGTCCATCTAGCTCGAAAAGTGACCCACCCCAATGTAAGCCGTATCTTCGATCTGTTCCGCCACCGTCCAGATTCGATGTCTTCGGACGAGATCGTATTTGTAAGCATGGAGTTGCTGCAAGGCCAAACATTGAGCGCACGTCTGAGAAACACCGGCAAGGTGAACGAAGCCGACGCGTTTCCGTTCATTCGACAGATGGCTTCTGCCCTTTCCGCGGCCCACGCAGCTGGAATCGTGCACCGCGATTTCAAACCCGGCAACGTCATGCTCGTCGAAGGTCCGGACCGCAATAAGCTCCGCGCTGTCGTGACCGATTTCGGTCTCGCCGCACAATCCCTCGTGCCGGACGAGAATTTCTGCACAACGGGCGATCACATTCTGGGAACCCCGGCCTACATGGCGCCTGAGCAATTGGAAGGCAGGCCGGCGACCTCGGCTTCCGATATATACGCGTTTGGCCTCGTGATCTATGAAATGGTGACAGGCATACAACCGTTTCGCGGCGACACTCCGATGTCGGCAGCACTGAAGCGGTTGTCGGAGGCCCCCGCCCCGCCGCAGGCGATCGAGCCGTCTGTGAGTGCTTCGTGGGAGGCGGCGATTCTGCACGCCCTGGCGCGCGATCCTGCTAATCGCCCTTTGAGTGCTGAACAGGTCGTCGCCATTCTGACCGGCGATGATGTCGCTGCGACCTTGCCAGTTCGCGTCCCAACGAAACGCACGGCATGGATGCTTGCGCCGGCGCTTGCCACCCTTCTAATCGCGGGTGGAGTAATTGGATATACGGTTCGCCGACCAAGACTTGGAGTTCTGGCTCCCGCGCCGAAACCATCCGTTCGTCCGAGGCGGTCGGTCGCTGTTTTGGGCTTTCGGAACCTCTCCGGTAAATCCGACCAACTCAACCTCGCTACGGCTCTTTCGGAAATGACCACGAGCGAGGTTGCCGCCGGCGGACAATTGCGTGCCATTCCAGGCGAGACCGTTGCTCGGGCAAAGATTAGCTTGTCGCTTCCAGACACAGATAGCTATGGCGCAGAGACTTTACAAAAAATCCACCGGAACCTCGGATGCGACGACGTCATTGTCGGCGACTATTTGGCGACGAATGGAGGACGGCTCCGAGTGGATCTTAACCTTGAAGATGCAACAACGGGCGAATTGATGGACGCCGTTACAGTGAACGGCGAAGCCGACCAAATCGCGGACCTGGTTTCGCAAGCTGGCGCGTCTCTGCGCACCAAGCTCGGAGCTCCGGACATCTCTCCGGCCGAGGCGGTGCAAGTAAAGGCCACGCTTCCTCAAAATTCGGAGGCAGAGACGCTCTATACAGAAGGGCTCGAAAAGCTGCGCCATTTCGACCCCGTCGAAGCGCGAGAACTCCTTCAGAAAGCGACGGTCGCCGATCCGGACTTTGCACTCGCTCACGTTGCACTGGCCTCTGCGCTTTCTCAACTCGACAACGATCGCGAAGCTGCTGCGGAATCTACGAAAGCGGTGTCCCTCACCGCTGGGCTCTCGAGGGCGGATCAGCTTCGAGTGCAGGCCAATGCGGACGAAGCTGCTGGAAACTGGAATCAGGCGGCGGGGGTCTATCGCACGCTGTGGGACTTTTCCCCGGACGATGTCGGCTATGGAGAGCAGTTAGCCGGAGCGCAGTTGCAGGGCGGGCAGGGCCAAGAAGCCCTTGCAACACTGGAATCTCTGCGCAAGTTGCCCGGCGAACAATCGGACGACCCTCAAATCGACATTCTGGAGGCATATGCCGCCGAATCGTTGGGCGACTTTCACAGAGAACAGCAAGCTGCGGCGCGGGCGAAGGAAGTTGCCAATCAAAATGGGTCGCGCCTCGCCGTTGCCGCAGCATCCATGGCGGAAGGTTGGGCGTTTTTAAGTATGGGAAATTCCGCGCAATCTGTTCCGCTATTTCAACAGGCGAAAAACATTTATACAGCGGCGGGAGATCGCCCCGAAGAGAACAACGCACTTGGAAACATTGCCCACGCCCTTCAATTGCAGGGCGACTTGGCTGCTGCTCTCAGTGCCGATCAGCAAGTCATCGCGTTCTATCGGAGCATAGGCAGCAAAAGGTCGCTCGCGATCGCATTGGGGAATACGGCATTGGTCCTGGGTCAGCTAGGAAATATTCCGGCGGCACGAAATGCACGCGAGGAATCCCTGGGGATAGATAAGGAAATCGGCAACAAACACGGCGTTCAAACGCAGCTGAACGGCCTTGCAATCCTGTCCAGGCAGCAAGGGCATCTTGATGAGGCACAACGAGAATACGAGGATTCACTCGCCATCAGCCGGGAGATTGGCGACAAACAGGGCATGGGGATCACAATAGGCAACTTGGGCAACATCTTTCTCGCGAGGGGTATGCTGCAAAAAGCGAAGCCAATGTACGAGCAAGCTCTCGAGTTGCGTACGTCCATTGGCGACAAACATGGCATTTCGGTTGAAGCAAATGCTCTGGGGAATGCGTACGTTCAAGAAGGAAATCTCTCCAAAGCCGAAGAACTGATCAACCAAGCTCTCTCCGTGGGACGTGAAATAAAGGAAAACAACCAAATCGCATTTGCGCTCGAAGCTCTCGGCGACCTAAAGATGGAACAAGCGGACTTCGCCAGCGCCCGCCAGAACTACACCAATGCTCTTTCGATTCGTAAGGAGATGCAGTCGCAGGAACAAGTCATCGCCATCCAGAGTTCGCTGGCCGATATCTCTGTCGAAGAGCAACACCTCGATGAAGCGATCGGCACGCTTCAGTCGCTCGTCCTGGAATCCTCTAAGCAACAGAATCCGGAGGTACGCGTTGCAGTGAGCACCAGTCTTGCCAACGCCCTCATCGAAGCAGGGCGGCCCGCGGACGCATCGAGGGTACTCAGCGAGGTGCAGAACTTACTGCCACAGGTTCAAGACTTTGAAATGTGCCGATTTTTCGAAATCGCGCGTGCGCGAGCGGAAGCGGGTCTGCGCAAGGTCGGTCCGGCCATTGCGACCCTTCAAAGCGTATTGAAAGAAGCCAAAACCACGGGTTTAGTGCCTTTGCAACTTGAGGCGCGCCTTCGTCTCGACCAGATCGAGATCGCATCCCGGCAAAACGTCCCTCTCGCCAAAGCTGACCTCGCGGCGCTTAAAATCGAAGCTTCAACGAAAGGATTCCTACGCATCGCCCGTAAGGCGCCGTGAAGCGCACCGAAGTCAGAAGCCCGCGGCTCATGTTTTATGATGAAACGTTGCCGTGGTTTAGATCATTGCGCTATCAGTGGCCCACTATTTTTGATCGCTGGCGTCGTGTTCTTGTTCTCAGGCGTAGGCATGCCGCACGTACCTCAACTTGTGGCAAGCATGCCACAAACTCATCGAGGAAAATTCTAAGATCGTCCCGTTGGGCGTGCCAGCTTTCTAGCCGTTTTTTTTGAAGGGCTTCCGGCCCACCCTTATTACTGTTTCTGACATGTACGGTTAAGTTCACCGAGCGCTCGCCTTTCCTGATATGCGTCGCGGGTGATGTTACAGATGCCTTGACTGGCCGCAAAGCCTATCATTAAGATGCCCGCGCGATTCCGAGTCTCGACACTCCCTAAGTGCACACCTGCAATACGCCATCAGAAGGAGACCGCTGTGCCTGCACAAGGTTACGACATCATTACGGTCGGCGGTGGGATTGCTGCCTCCGCGTTGGCGAAAGCGATGGCAGAACGAGGCGCACGGGTTCTCATCTTAGAACGCGAAACCAAATTCAGGGACCGCGTGCGGGGCGAAGGGCTGGTTTGCTGGGGCTGTGGGGGCACGCGAGCTTGGAATCTACGAACTGATCAAGAAAACCTGCGGCCACGACGTGCCCTTCGTCGAGTCCGGCCTGGGACCGCGAGATCTCAGGACCACAACCCCACAATGTCTGCCGCTTCTTTCCTTCCCACATCCACTGATGCAGGAAACATTGCTGGCGGCCGCGGAACAGGCGGGCGCAGAGGTTCGCCGCGGCGTGACCGTGGAGCTGATTGAGACCGGGGAAATACCTGCGGTAATCACCGACGCCGGGAACCACGAACGGATCGCTGCGCGTCTCGTTGTGGCCGCCGATGGCCGCGGGTCAGCGGCGCGGAAATGGGCAGGCTTCACAGTCCTCGAACAATCGAATCCCTGCTACATGGCCGGGGTACTTTTGACGGACGTCACCGCTCCCGGGGAAACCATCTATTTTATGTTCCACCCCGACCTGGGTATCAGCGCCATTCTGGTCCCACTCGGCAGCGGACGCGCCCGCGCTTATTTCATATACCCGAAGACGGCTGGCTACCGCCTGCAGGGCGACGCCATGCTTCGCTTATTCATCAGCGAGTCCCGAAAGTTTATGCTCCCCTCGGCGAATACTATGCCCAAGCAAAAAGCATCGGGCCGCTGGCCAGCTTTGACGTGAGTGATTCTTGGGTAGAACACCCCTATCGAGATGGGGTGGTACTCGTGGGCGATGCGGCGGCAACTACCGATCCAACTTACGGGCAAGGCCTCTCCCTGGCTTTGCGCGATGCGCGAACTCTGCGTGATGAACTCTCGAAGGATTCGGACTGGGCTGCGGCTGCCACCCGTTACGCCGATCAACGCCGCGTGTACTTCCGCACCTGTCACACCGTGGAAGGGTGGCTGCGCACGCTCTTCCAGGATCCTTCGCCCGAAGCCGCGGCATTGCGCGCGAAGGCGATGCCGCTGATCGCCGAGGATCCGACAAGAATGCCGGATCACGTCAACAGCGGTCTGGACCTGCCGCTAAACGAGCAGGTGCGAGCACGGATGTTTGGTGAGTGTTGAATTGAGACGGCGCGAAGATCCCGCTAAAGCATAAGGAGGTAAGACTCCCCAGAAGTCGGCTTACCGGACAAGTCCTTCGCTCCTGCGCTAGCGGTCAGGCCCTTACCGGAATCGCTGAAAATAAACCGCGTTGAAACGTGGCCGCGCCCAAGGGGACGATCTTAGAATTTTTCTGGGCGGTTTCGTGGCACCCCTATCAAAGATTGAGATTCCGCCTTTCTTGAGTCTGTAGCCTCTTGGGCATGTCCCTGAGCACTTGGCCGGTAACGCGACTACACAGGCAAGTGAAGCAAGAGCTCGCTTGCGCGCGACCTTTGACATAGGGTCCGCTCCACCCTATTTGGACCACGCTAGCAATTTTTCGCCGTCTTCAGCCCGTTGCATACCGCGAGCGTTTGGCAACGAGTTTCAGCGATTGCCACTATCCGCAGCACTCGAAATCCGTCTTTGATGCAACCGGTGGCGCCAAGGCGAAAACCGTCCACTTTTCGTTGCTCGATTATGGTAATAATTTTCTTCGTAAATTGTGGAACAGAATTACTGTTAAGCGCGGGTGCTGCTCCTGCCCCAGCCAGTGTTGGGCCTTCATTTAGTGCGCTTCTGCGCCTCCCGGAGTGTCGGCAAACTCTACGTGTCCCTTATGCTCGCAATCGACGAACTTTTTTTCGTCGACCGGGGCCGTGATGGCAGCCCCGGCGGGAACTGATGTACAGCGCATAAATTCGTCATAGCCGGGCGCGGAGAATACGAATACGAGCCGGGCTGTTTCCGTGCCGGTGTTCTTCAGGCTTACCCAGGTATCGGAAGGTATAAAGATCGTGGCGCCGGCATGTACATCCCGTTCCTGGGTGCCGAGCCACGCGTGCGCCGAACCGGTCTCCAGTAGAAGAATTTCGTCCTGGCCCAAATGTTTGTGCTTGGGAATGCTCCCGCCCGGCGGGATGTCCTCCGCACCCATCCACATCTGCCGTGAGCCGCCGTTCCTGCGGTCCACCTTGATGAAAAAACGCGCACTCGCCATCGCTTCCTTCCGAGGCCTGCGCTCGCGCAGTTCACCTTCGTTATTTTCCAGAATCAGCGGAGTGGCTTTTGCCTCGGTTGCACGACTCTGTGGCCACATCGTGTGTATGAAATTTGCGCTGAAAAGCGCGGCGCCAAGCGCGAGAATCAGCAAAATTCGCATTTGTCCCTCCCCGTAGGTGGAGCGAGCTTACTACGCATACCAAGATCACGAAGGAAAATCTGCGAGCTCTCCCCGCCGGGTCGCATCAAAAGGATCGGAAATTAATCGGGATTTTCTTTTTTTGCAACTGGGGAGCCCAGTTGGTCACGACGTTGAGGGGCAGGGAACTGACGTCCGGAGACACGCTGCCCAGAAAACGGCTACCATTGTGGCTGTCTACATCAAAGAGCGAATACAGCGCGGTGGCATGGAATGGCGTAGGAAACAGCCGTTGCAGGCTCTGGACCTTGATGGTTCCGCTAGAGCTTTCGAGCCTCGCTTCCATCACTTCGCCTGCCTTACTGATGAAATAGAGCTCCTTGCCGTCCGCCGACCAAACGGCAGGCGGTTGTACTCCTCCCGGTGGGCTGATTTGCCATTTGCCGTGTCCAGCCGGGAACGAGGTCACAAACAGGTCCGTATTTGAAAATTCAGACGTAACGTAAGCGATCCAATTACCGTCGGGCGATACACGCCCATCACTGTAATCGTACTTAGAATCGGGAAAGAGCGGCACAGGTTTATGTTCCCCTGTCAGAGGCAGGAGCCAGATTTCGCGGGAGCCGCTGCGGCCCCGGTTGAAAACCAGGAATCTTCCATCACCCGTCCAATCCGTTGGATGATCGATTTGGTCCTCGGAAAGAACCACTTGCCGCTCACCGCTGCCGTCCGCGGGCTTGCGATAGATCTCTGTGTCTTCTGAACCTGGCTTCTGCGACGAATAGATCACTTCCCTCCCGTTGGGCGACCACACGACATACCACGCGTTTTCGCCAAAGCTAAGTTTTGTGACTGTACCGTCTTTCAAATTGATGATGTTCAGAGTTCCGGCAGGTCCCTCGAATCCAACCACAGCCGCCCTTGTGCCGTCTGGTGATAGCCGCAACGTCTTGAGCGGTCCCCGAAAAGGCGCCGCGCCCTGGTTTTGGCCTCTAGCGTCAAACCACTCCACCGGGTATTCCACCTCGCCGGCGTTTTGAAAGAGCAGAATGCCGTTGCGCGAGGCCGTGGCGAACATTTCGAAGTCGCCGGTATCTCGAAGCACTTGCCCGAGCACGGTCGCATTCCCCTTCAGTGCCATCGTCTTTTCATCAAGTTGCTGCGCCACAAGGCTTCCGTCCTGGTAGTACAACAGGTACCCGGAGGAATAGATCGCGCTTCCCTCCGTACGAACAATAAATTTCGTCGCCCCGCCGTCCAGGTTCGCCCCGTAAATCCCGCCCGCTTCCCGTTTGCCGCCCAAGTGGTTTTGGGCCAGGTAAACAAAATGCTTTCCGTCACTCAGGAACTGTGGCCAGCGGTGTGTCGTATGAAGCGCCGGATCCAGCTTCGTGACTCGCGCGGCCACACCGCCCCCCGCTGGGACGCGCCAAATAGTGTCGTAGAGATACGGCGCGTACAAAATGGTGTTTCCCGCCCAGGCACCGCCGCGGGGATAGTCCGCCCGCGCCAAACTGACCGGAGGACCACCGGCAATTTCCAGCCGCTTGAGCTGTTTGTCGGCGAAAAAGCCAATCGACTTGCCGTCGGGCGACCAGAAAGGAAAATGGCCGTCCTCAGTCCCGGGAATTGGCGTCGCTGCGGCACTGTCCATCGAACGCAGAAAGAGCATTCGCTGACCGGATGTGGTTCCGCGGAAGACGAAACGGCTTCCGTCTGGCGATAGCGCGGGAGCTCCGCCATCATCTCCGACCATCAGCACGGCTACGCCCGTTTGTGGCTGCAGGACCGTGCGCACTTCGGGGGCCGACGTCACGCTTCCCGTGCTCCAGCGCCCGATTACCAACGCGATCGCCGCGATGGCAATAGATACCGCAGCCCACTTCCAACCCGCCCGAAAACCGCGCTTCTCCGCTCTTCGCGCGGGCAGCGTCGGGCTGATGCCGGAAAGCGAGCTGATAGCAAAAGCCAAATCACGGGCCGACTGGAAACGTTCGGAAGGTTTCTTCTCTAAACAGTGCCGCAAAATACTTTCCAAGCCCGGAGGCAAACCTGCGTCTCCAGCCAGAATCTCCGGCGGCTCGCCGCTTAAATGGCGTTCATTGTTTCAGCGGCCGTGTCCCTCTTGAACGCCCGCCGGCCATAGGCCGCCTCAAATAGCATCGCGCCGAAACTGAAAATGTCGGAGCGTGAGTCCGCCACCTCGCCGCACACCTGCTCTGGCGACATGTAACCCACAGTGCCCATTACGACTCCCGGCTCCGTCGTTCCAGGTCTCGCGTGCAACAACGTCGTACCCTCATTTTGCATCAGCCACGTATTTGGCGAGACCAAAGTCGAGGATTTTGACCCGTTCGTCTTTCGTGATGAACACGTTTTCGGGGTTCAGGTCGCGATGCACGACTCCTTTCTCGTGAGCCGCAGCCAGCCCCTCAGCGATTCTCACGCTGTAGTCAGCCAGTTTGCGCCGAGGCAGGGCGCCCTCGCTTAAGAGCTGACGCGGCGTTTCCCTCTAGCAGCTCGGAGACGAATAGTCCCGGCCCTCCGCACTGCCCACATCAAATGGCCAAGAGATTGGGTGATTGAGCCCGGCCGATGCGCGCGCTTCCTGCTCGAACCGCGCTAGCGCGGTCCCATGCCGGGCAGGACGTCCGGGAGAACCTAGCCGCAACGTCGCGCCCCAAGCGGGTGTCTCGTGCGCGATACACGTCCCCCATGCCGCCAGAGCCAAGCGGCTCCGTCATTTCGTATGGACCGAGCTGTGTTCCGGCGCGCAACTCCATGATCGTTGGCGATTCTACACCTCGGCTTTAGGTATCCGACAGTCGGGAGCGCAGCATCAGCCACTTCGCTATCAGCTTCGCCTCCGCTCGTCGTGCCGTTCGCAGGACCTAAACCGTGGATTTTGTTCTAGGAGGAGTCGGCCAGACGCGTGAAGAATCGCCTCAGGAATCTCACGACAAACGCTTCGCCTGCACTTCGAAGAACCAGTCGGCGACTTTATCGAGCCTTGAATCAAGGCGAACAGGGGCGCGATTCGGCGAGCAGCGTCAACAACGTCCTTGGACCTCTGGTGTGGGTTCCTGGTGATAGTGTTCGGCTATCGTTCGGGTACGGAGGCCTTATGAATACCACTCATCCAGTTAGATTCTAGTTAGCGCGAAGCGTCGCTCGGCGCTTCGGTGTGGCTTGCGGTGGCCGCAATGCTTCTGGCGACTGCCAGTTTGGCGCAGAGCGACATGGACGCCGGATACGCCATGGCTACGCTCATGGAAGCCCTTCCCTACAAGGACTGGATCATCGGCATTGGCCTCGACTCGGATGAGCGGGACAATCCACCAAAGAAGTTTGCCGCGGTGTTTGAGCGGGCCAGGAAAGAAGGATTCCTCCTGACGATGCACTGTGACATCGACCAGAAGGACAGCATCGAGCACATTCGGCAGGTGCTGCAAGATATCCAAGTGGATCGCATAGATCACGGGACAAACGTCGTGGAAGACCCCGCGCTCGTGGCGCTGCTGAAGCAGAAGAACATTGGCCTGACGTGCTGTCCCGTGTCCAACTCGGTCGTCACGAAGGATTTCAAGGGCAAAGAGATCACGCATCTCCTGCGGGCCGGAGTCAAGGTGACGGTGAACTCGGACGACCCGGCTTACTTCCGCGCCTACGTGTCTGAGAACATAGAGAAGATGGCAGAGGGCACAGACCTCACGACACACGAACTTGTTCAGCTGCAGAGGAACGCCTTCGGGATCTCTTGGCTGTCTTCTGAAAGGAGGGAGGCGTTTGTGAACATGCTTGACGACTATGCCGCGAAACACGCTCATTCATAATTTAGAGAAGCTCATAAGTATCAATGTGCTACTGGGAACAATAGATGGCTGTCACGAGTAATTCCCACATTGAATCAGCCCAGGTCCACAACTCCATGAATATGTTTGATACCAGCAGCATTATCCAGCGGGACCCGCTGGCGACGTTGTCCAAGGATAGCGGCTGGGCCTGCTAGCCTGGGCTGATGTCAGACTATATGGAGATACGCCTGCTCATGGGCGAGAGCGTTGGAATACTGACTTTACCAAAAGCGCACTTTGGTCTAAAGGCTAGAAGCGTTTTGTCATTTTCTGAGCGTGTTGCAATTTCAATGCTAAAAGTCCACTTCTCTAGGACTAAGTCCTCCGTGAAAAGATGCATGCAGTCATGAGTTCATCAACGCCAGATCCAAAAGCCACACAGACGCCTATCGGGCCAATGATCGCTAATAATGCAGAACAAAGAAAGCAATTCGTTGTGATTTCTGGATCACCTCCTTTTCCGCCGTCTCAACCCCAAGTTCCATTCATCTTCCTCTTCTAGTCCCACAGTTAGTTCTCCAGCTTCACCTTCACTGGACGGTGTTTCCTGATCTTGTGCTCGACCGAGGTCTTCCGCAATATTGGGAACAGAAATGAACTCTTTCTCCCAATCAACTTCGATGCCCCTGTCCCCCAATAGATACCTCCCAAGGGCGAGCACCGCGTTGAACGTCTCCTGCCCAGTCGGTACAATGTTTGTCTTTGGTAGCAAGAACCCATAATTTCCCGTGTCCCTGAGCTTTATCTGAAGGGTGTATTTGACACCGAGCTCATGGTAAAACCAATCCAGCGCACTTCCGCCACCCAATTCCATCTTGGCTCTGTCCTGCTTCTCATTCTTATCGGAAGAAAGGGTATTTGCTTCGCAAGCCGAGCTGACCCCGTAGAAGTGTCCATTTGTGAGCCGGAAAGCTTTTGCGAGTCCCATAGCCACCTCTTCCAGGTTTTCCAAAGACGGTGGTGCCAAGGCGCATGAATACGAATACGGGTATAGCACTTGCTGTGAGTACGAATGCAAGTCCAGGAAAGCAATGAAGCTTGCCCCATCGTTGTCAGTCTCGTTGCGTGCCCATTTGGCGAGGTGTCTTGCTTCGGTGCCTTCGAAGGGCCCACTGCCGGCATAGTTCTCAGAACAAGGATTACTCCGCGCGGACTGACCATCCCATTCAAAGCCCCACGCGCGATCGAGGTCGATACCGTGGCAAAATCGCAGATCTGTCTCTTGGCGGTTCTTACGCCACAGCCGGTCCGTGTTCCAAGTGTAGACGTATCCGTCGGGGTTAAGGGTCGGGACAAAAACAAAATCGAATTCTTCAAGAAGCTTGGTGACAGCATCAAAGCGGCCGTAGCGAGTGATGAGGGAGTAGGCTATATAATTTACGGTTGTGGTTGAAATCCATTCGCGAGCATGCGAGCCCCCAGTGATGAGGATCGTCTTGCGGGGTGGAAGTGGCTGGCCATTGTTTGCTGGGTGAACGCCGATGCGTAGGGCAGGAATGTCACGACCTTCGTAGGACAAACCGATTGAGAATTTCGAGACGTAGGAGGGAAAAAGAGAGGCCATAAAGCTCAGCCAAGGTTGAATGACGGAGAGTGGTTGATATTCCTGGAAAAAGAGTTCGCGGGTGTCGCTTAATTGAGTTTGGGGGTCGTGGAGGGACGAAATGAAACCACGGTGGGGTGGTTGTTCATGGTTGGGTGTATGACTTGGATACGACTCGTACACCGTCTGTGCCAAGTCATGCATGAGAGGTGCATAAGTAATTTTCAGCGACGGTGGGAGCAAACTCAGAACTGAGGACACGACGTCTTTGGCCAGCCGAATGTCGACCCATTCAGTGGTAGATTCCCACACG
Organism: uncultured Acidobacteriota bacterium; assembly: GCA_963718485.1. Lineage (GTDB taxonomy): Bacteria > Acidobacteriota > Terriglobia > Acidiferrales > UBA7541 > Palsa-295. The sequence continues at coordinate 55,336 of CAVQZU010000053.1, forward strand.
TCCAGGTACAGGATATCCGCCACCTCTGCCAAAGCATGTGCTTCATATTCTGTGTTGATCTTGAACCTAAGCACCACATCGCTGCTGTATCTTGCGCGAAAGTCTGGAGGAGCTGAGAGCTTGGGACGAGGGTGCTTGCATGACGCCTGTTTCTCATGCTGATGGGGTGGTAGACCCCATATTTGTTGTATGAGTGAATCTCGGAGCCGAGTGAATGGCCCTTTGACACTGTGAGGCCGATTGGAAACAGAGATATGGTTTAGAGGGAGTGATTGGTAGGGCTCTGTGGGATCGGTTGGAACAGCAACTGCTCTGGACAGAGTGGCCGCAATGAGCAGCAAGGTCGGCAAAGAGGACGCCAACATATTTATTGGCGAGCCATGACAGAAAA
>CAVQZU010000054.1:0-17453 GCA_963718485.1 uncultured Acidobacteriota bacterium
CAACAATAGCGACGAGAAGTCCCAAACGTAATCTGATCTTCGACGCAGGGGACCGTATTTATTTGGACTCTGGCAGCATGACTAGCGGATACAGACGATTACATGTTTTGACCACTGCGCAATGAGCGATGTGGCCTGTGGCTGTCGAAAAGGAGTGCTGGCTTGCTAACGTCCATTGAGTAGCGACGTCCTTTAAAGGGGCTTACCTTGACGATATCGAGTCGGCATGAGTTTCGCCGGTTTTTGACTGGCTTTATTTTTTCCATTGCCGTTCTATTGCCGTCTGCTTCTTTCGCGCGAGAACGAGGACCACGGGTTGAGGTAGTATGCCCGTCACCACCCATTCCGATGACGATTGGCAAAAATAAAGTCTTGGTCTACGAGCTTCATCTCACGAACTTTGACCTGGTGCCCTTGACACTGAAGCACATTTCAATCTTCGCCGACAATCCCGATCCGCTTACTGCCCTCGAAGGCGATAAGTTATCGGCTGCGATGATCCGTATTGGAGCGCCAATGATGATGTCCGGCAGTTCGAGTGCGCGAGGCGATAACACTCGAACGCTCGTTCCCGGAGGTCGAAACATCGTCTTCTTGTGGATCGAGTTGCCGGCGATTAAATCTGCGCCTGCGAGTCTCAGACATCAGTTGGTTTTTTCGTCAACTCCAGATGGAACTGATAAACCCAGCGATGCAACGTTGGAGAATTTCGTGGTACCTGTAAACCAGACTCCGGTCCCAATCCTGGGTCCTCCCTTTGGCGGCGGCATCTGGCTTGCTGGTGGTGGTCCCGCCAATGATTCGAATCACCGCCGTGCTATTTTCGCGGTTGATGGGCACATCTATTCGCCGGAACGCTTCGCCATTGACTGGGTCAAGATCGGACCCAATGGCGACTCTCGCCATGACGGGACAAGCAACAACGAGAATTGGTGGGGCTGGGGAGAACCGGTTCTCGCCGTAGCGGACGGACAGATAACGGAAGTCGTGGACGAATTTCCCGACAACACTCCCCGCGTTCTGCCTCCTGTCACACTGGACAACATTGCCGGAAACCACATTGTTCTTCAGATTGCGGAAAACCGTTTTGTCACATATGCCCATCTGCAAAGAGGAAGCATCAAGGTGCGAACGGGCGATCATGTTCACCGGGGAGATACACTCGCGCTGCTTGGTAACAGTGGGAACACGACCGGCGCTCACCTACACCTGCAAGTGACCGATCACGACTCAGTGTTGCAGTCGCAGGGGGTTCCCTTCGCAATCGCCGCTTTCACCTATCTGGGGCCAGGGTCTGACTATCCCGAAAAGCAGATTTCGGAGCCGTGGGTCAACTCAATCCCGCCCGGCGATGGAGTGCTTACGTTCGAGGCCCTGAAGAAGTGACCGAATCAAGTGTCGTTTCAGCCGGCTGCCAGCTGGCTTCGACAGTTGGGTTGGGACACATGAGCGGGGTGCCGCATCGCGCAATCGAATTTCACGATTCCACCGGGTGAATCCTGTTCCTGATTTGGCGCATCTAGCCACCTGCATCAAGCTGCTACTCACCGCATAATATCCCTCAATAATCTCGGCCCAGAAAGCCTGGATGTCATGAAGCTGATGCTCTTGTGGAATTTTATTAACTCCGCTCGCACTAGCTTGGTCTTAGCCCTGTCGCTGGCTGCAATGACAACGTCGACCATATCAACCGACTCCTACGCCCACCGACTCAGTTTCTTTCAAAAATATGTGAAGCTTGCGGTGCCGTTCCTCGGCTACGGGCTTATGCAATTTTGTAAAGAACGGTCTGCTGCGGAGCGTTTGGACAACGAACTTCGACGGCCTGACTGCGCGAGCCTGTCTTATCCACGTCTTCCCCGGAGAACTGGAATGCTCCTGCCAGGTTCCGCAGCGACCCGAGACCGTCTTGGGGAAAATCTTGTTGCAACTGTTCGATTCATGAATCGTCTGGTCTCAAAGATTGCGGAGATTGCTGGCGGCGAAATCATCACCTACTCGGGTGACTACGAATTCTACGAGCACGAAAGGGCCGTGCGAGAGAGCATCAGCATTTGCCCGACAGGTCCATGCTTGCCAAGGAGCAGCGCTTCAGTGATCGTTTCAGGACGCACGCCGCCAAAGCGGCCCAGGTGCAGAGCCGAATTAAGGCCCTGGACAAAATCGAGAAGATCGAACTACCGAAAAAACGCCAAGTGGTGAAGTTTGAGTTTCATGTCCCCCGGCAGTCAAAGGCATCACCGCCGTGATGATTCGCACATCCAACGAATTGAACTTGTACTCGCCTTCCAACATTTCACCTCTTTTCATTTGGCGAACGATACTTCCTTGGTGGCGTAAACGCCTTTCGCCATAGACGCGTGTTCTACCCTGTTAATATCTTTCTGAATGTCAGGCACCCCGCCTATCACGGTCAATTCGATGCGGCCAAAACTACTTGATCGATTGGTGCATCTGAAGACTCAGATCACGAAGAGGATGGATGATCCGAAGAGCCTGTTCGATTTGTTCGACTGGTAGGCACACTGTCTTCCTACTATCACTAATATCATTTTTCACTGTTTTTGCGTCTTACAGGAAGGAACGGATGCGACTGTGGAGACGGTAGAGTACGAAACAAAACGCTTGCAACCCGCATAAACACTGGCTATAATCGCGTAAGTAATAGTAGTCGCTGGATTTGCTAGAAGCGGCGCGATAGAATCCCTCCCTCTCCGCCATTAATTTTGTTATCTAGCAGTTCCAAGGGCTCCTACCACACACTCATACCAGTGGAGGGGGCCGTTGCGAAAAATCAAAGTCAATCTCACCGACTACGTGGCCACTGAGGCCCGATGCGCTACTGCCCAGCCGTCATCACATCGAATGGCTGCATCGCGAGCGAGTATCGCAGCAAATACGGGCCCGGGGCGGCACCCACGACCGAGGTTGACTTTCTGATAGCCCCGGGCTTTGCCTTTGCCGACCCGCCGATAGAGTGTGACTGCCATGTTGCCTCCAGTGACTAATACCGCGCCGGAGGCAAATGATCGGAATTTGGTAGTCAGTTGGTAGTCACGTACTGTAAATAGCAGAAGCTAAAGGACTGGCGGAGAGGGAGGGATTCGATTACCGCCATGGAGCGCAAGTGTCGATGAATGCTACACTTCGGTGATAATAGCCTGTGTTTGTGCGGGTTACAAGCGAATTCGATCTTAGGCTACAGTCTCTATAGTTTCTCTAGTTCGCTGTATTTCCCGGGAAAACGGTATCAGGGGTATCAGTCGGAGCTCCGCCACGAATGATGTCTGATGTCTAAACCGGAGGATTCGCTATCTCGCATTTACTCCGGCGCTTCGCGCACGGAGAGCCGTTTGAAAACATGAAAAGGGCGCCGCGCGGACCGTCCGTAGCCGAGCATGACTAAAATCCTATGACAAGTTCGGGTTGTAATCGGATCGGTCCGCGAGTTATTTTGAGACATATTGGGCGACAGTCACGCCGCTGAAAAGTGAGTTGGCTATTGCTCCGTTGTCCCGTTCGTTCGCGAAAACCGACGTGCGGTATCATCTTTCAGCGGCTTAAGGGCATGATAATGGCACTCCGTATTGTTATCGCCGGTGGCAGCGGACAGGTTGGCAACATCCTCTGCCGATATTTTTACGGTCAGGGACACGATGTCGGAGTCCTCAGCCGCAGGGTTACACCTGCCTCGTGGCGCGTGGTCAATTGGGATGGAGTAAATCTGGGCAACTGGACATCCGAATTGGAAAATGCGGATGTAGTCATTAATCTCGCGGGCAAAAGCGTAAATTGCCGATATACCCCCGCAAATCGTAAGGCAATCAAAGAATCCCGAATTCAGACGACACAATTGTTGGGTCACGCAATTGGTCAGTCCAATCACCCGCCCCGGTTGTGGATGAACGCAAGCACTGCAACGATTTATCGTCACTCCCTTGACCGACCTATGGACGAACGGACCGGGGAGATCGGTGGCAACGAACCGAATGCACCTAGCAAATGGCGTTTCAGCATTGATGTTGCCAACAGCTGGGAAAGGGTGTTCTTCGACGCAGTGACACCCAAGACTCGCAAAATCGCCCTTCGCAGCGCCATGATCATGAGCCCCGACCGAGGAGGTGTATTTGATACATTGCTTCGTCTGGTTCGGTTTGGGTTCGGAGGTACTGCGGCCACCGGCCTGCAATTTGTTTCTTGGATTCACGATACGGATTTCGTCCATAGCATCGACTACCTGATGGCCCGAGATGAGATTGATGGCCCTGTCAATCTTGCATCGCCAAGTCCATTACCAAACCTGGAATTCATGAAGGCAATACGACGAGCGTGGGGCACACGCATCGGAATGCCTGTCGCCAGGTGGATGCTGGAAATAGGGACGATTTTTCTGCGCACCGAGACCGAACTGGTCCTCAAGAGCCGCCGCGTCATCCCTGGCCGTCTTGTGGAGGCTGGCTTCCAATTCCAATTCCCTGAGTGGGCGTCCGCCGCACAAGATCTGATTGGCCGCCGGCGTGCGTCGGATAGCGTGAAGTCCTACCGTCCTAGCTAGGCAGTCGCACCTTCGGTAGAAGACGCATCTCTCAATTCCTTTCGATTCCGAAACGTCACATACAGGCCCGTCGTCACGAATCCTATTGCGAAGGCGCACAATGCATAGCCGGCGCAAGCCCGTCCGTAGTTGGGAAACGTTAGCGCGTGGGCCCCGAGAAGAGATAGAAGCAAAATCATTAGCAAGCAAGATCCTGCAATGCCGCCGACGAAGGCTGATTTCAATGACTGTTCGAATATTCTTCTCCAATTGTCGGTTATGACAAACGGCAGCAAAAAAATGAGCCAACCTTGAAAACTCATAAAAGCGAACGAAATTGCGTGAAAGCCAAAGTCAAATGGAAAGAAACCGAAATACTTTGCCCTTGAAACTCGTAAGACCTCCAATACGGCTAAACCACTTGCGTATCCAATTGCAAGCGAAGCGAGAGAGAGCAGAATGCGAGTTGTGGGTGACAATGCCATCTGACTTCGGCGGATGGAGATCATCATAATTATCTGGGATCTGCGGTTGTGCACCACCTAACAGTTAATCTCAATTAGCGCGACGGTCCTATCGTCTGCAGGGCTTTCTTGGCTGCTGTTTTCACTTGGTCCGATTCATCGGGGTTGCTTATTAGTTTCTGCAAAGCTGGTTCAGCCCGCAATGTCGCACCCCTGCCCAACCGTGCAAACGCTTCCGCCGCTATAAATCTGATTCCTTGATCAGGGTCGCTCAATGCCGCGATGACGATATCTATTACGTGCGTATTCTTTGTACGTGAATTGGCAACGCCATTGAGGGCAAACTCTTTGGTGTCGCGATCGAGGCCCCGCGCGAAGAAGTTGTCGGCTGCAGTCCCCACTTCCACCTTTTCCGGTGCAATTCTCAGTAGCACCGAAAGGGCGCTCGCTTGGCTCATGCTATCACCGTCAGTTCGTTTCAGAAAGGCGAGTAGAAGCGGCGCCACCTCGGGGGGAGGCTCTGGTCTCTGATCGCCGAAAATGCCGACGGCAGCGTTCTGTAGCCGCGCGTTGGGCAAAGTGAGGAGGTTGCCTATGCCGTTGATGCAAGACGTTAGCAGCCCGGCGCTATCCGGGCGGTGGGCAACAATCGTGAGAACAAAAGCGCCAGCTAGCTTGACGCGTTCATCCCGATAAGCAAGCGCGGCACAAATCGATGGAAGCGCTTTGGAAATATCTTCCGACCGTGCGTTTGGGACCAGATCTGCAATCCTCAAAAGGTCTTCGTCCTTCGGAGGATTAGAAGGATTGTAGTGCTGTACCATCCCTTGAAAAAACTGCTGGAGAGCAGGCGCTGCCTCAGCATTCGTCACTTGAGCTTGTATCTGCCAGAAGGCGATGGGCCGCGCCGCAGTGGAAACGGGCTGAGCAATCGCAGTTCATGTTCCAGCTCCAATCTCAATATGTTGGAACTGGAATAGCAGTTCCCTGCTGCCCACTAATTTTGCCGTACTCAAAAAAGAGGCAATACGTTATGTAGGTGAGGTCATTCCGTGACGGCGTGTAAAGGTAGATTTGTTTCCCGTTTACCGTGATCTGATGGGACGGATAGCACGTGTGGTTGTAATTCAAGAGAGCGGTTGGTGCCGCGGGGTTAGTCGTATCTATTAGCGTGCGCATGTCCCACGTGATTGGAGCAACTTGACTCTCAAGCGGGTTCGTCACAGCACCGTCCAACTCGACCTGCGCCTGATGGGTATAAGGATAACTGACGGTAAACGCGCTACCCACAGTGGACGTGGTTGCGGCATTCCATAAATGACAGTCGTTTGGAATATTATCGTCATCGGCCGGAGACAGATTAGGAGGGTTTACGGGTGAACCCTGACCATAATTTCTGGTTTCGCCGTTACCCCACCAGAAATTCCAATAGTGCTGTGCATCTGGTGAGACGAGAATAGATGATGCTGTCCGATGCGTGTTGTAATTACCATCTCCCTTGTAAAAGAGGTCGTAGTACTGTCCAAGGTAAGTGCAGGAACTTGGTCCATTGACGTTATCGACTGGTATGTAGGAGCTGTAGGCGACATTAAATGCCGAGACCGTAATCGGAGGATTTGCCCGGTATTGCGGCGCGTGTGGACAAAGGGTTGGCGGGCAAATATATTGAACACCCGTATACCAATCAGCCGGGGTCACAGCGAGAATGGATGTCGAGCCTCCACCGGCACCCGTGGTTAAAGCCCCACTCGTGACGGTAGCTATCGATGTGTTCCCGCTCGACCATGTGGCAGTGGTCTCCGGCAGTTTTCTACCGTCATAGAGGTGAATGTTGTAGTGTTGCTGCTGCTGTTGCGACAACGCCACTGGAGATACAAAATCACTGGCATCAATGGTCACCACTCCATCGCACGTGTAACATCCGTTCTTGCATGTGCCGGTACGGACATTAACAATGGACAGATCGGCAGCAATGTCAAAAGATTCACCAATTCCTCCCGCCCCCTCCAAAGTCGCCATCCCCTCTTGGACGTTGGACGGTATGATATTGCCATGAGCGTCCGGTTTCGACTCCCTGATAAGAGACGCAACGCTCAACATCCTGGATTGTCGCGCTGCCAAGTGCAGCGGAAAATCATACTTTCCGGTTCGATATACAAACGTCAAAACCAAGTCTTGATCCCGATTAGTATAATTCCAAAGCGTTAGCATGGTATCGGTATCATTCACCACTTGCCAGTAGCAAAAAATCTTGCCTTGCGTATGCTGCTCCAGCATGGCCGGAACCGCAAAAACATAGTTCATCGTCTGATCGACGCTGCCCGTCGAAATCAGAACATCTCCATAACGACCTGGAAATGAAACTGTCAGGTTGGCGTAACCGTTAAACTTCGCCAAGCCCGCATTTGCAAAAAGAGGTGTCAGCCTAATCTGCTTGATGGCCTTGGGAGCTAGATCGACATTTCCCAAGAACACCTCGATAGCTTTTGCGCCACTGAGGTAGTTGGCAGTCAGCTTAGCTCGCTATTGTTACTAGCGACGTGTTGATCAAGGTTAAGAATCCAGTAACTTGCGGCTCGTGCTTCCACCATACCGCCTCTAATACATGAATGGACTTGGTTGCGGACGAATCATGCGTCACGTTCTGATCGACCTGTAGATGGGTGACGTAACTGAGGCGGCGCACTTCATCGGTGCTCTGGACCGAGGCCATCAGGGCGGTCCACGCCCATTGGAACCGGACACCCACCGTGCCATACTCAGAGGCGTGGGCTCTGATTTCGCGGGGAGCATCCTGAAGCGATCGGTTAATGTTAACCGTAGCTGTACCTTCGGGAGCAACCGTTACCGGAGACAACACATACTCGGTTCCGTCTGCCATGTACAGGATTGGCATATATGTCAAAGGTGCAACTTTTAGCGGGTTTGTGAGCGTGAGAATCGATTCGAAGTTATGATCGGTGTGCCAAACACCGCCTTCTGCTCCCTGAGAGACAATGGGTAGCGGGGGATGGTAAGGACGCGAAGCTGAATCTTCAGAGGACGAGAGCTCAAATGCGGTGAATAGCAACGTCGCAATCAAGGTAAAAGTGACGTGACGGGACATAAGGTGATCCTCCTAAACATGAGTGAATTTCACTTCACGGGGCCATTAATCCCTAGATCTATTTTTGTGAAACCTGCAATGCTGGCTTAGCACTCTTTAACAAATCACCTTGGAACGTTCCGAGAGATGGGATTGAGTCGGCATTGATGGCATCGGTTCGCAATAGTTCTCTACGCCAGTTTACTCATCTTTAGCGGAGTTATTGTCTGGACGCTCAGGTCGGAGTCTCCCTATCGCGCAAGCTGGTCGGAGCCACAAGGCATCGGACACGAAGACCCAGTCGCAATCGGGCAACGAATCGGCCATCCGGTTTATGAAGCCGCAGACAAGGTTGTGTTTTTCGATTCAGAGGGCAAGCTGCGACTGGTTCAATATAATTTGGTCAATGAGGCTGCTGAGAGTGGTGGTCATCTCGCAGTGCCTATGACATCCCCTGACGATAAGTGGGTCGGATACATTCCCGAGAATCGGCTTTCAGATGCGACGAAAGCAGGAGGTCGTGTTTTGAACGTCCCCAAGGGCTATGTTCTGGAACCGGACGATATACCGTACTGGTATCTGAGGCGACATCCGAAATGGTGGCAAGTCCTGCTAGAACAATATGGCGTCGTGCTGCTGGCCACACTTGGGTTCAGTTATCTCCTTCAAGGGTTTTATCGTGCGTTCGTCTACATCGTGCGTGGAAGTCCACCAGCAGTAGCAGCTTGAACCTGTGGCGCGGCTCCAAGGAGTTCTCGGAGTCTGCGTTCAAGGTCACACGTCACAAGGCGTAAAATATTGAATGGTCAGCCGGAAAAAGATCAATCTCGAAAAAGTGCTGGCATCTCTCGACACGATCTGCCCGAAATGTGGCAAGGCGATTTCGCCCGCTGAGGTAATGCGCATCGACTTCGAACAAATGAAGTGTCCGGCATGCGGGGAGCGGTTCGCTCCTGTCAAGAGTTCAAAGCCTGCATGAGTTACCTGCTCGGCTTATAGGCACAGCAAAATGACCCTCCACCATCGGGCTATTCTCACGTTCCAAGGTTCGGCGTAATCTTTGAAGCGACTGCGGAGAGTCCCCAGCCGAAGGCTACGCTGTACCAATTCATCGAGGACAACTCGAAACTCATCACCAGCACCGCTGCATTCGTTGCTCTTACAGCCTTCTCTGCGCAGGTGGATGATACTGGAATTAAAATCGCGCTTGGTTGCACGACATTCTTGGGCGCGTTCTTGCTCAGCTTTGAGCTTATGATGAGGGTGCCACCTCCCCCACGCCAGTGGCGACTCGAAATATTCCAATTGCTCTTGATGACTCTCCCTGTGTTTATGGCGTGTTACTGGTTTACGAAGTTTCAGGAATTATGGGTGCCGCTGCTGCTTTCCATCGTCGAGATGATTTTGGTTCTCTTAGTTTGTGCACTAGCAACTTACGTCTTTACTAAGTGCGTTCAGGTAATCGCTCGTTTGCTCCGTCGCAAGATGGAGCCCTCTGTACTCCGTCGCGTCTCACAAATCGGCTTTGTTCTCTCAACGATTCTCTTCTTTGTAGCGTGGATTTGGATAATGCATAGGTTCGGAGGCCGACAGTTCAAACTCCATGTGCCTTTTTGACCAGTGTCACGGTCGCCGAAGACCAATCGGAAAAAGTGCAGGCGTCCCTTAATAGGGCATGCCCGAAATGTGGGAAGCCGATTTCACCTGCCGAGATAAAGTGCGTTAACTTGCGTATGGAGTGTCCTGCGTGCGGAGAGCGGTTTAAGCAAGGCGCGCCTAAGACATAGCATCTGGCAGGCCATTCCTGATAGCCTAATCCAATGTTCCACGGTTTTCATTCCCAGCCCGTCCAAAAGCGGCGTGACGCCTTCGACCATCACGACTGGCTATTTGAGTTGAAGTACGACGGTTTTCGCGCACTGGCCCATCTCCGTGATGGGCGGTGTCAGTTGGTTTCTCGGAATCAACATCCCTTCAAATCCTTCTCCAATCTAGCAGGCGAAATCGCGCAAACGTTGGCCGGAGAATCTGCGGTTCTCGATGGAGAAATAGTCTGCGTTGATGACCATGGAAGACCACAGTTCCGCGACCTTCTGTGGCATCGGGCAGAGCCGTGTTTCTTTGTGTTTGACCTTCTTTATTTGAACGGCCAAGATTTGCGCACTCATGCGCTAGTTGACCGAAAGCACGAACTGCGACGGTTTTTGGGAAACATCCCGAAGATGGCGATTTGCTATGCCGACCACGTCGAAGCATCGGGGAGAGAACTTTTTGCGAGAGCTTGCGAGTTGGATTTGGAAGGCATTGTTGCGAAACACAAGTTCGCGCCTCATGTAACCGACCGGGAACGGAGTGCTTGGTTTAAAATCCGCAATTCCCGATACTCTCAATGGGAAGGACGACAGGATCTTTTTGACCGTGAGCGGGAGAATATCCCCGTGCCCGGTTGGCATACGTGCGACCTTGCCTGCGCGGAGGTTGAGGCATAATCGCATCAGTGATCGGGTAAACGCCCGATTTTGCTTCGAGGACCTCCGTTATATGCTTGTATAGCGGAGGAGCAATGCCAACCCATAAACACTATTTCATAGAGCCCACTCAGAACGGGCGGTACCGAATTTTGGCCGCCAATGCCCGGAAAGCCAGCGCGACCGCTGAGACCGAAGCAGAAGCTATTGCGTCAGTAAAAAAGCTAAGTCCAGATGACCATCCCGATATTTCGCGGGTACGAAACGTCCAGACGGGCGGGCGGGACCAGTGGCGCGGAGTGAGGTCCAGAACGGCTGCCTAAGCCCCTTAGTTCCAGATCGCTCCATACTACCGACCTCAATTCGCTTTCTTGAATTTATCGGCAGATGAAGATCGGAGCACTTGGACTATGGCTTCAGGACCCTGCGACTCTTCTAATACGTAATCTGCAATTCTCGATGCTGGGCTGGACGTTGAACTCTTAACGAAGATGATCCGACCGTCTGGGCAGTTTCGCCGGAACAACTTCATCAGGTCCGACGCACTGGCGCAAGCCACGAGAATGCCACATCTGCCCATTTCAATTTCTAGCCTAGCCTCAGCTTCGCTGCTAACAGAGATCACCTCGAAGCCTCCAGCCTGAAGATGCCTCTGTCGCTCGGCCAGCGAGACCGGATCGCGGCTGAAAGAGAGAACGGTAATTTCTCGGTTCGCCATTCGCATTCCGATTACTTGCTACTGGACTTTACCAGTTTGAAGGTTTGCTCCCAACACCATCGCATCTCCTCTATACTAAAACGCATTGTTATAACGTTTGTGTACAGCAGTTCCTGTATCCAGTCGGTAAGTTTGCTTGTGGAAGCGGATTCTGCGGCCCGAAGCGGGGGATTGCGACTCTAAGTCTCGGTTTGCGGGCTGGGCTCTCGTTTTCCGAGACGCTGTTGTTTTTCGGCCAAGAGGCGGTCAATCTCTCTAACGAGTGCCATTAACTTTTCAGGGTCTTGTTCGTTGGCAGCCTGTTCGCAAAGTGCCATCCACTTTTCTTTCTTCTCGCCTCGCACGAGCCCTCCCTCGTCAGGACTGGCATTTATAGCACACGCGTCGCGCTAAGTCTGTCCGACAGATGACGTTCAATCTTCTCCCGCACCACGCGTCATTCCTGATTCGAGTGTCCAGCATGCGGGGAGCGGTTTGCGCCACTCTGAGTTGTCACGTTTCGTGCGTCCTGCCTCTCGGGTGTAGCATTTGGCCGGGGTGCGACATGGCCCGCCGCAAAGAAACCACCATCGAACGTATATACCGCGAAGTTACAGGCCGCAAAATGAGTAACGCAATCAAGCGCATCCTTCTACGCAGGCGTAACGCTAAACCCAAGACCGCTTGATTCCAACGCTCAACCCGCCATATCGATGAATCCTGCGGCCCGCCATTACAAGTGTACGTACGGTGGGCGGTTACGTTCGGTGCTTATTGCCTTTCGATTTAGCGGCAGCATCCTTTTTTAACGCAGCTTTCACTCTTGCGACGTGCACGATTTCAAGTTCCCCGCCCAAAAGAGTGACGCATACCGTTCCCGGTTTGGCACTGCAAAAAGGGCACACCAAACTCATGGGGCTGACGGGCAATATCGGAATGTGGCTGAGAGATTTCCGCTTCGCCATTGCGACGCAACCTTATACCACATCCGTCAGAACAAAGTCTGTCAGAAGAAATACTCCGTGCCTCTGGACTCGCCTAAGCGGCCTTGTTCCGTTGAGCTTTCAGCTTTGCCCATCGTGTTTTTTGAAACGCCGCGATCTTCCTGCGGGCTGCTGCTGACATCGTGCGCTTCACTGGAACCGAGCTTGTTTTCGCCGTCGCAACTGCAGGGTGCGATCCATTCCGAACCTTTGCCCACCTCGCTTTTTGTGCCCGCGCCATTTTGCGACGTGACGCTGCCGATATCACTCGGGTCGGTTGGCTTGTCTGATGGACTGTTGCCGAGCCGTTTAACGACTCGATGACTGAAATCGCTTGATCTAACTTCTCGACCTGTGACACCATTTGCTTGCGCTCCGCACGTAGTTCCTGAAGCGCACTTGCTAGGTTTCCCATTGATTCCCCCTCGGATTTAACAGCGCAGACATTGTAAAGGATTAGAATGACCTGCCGTGCGAGAGTCGTCCTAAGACCCACTCGTCGAGAACTAAGTTCTCTTCCACTCAGTCATGGACTTCAACTCCTCCATATGATTTCTTGACTGATATCGGGCGCGAAGAGAGTTTCTGGTGTTTCTCCGTCTTTGCGACACGAATCGTGACACTGAGCAATAGTGCTCAGACACTAGTAATTCCTGCTGCTAACCTGCATTTACGCGGTTTTGGAAAACCACCCCAAAAACTAGCACTATTCGTGACAACACAGGAGGTGCTCCATGACGCCGACCGAAACGGGCTCTGCCCACAGAGTTCTGCTGGTGGATGATGACGCGGTAGTCCGCTCCATGATGATTCAAGGACTCGAACGCAAGAGATTTGAGGTGGTTGCAGCCTCCAGCGTGACAGAGGCTCTGAGACGAATCGCGACTGAGAGCTTCGACGTGCTCATCACGGACCTGCACATGCCTAACCCCGGTGACGGCTTCACAGTAATTTCCGCGATGCGTCACTCCCAACCGGATGCCCTGACGCTGCTCGTGAGCGGCTATCCTGACGTGCAGGCCGCTATGGCTGCCATCCTTCTGGAAGCGGATGAAATCGTGGTCAAGCCATTCGAGATTGGTCGCCTCACCGAACTCGTGCAAGAAAGAGTATTCAATCGCAAACCCGCTAAGCGGGTGGACAAGGAGAGCGTGGGCGCGATATTGCTGCGATGCAGCAATAGCATCGTTGAAAACTGGTTAATGCGGGCGAAACGAAGCAGTGAACTAAACCTCGTACCGCTTAGTGATGAGGAGCGAACCGGACATCTTCCCAAGCTGGTTGAAGACCTCTCTGCCCGCTTGAGCCAAAGCGCCACCACGAATGACAATGATGCCGCTTTCTCCGCTGCCGCCGTTGCGCATGGCAGGCTGCGATATCGCCAAGGCTACACTCCTGCAATGTTGGTGCATGAGTCGCGAATATTGCAGGTAACCATCTTCGGCATGTTGCAAATCAATCTGGAATCTCTGGATTTCAGCCTGCTTTTACCTGATGTTATGACTATCGCCGACGAAGTGGATGCGCAGTTGACGCAGTCGATGGATAGCTACATGAAAGCCGTGGGAAAGTTAGTGGCATAGAGACTGCCGAAGCCGCTGTCCAGTTGATCGTCGTGTTGATTGGTCTCGCAGTGCGTACAACCTGCGCCCGCTCTATAATGTGGCCATGCCGCGTGAGTTGGTGTGGATAGACCAACCGCGTTTTCGTGGTTGGGGATGCTCACATTGTTCTTGGGTCTTCAACCCTACTGGTGCGCCTGTCGGCAAAACTTTTGATGCAATGATATGGAACTTTGAGTCACGACGCGACGAAGAGTTTGCAACGCACGATTGCGCGGAGCACCCGCGAAAACGACCTGCTACCTAATTCACCTAGATGACGGTGCGCCGGGTTGGTGTGAGGATGGCCACAGCGCACCGTTTTCGACGGGGAGGGCCGAGACCCCAAGGCCCAGTTCATTCGGTCGCGATAATACACCGTAAGGAAAAAACGCGACTGGTCAATTTTGAACACCTAGAAAACAAAAAAGGCGCCCCGACTTCCCTTTTGAAAAAGGAGGCCGGGGCTTGGTGTTTAAGAATGTGATTGCCGCGCTCCTCCCAGAGGCGTTCAGTTTAAGTTGTCTTGGGGCGCGGCCCTCGCACGATGCCTTTGCCTTGTCGATTACGAGCGGCGATTTTGCTTTTGCCCAAACAGCCGCAAGATTTTGTTTTTCCTGAGAGTAGGCTGTTACCCAGAGTCACGAAAGACTTTCCGCACGAGCACACCACAAGCCATGTCGAACGATGGCGGTCATTGAAGCCAACAAATCTAATAACTGTGAGTCTCCCAAACGGCGCATGACCTACCAGATCAACAAACGCTTTCCAGCGGATGAATTTTGATCGAGCCATTGTCAATCCAACGTGAGTCTGCACTCGTGCCACTGGGCTAGCACAGCGCGGCTATCCTCGCAGTCTCGCTGCGTCACATTGGTCTGTAGCTGAAGAAGAGCGTTACGCCGCATCTGCGTGTCAGCTTCCGTGTTGAACAAGACACGCTGGAGATTGGCAATATGTTGTGTCTGCACGAGCACGAGCGTAAAGCGCGGCTGCATAGACGTTGCGGGCGGCAAACTGCCTGCCTGAGATTTCGGAATGTAGAGATGAACGTTAGACTCTTCTGTTGCGAAGTGGTCGGGCCGCTCTACCCGCTCGACGGGCAAGTCGCCTTGTGCTGCATTCATTTTTGTATTCATGCTGCCTCCATTTCCTTTTCTCCAAAATAACGAGCCACAAGTGTTAGGCACCTGTGGCTCTGTCACGTCTGCTAAAACCGTGCCGCTGCGGAGTAGGATCGTGAACGCGATCATATTCTGGGATTGACCACGGTCACATTCAATCGACCTGTACGTCCTTGCGCTGTGAACTCAATCAACGCCTCACCTGTGTTATTCGCGGAAAGCTGGAACGACATACCGTTCGGAGAGACACTACACACGTTACTGTTCGCTCCGATGCCGGGGACATCAGCCGAACCGTTGTATTGATTCGGAATGTTGACGTACTGTGCGCCACCACCACCGATTGGGTAAGTGGTGAACACGCTCGGTTAACCTGGCAGGAGCATTCCAGTTCTCCGGGGAAGACGTGGATAAGACAGGCTCGCGCAGTCAGGCCGTCGAAGTTCGTTGTCAAACGCTCCGCAGCAGACCGTTCTTTACAAAATTGCATAAGCCCGTAGCCGAGGAACGGCACCGCAAGCTTCACATATTTTTGAAAGAAACTGAGTCGGTGGGCGTAGGAGTCGGTTGATATGGTCGACGTTGTCATTGCAGCCAGCGACAGGGCTAAGACCAAGCTAGTGCGAGCGGAGTTAATAAAATTCCACAAGAGCATCAGCTTCATGACATCCAGGCTTTCTGGGCCGAGATTATTGAGGGATATTATGCGGTGAGTAGCAGCTTGATGCAGGTGGCTAGATGCGCCAAATCAGGAACAGGATTCACCCGGTGGAATCGTGAAATTCGATTGCGCGATGCGGCATAGGAGTCGGTTGATATGGTCGACGTTGTCATTGCAGCCAGCGACAGGGCTAAGACCAAGCTAGTGCGAGCGGAGTTAATAAAATTCCACAAGAGCATCAGCTTCATGACATCCAGGCTTTCTGGGCCGAGATTATTGAGGGATATTATGCGGTGAGTAGCAGCTTGATGCAGGTGGCTAGATGCGCCAAATCAGGAACAGGATTCACCCGGTGGAATCGTGAATTCGATTGCGCGATGCGGCACCCCGCTCATGTGTCCCAACCCAACTGTCGAAGCCAGCTGGCAGCCGGCTGAAACGACACTTGATTCGGTCACTTCTTCAGGGCCTCGAACGTAAGCACTCCATCGCCGGGCGGGATTGAGTTGACCCACGGCTCCGAAATCTGCTTTTCGGGATAGTCAGACCCTGGCCCCAGATAGGTGAAAGCGGCGATTGCGAAGGGAACCCCCTGCGACTGCAACACTGAGTCGTAATCGGTCACTTGCAGGTGTAGGTGAGCGCCGGTCGTGTTCCCACTGTTACCAAGCAGCGCGAGTGTATCTCCCCGGTGAACATGATCGCCCGTTCGCACCTTGATGCTTCCTCTTTGCAGATGGGCATATGTGACAAAACGGTTTTCCGCAATCTGAAGAACAATGTGGTTTCCGGCAATGTTGTCCAGTGTGACAGGAGGCAGAACGCGGGGAGTGTTGTCGGGAAATTCGTCCACGACTTCCGTTATCTGTCCGTCCGCTACGGCGAGAACCGGTTCTCCCCAGCCCCACCAATTCTCGTTGTTGCTTGTCCCGTCATGGCGAGAGTCGCCATTGGGTCCGATCTTGACCCAGTCAATGGCGAAGCGTTCCGGCGAATAGATGTGCCCATCAACCGCGAAAATAGCACGGCGGTGATTCGAATCATTGGCGGGACCACCACCAGCAAGCCAGATGCCGCCGCCAAAGGGAGGACCCAGGATTGGGACCGGAGTCTGGTTTACAGGTACCACGAAATTCTCCAACGTTGCATCGCTGGGTTTATCAGTTCCATCTGGAGTTGACGAAAAAACCAACTGATGTCTGAGACTCGCAGGCGCAGATTTAATCGCCGGCAACTCGATCCACAAGAAGACGATGTTTCGACCTCCGGGAACGAGCGTTCGAGTGTTATCGCCTCGCGCACTCGAACTGCCGGACATCATCATTGGCGCTCCAATACGGATCATCGCAGCCGATAACTTATCTCCTTCGAGGGCAGTAAGCGGATCGGGATTGTCGGCGAAGATTGAAATGTGCTTCAGTGTCAAGGGCACCAGGTCAAAGTTCGTGAGATGAAGCTCGTAGACCAAGACTTTATTTTTGCCAATCGTCATCGGAATGGGTGGTGACGGGCATACTACCTCAACCCGTGGTCCTCGTTCTCGCGCGAAAGAAGCAGACGGCAATAGAACGGCAATGGAAAAAATAAAGCCAGTCAAAAACCGGCGAAACTCATGCCGACTCGATATCGTCAAGGTAAGCCCCTTTAAAGGACGTCGCTACTCAATGGACGTTAGCAAGCCAGCACTCCTTTTCGACAGCCACAGGCCACATCGCTCATTGCGCAGTGGTCAAAACATGTAATCGTCTGTATCCGCTAGTCATGCTGCCAGAGTCCAAATAAATACGGTCCCCTGCGTCGAAGATCAGATTACGTTTGGGACTTCTCGTCGCTATT
>CAVQZU010000055.1:0-162515 GCA_963718485.1 uncultured Acidobacteriota bacterium
TGTATGTTGACGCCTAAAAATTAGGCGTATTGCTGGAATATCCATCCCTGAAATTATCTTGATGCGGGATATTGTGGAATCTTGAAGATGCTTTGGAATCTTGAAGACGTCTTGAAGAAGCCCGTCGATGCGCTGACGAACTTGGAGGTCTCTCCCTTGGCTCGATGTGGATGTCGCTGGCACCCTGCTTAGCTGCGCCGCTCAGAATCAGATTTACGAGCCTTACGACGGGCGCAAGTTTAGTATCTTTCGCTAACTTAGCCGCATCCACAACCTCTTCGGTGTCAACAGCCGCTTCTACCTCACCTTCCGGACGGACGTTGGTGAGCATCTCGTAGGTCTCTTGTCCCTCCATAACGCTGGAGCGAGCCCGGTTGACATATGCAAGGATGGTGGCCTGGCTGGCGACGACCGCGACGACCTCCTTGCTTAGCCGGAACATGACATCTTGGATCGTCGCAAAGTCCAGAGGGTCGGTCATTCCGAGTCGAAGCGAATTGCCCTTCAGACTCAAGGGCACTACCAATTTCTTCCGGCAGAATTCGATAGGCAGAAGGGCGCTGAGTTCGGGCTCAATGTCAGGCACTTCCGAACCTAGGCACTCCAGATGGAGGCCTTTCGCGATGGCCAAGGTCACCGCGGCTTCGTCGGCGAGACCCAGATCGCCGAGCGCCTTGGCAAGAGACACGCCTCCTTTCGATTGAACAGCCATAGCATGATCGAGCCCCGAAGAATCAATAAGAC
The DNA here is from genome assembly GCA_963718485.1 of uncultured Acidobacteriota bacterium. Lineage (GTDB taxonomy): Bacteria > Acidobacteriota > Terriglobia > Acidiferrales > UBA7541 > Palsa-295. The sequence continues at coordinate 745 of CAVQZU010000055.1, forward strand.
CTTCGCGTATCAACAACTCGCCGATCGTGCTGTGACGTGGCATCATGGTTTGATGGCTACAGAAATTCCTTTCTTATGCTTGCAGAAAAAAGATGAACTGTTCGCCAGAGCAGTGGGCAGTACGAGGTCTGCTTTGGAGCCTTCTTGGCAAAACTCGGGACACCTCAAGCGTGCATCTGTGCCGGAAGGGAGCACTGTGCGTCAGGGGACATGTTCCAGGAGAGAGAGCAGTTCCGCTAATCCTGCCGGCGGGCTGGCCCGCTTGGCCCGTGACCAGTCGTGAGTCTAGGCCCAGGTTCCCAAGCCACGGAACGATTTCAAATGCCATCGAGAACATGCTGCGAGGACGCCTCTGGTACGGCCATGGCCAGATTGCGTTTCCGCAAGGCCCCCAAGGCCGTGGTCGACAGCTCGATATAGGCCAAATCGAAGACGCCGGGCGAGATTCTCGTTCTCTATCCAAGGCAACATACGCCCGCGCAGCAGCGCGCTTGAACCCGGTCCTCTAGCGACTTTGCTGGCAGTCTGTGCCGGCGAATCCGCCGTTGAAGCAGCCCATATCGGAGAGTCCTTGCGTAGGCGAACGAACCTAGGCGTTCGGTGACGAGCGACGGGCAGTTTTCATTTTCATGGGACTCGTTTCTTGATGCACAATTCCGGTTCAGAAGAACAGAAATAAATCGGCTTCGGTTGCTGCAAGGCACATTCCCGGGCAGCCCTTATTTGCCCACGACGAGAACGACGCGAGTATCGGGCCGCAGGTCAAAGAGGCGTCGAACCGTGGCCAGGCCTGGCGGTGACCAGCAGCAGGTTGGGTGTAAACTCGAACTTCCATCGTCAACGGCTTCAGGGCTTGAGAGCGAAGCCGCGATCCGCGATTCGTCGGGAGTTCGTTCAAGAGTGCAGCAGCGTTTTGGCTTGGTTGACCAGGCCAAGTATTCCGTCGCCTTTGAAGGCAATGCCACTTGCCCCGGAAGCAAGCGCCTCGGCAGCTGAAAGCCTGGTCTTGTGGATGGTGAACAGCAGGATGGGCACGTAGGGCATCATTTGTCGTAGCGTGTGTGCCGCATCGAGGCCGTTCATGACGGGCATCGAAATATCCAGCACAATCAAATCGGGCTTAAGTCTTAGGGCCTTTTCAATCGCATCTTGCCCGTTTACTGCTTCTCCGCAAACCACGAATCCCGGCTGACATTCGAGGACCTGGCGCAGGTGGCCACAAAAGTTTATTGTCGTCGGCGATTAGGATGGTCTTCTGCACATCGCCTCCATCTAAACAGCTGCGGAGACTTCGCTGAAGTCTGAGGGGGAACAGACTGAACTATTTTACTGCTCCTTTTCCGTACCGGAATCGAAACTCTATCGCAGCATCGGACAGATGAGCCATCGGGTATTATTGGTACAGCAGACTGCCATTTTCGTTCAGCCAGCGGGACGTGCCGCGCCAGGATTGTTTGCTACTCGACTGAAGAGGCGGCTTGCAGCGGACCGCCCGCCAGCCATTTTTTACCTCGAGCGTAAAGCGCCTCGACTTCCGGCCCCTTCAGGCCAGGCCTCACGCCACGAATTTGGTAGCCAATCTTGGACTGCAGATATGCGAGGTGCCGGTAGCCGATGGGGAAGCTTTCCAGCAATTGCCTGTCGAGCGGCACGGTCTTGGAAGTGTCGACCGGATCCATCCGGTCTTTCTCATAGATGGGCTGGCGATAGACAACACCCCAGCGGCCCGCACGCTTCTCGAAAAAATCGTAGAACCGGCCGGTGCAAAGCACGTCGCAGAGCACCTCGTGAACCGCCGCGCGCTGGGAGATCGTCATCTTGGTCTGGGCAATGGCGCGGCTGCCTACCACATCGACCGACGAGCCGCCGAGGAAATGGATGATGCTCACGCCCTTTTCAAAGCCTTCGCGGCGCACGCGCACGAATTCCTCGGCCGTTCCTTCAAACCAGGTGGCGACATGAATGCCCCGTCATGCCACACGGTGCGGAATCGCTCCCAATCGCCTGCGTCACTCCACAGAACCCAGTTTTCGATGACTTCGCGGATCGCCAGCTTCTCAGACATCTCATCATTCATGACGTTCCTTTCGATGCAGGCAGGTTTTGATGGGCGGCATTGGTTACCGCGAGAAAGAATATATCACCGGGCCTCCACCCGCACGGGATTGCCGCGGGTTGTGAGGTGTGATCTGTCGCGCAGGATGTGAGGGGCGATCAAAAAGTCTTGTGAACGCGAAAATCGATCGCATAACCGCCGTTCTGGTCCCTAAGAACAGAGATGGACGTCTGCGGCGTAGTGCGGTACTGCAACTGGACCGATGTAGCCTGGGTGGAGGTCACGTCGGTACCGAAGGTCAGCAAGATGTTTCCGGTGACGCGTTGTTGGATGGAAATCTGGGAACCGGGGTTCGCGGTGTTGTTGTTCGCCAGCGGATCTATGGTCAGCTGTGAAATGCCGGCGAATTTCTGAATCTTGCCGCTGACCTGGCCGGCCACTCCCTGCGCCACGACCGACTCCGCGCTCACGCTGGCGGGTGTCTGAGTGGTGGCCGACTGGGCGGCGGTTACCCCCGTCGCCAGAAGGTTGATGATATCGGCGGGCGGAAGCGCGGGATCGGCCGTGTAGTTCGTGCGCAACCGGTCTACCGGTACCAGATCAAATTCAAGGTGATGTTGTATTGCTTGCACGGTGGTTTTGATGTAAAGGTTCACGACCGGTTCGGTCTGAAACGGGTTGAATTCGATCGGCCATTCTGGACCTCATAGCGCTTGCCCAGAAAGAAGATGTCTCCTCCTGTCAGGTTCACTCTGCCGAGGATCACCGGATCGGCCAGCGACCCACCAGATTCAGGTTCGCCGCTCCTTGCATGCTGAGCTGGCTGCTGGTAAGGCTCAGATCCCGCGCGGTCTTGAAGCGCGACTCTGCAGGCGTAGATTGTGCTCAAACGGACTGGACGAGCTCGGGGGCGAACCGGCAGCCAGTTGGCTGCTGAAATTCGCCAGATCAAACTGATCTGTGAACGACAATCGATCGATTACCACCTGCCCACTCAAGTTTGAGTTCGAAGAATCGCCAGTTAGCTGCAAATTCGCATTGAGGATCGAACGCAAGCCTTGGGGATAGCGCACGCGAACCGAATGGGCCTGCACTCCGAGGTTGAATGCCGGTTCCCTGCTGTACGCCATGAATCCGTTCACCGACATCGTGCCACCGCCAACATTGCCGGTGAGGTTGCTGACCTCCAGCCGATTGCCTGCGATATTAAGCTCTCCGTTGATTCCCTCGATTCCCACCGGAAGCGAGTCCGTGGCGAGGTAGACATTTTCAACTTTGATTTGGCCTTGGACGGTTGGCTGCTTTATATTTCCACGCGCCTCGAGTTTCAGGTCCACCCGTCCGGAGCTCTTCACGCTTTTCGTCAGACCCTGAATTAAGGAAGAATCCAGGCCACCGCTTGCCCCGATGTTGAACGACGACGACGCATTTCTGATCGGGATAACACCGTGCAGGGTGATATCGGTGCCCGTGCCTTTCAACTCGGTTTGCTGCAGCGTGGCCACTCCTGCGGCGTAATCGAGCCGCAAGGGATTGGCCAGGGCAATGCTTGTGGAAAGATAGGAAAGACTAAAGGTTGGTATTTGCATGTGCGCTTGGATGCTCGCCGGGTCCTTTAGTGGCCCCTGAAGTTCGGCGTGGATTTCAGTTTGCCCTTGCAGATTTGGCGCGCTCACCGACAAGTAGCTGGCGAGCAGCGGGCCGACGGGAAGAGCGCGGACGTCGATCGAAGCGGCAGTCGTATATGCGCCGCTCAGAGCAACATCGCCCTTTACTTCCACCTCTCCCTGCGCGACGACCGAATGCAGCCTGAAATTGGCGTGCTGGCGCACCAGCTCGAGTTGCGCTTCGGCTGAGGAGACCGACTGGTCCCGCAACTGGAACTTCGATATGGCAAGATGGCCGGAGAGCTGCGGGTCCTGCAGCGTGCCTTGGCCGGAGACGGCCATCACAACTACCCCGGCGATTCCCAAATGGCGCTCTTCAACCGCGTGGATCTGTTCGAGCTTCAGCCCGGCAGTGCTTGCCCTCACCTCGTATTGCTTCGATTGGGGTGCAAAGGAAATATTCGCGGTCACATTTCCGGCGGGTGCCTGTAGCTGCACGACCCCCTTGAGAGAATTGCCGCTCCCCTGCATGTTGACGGCGAGGGTATTGATCGGCTCACCCCAGGCAGAAGCCTTCACGATTTGCAGCGAGCCGTGTCCTGAAGGATTCTGCTCGCTACCCTGCATCGAAATGTCTGCGGATACGCTGCCGGCAACTGGATAGCGCTGCTTGGAAAACCGCTGCCAGTCGGCAAGCGAGAGATCGGTCGCACTCGCCTGGAGAGATAGTTGGCTTGACGGCGTGAAGGACCAATCGGTCAACGCAGTCCGTACATTGAAGGCCACTCGGCCTTGTCGGGCATCTTCGATTGCCCCGTTCCGAAGCGATGCGCCAGATGCAGACCAATCCACCTCTGTGCGAATCGAACGCCACCGGTTGCCTTCCACTTCCACCTGGTTTGCCGAGAGCTGTCCCTGAATCCTCGGATTTCTGACCGCGCCGGAAACCTGGCCAGAGAATTGGGCCGATCCGCGAATGTCCAGAGGTGCCGATGGTGTAGCGGCCCCGGAAGCCGCGGCAGCCGTTCGAACTTCGGAGACCAGGGCGCTCAGTTCTCGCAGGTCGCTTGAGTTGGCCTGCAGGCTCAAGCTTGATTGCTTGCTGACAGTGCCTCGGAATGAAATTTGCGTGCTGCCTGTTTGCAAACGAGATGGCGCAAATGAAGCGGTATCCCGCCGGCCATCGTAGCGAACATCCAAGCTTCCATTTACGGGGATCGCATGGCTGGCATTGGGGGTGGCACGCGGCCCTGCGATGGTCACCTGCGAGTGGGCCACGATATCGCGGATGCTGCCTGGCCAGGAGGCCTGGACGTCCCCATTGGCCAGCCCTGCAAAACGCAGGCGGCCGTAGCTCCCCTGCGGAAGCAGGGCGCCAATTTCCTCAAGCGAGATGTTCCTGACAGCCGCGTTCACGCGGCTGGAGGGTTTGTCGGAGGCCATGTTCAGCATTTCCGCGTTGGCAGTCAGATGGCCGCGCAGAACATCGGCATCGAGATGCAGAACCCGGAGATTGTCCTTTTCTAGCGAGAAAGCGCCGCGGACCGATTTCGCCTGGGTAAGAATTTGTCCCGCGTGGAGATCCAGAGCCGGACTGGAGAAGCGGCCATTCACCTCGACAGCTTGCAGAAACGATTCGTTCGGCGACCCTTGATAGCGGAGCGATCCGATCGCAGCAATCTCTCCCTGCGGGAGTGATCCATTCTTCAGAATGTTGGCGAGTTCCGGTGTGAAAACAACCGCCTCATAGTTGCCCTCGACCAACGGATGGTTGTAATCGACAAGCTTGCCGTGCGCGGTGATATGCGACTTACCGGAGGTCACAGACAGAGGGTCCAGATCCAGCTCCGAATGGCTGGCCAGGAATTTCAGCTGCACGCCGTGTTCAACCGGATTGAAATCGCCGGCGACAATCCGACCGCGGTCATATCCGAGCGAACCGCTGTAGGTGCCGGACAAGATTTTGTAAACGGCGTCAGCGCGAAAATCCCGAAGATCCGCCAAAAGCGGGATTTGCCGGTCGTGATAGTTAATTTGGCCCGAGGTGACGGCGAGATGGCCGACGGCCAGATCGAACACCATATCCATCGGACTCTTTGAACCGCTCGAACTCGAAGATTTCGGCAGGTTGGCTTCACCGTTCGCGCTCACGCGCAGATCAAGGAACGGGCGGTCCAGGATCAGTTCGCTCAAAGCGACTTTTCTTTGCAGCACCGAGACGACCTTCAGGCGAACGCCCAGATGATCGGCGCGAAAGAAGGGGTTTGACGACGCGCCAGGGCCGTAGATGACAAGGTCATAGAAATCGACGCCCAGCTTGCTCCAGTGAATTTCGATCCTTTGAATGTCGACACGCGATCCGGTGGCCTTTTCCGCCTCCTGCACCGCTTTTTCGCGCACAAACTGGCTGAAAGCGTCGGTGTGAACGATTAGGTAGGTTGCGCCCGCCAGAAGCAACCCCACCGCGACGGCAATCAATACGGTTGCTCCTATCGCTTTCTTCCAGGTCATCATAGGACCACCATGGGCACGCGGCACTCCCCTTAAAACGATTGGCCCAGCGTCACGAAATACTGCGTGGCCTGCACGCCGGGAACCGACGTAAGCCGGTAGCCGACATCAAAGCGCACCGGGCCCACCGGCGTTTTGTAGCGTAGGCCGATGCCGACGGTGTTGGTGTAGTCGTCCACGAATTGCCGCAGATTGATGTTGCTGTACACGTTTCCCCCGTCATAGAAGAGCACAGCACCCAGATTTTTGATAATTTTTGTCGGGAACCGCGCTTCCGTATTCAGGATGAAAAGCATGTTCCCACCCACGGGCACGCTGATCAGAGTGCAGGTGGCCGCATTGCCCGGCGTGGCGCACACGTTCACAGGACGCTGCGGCCCCGCGCCGTCGATGGGAAATCCACGCAGCGAATCCGCGCCGCCGGAGAAAAATCGCTCGCTCAAAGGAACGATGCTGCCGGAAAAGGGTGCCGCGAGGCCCACTCGAAGGTCAGTCGCCCAAGTGAGCCAGGGGCGTACCGGAAGATAAAAAGCGTTCTGCCCGAGGAAGCGAACGAAATTGGCGCTCGAGCCAAAGGCCGTCGGCGTGACACCGAAATCGAACGTCTGGTAAACCCCGTGGTGCGCGTCCAGCGGGTTATCGCGGCTGTCGCGAACGTACTCGGCAGACACCGTGGAAAGCCGCACATGCTGATCGGGTGGCAGCACCAGGTCGGGAACGAGCAGATTGCTGAGATCGGTTCGCTGGAAGGTGTATCGAAAGATCAGGTTCTTGGTGCGCTTGGCGTCCAGAAACCGCTCGATCTGGAAAGAGCCGGTTCCCAAACGCGCGGTATAAAGCGGGTTCTCGGTGCTGCGCTCGACCGAAAAACTGAACAGGGAGTTCCATCGTGTGTTGCCAAGCCGGGGATCGGCGTAGGTGAAGGTGCCGCTCTGGTCCAGCCGGGACACGATCGTCGAAAGCGTCGCCGTCTCGGCGTGGCCGCGGATGTTGTGTTTCGCAAGTGCAAATGAAAAGCGAGGGCCGAAGAAGCTCTTCTGACTTACGGTAAACTTCGATCCCAGGCCAATCGGAGGCAAACCCGGAAGAGCGACATCGCCCACCGGAATATTGCCACTGCGGGGAATTACCTCGATACCGGCGCCCACATCCATCGAATAACGCTTCGATTCGTGAACTTTGATGAGAACTGTTTCTCTCGGCTGATCGCTCAGTGCCGCTCGCGGCTTGACGCTCACCCAATCAAAGACGTTCAAGTTGTAGAGCGCGCCTTCGGCGGTGAAGAATTTTCCCTGACTCAAGAGCTGGCCAGGGCCGACCTCGGGCGCGCTGATAAGGCTGATCAGCGAAGGGCGCGTGACCTGCTCGCCAAGGACAATAACATCATCGACGCGCCCTTGCGGACCTTCCTGGATGTTGTATACGACATCGACCAGATGAGCGTTACCGGGCTGCGGCGTCACGCTGGACCGTAAATTCGCGTTCAGATAACCGAGATTCAGGTACGTGGCAAGAATGTGGTTGCGGTCCACGTCGAGGAAATGCGAAGAATACGGCCTATCCGGCAAAAGGTTCAGCGCGCCATTGGCAGAAAGAGATTGCCGATCCTGGGTGGCATTCCCCTCGATTCGCAGCGAATTCACTTTGTCCTGATCGCCCTCGGTGATTTGGAAGGTAACGTCCACTTGCGGTTCAAAATCGGTGATCTTGGGAACCACCAAGGCCTTCGCGAATCCGGCATCGGCATAAAGTGCTTTGAGCGAAGCCAGGCTTTTGCGCACGAGTTCGTCGCTGAACTTTCCGCGCGTGAACCTATAGCCCAGGACCGCGTGGCCCTGTTTCACGGCGACGGCTTGCTCCAGACGCTGGTCGCTGAAATATTTGTTCCCGTCAAAATGGACTTCTTCGACCCTGTGCCGGCTCCCGCGATCCACCTGATATTCGACGGTCACGTCGTTTGGCTGAACGTTGTACACCGTGTGGATCTTGGCGTCGAAATAGCCTTTGCCTTGGAAATAGCTGAGGAGGTTGCGTTCGCCTTCGTCGACCAAGTCGCGGTCGACCGAGTTCTCCTCGTAAATTGGGATTTCCCGGCGGATAGTTCGTTTCCACATGTGCGCGCCTGTGACCTTGACCGAAACGGTCGGTCCGGGATTGAGCTGGAAGGTGAGGTCGGCCCGATTCGTACGCGGATTGTAATTCGCCGATGCCAGGCGAACCACAGGGGCAAGATGATCTTCTCCGCGCAGCTGGCCGCGAATGTAGTTGACTGTCCTGCTGATCCGATCCGGAGAGTACGGCTGGCCGGGCTTGAGCGAGTCGCGCTTGACCCGCGCCCAGACGGAGTGAAGGGTGCGGCGAATGTGTTCGGCCTCGTCTGAGGAAACTCCGTCAAAGTTGATCGCGCCTACCTTCGCGTATGGACCTAAGTTGAGGCGAAACACGAGATTCACAATCCGGTGTGGGTCGTCGCGTTGTGTTTCGGCGTGCACCGCAGCCTGGAAATAACCTTGCACCCGTAAAAATTGTTCGAGACCTTTTTGGCCTTGCGGCAACAGGTCGTCAAAAAACGGCGATTGCTCGGAAATATTTACCGCTTGCAGCAACCGCGTGTATACGAATTTGCCCCCCGAGCCGGGAAAAGTGATGATGCCGACATAGGACGCCGGCTCGAGAATGAACATGATGCGCAGACCCGATTGCTCGGGCTCGACTTTCAGGTCCACCTTGGAAAACGACTTGGTTTGTTGCAGGGCCGCAAGCGATTGGCGGATGGCACCGCCGGAAAATGGCGCTCCCTCCTGCTGTTTGATCAGCGGCCGAAAAACGTCGGTATTGGTGCCGGGCCCTGCCGAAAGTTCAACGCGAGAAACCGTTCGTCCTTCGAAACCGGCGTAGGTCTCGGGCTGCGCATCCTGAGCCCATGCCGTGCTGTGAAAAAAACCCAGCAGCAGCACATAAACGCCGAGGACTTTCGCTGCCTGCTTAAGCCGATTCGGATGGAGGCGCCCCCTTGGCAGAGCGTCCTGGGAATTCATGCGGCGGCTCCGCGTCCGTGCAAGTTCCCGACCACGCTGTCAGTCTCCGCCCCGATCAGCAGAATGAGGCTTGCCAGGTAAATCCATGTGAGCAGGATGATGAATCCCGCCATGGCGCCATAGAACCTGGGATAGTCGCCGAAGTGACGCAGGTAGAAATTGAATCCGGCGGATCCGCCGACCATGGTCAGCACGACGAAAACCGTTCCCGGCGACAGCCAGCGCCAGGGCTTTTTGACATGGGGAAGAAAATAGTTCATCAGATCGAGTCCCAGCAGCATTAGCAGCAGGCTTGCGAACCATCGTCCGATTTCCCATTGCAGCTGGTACGGGAAAAAAGATTCGACGCGAATGGAAATCAGGCCGGCGATCCAGTGGCCGAAGGTCATCAGCCCAAAACTTCCTGCCAGAAAAAATGCGCCCACCAGGGTGGCGCACACCGCGATGACCCTCTTTTTCCAGAAACTCCGGGTGTCCTTGGCTCCATAGGCCACGGTGAGCGATTCCATCAGGCTCACGAATCCCGAGGAGGCGGTCCACAGGGTGGCCAGGATTCCGAAAGACAGGATGCCGCTGGCCCCCCGGGTGAGATCAAGAATCGTCATGAAGACCAGCCTTCGCGAATCGCGCGGCAAATAATCGGTGATCCATTGGGCCAGATTGTGCCAAAGCGTCGTCGAAGGCAACCATCCACGAATCCCGCGATGACCATAAAGAAGGGAAACAGAGACAGCGAGAAATAGAAGGACATTTGCGCCGCGAGGTCCAGGCAGTCATCGTTGATCGTGTTGGCCCAGATGATCTTGATCACTCGCAGCACAGGTCTCCCGGCATGCAGGTTGGACGAGGCCCAAGCGAACGGGTGTGGCTTGCTGATGGTATCCCGGCTGTCCACTGAAACTCGCATGGCCGCATAGTGGACCGAATAGAGGCGCGCCGGGGTGGCCCGATCCCGGCCCGTCGGGAGCAAGCTAGAGCGTCGCAGGAGCAGCGCGCCAGAGCTATCCCCGAAAGTCTGTAGCCAAGGAAGGACATCGTTGTATCCATTGACGCTGCGAAGGTTCAGAAACAGTGTTTAGCTGAAAGTCGCGGTGACCGGAGAAAGCGCCGGGATTTCGATGTGGATTTGCGTTCCCTCGCCTTCCTGACTGCGAATATCCATTTTGAATTGGTCTCCGTAAAGCAGTCGGAGGCGCTCGTGAACGTTGCTGATGCCGATGCCGCCACCGTATACCTCGGCGAGGCGCTCGGGCGGAATGCCCATGCCATTGTCATCAATTTCAATCGAAAGTCGGCCATCGCGAAGATGCGTGCGCAGATGGATTTCCCCGCCCTCCAGGCGTGGCGCAAGGCCGTGCTTAATGGAATTTTCGACGATCGGCTGCAGCAGCATGCTGGGGACGAACGCCTCGAGCGTTTCTTCCTCGATTTCCTTGAAGATTTGCAGCTTGTCGCGCCCAAAGCGGATGACTTCGATATCCAGGTAATCGTCGATAAACTCCAGCTCTTCGCGCAAAGGCACGAACGTTTCATGCTTTCGCAGCAGCCGCCGCAGGATATTTGAAAGCTTCAGCACGACTCCTCGAGCCATATCGGGATCGAAGCGGATCAGCGAAGAAACTGTATTCAGCGTGTTGAAAAGGAAATGCGGATTGATCTGGCTGGTGAGCGCATCCATGCGCGCTTTCAGCAGCAGTTGCTGGTTCTGCTCGAGGTTCATCTCGATGCGCGTGTTGTTCCAAATTTTAATGGCCATCGCCACGCACATCACCGAGGAAAGCACCACCAGCGCCATATATTCCCAGTTCGCCGGCTGGATCGGAAACAGCCATCGTGCGGAACCAGGTTGGCCAATTCGATCCAGGCAACTTCCAAAGCCGCGCAATAAAAAGCGGCAGCATGGCCCAGTTGCCTTTGCGGTCCCGCGCAAGCTTCCACAGCCAATGAGGGATATTCAGAAATAGGAACGGGCCGAAGTGCCACACGTCTTCTTTTTCGGGAATGACTTCGCGCACCACCCCGGCAAGCAAACCCACCAGCGCGGCCATGGGGCTTGACAGCCATTCGTGATTGCCAAACGCCGGCAAGCTGATCAGGGAGCCGCCGAGCAGGCCCACACCTGCCCGCCGATCAGCCCCATCAAGAAAGACCCTTCCAGCATCAGATCGAAAAACGGTACCCGCCAAAAATGCGCAACATCACACCAATCGCGAGGAGGCGGAACAAGGAAGAGCAGCAATTTTACTTTTTGATCGGAATCGCGGTTTCCGGTGAAAAGCAGCCCGCGGAAGGAACGGAAACGGACAGCAGCGCGGCCAGTGCCGCGGCCCAGCCCTACCTTGAGCACGAGCGTGAACAACAGTTCTCTTCCGCCAGAAAGTGGTTCCATGTTGCTCGCAGGCCGAACGTGGCAGCCCGGAGCTACGTTAGCCAATGAGGACAGGGTTGTAAAGCCGTGTGGTTAGGGCCGTTGCTGCCCCCCGGACATCGGAAAGACCGACGAAGTGACGATCATCACCAGGCAAGGTGGTCTGGCGCCCATTTCTCGCTTTCCGGAGTCAAGAACCGTTTCCCGTGAAAACTAATGAGAATGAGGGCGATGGGCGTCAATGCCAACGGTCTTCGCCATCGCACTACTTTCTTTCTCCGCCTACGCGCACCAGGCACCGCTTTCCTGTGACAAGAAGCGGCTCATGATGCGGAGGGCGCCTCGCGAGCATCTGCCGGCAGCGACAAGCGTGCGCGTGCCCAGAACGTTGGCCCACCCCGACGAGCTTGGGGAGCAGTGCTACGACAACTTGCTGGCCACTGTCTATGCAGCGCCCGGAACCCGTCAGCCCGTGACCAGGAGCTTCCGCGAAGCTGCTATAATCTTCGCCTTCACATGGCGCAGCGAAAACAGAACGGTAAGGCGCGTGTGGTAGCGCACGCACGCTTGCCTACGACTTTCGGACGGTTCAAGATTTTTGGAATTGAAGGCGAGCCTGGCGAAGAGGCCGTAGCCATCCAGCACGGCCGGCTTTCCCAGAAAGTGCCCCTCGTGCGCGTGCATTCGCAATGCCTCACCGGGGACGTGTTTACCTCACAGCGATGTGATTGCCGGGCGCAGCTGGAATTCTCATTGCGTAAGATCGCGAAAGAGCCGTCGGGAATCGTCCTCTACCTGCCGCAGGAAGGGCGCGGCATCGGCCTCCTCAATAAATTGAAGGCCTACGAGCTTCAGGATGAGGGGCTCGACACGGTCGAAGCCAATCGGAAATTGGGATTCGAAGCCGATTCCCGCGACTACCGCTTCGCCGCCCTGGCGCTGAAGGCGCTCGGCGTAGCCTCGGTTCGACTGCTCTCGAACAATCCTGACAAGGTCCAGCAGCTAGAGGAGTTCGGCATTCGCGTCGTCGAGCGAGTTCCTTGCCGGCCGCGAACCAGCCACCATTCCCGCGCGTACCTGCGAACCAAGAAAACCAAACTCGGCCATATCTTAGCCAACATCTAGAGGTACACGTAGAGGTACACGCCTGAGCGAGGCGTCTACGGAACGATCAGCCGCCGCCCACAAAGTGGACGATTTCAAAGCGATCGTTTTCTTGAACGCAGGTTTCCTTCCAGAGAGTGCGGGAGAGAATATCGAGGTTGCGTTCAAGGGCCACGCGTTCGAGCGGCATGCCGAGATGCTCGATCATCGCGGCAACCGTAAGACCATCTGGAATTTCGCGGCGTTCGCCATTGATCACCACCGTCATCGAGCCGCACCCGCCGGCGGCGCTTTGGGCTTGACGCGCATGGCAAACCGAATTTCGTCCCGGCTCGAATCATTGCGCGCCTGAATCACCAGGGTAAGATCATCCTTCCCGAGCGCCGGCAGAGGAAAACGGAGCTGCACGCGCCCGCGTTCGTCGCTTTTTCCGGTGTGCGGAACATCCGGCGCGGCGCCTTCGATCTTTGCTTCGACCTGTACGCCTGGCTCGGGTTGGCGATCGGCCCGCCGCAAAATCTCCAGATCGAGCGAAATGCCGCTCCCCGAGAGCCATGATTGGGGATTGAGTAACTGCACCTGAATTCCCGCCGCGCGCAGGCCCTTTTCCAAGCCCGCTGCAATTTCCGCGTCGAAAAAGCCGCTGCGCAAGTCTTCGATCACGCAGCGATGCTGCTCTTCCACCCTGGCGCGCAAATCCTCGATGCAAAATTCCGAGGAATTCGCGAAATGCTGGTAGTCGCTCGAATGGCGACAGAGCACCATGCCGTTGTGATACACCGCCGTATCGATGACGTAAGGATTGGGGCCGCGATCTTCGGTCTGCACGTGGTACACCCGGTCGCCAACCTGAACATCCGTGTTGTAGCCGGAGCTCATGGCAATGATCTTCCGTTTCTCACAATGCGACCCGAGTACCTGGTGCGCGCATAAATTATGGGAAGTTCATTTGACCGACGTGCAATCGGACGCTATTATAGCAGCGCATCGATCATGGATAGCGCCTACCTCGATAACTACGGCGGACTTTTGCTCATGTTTATACTGGCCGGAGGACTAGCCGGTGTGCTGGTGGTGGCGTCCACAGTTGTCGGCAAACACTCGCATTCCCGCGCCAAAGATCAAGCCTATGAATGCGGTATGGCGCCCGTCGGTGATGCGCGGCAGCCCTTCTCAGTGCACTTCTACATGGTGGCTCTGGTCTTCATTCTGTTCGATATCGAAGCCATCTTCCTGTACCCCTGGGCGCTCGTCTACCACGATCTGAAGGTGTTCGGTTTTGTGGAGATGCTGCTCTACATTATAATTCTCTTTGTCGGTTACATTTACCTCTGGAAGAAGGGCGCGCTCGATTGGGATCGCTGAGCGCCCATCCGGAATCGGACGAATAGTGCAACCACAGGAAATCGACAAAATCTCGCCCGTGCGTAAGCTCCAGGAATGGGATGCCCGATCCGTCGCGGAAGTGATTGAATCCAGGGGTGAAACCACGGTCGTACTTCCCCGTGAATATCTGTTTCCGGTGGCCCATATCTGGCCACCGAGCCTTCGCTGAAATTCTCGTTTCTCTCCGATATCGCCACCGTAGACCGTTTTCCGCTGGAGCCCCGCTTTGAGGTTAACTACCAGCTTCTTGCCATCGATCTAGCGCTGCGGCTGCGGCTCAAAGTAAAGCTCGCGGGAAATGACCCCGCGATTCGTTCGGTCTTCCCGATCTGGCCCACCGCCGATTGGCACGAGCGCGAGAATTTCGATCTTTTCGGCATCCGCTTCGAGGGTCATCCGAACCTGCGGCGCATCCTGCTGCCCGATGAATGGGAAGGCCATCCGCTGCGCAAGGACTATCCGACCGAGGGATTTCGATAATGGGCAGCACACACACGATCGAGACTGTGGCCGGCGCTTCGCCCTCGATGGTCCTCAATATGGGTCCGCAGCACCCGTCGACGCATGGCGTGCTGCGCGTGGTGCTCGAACTCGAGGGCGAAACCGTGATGAAGGCCGATCCCGAGATCGGCTACCTACATACCGGGATCGAAAAATCCTGCGAAGCGAAAACCTACTCGCAGGCCATCACGTTGACCGACCGCATCGATTACCTGGCCCCGCTGTCCAATAATCTCGGCTACTGCCTGGCCGCCGAAAAGCTGATCGGGCTCGAAGTTCCGAAGCGCGCGCAGTACATCCGCGTGCTGCTCACCGAGCTGACTCGCATCACTTCGCATCTGGTTTGGCTGGGAACTCACGCCATCGACTTGGGCGCCATGTCCGTGTTCCTGTACAGCTTCCGCGAACGCGAAGAGATCATGAAGATTTACGAGTACGTCTCCGGCCAGCGGATGATGACGAGCTACTTCCGCATCGGCGGCCTGGCGCTCGAGCCGCCTCCGGGATGGCTCGAGCGCGTGCAGCGCGTGGTTGAGTCGCTGCCGGGCCATATTGACGAATACGAGGATTTGCTTACCGAAAACCGCATCTGGATCGCGCGCACCAAAGGCGTGGGCATGCTGAGCGCAACCGATGCAATCGCCCTGGGCGCCTCCGGCCCCTTGCTTCGCGGCAGCGGCGTTCCCTATGATATTCGCAAGGTCTTTCCCTATTCGAGCTACGATGAGTTCGATTTCAAGGTGCAGACGGCCACCGCTGGCGATTGCTACGCGCGGTATCAAGTGCGCGTGGCGGAGATTCGCGAGAGCCTGAAGATCGTCAGGCAGGCCATGGAGAAGATTCCATCTGAAGGGCCCTTCTGCGCCGAAGCGCCGGGCGTGATTCCCCCGTCTCGCGAGGAAATGAAGACCTCAATCGAGGGCCTGATCTACCATTTCAAGATTTGGACCGAGGGTTTTTCTCCGCCGCGGGGCGAAGTCTATCAGGCGATTGAGTCCCCGCGCGGAGAGCTGGGCGTTTTCATGGCGAGCGACGGGTCGCCCAAGCCTTACCGCGTGCATTTCCGCACGCCGTCTTTCGTGAATTTGCAATCCTTGCGTAAGCTTTGTGAAGGCCGTTTGATCGCCGATGTGGTAGCTTGCATTGGCACCACCGACATCGTTCTGGGAGAAGTCGACCGCTAATTCAGACCATGCAACTTCCGCCAGCACTCGAACAAAAATTCAACGACCTCAGCGGGCGCTACCCGGTCAAGCGGTCCGCGCTCATTCCGATGATGCTGTATGCGCAGGACCACTTCGGGCATCTCGGCGATGAACTGCTCGAGGAAATCGCCAAGCGCCTCGATTTGAACGTCCTGCAAGTGACCGAAACTCTGGCCTATTACTCCATGCTCCGCCGCAAGCCGATGGGAAAGTATCACCTCCAGGTCTGCACCAACATTTCCTGCATGGTTCGTGGCGGCAATGCACTGCTCGAACATGTAAAAACACGCCTGAACATCGGGCACAAGGAAGTTTCTGAGTCCGGCAGGTTTTCTCTCGAAGAGGTGGAATGCATGGGCGCCTGCACCGGCGCTCCGTGCATGCAGGTAAACTATGATTTTTACGAGAAGCTGGACGCCGACAAGGTTGACGCCCTGCTGGAACAGCTTCAGGAGGGAAAGAAACCCACTCCGGTTGCGGTAACCTCCGGTGCACTGCACGAACGGCTGAGCGCGGAAGTTCCGGTCATCAGCAAGCGCTTCGGCCTGCCGGATTCGCGAAAAATTGATACCTATCTGAAGACCGAAGGCTATCAGGCGCTCGAAAAGGCCCTCAAGCAAATGACCGCCGACCAGATCATCGACGAAGTGAAAAAATCGAACCTTCGCGGCCGCGGCGGGGCGGGCTTTCCCGCCGGAATGAAGTGGAGCTTCGTCCCCAAGGAGACCGGCGGCAAACCGAAATATATCCTCGCCAATGGCGACGAAAGCGAGCCGGGAACTTGCAAAGACCGCCCCCTGCTGGAAATGGATCCCCACCAGCTGATCGAGGGCATGGTGATTGCTGGCAAAGCGGTCGATGCGCATCGCGGATTCATCTATATTCGAGGCGAATACCGTTATGTCATCGACATCATGGATGTGGCCATTGCCGAGGCGTATGCCCAGGGTTATCTTGGGAAGAATATTCTCGGCAGCGGCTTCGATTTCGATCTGATTACCCACACTGGCGCGGGCGCCTATGAATGCGGCGAAGAATCGGCGCTGATGGAATCGCTGGAAGGCAAGCGCGGCTACCCGCGCATCCGGCCTCCGTTCCCGGCCGTCGTGGGCCTGTACGGTTGCCCTACCGTGATCAACAATGTGGAAACACTCAGCACCGTTCCGGCCATCATTCGCGGCGGCGGCGAATGGTATGCGGGCCTGGGCACGCCCCGAAACGGCGGCACGCGTCTCTATTCGATTTCAGGCCATGTGAATCGTCCGGGCATCTATGAACTGCCGCTCGGTTTTCCGCTTCGGCGCCTCATCGAAGAAGTCGCCGGCGGCCTGCGGGATGGCAGGAAGCTGAAGGCGGTGATACCCGGCGGGAGCTCCTGCCCGCTGCTGGGGGCCGACGAAATCGATGTCGCCATGGACTACGATTCGGTCGCAAAGATCGGCTCGATGCTCGGTTCGGGCGGTACGGTGATCTTCGACGAAGATACCTGCATGGTCGATCTCGCGCGCCGAATCATGCACTTCTATGCGCACGAATCGTGCGGATGGTGCATCCCCTGCCGCGAAGGCACCGCCTGGCTGCGCAAGATGCTGGACCGCTTCCACGAGGGCGGCGGCACCAGCGAAGACATTTCTCTGATCGCCGAGCTTTCGCAAAACATGCTCGGCCGCACCTTCTGCCCGCTCGGTGATGCCGCAGCGCTGCCAACGATCAGCATCGTGAAAAAATGGCGCAACGAATTCGAGGATCATCTTCACGGAAAATGTGCGTATCAACACGCTGATTTCGTTGCGGCGGCGCAGTAACTGTTTTATCGTGTGGTGGCTTGGCGTGAAGTTTCTGTCTTAAGTTACGCGGAATAGCAGCGCACAGTTCGGGGAAAGCGGCAGGAACAGGTCATGGCTGAAAACAAGCCCGTCACATTCACGCTCGATGGCCGGCAAATCACCACGCCCACCGGCACGCTGGTAATCGAAGCGGCCAAAACGCAGGGCATCGAGGTGCCTTCCTTCTGTTATTACCCCGGGCTTTCGCTGCAGGCGGCCTGCCGCATGTGCCTGGTCGAAGTGGAAAAGATGCCCAAGCTGCAGACGGCGTGCACCCTGGTGGCCACCGAGGGCATGGTTGTTAAGACGGACACGCAGCAAGTTCACGGCGCCCGCAAAAACATGATCGAGTTCCTGCTCTCGAACCATCCGCTCGATTGCCCGGTATGTGATAAAGGCGGCGAGTGCGAATTGCAGGACATGACCTTCCGCTACGGCCTCGACAAGACCCGCTTCACGGAGGAAAAGCTCCACTATCCGGAAGAAAAATGGTCCTCGCTGGTTTATTACGACGCCCCGCGCTGCATTCTCTGCTTCCGCTGCGTGCGCATCTGCGACGAAGGCATGGACGTTAAGGCGCTTGGCGTGGGCGCCCGCGGAGTGCAGTCAGTAATCCTGCCGAATCAGCCCGGGGAGCTCGCCTGCGAAGAATGCGGCATGTGCATCGATATCTGTCCGGTCGGCGCGCTTACCAGCGGCACCTACCGCTACCAAACGCGCCCCTGGGAAATGACCTACGTTCCCAATCCCTGCACGCACTGCTCCAATGGCTGCAAAACTACTCTGAGCGTCCGCAACAACGAAATCCTGCGCGCGAATAATCGCGATCACTCGGGATTCAACGGCGAATTCCTGTGCGGCAAAGGCCGCTTCGGACACGAGTTCACGAGCCACCCGGATCGGGTTCGCCAGCCCCTGGTGCGGCGCAACGGCAAGCTGGAAGAAGCGAGCTGGGAAGAGGCCCTCGAAGAAGTAGCGCGCCGCCTCAAGCAGGTGCACGCGACGCACGGCGGAAGCGCCATCGGCGTGATCGGCTCAAATCACATCACCAACGAAGAAAGTTATCTGCTTAGCCGCTTCGCGCGCGCCACGCTGGGCACCAACAATCTCGATCACCACCGCACCGCCGATTACACCGGCCTTGCCGCCGCGCTCGGACCAGGCGCTAGGAATTCGCTCGCAACCATGGCGGATGTCTACAACGCCAACGCGATCTTCCTGATCGGCAATGACGTCACCAATCAGAATCCCCTGGTGGCCTGGCAGATTCGCACCGCGGTGCGCCATCGCAACGCGAAGCTTTATGTGATCAATGGCCGCCCCAGCAAGATTCACCGCCAGGCTGCCTGCGCCGTGCAGGTTCCCGAGGGCGGCGAGGCACAAGCGCTCGGCTGGCTCGCCTCAGAGCAAGGCCGGTTCGACACACAGACCACGCAAGAGCTTGTGCAGCTCAAGGCGGCGCTCGAAGCCTCTGCAAACGTCATTGTGCTGTTCGGTGCGGGCATTCAGGGCGCAGCCATTCGCGAGCTGGTTTCCGTTGCCGCGCGCTTTGGCGGCCAAACTCGCTTTATGGCTCTGGGCGATTACGCGAATTCGCGCGGCGCGGCTGACATGGGAGTTCTGCCCGATCGCCTGCCCGGTTACGCGCTTGTTTCAGACGCCTCCGAGCGCATTCGCTTCGGCAGGATTTGGGGTGCGGAGCCCTCGGAAAGGCCCGGGCTCAACGCTCGCGCCATGATGGAAGCCGCTGTGGAAGGCCAGCTAAAAGCGCTCTACGTCGTCGGCGCAAACCCGTTAAAGACCTTCGCCGTTTCGGCCCCGGATCGTCTGGCGGGCCTCGAACTGCTCGTCGTGCAGGACCTGTTCCTCACCGAGACCGCGCAGCGCGCCGACGTGGTGCTGCCCGCCGCTTCGACATACGAAAAAGACGGCACGCTCACCAACACCGCCGGCGAAGTGCAATTGACTCACCGCTCGATCGATCCCCAGGGCCCGCGCAGCGATTTCGACTTGATTCGCATTCTCTCGCACCAGCTCGGAATGCTCGGGCTGGGCTCGCCAATCAAGCTGCGTACCCCGGAAGCTGCGTTTGACGAGATTCGCCAGAACGTGGCGGGTTACAACCTTTCGCACGCCAATCTGCTGGCGGGCGGATCAGAGATTGCCAGGCCACGCGCCAAGAGCGTCGAATCCTCCTATGAACCGGCTACCGGCGCGGTGTTCTCTTCTAACGACTACTTGTTTAGTAGCGGCACGTTAGGCCGTTACTGTTCCAAGCTGACTTCGACCAACGAGGCAAAAGATAGGCCGTGGAGTTCATCACCGAGCACCCAGTCCTGGTGGTATCGCTAGTCAAGATCGCCGTCCTGCTGTTTATCGTCATGACGGCCTTGGCTTACCTTACCTGGTTTGAGCGGAAAGTCGTCGCGCACATCCAGTCGCGATGGGGCCCGTACTACGTCGGCGCGCATGGACTGCTGCAGCCGCTCGCAGACGGTGTCAAGTTCTTATTCAAGGAGGACATGACTCCGCCCGATTCAGATAAGTTCACCTACATCATTGCGCCGTTCCTGGCCCTTTCGCTGGCGCTCACGGCCATTGCGCTGATTCCCTTCGGCCCGCCGACCATTCAAGTGCTGGGCCAGCCGGTATTCATGATCTCGAATCTGGATATTGGGCTGCTTTTCCTGTTCGCGGTTACCTCGATTGGGGTGTACGGCGTCGCTTTGGCGGGTTGGTCTTCAAACAGCAAGTACCCGCTGCTCGGCGGACTGCGCAGTTCGGCGCAAATGATCAGCTACGAGGTTTCGCTAACGCTTTCAGTCGTGGGCGTGCTGCTTATCGCGGGAAACCTGAATTTCAATAGCATCATCAGCGGCCAGGCCGGCTATTATCTCGGCTTCATTCCGCGTTGGCACGTGATTCCGCAGATTGTCGGCTTCCTGTGCTACATTACCGCCGCCATCGCCGAGACCAATCGCATCCCGTTCGACTTGCCCGAAGCAGAGACCGAGCTGGTTGCCGGGTTCCACACCGAATATTCAAGCTTCAAATTCGCCATGTTCTTCATGGCCGAATACGCGAACATGATCACCGTCTCCTGCCTCGCCACGATTCTCTTCTTCGGCGGCTGGCTCTCACCCTTCCCGGACGGCTGGACTTGGCAGAACTACCTGCCCGGCCTGGGACTTGTGTTGCTGGGTGTGTACTGCGCCTACGACACCGTCATGAACATGCGCGGCATCGCGAGAATTCAGTTCACCGTGGTCACCATGCTTTGTTTCGGCGGCGGAATAATTAGCTTGATTCCGGCGGTTGCCGCCGTGATTCAGGGCCCGTTCTGGTTCACGACGAAAGTGATTGTGTTTCTGTTCTTCTACGTGTGGACACGGGGCACCCTCCCCCGCTTCCGTTACGACCAGCTCATGAACTTCGGCTGGAAGCTCCTGCTTCCGGTATCGCTCGCAAACCTGGTGATCACGAGTTTTGTGATGATCCTTCCTTACTTGACGAGGCATGGATGAGCGTCCCGTTCCTGGTGTTCTGCGCCAGTGCGTTGCTAGCCGTGCTAGGCGCCGTGCTGCTGATCCTTTCCTGGGAGCCGATCCACAGTGCGCTGTCGCTGATTCTGGTGATGATGTCTCTCGCGGTGCTCTACCTCCTGTTGGGCGCGGAATTTATCGCCGCGGTGCAGATCATCGTGTATGCGGGTGCGATCATGGTGTTGTTTGTTTTCGTCATCATGCTATTGAACGCCGGCACCGAGGAACGTACGGACTGGAGCAAGTTCGCCAAAATCGTGGGTGTGCCGATGGGCTTCTTCCTGCTGCTGGCGATCGCGCATTTCCTTTTGCGCTCCGCTGTGGGTGCCTCGATTGCCAACGGTGCGGGGGCGGTTTCAAACGCGGGGGTGTCGACGCGCGCTTTGTCCACGGCCCTTTTTCAGCAATACCTGTTCCCGTTTGAAGCTACTTCCATCCTGATTCTGATCGCGCTGCTCGGTGCGCTGATCCTGGCGAGGAAAGATTGAGCGTCATTCCCATTTCCTACTACCTGGTGCTCAGCGCCGTGCTGTTCGGCCTGGGGGCGGTTGCGGTGGTATTCAAGCGCAACATCATTACGATTTTCATGGCCATCGAGCTAATGCTGAACGCCGTGAACCTGGCGTTCGTGGCCTTTGCCCGCGCGCATAACCAGGTCGACGGGCTGGTGTTTGTTTTCTTCGTCATCGTGGTGGCGGCGGCCGAAGCGGCGGTGGGTCTTGCGATCGTCATCATGATCACGCATAACCGCCAGTCGCTCAACGTCGAGCGTGTCAACCTGCTCAAGTTCTGATGCTGATACTCAACCATCTGTGGATCATCATGGCGCTGCCGCTTGCGGGCGCGGCGATCAACGGCCTGTGCGGCAAGAACTGGTCGAAATCCATTGTCAATACGATCGCCGTCGGTTCGGTGTCGCTTTCCTTCCTCGCAGTGCTCGAACTGGTGCGCGAATTCGGGCAGCTTCCCGCCGATCAGATTCCCTGGGTGAAGGACTACTTCACCTGGATCACGGCCGGAACGTTTCGCATCGATTTCACGCTGCAAGTCGACCAGCTCACCATGGTGATGCTGTTGGTCGTTACCTTCGTGAGCTCGCTGGTGCACATTTATTCAACTGGTTACATGGCCCACGAAGGCGGCTACTACCGCTTCTTCTGCTACTTGAACCTGTTCGTCTTCTTCATGCTCACACTGGTTCTGGGCGCAAACCTCATCGTCATGTTCGTCGGATGGGAAGGCGTGGGCCTGTGCAGCTACCTGCTCATCGGTTTCTGGTTCCTGAAGCAATCCGCCATCGCTGCCGGGAAAAAAGCGTTCATCACCACGCGGTTGGGCGACTTCGCTTTCACGGTCGGCATCCTGCTGGCCTTCTGGACCTTTGGCTCGCTCAACTTTGCCGACATGTTCAACAGGATCGCGCAGATGCCTTCGGAAACGCTCGAGCATGCCGGGGTGCTCACTACGATTGCTATCCTGTTGTTCATCGGCGCGATCGGCAAATCAGCGCAGCTGCCCCTTTACGTGTGGTTGCCGGACGCGATGGAAGGTCCCACGCCGGTCAGCGCCCTGATCCACGCGGCCACCATGGTAACCGCCGGTGTGTACATGGTTGCCAGGATGAACCCGCTGTTCTCGCGCGCGCCGATTGCCATGCTGGTGGTCGCAATCGTGGGAGCGCTCACCGCTTTCTACGCCGCAACCATCGGTCTGCTGCAAACCGACATCAAGAAGGTCCTTGCTTATTCAACTGTCTCCCAGCTCGGCTACATGTTCCTTGGCTGCGGCGTCGGCGCCTATGCCGCGGGTGTGTTTCACCTCATGACCCATGCCTTCTTCAAGGGCCTGCTGTTCCTCGCGGCAGGAAGCGTCATTCACGCCATGGGCGGCGAGCAGGACATGCGCTTCATGGGCGGCCTGCGCAAGCAGATCCCCATCACCTACTGGACGATGTTCATTGGCACACTCGCCATTGCCGGTATTCCCGGCTTCGCGGGCTTCTTCAGCAAGGATGAAATTCTCGATGCCGCCGGCTCGGGTCCGCACAAGAACCTGATCCTGTGGCTTTTGGGACTGATCGGCGCGGGCCTGACTTCGTTCTACATGTTCCGCCTGGTGTTCCTCACCTTCTTCGGCCAAGAACGCTTCGATCATCACAAGGTCCACGTACACGAGTCGCCCAAGACCATGACCGTTCCGCTCATCCTGCTCGCGATTCTCTCGGTTGTGGGAGGCTGGTTTGCGGCGCCTCACCTGGCAGGCGGCACCGACCATTTCGAGGCCTTCTTGCACCCGGTATTCGCGGCCTACGCACCGCAGACCGCGGGCCTCGAGCAGGGCGCGTCGTTTGCGGGCTCAGCGGGCCAGTCGGGCGAAATTCACGCCAATCCGACGATGGAATTGATTCACGCCGTCACCGGGCCACCCGTAATCGTCGCGGTCGCGGGTTTGCTCCTGGCTTGGTGGCTCTACATCCAGCGGCCGGAATTGCCCAAGCGAATCGCTGAAAGCATGCAGACGCCCTACCGCATTCTCTACAACAAATATTACGTGGACGAGATTTACAACGCGCTCCTGGTTGCGCCGCTGCTTTTCATTTCGAAATACATTCTGTGGCACGTCATCGACGAGGGGCTCATCGACGGCATGGTGAACGGCTCGGCCGTGCTGGCACGCGTCAGCGGCGGAAAGCTGCGCGAGCTCCAGTCCGGCAACGCGCGCAGCTACGCGAGCTGGGTCCTGGTCGGTGCGGTAGGTTTCATGGTGCTTCTGCTGGCGCTGCTGGGGGTGACCCACTAATGCCCGCACAGCACCCCCTGCTTACGGTCATCACTTTCCTGCCGCTGTTGAGCGTGCTGGCCTTGCTACTTCTCCGTTCCGACGATCACGTCTGGATCCGGCGCATCGCGCTGGCTGCCTCCGTCGCAGAATTCGTCATTTCCCTGTTCCTGCTGCGCGGTTTTGATGACGGCGCCCCTCACTACCAGTTCGAGGAAGTGCACAACTGGATCGGCCAGGCGATTCATTATCATCTCGGCGTCGACGGCATCAGCCTGTTCCTGGTGCTGCTCACCACCTTCCTTACGCCGATCGCGATTCTGTGCTCCTGGGAATCGATCCAGGAAAACGTGAAAGGATTCTTCCTCTCGATCCTGGTCATCGAAACCGCCATGATCGGTGTGTTCCTCTCCCTGGACCTGTTTCTGTTCTTCGTTTTCTGGGAGCTGACGCTGATCCCGATGTATTTCATGATCGGCATGTGGGGCCATGAGCGCCGCATCTATGCCGCCGTGAAATTCATTCTGTATACCATGCTCGGCTCCATCCTGATGCTGGTTGCAATCCTGTGGCTCTACAACCTGACGGGCACATTCGATTTGCAAGACATCGAGTCCAAGCTGCAAGCCGGGGTGGTGGCGCTGCCGCCGCACACCGAACTTTTGCTTTTCGGCGCATTTTTCCTGGCGTTCGCCATCAAGGTTCCGCTCTTCCCGCTGCACACCTGGCTGCCGGACGCGCATACCGAAGCACCTACCGCCGGATCGGTGATCCTGGCGGGTGTGATGTTAAAGCTCGGCACCTACGGAATCCTGCGTTTCTGCCTGCCGCTGTTTCCAGATGCCGCGCACCGCATGGCGCCACTGATTGGTGCGCTCGCCATTGTGGGCATCGTCTACGGGGCCCTGGTTGCCACCGTGCAGCACGATTTGAAGCGCCTGGTCGCCTACACCTCGGTAAGCCATCTGGGATTCGTCGTCCTGGGCCTGTTCGCCTTCAGCACGATCTCCGTGCAAGGCGCGATCTATCAGATGCTCAACCACGGCATTTCCACCGGCGCCTTGTTCCTGGGCGTTGGAATGCTCTATGACCGCCGTCACACGCACGAAATTTCCGAGTTTGGCGGGCTGGCGAATCCCATGCCGGTGCTCATGGCTTTCTTTTTGTTCATCTGCCTGTCCTCGCTCGCGCTGCCGCCATTAAATGGCTTCATCGGAGAATTTCTGATCTTGATCGGAACCTTCGAGAACCATCATCAATGGGCGTCCTGGGCCGCCAGCGGCGCGGTGCTTTCCGCGATTTACCTGCTGTGGGCGTACCAGCGCGTGGCGCTTGGCGAGGTAACCGTAGAGAAAAACCGCACCTTGCCCGATGCCGATGCCCGCGAGCGTTTCATCCTTGTCGCCATGTCCGTCATGATCGTGGTCATGGGCGTCGCTTCCCCGCTCTTCACCAGGCGCATGGAAGTCTCGACCAACAACTTGCTGCACCTGATGGAGCGGCCGCAGAACGCGTCGCGTCCGAGCCTGGCGCCGCCTCCCGGCAAGCGTCTGGTCTTGATGCCGCCAGCCGCGATGCAGGATATCCACAAGTTCGCAAGGCTCGCGGAAAGGCCGGTGCGCCGGTGATCCCTGTCGAGCAAATCGCCAACTTCCACCGCCTGCTCCCTGAAATCGTATTGTGCTTTTTCGGCATCTTGATCATGATCGCCGATCCGTTCGTCGCCGCCACGAACAAGAAAGCGATGGCCTGGCTCGGCCTCATTGGCGCAGTCGTCGCGCTCGCTTCGGTGCACGTGGTCGCAAGCGATCCCGGTCCGGCCTACAACAACCTGATCAGCTCCGATTCATTCAGCATATTCCTGCACCTGACGGTGATCACCGCCGCGATTCTCGCTATCCTCGGTTCATTGGATTACCTCGACCAGGAAGGCTTGCAGCGAGGCGAGTACTACGCGCTGGTCCTGTTCGCGACAGCCGGGATGGGAATTCTTGCGGGTGCCAACGAACTGGTCACCGCTTTTGTCGGCCTGGAGATGAGTTCGATTTCGACCTACATTCTCGCCGGCTTCCGGCGCCACGCAGTGAAGTCGAATGAAGCCTCCCTGAAGTATTTCCTGCTCGGCTCGTTTGCTACGGCTTTCTTCCTCTACGGTGTGGCGATGGTTTATGGCGCCACCGGCACCACTAAGGTTGACGGCATCCAAATGTTTCTCGCCTCGCAGTCTTCGACGCCCTCACTTGCGATTCTTGGCCTTGGCCTGATCTTTGTCGGGCTAGGATTCAAGGTGGTGGCGGCACCCTTCCAGATTTACGGGCCCGACGTGTATGAAGGCGCGCCCACGCCGGTAACTGCCCTGCTCTCCTCGGGCCCGAAGGCCGCCACTTTCGCCGTGATGCTGCGCATCTTTGTCGTGGCCTTCGGCGCATCGGCAAATCTGTGGTTCTGGGCGATCTTCGCTTCCGCCGTGCTCACCATGTTCGTCGGCAACCTTGCAGCGCTGGTGCAGACCAACGTCAAGCGCATGCTGGCCTATTCTTCGATCGCGCACGCCGGCTACATTCTCGTGGCGTTCGCGGCGTCTACGGCGATCGGCGTCGCGGCCGCGTTGTTTTATCTGGGAGCCTACGTGCTGATGAAGGTAGGCGCTTTCCTGGTGGTCACGCACCTGGGCCAGCAAGGCGAAAAGCGCCTTGAAATTCGCGATTACGCGGGCCTGGGATCTAAGCAGCCAATCCTTGCCGCCTGCTTTTCGCTCTTCCTGCTTTCTTTGTTGGGATTGCCCGCAACGGGCGGCTTCCTGGGAAAATTCTTCGCATTCCAGGCGGCGCTGGACCTGCGCGATCCGCGCTTCGTGTGGCTCGTGGTGATCGCCGCAATCAACAGTGTAATCGGCGCCTACTACTATCTGCGGGTGATCATCGTGATGTACTTCTCGGAGCCAACCAAGGACTACACGCCCCAGTCGGTCGCGCCAGCACTCGGCTTCGCGCTCGCCATCGCCGCCCTCGGCACGATCTACCTCGGTATTCTGCCCGGCCGAATCCTCGCCCTAGCCAAAACCGCCGCCGATTCACTCGCCATTCGCTAGTTTCCCGGAAAGGCGCTCCCTACCAGGTTGAACTACGGCGATCGAATGAAGAGGCCCGCCAATTCGCAGCCGGGCTCAGCAGGGACGCCAGATGGCCGGCGTGCTCGAATGCCCTCGGTGGGGAGTTCAATCGTGCCTTGCTGCTGGCTCCCTGCTTTTGCGGCCTTACCGTTCGAGCACATGCCCGCAAGCAGCGGCACGCCCACACGGGAAAACATGAACGAGCAGGGCCTCAGATCAAGGCTTCACCGTAAAGGGAATCGAAGCCTCCGTCTTCTCCCACAGCAGCGCGAGCTTCCCCTGGTTGCCGGGCCCGGGCCGCAACTCGATCCGAAACGTCTCGACCGGATCGTCCAGCACTTTCAGATTCATCTTCGTGCGTCCGAAATCCTGCGACGAGTCGTAGTTGAGATGAAACTGTCCCGTTTCCTTGTTAACGATCAGCATCCATTCCTTCTCGCCAGGAAGGGTCCAGAGACTGTAGCTTCCCTTCGGCAGATTCAGATCGCCCAATTTCAGGTCCGCCTCGGTCGTAATCTTCGTGGCCCAGTTCGCGCCCGTACACCACACCACGCCATAGGGCACCAGTCCGCCCATGATTTTCCGCCCGTGCGCCGAAGGCGCGTAGTAGTCGATGGCAATGTGATCGCCGGCGATATCCGCCGTCACATTCGCCGGAGGGCTGGTATATCGCGAGCCGTAAAACTGCCGGTACGTTTTCCCCACCACAATTGCCGCCAGCGCCGCTAGGACGATCACCGCAGCCAAAACCTGTCGCATTTTCACGCCAACACCTCCAACCGCCGAGTGGCCCTATTGTGCCACGCTTATACCAGCGGTGTCCGGCCGGGTTGGCTCGGTCGTCGGCAGGCGGGGCCCATGAACGGGAAGCGTGAGTGTGCATGACGACCCCGGGCAACGGCAAGACACGACCGGCTCAAGAGGGCTGCGCTGACCGAACCGCCGCAGTGCTCCCCGAAACAAAAAAACCCGGATGCTCGCCAGCAGCGAGCACCCGGGCGATGCGATCCGGTGTGAAACGAAACGCTACTTGATCAGAACGACGACCAGCGCATACAGCGTCAGCGATTCGATCAGTGCCACGCCGATGATGAACGCGATACGGATGGGACCGCTCGCGCCCGGATTACGCGCCGTGCCTTCGCAGCAAGCCGCTGTCGCGCGGCCCTGGCCAAGACCGCAACCCGCCGCGGTGATTCCCAGAGCTAGGGCCGCCGCCACGTCGACCCAATCGGTCGCTCCCGTCGCCGGACCGCCCTGCGCAAACGTCACCGGCGCAAGAACCAGTGTCGCCATCGCCGCCACCAAAAACCAAAGCATCTTCCTCGTCATGTTTTCTCCTGGTTATGAATTTGCGGCCAGGAGGTGGTTACCGAAAGCCTTGGGAGGCAGCCGGTCTCACGCTGGCAGCAGCCTGTAATTCCGGATTAGTGCTCCTCAGCCGTCGCCAGGCCGAGGTACACGATGGAAAGAATCGTAAAAATGAACGCTTGCAGCACCGCTTCGAAAATATGAAAGAAAGTGAGCGCCAAGGGAATGCCTACCGGCACAATCGCCGAAGCATAGCCGGCCGCGCTCAAGTGCCCCAGGTAGGTAAATAGCCCGATGGAAAGTCCCAGGAACGAAACGAAAATCAGCTCGCTCACCATCATGTTCGCCCAGAGACGAACCGTGAGCGAAAGCAGCCGCGCGAAGTGACTGAATGTTTCCACGATGAACATGATCGGGGAAATCGCCGGCACCGGGCCCAGCAACGTCTTGGCATAGCCACCAAGGCCATGCTTCTTCAGGCCGAAGCGGTTGTAGTAAATAAACACGACGATGGCGCAACCAAGTGGAACCGTGACGGCGGCCGTCGGCGACATCAGCCCCGGCACGACCGCCAGCATGTTGGAGAAGAAAATAAACAGCGCGACCGTCCCGATCAGCGGGATGTGCTGGTCCGAGCCGTGCCCCACGATGTCGTCAAGCAGATCCTTGATTCCCACGCCCATCGGATTCACGAGCAACAGTTCCATCACCTGCTGCGTCGCGCCGGGGCGGTCGGCGCGAATCCGCCCCCTGAGCCACAAAAAGAAAAGCACGGCGAAAGCGAAAACCAGAAGTTCCATCGCGATATGGTTCGGAATCGGATACTGCGGATTTTCAGGCCGGATATGCAACAACATCAGAACCGCGCCCACGAGCTTGCCGAACGCCGCGTTTACGATCTTGGTCCAACCGAGGACTTGCTCTCTACCCATGCTTCTCCCGTGGAATTGTCCCTTCGTTATAACCCTGCGTGATGAATTTCGGGGTCACGGCGCGTTCCAGCGATGCTGTCCGCTCACCAGTTCATATCCCAACTCCATCAGGATCGCCGGTACCACCGCTGCCAGCCCGCAGATC
This sequence comes from uncultured Acidobacteriota bacterium, assembly GCA_963718485.1. Lineage (GTDB taxonomy): Bacteria > Acidobacteriota > Terriglobia > Acidiferrales > UBA7541 > Palsa-295. The sequence goes on from CAVQZU010000055.1 coordinate 30,167, forward strand.
AGCGCAGCGGCAGGCAGCCGAAGCCAGGCGAGAATAACATACACCGCTACCAGCAGCAACACTAGGCGTCCAAAGAACTTAGCATGCATACGGCGCGGGACGTGCACCACCTCCGCGCCGGCTTGCGCCATTCCCAGCCGGACTACGCCGGTCGCTCCGTGCCGCAGCCATCGAAAATTCAGCCAGCACAGCGCCCCCCCAGTGCGGCACCTTCGGCTGAGCGAATTCCCCACCGAATCGCCGCCCCAAGCGTCATGGCCGCGCCTAAAATCGCGATAAACCGCTCGATGCGCAGCTCGATCGCTTCGAATTCGGAAGGCTTCACGGCTTCTTGTCTTGCGCGCTGGCAATTTTGACCGCGTCGCGAACACCGACAACCACGCCCACAATCCCGAGCACGATCAGGAGCAGCGGCTTCGAGTGCAGCCAGCGGTCCAGAAAATAGCCGATCGCTCCACCCAGCACAACCGGCCCCACCAGCATAAAAGGCAATTCGAAGGCGAGCGCGATTTGCTTAACCGTTCCGCCCGGATCCTTCTCCGGCGAGTAGTTACCTGGAGGCATCCATCCTCTCGCTTCAACCGTGTCTTGCGCCGTGAAGCACCGCCACCGCGTGCGGCAGAAGCTCCGCAACCGTGTCGAGCGACTCGACCGCACCCTTGGGACTTCCCGGCAAATTAATGATAATCGTCGTTCCGCGAATGCCCGCTGCGGCACGCGAAAGCATCGCACGCGAAGTCTTCTTCACGCCCGCGGCGCGCATCTGCTCTGGAAAGCCAGGAATCAACCGATCAGAAACCGCGATCGTGGCCTCCGGAGTCACGTCACGCGGGCCGAGTCCGGTGCCGCCGGTGGTCAGGATCAAGTCTACGCTCTTTGAATCGGCGGTTTCCTTGAGAAACGCTTCGATGGCCGGCTGGTCATCGGCGAGAACGCGGCACGCTGTGGTCTCCCAGCCAAGCTCCATGCAGCGCCCCAGCACCGCCGGCCCGGAACGATCTTCATATTTTCCCGCGGAAACCGAATCGCTGACAGTGAGAATCGATACGCGCATAGCCTTCTCGCGGCGGACTAGCTTTCGGTGGCTTCGGCGTTCTCCGGTGCGCCGTCGCGCTGCCCTTCGTCCATCAAGCGGAGCGCTTCCATGAGCAGACCCGTGGTCGAGCGCGAAATGGTGGTGCGTTCAGGTGCGCCGCTAAAATCGATCTGGAATTCGCCCTCCGGCCAACGCACCACCTGGTAAACGGCATCTTCGCCCTCGGTCGAACCCAGCCGCGCGTCGGCGCACTGCCCGGCCACAAAGAACATCTCGCAGGTTTCCTCGCTGCGCCGGATCGTGAGCTGGCACGACTTCTGCCCCATCTCGAGCGACTGCATCAGGTCGAGGATGCTCATCTCCTCGAGCCGTCCCTGAATCACTCCGGGACGCACGGCGCGCTTCTGCAATTTTTCGAGCTGCAGCCGATCGATCACCTTCTTGGCGCGCTGCAGCAGATCGCTTAAGAAAAATGGTTTGGTGATGAATTCTTCCACGCCATCGACCAACGGGCGCAGCTTTTCCTCGATGTCGCCGCGCCTGGCCATAAAGATGAAAGGGATGTTGCGGGTCTGCTGACGCGCGCGCACCTTCTCGTAAAGCTGCCGCCCGTCGATTCCCGGCATGCGATAGTCGCAGACCACCAGGTCCGGCTGCTCGTCGATGATTTTGAGCAGTGCGTCGGCGCCGTCTCCCACCGCATGGGCATCGCAGTGCTGCGAGAGACCCTTCATCAGCAAGTCGAGGATCAGCGGGTTATCATCGACCACCAGCACTTTGACGTCTTTCGCCGGCCCATCGCTATGCACGCTTCTCCGGCCGCAGGTACAGACCGCTTCGCCCTCCGGATTTCCTCTCACGTATACGTCGCTGATCGTCATGCCACGTTCGAGCGCCTTGCACATGTCGTAGATTGTTAGCGCTGCGACCGATGCCGCAACCAGCGCTTCCATCTCAACGCCCGTGGGTCCGGTGGCCGTTGCTTCCGAGGTGATCTCGATTCCATTCTGGCACAGCTTCGCGCTCACATCCACGTGCGTCAGAGACAGGGGGTGACAAAGCGGAATCAGCTCCGAGGTACGCTTGGCAGCCGATATTCCCGCGATCCGCGCCACCTCGAGCGGGCTTCCCTTGGGTGAGTCTAGCGCTCTTAGAGTGGCCACGGTCGCCCGCTTCATCCGCACGAATGCGTGCGCCATGGCCGCGCGCGAGGTGGAGGGCTTGGCACTGACATCAACCATGCGCACGCGGCCCTTCTTATCATAGTGCGACAATTTTCTCATGATTCGCAGCGCTAGAAGGCTCCGCGGCGGGGCAGCACATCGACCCATTCGCCCGCCTCGATTTGCAGCCTCGGCTGATCGATCTTCACGAAGCAATTTCCACGCACGACCGCCCCGATATCTCCTGATCCTTCCCACAGCATCAGTTCCACGTGAGGCTCGCCGTTCGGCCAGCTCACCCGCGCCGGAAGGTAGTGTGCCACGCCCGGTTTTTCATTCAAGGCATGGGTCAGTTTGGCTCGAAAGAACGGCAGCGCCTGCGGCTGATAGCAGCTCATCAATTCGATCCCGGGCACCGCGAACAGCTCGAAGGTCACCATGGTCGAGACGGGATTTCCCGGCAAGCCGAACACCGGCTTTCCCTGGCACCATCCAAACACCGCGGGCTTGCCCGGACGCAGCGCCACCTCATCAAAGAAAAATTCCGCGCCCAGTTCCCGTAGCGCCTGTTCGGCCAGATCGTATTTCCCTACCGACATGCCGCCGCTCATGAGCAGGATATCGGCCGTCAGTCCTTGCTCGATTTTCGCGCGAAGGTCAACCATATCGTCCCGCGCGTTCAAAAGCGGCATCGGCTCGCCACCCGCGAGCGTCACCTGAGCGGCAAGGGAAATCGTGTTGCTGTTCCGGATCTGGAATGGTCCCGGCGTCTGGTCGACTTCCACCACTTCATCGCCGGTGGAAAGGATCGCAACGCGCGGGCGCCGGTTAACCACCCACTCACGCGCCCTACTTCTGCCGCCATGGCAAGTTCCGCGTAGCCAAGCCGAGTGCCGCGTGCGATGACCACTTCCCCGACCCGGGCTTCCGCACCTGCGTGCACGTAGTATTGTCCGATCTTCGCGGTTTGCTCCAAAACTACCAGCCCGCCTTCTTCCCGGGTGTACTCCTGCATCACAACCGCGCTTGCGCCCTTCGGCACGGGGGCGCCGGTCAGGATGCGGACGCACTCGCCAGCACCAACCGCTCCCTCAAAGGCCACCCCCGCCCGGCTTTCGCCGATCAAGCGCAGCTTCGCGCCCCGCTCTGTGGCATCCGCCGCCCTGACGGCGAAACCATCGCGAATCGAACGATTGAAAGGAGGATAATTCCGGTCGGAAACAACCTGCTCAGCGAGAATGCGTCCCAAGGCTCGCGAAGGATCCGACGCGAACTCGATCGCCTGGGTTTTCGGCGCGCAGGACGGCTTTCGAGCAGCGATCACTTCGATTACTTTTGCGCGCGCCTCTTCCACCGAAAACATGATGTTATAACCAAGACGCGAGCGTGAGTCCTCGCGGAACAATCGTGGCGTCGCGTTCCGGCCCGGTTGAGACCATTCCAATTTCAGTCTGGACCTCGTCGGAGATGAAATTCAAGTAGTCGCGCGCAGGAGTGGGAAGGTCCTTGACCTCGCGGATTCCCGGCGTGGGTTTTCGCCAGCCGGGCAAGGTCTCGTATTCCGGCTCGACCTGCGCCAGAGTTTCCACATCCGGTGGCATTTCCGTCAAGCGGCGGCCCTTGTAGCGGTAGGCCGTGCAGACCTGGATCTCCGGCTGCGCGTCGAACACGTCGAGCTTCGTCACCACCAGCGTGTCGATGCCGCTCAGCATCTTCGCATAGCGCAGCACCACCAGATCGAGCCAGCCGCACCGGCGCGGGCGCCCGGTCACGGCCCCAAATTCGTTGCCGCGTTGGCGCACTTCCTGGGCATCGAGATCGACCATTTCGGTGGGAAAAGGACCGCTGCCCACGCGCGTCGTGTAGGCCTTGGTCACTCCCACCACACCGGTAATCCTCGTGGGAGCCACGCCCAGCCCCGGCGAAGCGCCGCCCGAGGTGGCATTCGACGAAGTGACGTAAGGGTAGGTCCCATGGTCGATATCGAGCATCGTCCCCTGGGCGCCCTCAAATAGCACGCTTTCCCCGCTATCGAGCGCCTTGTTTAGCACAATCGTCGTGTCGGTCACAAATTCTCGGATGTGCTCTGCAATCTCGAGATATTGATCAAGCAGCCCTTCGGTCTCGAGCGGGTGTCCGTAAGCCGCGCTGCTGATGGCATTTTTCTCGGCGAGCACGCGCTCCAGTTTCTCGCGAAAGCGGTCCTGATCGAGCAAATCGCACACGCGAATTCCGCGCCGCGCCATCTTGTCTTCGTACGCCGGTCCGATTCCGCGCGAAGTGGTTCCAATCTTGGCTGCGCCGCGCGCTGTCTCAGCAGCTTTGTCCATTTCCCGGTGGTAAGGGAAGATCAGATGCGCCCGATTGCTCAGAAACAGCCGCCCTCTTACTTCTACGCCGGAGTTTTTCAGGTTTTCAAGTTCGTTCACCAGCGCGACGGGATCGACCACGGTCCCCGGCCCGATCACCGCCTTCTTGCCGGGCCGCAGAATTCCGCTCGGAATTAGCTGCAGCACGTAACGATGGCTATTGAAAATAACGGTGTGCCCGGCATTATGCCCGCCGGCATAGCGCGCCGTATAGTCAAACGATGAGGCCAGGTAATCAACTACCTTCCCTTTCCCTTCGTCGCCCCATTGCGCGCCCACGACTGCCACAGCTTTGGTTTGGGTTTTCTGCGTCACCCTGAAGCACTCCCCCCCACGCACGAGTCGCACTTCGCCTGCCCCAGTTCAAGCGCGAAACACTACAGGAAGGCTGATGCGGCAAAAGACAATTCATGATGGTACGCCGCGTCGTCAGGGAAAACAAGCCCGCTGGGGGGCGTCAGGGGCGTAATACCCACCTGCTCTTCAAGAAGCGCTCCCTGGAGTTCGGTTGCCGTTTGACCCTGGAACGGCAACGACCTCGATACATACGCCGATGACCTCGCCGAGCTTGTCAAGGAGCTGGACCTCAGAGACGCTATCCACATTGGCCACTCGACCGGTGGCGGCGAAGTCGCTCGCTACATCGGTCGCCAGGGTACCAAACGTGTCTCCAAAGCCATTTTGATTAGCGCCATACCGCCACTGATGCCGAGGACGCCGTCAAACCCCGGAGGCTTACCGATGGAGACCTTCGATCAGCTTCGCGCCGCAGTCCGGGCCGACCATTCGCAGTTCTTTAAGGATCTGAGCGCTCCGTTTTACGGCGCCAATCGCCCCGGCTCCAAAGTCTCGCAAGGGTTACGCGATTCATTCTGGATGCAGGGAATGTTGTGCGGGAGTAAAGCGGCTTACGACTGCATCGAAGCTTTCTCGGAGACTGACCTGACCGAAGACCTCAAGAACTTCGACGTGCCCACGCTGATTTTGCACGGCGACGACGATCAGATCGTGCCCATCGGCGCTTCGGCGATGCTCTCATCGAAGATTGTAAAGGGCGCGGTGCCGAAGGTGTATCCGGGCGCGCCGCACGGGATGTGCTCGACCTTGAAGGACCAGATTGACGCCGAACTGCTCGCATTCATCGAGCGCAGTAGCCAGGCGTCCGCCTAAGGCCATTTCTTTGCGGATGGACACTGAAAACTTCTCTGTTGAAACCGCCCCCGCAGAGGACCCTCGATCGTTTCTCAAGCGGTGAGGACCGTCTCGGCTATCTCGGGCACAGGCGCGGTTGCAGCAGCCGCAAATCAGCTATAATTGGCGCTCCTGTATCCGTGCAATTGGCTGAAATTCCGCGCAAGGAGTCGTCGTGAGACCCAGTCACTCCGTTCGTCGCTTCATTTTTCTTCTGGCCGCAGCGGCCTTCATCGGTTTTGGGTTTCCGGTGCGCGCGCAGACGCCGCCACAGCAGCTCGCGCACGACATCTACAAGGAACTCGTCGAGATCAATACCGTCACCACCACGGGCGATACGGGAAGGGCCGCGGACGCCATGGCCGCGCGTCTGCGCGCGGCTGGGTACCCGGAATCCGACGTCCAGGTCTTCAAGCCCGCGCCGCGCAAAGGCGACCTGGTAGCTCGCTTCCACGGCTCCGGCACGCGTAAGCCGATCTTGCTGCTGGCCCATATCGACGTGGTCGAAGCGCGGCGCGAGGACTGGTCCTTCGATCCCTTCAAGCTGCGTGAAGAAGATGGCTATTTCTACGGCCGCGGCTCGGGCGACGACAAGTTCATGGCCGCCACATTCGTTTCCAACATGATTCGCTACAAACAGGAGGGGTTCAAGCCCGATCGCGACATCATCCTGGCGCTCGAAACCGACGAAGAAGTGCTCGACCGCAACGGCGTCGGCATTCAATGGCTCATCAAGAACCACCGCGATTTGATCGACGCCGAATTCGCGCTCAACGAAGGCGGCGGCGTCGGTCTCAGAAATGGCAAAGCCCTGCGCAACAATATCCAGACCAGCGAAAAGGTGCCCGTCGACTTCAGCTTTGAAGTGAGGAATTCGGGTGGACACAGCTCGGTGCCCTCCCGGGACAACGCCATCTACCATCTCGCCGGAGGCCTGACCCGCCTTGCGCAATTCGACTTTCCGGTTCAGCTCAACGAGACCACCAGCACCTGGCTCGAAGAAGCCGCGGGCACCGAGGACAAGCAAATCGGCGCCGACATGATTTCCGCCGCATCGGCGCATCCGACCCCGCCGCGGTGGCTCGCCTCTCCGCCAAGCCCGTCTATAACGCCCAGCTTCGCACCACCTGCGTCGCGACGCTGCTCGAAGGCGGCCACGCCGACAATGCTCTGCCACAGCGAGCCCAGGCGACCGTCAATTGCCGCGTCTTGCCGGGGCAGTCGATCGATGAAGTGCAGAAAACATTGGTGGGTGTCCTTGCGGATGATCAAATTTCGGTGAAACCAACGTGGACTCATGTGTACAGCGCGCCGTCGCCTCTCAGCCCGGAAATTTTTGGCGCCCTCAAGAGGGTCACCGCGGAATTCTGGCCCGGCATTCCGGTGATTCCCACCATGAGCACCGGCGCAACCGACGGCAGCTTTCTGCGCAACATTGGCATTCCTGTCTACGGCACTTCGGGGCTGGCCAGCGACATCGACGATGTGCGCTCGCACGGCAAGGACGAGCGCGTCCTGATCAAATCCTTCTACGATGGCCAGGAGTATCTCTATCGCCTGGTCAAGTTGTTGTCTTCAGGGAATTGAGCGGTGGACAGGGTTGTCAGCCGGCTAGTTCCGCAGTGCAAAAACGAACAGGCCGCGACCAGCGGCGACCGAGACGTACTGCTTGCCGCTCACCTGGTAGGTAATTGGCCCGGCAATGATGTCGCCCCCGAGACTGGCTTTCCAGAGTAGCTCGCCGGTGCGTGCATTGAGCGCCTGGAAATAGCCTTCGCGGCCGCCGGTGAAAAGCAAATCCGTGGCGGTGGTCAAAATGCCGCTGGTGGTCACATCGTGCATTTGAAAGCTCCACTTTTTGTCGCCGGTGTGCGGATCGATCGCGATCACGGCGCCGTGGCCAACCGCTTCGGTGTAGGTGTTGATGGGCCCCCGCTGCGCTCCTCCGGGAGTATCGCCACCCGGAATCGGCCCGGTATTGGCGCCAGCCGTATAGCGCTGACCTGGTTTGAATTGAGCCGGTAGCTCGTTGAAAATCGTCGGATAGTCTTCCCATGCGGAGAGATAAAATAAACCCGTGTGCGGGCTAAAGGACGGCGAATACCAGTTCGTCCCGCCCTGCTGCCCGGGATAGGTCGGCGTCCCTGCCGGCTGAGGGGTGACGATGGGCCTTCCCACATCATCCAAACCACGGGCCCAATTCACCTTCACGAAAGGATACCCTGAAAGAAACTTCCCCGTGGTTCGATCCAGCACGTAGAAGAACCCGTTCCGATTCCCCCACAGGAGCACTTTGCGCGGGCTGCCGTTCCAATTCATATTTGCCAGAACCGGAATCTGCACCGAGTCATAGTCGTAGGCATCGTTCGGCGTAAATTGAAAAAACCATTTGAGCTTTCCCGTGTCAGGATCCAGCGCCACCACGGAATCTGAATAGAGATTGTCGCCCGGGCGTACATCGGTGTTGAAGTCCGGTCCCGGGTTGCCGGTCCCCCAATAAACCAAATTCAAATCCGGATCGTAAGAACCGGTAAGCCAGGCCGGTGCTCCGCCGTGCATCCAATCGTCCCCCCAGGTTTCGTGCCCAGCTTCACCGGGGCCAGGGATCGTGTAAAAGCGCCAGGCCTCTTCGCCAGAACGCGCGTCATAGGCGCTGATGAAACCGCGAATGCCGAACTCTCCTCCAGCCACTCCCACCAGCACTTTGTCCTTCACCACCAGTGGCGATAGCGTAAGCGCGTACCCGGCCGCGGCGTCGGCCACCTTCACGTTCCAAAGCGGATGCCCGTTTTTCGCATCGATCGCGACCAGGTGCGCGTCTACGGTCGCCATGAAGAGCGAGTCGCCCAGAATTGCCACTCCGCGATTCACGACTCCGCAGCAGGGCCTTGCCGCCGGAGATACGTTGTAGTGATAGACCCAGAACACGGCACCTGTCCTGGCGTCGATCGCCACCACATCATTGGGCGGCTGCGTGAGGTACATGATCCCGTCGACCACCAGGGGCGTGGACTCGAACTTCTGCAGCGATTGCGCCTGGAAAACCCATTTCAATTCCAGGTTTTTCACGTTCGCCAAATCCACCTGCTGCAGCGGGCTGTAACGTTGGCTCAAGTAACCACCCGAGTAGGTCAGCCAGTTCTGCGGCTCTTCGGGCGCGCGGACCAGCCGCTCGGAAGAAACCTGCGCGCGAAGCGAACAGGCGATGAATGAAGCAAGCAGTAGCAGCAACGCTGCACGCCTAGGCGCCCTCATTTCATTCCCTTTAAGGTCAGCAAGTAGGCCACCAGGTCCGCCATTTCCTCCAAGGAAAGCTTGTCTTTATAGGAAGGCATCGACGAGATCTTGATGACCGTGTATTCCCGAAGGCCTGCCTTCTCAAGCGACACGAGCTGCTCGTGATCGTCGATGAGCTGAACCGTGTAGGTATCTTCATTGAGCCGCCGGCCGGTGATGACCTTGCCGTCGCGCGTCACTGCGCGCACCGAGCGATTCAGCGGCAGCATCGCTCCGGTCGGGTCGGTCAGCGAGTGCTCGAGCGCGTCGGCGGTGCGCAACGCTCCAATGTCGCTCAAATCCGGCGCTACGCGCGGGCCTTGGCCATTCACGCGGTGGCAGCTGCCACAGTTCCCCGTCCCTTTAAACAACTGCGCGCCTCGGCCGGCATCACCAACCGTCATGCTATGGGCGTCGAAATTGCGCATGTTCCGGATGTAGGCGACGATGCCCGCAAGTTCGGCGTCGTCGAAATTAAACGGAGGCATCGGCGTACCGGGTACACCGGTAGTGACCACGGTTCGCAGGTCGCTGTCAGAGAAAACATGCCGGAATTGCCCGCTGCCCAGACTCACGCCCGAAACTTGATCGCCGTTCACACCGTGGCATCCCGTACACTGCGCGGCGAAAATGCGCGAACCGTACTCGATGTCGGCCTGCGCGTACGGGGTGGCCCGTTCCTGGGCCGACACCCCGGCTGAAAGCAGCGCTAGCAGCGCACAGGCGCGCAAGCCCGGCGGCAAAAAGCCCGGCAATAGCCTTCCCCGACTCGCGCCTCTACTTCTCACAGGAGAACCATCCCAGGCATCGTATTCCCGGTGCGGGGTAATATACACCCAGCTTCCAGTGCTTGCACCTGCCCTGCTACTGGCCAATGGCTTGTAACAGGTCTAACAACTTTATTCACAGCATCGACATCAACCAAGAGTATTGTCCAGAGATAGCTGGATCGCTCAGATGAGGTCAGCGGCGACGAGCAGTGATTGCCGCCGATGAGCTGAAGGGAAGGCGAAATGAAAGCCAGGAATACCACAATTTACCTCCTCGGGGGAATCATCGGCGCTACCTGCCTGGTTATTCCCTATCCCGCGGGCGCGCAAGCCGGTCCGGGGCCAATGGCGCCTCCGCCGGGTCAATCGCAGACCCAGGCAGCGCCACCGCCTCCTACTCCCAAGCCCAAACCGGTCGTGTTCCCGACAAGGACGACCCTCGCTGGTTCCTGGCGACTCAATCGCGAGGACAGCGATGATGCCATGCAAAGAGTCCGCGCCGCGGAAAGCGCCAGCACCATCGATGCGAATCGCCGCCCGGTTGGCTACCCGGGCGGCTATCCCGGCGGCTACCCAGGTGGCTACCCAGGTGGCTACCCAGGCGGTTACCCACCAGGCGGGGGCTACCCCTATCCCGACGACAGCCCCAGACGAGGGGGCGCCAGGGACATCGCGGACGATCCCAAGATGCAGCCTCTCCTTCATCCTTCAGAGCTTGTCACCGTGGATTTGAAAAACCCTGAAGTCGATGTGACCGACGACAATTTCAAGAAGCTGATCCTTTATACCGACGGCCGCCAGTTGCCCAAGCAGACCGACAACAGCAAACAGGAAGTGCTCGCCCACTGGAGCGGCAGCCAGCTCGTATCGGATGAAAAAGGTCCGCTTGGCGGGAAGATGAGCCGGACGCTCGAGCTATCGAAGGATGGCCACCATCTCTATGAAACCATGCATATCGATAACGGCAAGTCGCCGCTTTCCTTCCGCTACGTGTACGACGCAACCGATTCGAGCGTGCACAGCGGAGAACAGGAAGTCGATCCCGACCGTCCGGTGCTAAAGCGCCACTCAGATGATGGCAGCGACGGCAATAGTCCGCCCCAATAGCCGTGTGGCAGAAACTCTGCCGCTATCGAATCGCCGCCTGACGGGTTATTGACACCGTGGCACATTTAAGCGCGATCGCTTGCGAGCATGGCAACAACCGGCCGCTTGAGCCTCTTTTCGGCACAGCTGTTCGCGTAGCATAGAAACGAGCCTTCACCAGAACGGGCTCGCCCATCGATCGGAGCGGCACGACGTATGGACGAAACAAAGAACCCCTGGACGGTTCTTTCCAAGGCTACCGTCTATGAAAACAACTGGATTCGCGTCGATCACCACGAAGTCCGCAACCCGGCCGGCGGGCCAGGAATTTACGGCACTGTCCACTTCAAGGGACACGCTCTGGGCGTCATCCCCATCGACGAAAAGGGCCACACGATTCTGGTCGGACAGTACCGCTTCCCGATGGGCTATTACAGTTGGGAAATTCCGCAAGGCGGCGGAGGCGCGGAGACCCCGCCGATCGAGTCCGCTCGCCGGGAACTCCGCGAAGAATGCGGGCTGGCAGCCAAGCACTGGTTGCGAGTCCTGGGCATGGATTTATCCAATAGCGTTACCGACGAGCAGGGGACCACGTTTCTCGCCTGGGAGTTAACTAACGGCGCGCCCCAACCGGAAGACACCGAGCAACTTCAGGTCGTGCGGGTGCCCTTTTGGGAGGCAGTGGAACGCGCCCAACGAGGAGAGATTCGCGATTTGGTCAGCACGGCGTCGCTGTTTCGCGTGGCGCTGATGGCGCTGCAGAATGAGCTTCCCGGTGAGGTGGCCAAGCTGCTCCGCCGCTAGCCTTTCAATTTCGGCGCGCGCGGCGGTGTGGTGCGGAAACACTCGGCCGCATGATCATCAACCATTCCCACCGCCTGCATGAAGGCATAGCAGATGGTCGTGCCCACGAAGCGGAATCCGCGCTTGTTTAAATCCTTGCTCAGGGCGTCGGATTCCGGCGTCCGCGTGACGGCGGGCCGCGCGCCAGGAGTCGCTAGCTTCTTCTGTTGCGGCGCGAATTGCCAGACATAGTGGTCGAAACTTCCCAATTCTTTTTGTACCGCAAGAAACGCGCGTGCATTGGAAACGGTCGCCGCAATTTTCAGCCGGTTGCGCACGATTCCCGGGTCCTTCAACAGCTGCCGCGTTTTCTGGCCGTCGTAGCGCGCGATCTTCGCGGCATTGAAGCCATCGAAAGCCCGTCGGTAATTTTCCCGCTTGTTGAGGATGGTTTCCCAACTCAGACCGGCCTGCGCCCCTTCCAGAATCAAGAACTCGAAAAGCAGGCGATCGTCGTGAACCGGGACTCCCCACTCGTTGTCGTGGTATTCGATCATGAGCTGGGTTTTCGCCCAGCCGCAGCGCGTGAGTTCGCCCGGGGGTATGCTTTTCACGGTCAAGCTTTCGCAGCTAGATGCAGACAATCAGGACACAAGCAATCGCGGTAGTTGGTGCGCAATTCGGCCAACACTTTCGCGTCGACCTTCAGCTCATCGCACCAGCAGGGGCCATCCGGGGCGGCGCAGAGGAACGTCGCCCTGCAGCTCCCGCAGGTTTTCTGACAGCCATTCCGCAAGGAGTGGTCTGATCCCGTCTCGGTTCTGCTCACGCGATCCGCCATTCAATCGTAGGAAAGGCTTGTGCTGAGGCTACGCCTGGTTGGAAATATGCCGCTCGAGGATCTTTACGATCTGTTCTTTGGGCACCGCGCCCACGATCTGCTCAGCGACCTGCCCACCTTTGAACACGAGCAGCGTTGGAATTCCGCGGATGTTGAACTTGCCTGCGGCGTTCATGTTCTCATCGACGTTCAGCTTCACGACCTTCAGCTTGCCGGCGTTCTCCCGGGCGATTTCTTCTACCGTCGGCGAAAGCATGTGGCAAGGACGACACCAGTCCGCCCAGAAGTCCACCATCACCGGCTGCGTCTTGCTGGCCTCGATGACGTCGGACTGGAAGTTTGCGTCGTTTACCGCCTGAACGTTGTCTGCCATGGTTATCCTTATCGAGAGCGGCCCACTCCGCGCGGGCCTTCGCTCTATATCTTAGATGTTCTAGCCATCCTGGGGATTCGGGACCTCTTCGCGGCCTCGTACAGTGTGACATACGATGCCGCCGAAGCCTTCCAGGAGAAATCCCTCTGCATTGCATTCGCCTGAATCAAGCGCCACGACTCCGGCTGACGGTAAGTCTGCAGAGCTCTGCGAACGCACTCCAGCAGCGCCGGGCCATTGTACCCTTCAAACTTGAATCCGGTGCCCTGTTTCGTTCGCGGGTCGAAATTCTGCACCGTGTCGTCTAGTCCCCCCGTTGCCCGCACGACCGGCAGCGTGCCATAACGCAGACTGTAGATCTGGCTCAACCCGCAAGGCTCGTATCGCGACGGCATCAAAAACATGTCCGCGCCGGCCTCGACTTTGTGCGCCATTACATTATCGTAACCGATTTTCGCGCCCACGCGTCCGGGAAGCTTTGCTGCCAGGGCCGAAAACAGAGATTCGTACTCCGGCATGCCCTCACCGAGCGCGGTGAGCACCACGTCTTCGGCCATCAATTCGTCGGCTACCTCGGCGATGAGGTCGAATCCCTTCTGGTCAACGAAACGTGAAACGATGCCGATTACCGGACGATCCAGATTCTCAGCGGGCAACCCGAAGGACTGCAGCAAATCCCTCTTGCAGGACTTTTTCCCTTCGAGATTGTGCAGCGAATAATTCTGCGCGATCAACGGATCCGCTTCCGGGCTCCACCGGGAGTAATCCACGCCGTTCACGATGCCTACCAGCCGGTCGGCGCGGCCCTGGATCACGCCATCGAGTCCCCATCCGTATTCCGGCGTCTGGATTTCCTTGGCATACCTGCGGCTCACGGTCGTGAGGTAATCGGCAAACAGCAAACCGCCCTTGAGAAAGTTCACGCGCCCGTAGAATTCGAGCGCGTCCATGCGAAACAGGTTTTCTGGCAACCCACTGTGGCGAAGAGCCGTTTCCGGGAACAATCCCTGGTAACCGAGGTTGTGGATGGTAAAAACGGTGGGCAGCGAGCGCACGGCAGGATCAGACGCGTGCTGCGTATTCAGCAGCACAGGCACCAGCGCCGATTGCCAGTCGTGGCAATGCACCACGTCGGGCAGCCAGATGCGCTTCATGAATTCGATGGCTACGCGCGAGAATTCCGTAAAGCGCTCGGCGTTATCCCGATAGTCGCCGCTCTTGTCCCCATACAGCTGTTCGCGATCGAAATAGTAAGGATCATCTACCAAAAAATAACGCACACCAGCGTGAGACTGTGCTTCGGCGATCGCCGGGAAACGCAGCGTATCGCCAATGGCGACGCTGACGCTGGAAATCAGGGTGGAGGTGATTTTGTTTCCGCGGTAGCGCGGAAGGAGTACAGCAACTTCGTGCCCCATGTCGCAAAGCGCTTGGGGGAGCGCCTCGATGACATCCGCCAGCCCGCCGGTCTTCGAATATGGCAATCCTTCCGACGCGACGAACAGGATTTTCATGGAGCCCCAAGGGCGAGCGAAAGTGTGCATAGAAAACGTAGCGGAAAGCGACAGAACCCGTCAAGCATAGCAATCTAAGGCAGTCCTGAACAGCAACTGGCCTGCCGCTAAGGTCGCTGTGTTGGCAGCCGCCTCGGCTGTAGTGTTTTTTTGCGGGTTTCGCAACGGCTGCCGGATTGGGTTACAGGCGGCGATTGCCGGGCGTCAGTGGCGAAGGACATCAAGCCAAAGGCGGGTCGATTCTGTGACTGCAGGCTAACCCTTTATTTTCAATGAACTAGAGGACAATTACTTACGGGGCGTGGGGGTGATTCCCCGAGCTCTTGATCAATCCTTGTTTCGGTAGTGGGTCAGTTTGAAGTTCCCCCATTGCGGAAGGTTCCCTCAGTCGCCGATCGGACGAATCACTCTCGCCGGATTTCCTCCGACCAGGGTATTCGGGGGAACGTCCTTGGTGACTACCGAACCCGCCGCGACGACCGAGTTCTCGCCTACTGTTACACCACCGATGATGGTCGCACCGACTGCGATCCACATAAGTTCGCTGAACAAGGCCCGAATTTCGCCCGCATCGTTGAACGTCAAACGGTTAAGTGTGGCGGTGATCGCCATCGCTCGTTTGACGTTTGCCAACATGGCCGCTGATTCCGGCGTCCTGCTGTAAATTATCCTGGTGCGATCGTCATTCGGCATTCGTTATTTTCCTCGGGCTACCGTTTAGGGTGCGTTTCGGCGCACGAGGGCGGCAGCGAAATTCGCTGAGTGTAGCCCCAAAGCGGAAGCGCCGGAATCTGGCCAGGGGGGATTCAAAATGACCCACTACCAATCTTTCTCGTCCCTAGGTCTAGCACGATCTAGAGGCGGTCGGTCGCTGTGGAAGGCAGTGGTGATCGCAACTTTGCGGTGCTGCAGGCCGCGGCCGGCACACTTAAATCTTCTTTGTTTTGCTACACTGCACTTGGCATGACGCGGCAACCGATGGGGCAGCATTTTTTGGCGGATTTGGGTTGGCGACAGAGGATTCTTGCTACGCTGCCAAGCAATGCCGAGGATGTTTGGGTTGAGATTGGGGCTGGGCACGGGGAAATGACTCGTCTTCTCGGGCCGCGCTGCCGCCGGTTGATTGCCATCGAAGGAGATCCGGCGCTTGCGGCGGCTCTGGGCGAGCAGGTTCGCAACGATCCTTCTACCTGGCGGGGCGTCGAAGTTCTGGGAGCAGATGTCCTTGCTTGCGAACTGGGCGCCCTGGGGGATGGGGCGGGGCGGTTTCGTGTTTGTGGAAACCTGCCCTACTACATCACGTCGCCGATCTTGCATCGTCTCTTTGCCTGCGCCGAGCGCATCGATTCGATCCACATCGTGATCCAGCTGGAAGTTGCGGAACGAATCGTGGCGCATCCCGGCTGCCGGGATTACGGCTATCTTTCAACAATCTGTCAGTTTTATACGAAACCAGAGATTGCCTTAAAGATTCCGCCCGGCGCCTTCCACCCGCCGCCGAAGGTCCATTCCGCACTTATGCGAATGACTCTGCCGGGCGAGCGCGGTCTGCTGGGAATCGCCATTGATCAGGAGACGGATTTTCTCGAATTCGTTCAGCGGTGCTTCGGCCAAAAGCGAAAAACAGTGCGGAACAATCTCAAGTCGGAAACGCCCGATCAGAAAATTCAGCAAGCACTCGTGGCTAGCGGCATTCGTCCAGACGCCCGGGCCGAGCAGCTCACCTTGGCGCAGTTTGCGGCTCTGTTTGCGAACCTGCAGTAAACGCTCTCTAGTTTCCTCTTGCGGCGGCCAAAACAGCGGTTGATGTTGGCTCCCGTCCCTATGGGATGAACACGCTAGACCAAAAGCCGGGCGCAGTGCCATGCGGCGCCCGGAAGCCCATATCGTGCCGAGAGCAAGGCGCTCATCCTACCGATTTGCGCGCCTGCAAATCTTCAATCACCGCTCGTAGCCGGTCCGGGAAATCCGTCATGATCCCGTCGACACGGTTTGCGATCATCGCGCGCATGTTTTCGGCTGCGTTCACTGTCCAGGTGACGACCGGCAGATCGGAGCGATGTGCCTGCTCCACGAATTTTCCATCCACCCGCGAAGATTCCGGGCAGAGCTGGCGCGCCCCGAGAGCGAGTGCCGCCCGGATAGAATCGGGCCTTGCATCTTCGACCAAAAGTCCCATCATGATGGCCGGATCGATTCTCCGCAGCGACGCCAGAGCCGAGGCATCGAAGGAGATCACGATCGTTCGGGCCGCGCTCTTTACTTTCCCTAACGCAGCGGCCAGCGCATGATCCATTCCAGTTACGGCCAGGTACTTGAGCTCGAGGTAGAACACCACATCGTGTTTCCCGGAAAACTCGATGATTTCCTCGAGCGTGGGGACGCGCTCTCCCATAAATTCCCGATCAAACCACAGCCCCGCGTCCAGCCGGCGCAATTCATCCAGCGTGAAGTTGCGGACCTCGCCGCTGCCATTGGTGGTGCGGTCCACGGTGTCATCGTGAATCGCCACGAAGTGCCCGTCCCGCGTCACGTGCAAATCCGTCTCAATAAATGTCGACCCTAGTTCAACAGCGCGCTGAAATGAGGCGATGGTATTTTCCGGGGCGTGTCCTGACGCGCCACGATGAGCGATGATCCATGGAGAGCGCATTTTCGTTTGGATATCCTAGCAGATAACTCGCAGCCCGCCTCCTGCGTCCGGCCCGAGTTGTGAGAATGGCAACTTTCTTCTGCAAAAGCTTTCCTACTTAGGACAATGCCTTGTCCCCGAAGTGCAATCCTCTGCGCGCAGAGGCCTGCGACGTTTCGCAGCACCGCCCCTGGTGAGAGTTTTATCTGTAATCCCTTCAATACTTGCAAGCGGCTTTGCGCTTCCCCGTGGCGAGCAGGTATTTTGGCGGGCCGATTGCCACATCAAGAACCGAGCGTTGGTGTCGCTGCCGGCACTGGCACTTGCTAGAGAGTTCCAGTACTCGATGCTCGATGCTTTGATCTATTCGAGCAGCCCTAATTCTTGGGAGGGTAGCGTGGCGGTTTTTGTACTCATCCTGGTCGGAGTAGTCGTCGCGCAAACCTGGGCCGACTGGCGCGACACGTTAAAAAACTTGGCCGTTCCGGACTGGGCAAAAGGAACAGCCCTCGCCGGTGTCATCGCTGCTTCGCTGGCCGCGCTCACCTCGTTCGCATCCGTCTGGATCCAGGATGCGGCCTCTCCCACCGTGTCGGCGCTCCCCTCGCGACTCTTCTGGCCCGAACTCGCGTTTCTTCTCTGCATGATGGGCGTTATTGTGCTCTCGGTGCGCAAGAAGCGCCTACGCTTGATGCTGCTGCTGGTTGCCATGGTCTTCGGCGCCTTCTGGCTGGGCGTCATGCTCTCGTCCTAGCTCTGCCCCTCCGGACAGCTAACCCCGCAGAAGCCCGGGGGCCATACTCGCTCGGATGAAGCGGGTCCTTAGGGTGGGATTTCTGTGCGCCTCCATGCCGCTTGCGCTCCTGGTCGGTGCCGACGAGCGGAAGGGATCGTCGGCACGATCGTCGGATTCAAAGAGAATTCCTTCCAAGTAAGAACCAGCTACGCAGAACGCACCCGACTAAAGCTCGCTTACCCCGGCCTAAAGGACCGGGCGGGGCTTGCGCTCGCATCGGGTCATCGCCCGGCCATCAGAAGCCTTCAGTTCACCAAGCAATAGCGCTACATTAGTTTGAATGGCGAAAATCGGCGTGGCCTTCCGAGTGTTGGCTCTGGCATGGTTTGTTGCATCACCGGCTGCTTTCGAGCAGCCCAAAACGCCGTCGCGTCCGGGAGTAGCCACCCCACCGACGTTCTATGGTGATGTTGTTCCAATCCTCCAGGATCATTGCCAGGTATGCCATCGCGAGGGCGAAATCGGCCCCATGCCTCTGGTTACCTACGACCAAACGCGTCTTTTCGCGCGCGCCATCGCTGCCGCGGCCGGTCAGAGGAAGATGCCACCGTGGTTCGCCGAGCCGGGCATTGGCCGCTTTGCAAATGATCCGTCTCTGACGCCGCAGGAAATTGCCACGCTGGTTTCGTGGTCAGAGGCAAACGCACCCGCCGGCGATCCGCACAAGGCTCCTGCTCCGCGCCAATGGGCGCAAGGATGGATGATTCCGCAGCCCGACGACGTGGTGCAGATGCCTAAGCCGGTCGCAATTCCGGCGCACGGAGACGTCGAATACACCTACGAAATCGTGCCCACCGGATTCACGGAGGATAAATGGGTGCAGCTCTCAGAGGTGCGCCCTTCGAGCCGCCAGAACGTGCATCACGCGGTGATCTATGTACGGCCTCCCGGGTCCCATTGGCTGCAACATGCGCCCATCGGCGAGCCGTTCACCGGCGCGGACATGACCGACGAACAGGATCGCAACGACACCCATTTCACCACCGCCGACATCCTGCTCGTGTACGCGCCTGGAAGTTCGCCCGACAACTGGGCCGACGGCATGGCAAAGTTCATCCCCGCCGGTTCGGATCTGGTATTTCAGTTACACTACATGGCACACGGCCACCCCATGAACGACCGCACGAGCGTGGGTCTGGTCTTCGCCAGGCAGCCACCCAAGCAGCGCGTCCTCACGCTGCAATTGACCAATGACACCTTCGTAATTCCGCCCGGCGTCCCGGACTTCCGCGTCGAAGTCCATGGCTCGATCCCGAATGACGCGGTGCTGCTCAGCTTCTTCCCGCACATGCACCTGCGCGGCAAGCGCTTCGAGTACAACCTGCTTCGCCTGGCGGCGGCAGCGAAACGCTGCTGCGCGTGAATTATGATTTCTACTGGCAGCTAAGCTATCGGTTAGCCGAGCCGCGCAGGCTGAAAGCCGGCACAGTGCTGCAGGCGGTGGCCTGGTACGACAATTCAAAACACAATCCGCACAATCCCGACCCTGATGTGGCGGTGCGCTGGGGCGATCAAACCTACGACGAAATGATGGTGGGATTCTTCGACATTGCTGTCCCTGCAGACCTAGACAAGCCTCGATTTTTCGTCCGGCCGGAAGCCGCGGCAGAAAAATCACGAATCAGCCGTCACCAAAATCAATAAGCGCTAGAACTTGGTGACTTCGCTGAAATGAAAGTTGCGGACCTTCATCGGCGGCACGATCATATCAAACGACTCTTCGCCCGAGGCGCGCACCGCGGGGCCAAGCATCTCCGCGTTTAAAAGCATCTCCATCACGCTTTGGTTGAAGCGAAAATTGCGGATTCCTCCGGTCACCCGGCCATTTTCGACCAGGAAGGTACCGTCACGCGTCATTCCGGTAAGGGTTTTGTTGTAGGGATCAACTTCGCGTATGTACCACAGGCGAGTAACCAGCACGCCGCGCTCGGTCGACGCGACCATGTCTTCAACCGACTTGTCTCCCCCACTCCACACGAGATTCACCGGCGCTTCACCGTGGTCGTTTGGGAGCGAGAATCCATGGCCGGTCGGTTTCGTTTTCATGGTCTTCGCAGTGGCGCGCGCGTAAACCAGATTTTTCGGCACACCGCGATCCACCAGCAGGACTCTCTGCCTGGTAAACCCCTCGCCATCGTAGGGCTGGCCAAGTTGCAGCGGGTGGTAGGCGTCGTCCCAAAGCGTGATGTTCTCGCCGAAAAGTTTTTTGCCCAGCCGCCCGGTGAAGCACGACCGCTTGTCGAGAACCGCCGTTCCCGCAAAGTCGTAGGAAAGAGACCCGAGCAAATCGAGCACGGCAGCAGGTTCGAGAATCGCCGTGTAATGGCCAGGTTCGAGCTGGCGCGGCTTGCGCGAGCCCGCCGCCTTTCGGCTGGCGCTTTCTGCGAGAACTTCAGGATCAAGGTCTCGAATGTCGAACGACGTTGCCTTGGCCCATCCCGAAGAATTCTCTTCGAGGAGGGTCACGGAAAATTCCGCGCGGGTCTGTTCGTAGCGCGCGGACAGTCCCCGCGAATTCACGAGCAAGGTTTGCATGTGGCCGCTCGAAAAGATCCCCGCCGCGGTCTGTTTTGCTGTATCGGCCAGGCGGCAGACTTTCGCTATTGCGCGTGCGCGGCTCTGCGGTGTTGCCCCTGATGTTGCCGGCGAAAAGCGCGATACGCTCCGATAGTTTTGCCTCCTGAGCATCGGCAAGACGTCGGGATTACTGGGCTGGTTCCGCGCAAGGTGCGACGCAGCGAGGACCACGCGCCGCAACGACTCCTCATCGGTCTTGTTCGTGGCCACCCGCGCGGTTCGCCCGTCCACAACCGCGCGAACCGAAATTCGCACAGTGTGCTCGGCAACATTTTGATGAATGGCATTATTTGCAAATCGCGTCAGAGCGTCGGTCGCCAGCTCGATTTCGACTTCCGTTTCGTCGGCCTCGCTCAACCTGAGAATGCCTTCGGCGAGCGCGTCCAGATCGAGTTGACGATCGTGGGAAGCGCCTCGGTGCACCAGCTTCGATGAGCCCTTGCCGGCAAGCGCCGGCACTGGCGAGCGGCGCTGCATGGAAGGCCTCATTTCGCGAACGCGGCCCCCACCCTCACGTTGCGAAACCGCGCGGGAGACGCCCCGTGCCCGGTGCCCATGGTTTGCATCGGCTGCCCCTTGCCGCAATTGGGTGTGCCCCACAGGGTCCAATGCTCGCGCGAGCAAATTGCATCGCAGCGGTTCCAGAATTCCGTGGTAATCCCGCTGTAGCTCGGATTTTTCAGCATGCGCGTCTTCTTACCGCCCTTGATCTCCCAGCCCATCTCCGTCGAAAACTGAAAGTGGTAGCGCCGGTCGTCGATTGACCACGACCGGTTCGTCTCCATCAAAATGCCGTCATCGGTGTCGGCGATGAGATCGTCAAAGCCCCAGGTTCCGGGATTGATGCTGATATTGGTCATGCGAATGATGGGAAGCCGGTTCCAGCTCTCCGTGCGCATGGTCCCATTCGACCGCTTTTCGCCAATCGCCGACGCCGTTTCACGATTGCTCAGATACCCGGTGAAAAGCCCATTGCTGATGATCGGGGTGCATTGCGCCGGAACACCTTCATCGTCGTAGGCAAACGTGCCCAGACCGGAGCCGTGCTCAAGCCGCGCGTCGGCCACAACATTCACAATTTCCGATCCATATCGGAGTTTGCGTAATTTGTCGACAGTGAGAAAGCTCATCCCCGCGAAGTTCGCTTCCATTCCGAGCACGCGGTCAAGTTCGATCGGGTGCCCAATGGACTCGTGAATTTGCAGCCCCAGCTGTGAACCGTCGAGGATGATCGTGCGCTGCCCTTCCGGACATTGTGCCGCCGAATGCAGCGCGACTGCTTGTTCGGCAATGCGCGGCGCATGCCGCGGCAGGTCGAGCGATTCGACGAGCTCATACCCACCCAGCAGATGCTGCCCGCCAAAACTGTTCGGATACGACCTTTTCTGAATTTCGTTGCCGGAGAAAGCGGTTGCCACGATTCCCGCGCCCGATTGCATTTTTATTTGATGAATAGAAGAACCGGGACTCGAGGCAAACAGCTGTTCGCTGCGCCGAAACGACATCGAGCCTTCGGCGACCGTGACCCCCTTTACCCGCCGCATCTCCTTGTCGGCCGCAAGCAGCAAGTCGATCTGCCGCTCAACGGGAATGCGAAACGGATCTTTCAGAAAGGGATTCTGCCAGGTATCGACATAGCAATTCTCCGGCGCCAGTACCACGTCTTCTCTCTTGGCGAGCGCGGAGGCCTTCGCAATCGCTACCGCTTCGGCGGCGCAAGCCTGCACCCCTTCGCGGGTAAGCCGGTCGGTCGCAGCAAACCCCCAAGAGCCACCGGCGATGACCCGCACCCCAATGCCCAGCGAATCGGCTTCAGCAAGAGTGCCGACCTCGCCATTTTTTGTGGAGATTTCGCGTTGGCGAATGTCCATCACCCGGGCGTCGGAATAAACAGCCCCGCGCCTCTTGGCCGTCTCGATGGCCCAAGCAGCCCAGGTCTGCATCATCATCGGCATACGCCAAAGAGAAAGGCCAACCGGGCAACAGGAGTACCTAAATTGCGCGATGTCGACAAGCCAATAATCTTAAGTACGCCTCGGTGCGAAAGCAACTAGCTAGTGGTTGGAGGCCAGCCCGCGCCTCTTGGTCTCAGCAGAACTGGGGTGCGTTATCAGCGGGTAACGTTTTGCAAACGTTGCAGCTTCCGCAACGCTCGACAAGCGAACTTCACGAATATAAGCTTGCTAACGCAGCGATAGCGTTATCTCGATTTGTGAGGGTGCGGTGAAAGATCTTTCGCGGCGCCAATGGCTCTACCTTGCCAATGGATCCCAGGCCTTGCTGGTAGGCATCGCCATCGGATTACTGCTTTATACGGGAGTGCAGCTCACTTCCTGCTACCTGAAAAATCACGAACTCGAGCAGGCGGTCCGCAAGGAAGCGATCCTCGCCGCCACCGACTCGCGGCCGGCTGAAACGATTCGCGGCGAGATTCTCAAAAAATCGCGCGACCTTGGCCTATCGGTGGCGGGTGAGGAAGTTGCCATCGCCTCGTCCCAGAAGGAAGCGCAAATCCCGGTTGCCGGAGTGGCCGCCATCGTCGAAAATGGCAACCAGAACGATCTTCCTACTGTCGGCAGCGTCAGCATCGACGTATCGTATGTGATCCCCATTCAATTTCCTCTGTACACCTTCCAGTTGAAACTTCATTGCCACGGCGACGACCATACCACGTGATTCCAGGCGGTACTGAATTGTCCGCAGGAAAGGCGGAGCTCCTCGTTAGGTCTTCAGAAGCGGTTTGCTAGCGACATTTGCTACCGGGCATACGGAGTTTCCCTATCAATATGCGGAAATTCCAGTAACTGTTCGCGCCGGCCTCGCAAGCATCATGAATCGGTAAACAAACCTGCGCTATATTCAAGGCATCGGAGGAACAAATGAAAGCGCTTCAGAGTATGCTCGCCATCGGATTGCTTTTCTGCTTACCGGCAGTAGCGCAAGAAAAAGGCGGCCAAGGAGGCGGGCATGAAAGCGGCGGCGCCCGCCCCAGCTTCAACGGCGGCCATGTCCCAACGCGGGGACCTGCTCCCACTCCGCACGGAGCCGAGCAGCACGCGGTTCCGCAGCACGCGGCTCCGGGGAATCGCCCTCCCGAGGCCGATCATCGCACCGAGCAAGCTCCCGCTGCAGCGAATCGCAATTTCCGCGATCAGCCCGGCCATCCGAATGCCCCCCACGTCGATGCCGGTAATCGCTGGGTGGGACACGACAGCGGCCCGAACGATCCGCACTATCATCTGGATCGCCCCTTCGCGCACGGCCACTTCGGTGGCGGATTTGGGCCAAGCCATGTGTGGCATCTGGCCGGGGGCAGCCCGAGCCGCTTCTGGTTCAACAATTTCTATTGGTCGGTAGCGCCTTACGATCTGACCTATTGCGGGGACTGGAACTGGGACGGCGACCAGATCCTAATCTACGAGGATCCCGATCACGCGGGTTGGTATCTGGCCTACAACGTTCGCCTGGGCACCTACGTACACGTGCAGTATTTGGGATAAACGGAACGCCCGAATCAAATCTTCCCGGTGTTTGCGCCGGCCTCAGGTCGCGCGCTGTAGAAGCGCGGCCTGAGGCCGAAACATTCCTGAACTCCGCGGTCGATCGTAATAGCGAACCCTCTCTCCTCAACTAGTTGTAACCCGTTGTAACCCGATTTCGTTACCATTTTTCGAGCGCCATAAACCGAAGCGCGCCAAACACGTGCCCGGCGTAAGGCCTGTTTAGCGAGAGCCAGGCGCAATCTGCGGCCCATAGACGGCTCCGTGTTTCGATAGAAGCCCACCGGTCGCCAAAAAAGACAAAAGGTGCCTGCTGACCGCCGCGTTTATGTTCCTTCCGACCATGAGGCCAGATAGTGCTCTTGCTCGGGCGTGAGCTTGTCGATCTGGAAGCCCATGGACTCAAGCTTGAGTTTGGCGATCTGCTGGTCGAGGTGCTCGGGAACAGCGTAAACCTGGCTCTTGAGTTCCTTCGCGTTCTTGACCAGGTACTCGGCGGAAACGGCCTGATTGGCAAAGCTCATGTCCATCACCGAAGCCGGATGCCCTTCGGCAGCCGCCAGGTTGATGAGCCGTCCATCGCCCAGCAAATAGAGCTTGCGCCCATCCTTCATGTTGTATTCGTCTACGAAGGGGCGGACTTCTCTTTTACCACTCGAAAGCTTTTCAAGCGCGGGGATATCGATCTCGACATTGAAGTGGCCCGAGTTGCTGACCACCGCGCCGTCCTTCATGCGCTCGAAATGATCGTGCGAGATGACGCCCTTGTTCCCAGTAACCGTTATGAACACGTCTCCGATCTTTGCGGCTTCATTCATCGGCATTACCCGGAAGCCGTCCATGACCGCTTCGATCGCCTTGGTCGGATTGACCTCGGTGACGATCACGTCCGCGCCGTGACCCTTGGCGCGCATCGCCACGCCGCGTCCGCACCAGCCGTATCCGGCAATCACCACGCGAAGGCCCGCGAGCAGCAAGTTGGTGGCGCGAATCACGCCGTCGAGCGTCGATTGGCCGGTACCGTAGCGATTGTCGAAGAAGTGCTTGGTGAGCGCGTCGTTCACGGCGACCACCGGAAACTTCAGCGTGCCGTCCTTGGCCATGGCGCGCAACCGGATGACGCCGGTGGTGGTCTCTTCGGTTCCGCCGATCACGTTCTTGATCAGGTCGGTGCGCTTGGTGAGAAGCTGCGTGACCAGGTCTGCGCCGTCGTCCATGGTAATGTGCGGAGCATGATCGAGCGCCGCCGTGATGTGCGCGTAATAGGTGGCGTTGTCCTCGCCTTTGATGGCGTAGGTGGGAATGTTGTAATCCTTCACCAGAGATGCGGCTACCTCATCCTGGGTCGACAGCGGATTCGATGCGCACAGGACCACCTCCGCTCCGCCATCGCGCAGCGTAATCGCGAGGTTGGCTGTTTCGCTCGTGACATGCAGGCATGCAGAAAGGCGCATCCCTTTTAGCGGCTGCTCCTTGATGAACCGCTTGCGAATCAATTGCAGCACGGGCATGTGCTGGTTGGCCCACTCGATTCTGCGCTTGCCCTTTTCGGCGAGAGCGATGTCTTTAACGTCGCCGTCCAGTTTCACTAGTTCCACGAGATGCTCCCTTTCCAAGTTTTTACAACGTGAGAATAATTTTCAGAGCGCCAACACGATCCGCTAGGTCTTGATCGCAGTTATCCGCGCGCTCCCACCGGACTGCCAGAGGCAGCTTCCTTCCGGAGGAGGTCGGCCTTGTCGACGCGTTCCCAGGTGAAGCTCGGGCCGGTGCGGCCGAAATGGCCGTAGGTTGCGGTGGGGCGGTAAATCGGGCGCCGCAGATCGAGTGCTTCGATGATGCCCTTCGGCGTGAGCTTGAAGTTGGCGCGAATTAATTCCGTAATTTGGCTATTCGGAATGGTCCCGGTGCCGAAGGTCTCGGCCATAACCGATACCGGTTCTGCCACACCGATCGCGTAGGCCAGCTGTACTTCCACTTTGCTGGCAAGCCCCGCCGCCACGATGTTCTTGGCAAGGTAGCGCGCCATGTAGCAAGCGGAGCGATCCACCTTGCTCGGATCTTTCCCCGAAAGCGCACCGCCACCATGGCGGCTATAGCCTCCATAAGTATCGACAATAATTTTGCGGCCCGTGAGCCCCACATCACCCATCGGGCCTCCAATCACGAAGCGCCCGGTCGGATTCACATAGATCTTGGTGTTCTTGTCGAACATCTTTTCCGGGAGGACGGGTTTGATGACTTCCCTTGTGACCGCCTCGGTGAGCGCCGCATGCGAGACCGACTCGCTGTGTTGCGTGGAGAGCACCACGGCATCGACCCGCGCCGGCCGCCCGCCGATGTACTCGATCGTTACCTGCGATTTGCCGTCAGGCCGGAGGAAGTCGACTACGTTTTTCTTGCGGACTTCGGAGAGTTTCCGGGTGAGTTGATGCGCCAGTTGAATCGGCATGGGCATCAGTTCAGGAGTCTCGTCGCAGGCGTAGCCGAACATCAGCCCCTGGTCGCCCGCGCCGCCGGCATCGACGCCCATGGCGATGTCCGGGGATTGCGGCTTGACGCAGGAGAGAATGCCGCAGGTATCGGCGTCGAAGCCATACTTCGCGCGCGTGTAGCCCACATCGCGCAGTACCTGCCGCGCAATCTGTTCGTACTCGAGGTGGCCGCGGAAATCCGGCCTGATCGTAATCTCGCCGGCAATTACGACCAGTCCGGTCGAGAGCAGCGTCTCGCAACCTACGCGCCCGGCTGGGTCGTGCTTCAAAACCGTGTCTACCACTGCGTCCGAGATTTGATCCGCAATCTTATCGGGATGACCCTCGGTTACCGACTCCGAGGTAAACAGGTATTTTTCATCGTGCGCCAAAACGATATCCTCCGGCGGTCTGAAAGGGCAATCCCGGGATCAAATTGCGCTTTCGAGGGTTTAGTGAACCTTTGACGCTAGCATACGCTTCTTTTTAGTGTCAACGAATTGCAGCGGAAGGCTTTCATCAACGAGTTAGCTGCAGAAACCAAAGGGCGAAAGGCCGACCCTGGTACTGAGGGAACCTCCTAACCGGCGCATTCCCTTGCACCTAAAGGATGGCGGAGGTTATCAGGCAGCATCCCGCCGGTATAAAAGGTAGGCGCGAATAAACGGGTCGATGTCACCATCGAGCACCTTTTGAACGTCACCCCGCTCGACCTTCGTGCGGTGATCTTTAATAAGTTGATAGGGCTGCATCACGTAGCTGCGAATCTGGCTGCCGAAGCTGATCTCGGGCTTCGACTGATCGAGCTTCCTCATAGCCGCCCGCCGTTTCTCGATTTCCTGCTCGTAGAGCTGGGATTTCAGGACCCTCATCGCGATTTCCCGGTTCTTGTGCTGGCTGCGCTCGTTCTGGCACTGCACCACGATGCCGCTCGGAAGATGCGTGATGCGCACGGCGGACTCGACTTTGTTTACGTTCTGGCCGCCGTGCCCGCCGGCGCGGAACGTATCGACACGCAGATCCTCGGGCCGTACCACGATTTCGATTCGGTCGTCGATTTCGGGAATCGCAAACACCGAGGCGAACGAGGTATGCCGCCGGGCAGCCTGGTCAAAGGGAGAAATACGCACCAGGCGGTGGACGCCGCTTTCGCCCGCCAGCATGCCGTAGGCGTTTTCGCCCTCGATCTGCATGGTCGCGGACTTGATGCCCGCTTCTTCGCCGGGCGTCGAATCCAGGATCGTCGCGCGAAAACCCTTTTCCTCCGACCAGCGAAGGTACATTCGCAGCAGCATTTCGGCCCAATCTTGCGATTCGGTGCCTCCGGCTCCGGGCTTGATCGTGACGATCGCGTTTAGCTGGTCAGTCTCTCCCGCCAGCAACGTTTTTGTTTCGAGTTCGGAAACGTAGGTATCGGCCGCGGCCAGTTCCTTGGCCAGATCCTCGAGAAGCGAGGCACGCTGCGCGTCGTCACTTTCCTCTTGCGCCAAATTAATATAGGTTTCGATATCGCCCGTCTTGCTGTCGAGCGTCTTCTGGCCGTTGACGCGGTCCTCGAGCCCCTTGCGTTGCTGCAGGACCGCCTGGGCCTTTTCCTGATCGTTCCAGAAATTGGGGTCGCTGGTTTTCTCTTCTAGCGCTGCGAGTTGCTTTTGCGCGTTGGCGGCGTCAAAGATAGCTTCGCACGAGCTCGATGCGTTTCTTGAGATCGGCGAAGCGCTGCTGGAGGTCTTCGATGTGTTCAGCCATTCTGCTCTCTCTTAGAATTGTGCCCGGGCCGCCGTTGACGGGCTAAAGCCCCGCCGCGGCCAAACTCCGTTTGCGCTGCCAAAAGGCGGCTGCTAGAACCGTCAGTGAAGCGATGACGCACAGCCACGCGAACCAATCGCCGAAACGAGTGTACGGCGTAAGTCCGGTGCGAAAATCATACGGTGCATCCAACTCACCACGGACGTCTGTGGGCAATTCCGCTACGACGCGTCCGTACGGATCAACCGACGCGGTAAATCCGTTGTTCGTGTCCCGCAGCAGCCAGCGCCGGTTTTCAACCGCCCGGACGCGCGCCATCATCAAGTGCTGCGCCGGAGCCGCCGATCTGCCAAACCACCCGTCGTTTGAAATATTGATCAGCAGTTGAGCGCCGTTTCTGGTGAACTGGCGCACCTCATCAGGGAAGATCGCCTCGTAACAGATGAACACCCCGAAGCTTCCATCCGGCAGCTTTCCCACGCTGAACGCCGTACCCGGCGTGAAATCGGCAATGTCCGCCGTAAGCCGGCCGGCGAAGGTCAACCAGCGCCGGTGCGGCACAAACTCTCCAAAGGGCACCAAATGAATCTTATCATACGTAAAAACTCGCAGGCTCCCCGGGTTGAGCAGTATAGCGGTGTTCGATGCCAGCCAGTGCCCTTGCCCATCGCGTTTCCAATCGACGATCCCAACCAGAAAATCGCTCGCCGAATCGCGCGCGATTTTCCGGGCCCGTTGCGCGAAGGCGGGGTCCTGCATGCTAAACGGCGCGGGAACTTCCGGCCACACAATCAGCGCGGGACGCGCGGGTTCGTCCTGCGCGGCCGCTACGCTAATCCGTTCCAGTTGGTCCATATCGGCGGCGTGAATCTGCATCCAGTTCGCCGGGTATTCCTGTGACTGCGCAAAATTGGGTTGCACCAAATGTGCCAGGTGATGCGGCGCGGTAACCGGCAGCACATAGTTCCCGCCGGCGCCCCATAGAACCAAGACGCCCGTGGCCAGGAGCGCGACTTTCCAAATCCGTTGCCGGCCAGACAGAATCGCGTAAACAAGCAGCGAACTCCACGCCGCTACAACGAAACTTAAGCCATACACACCTGTGAGCGCTGCAAGCTGCAGCAAGCCAAGGCTTCCGCTCGCGGCATAGCCCGTCAGGTTCCATGGAAAACCGCCCAAAATCATATGGGTTCGCGCAAATTCCAGGGTCACCCAGAGGAAGGGAGCAAGCAAGCAGGCCCACAGCCAGTTCTTGCCGGGCGGAAGCTGGGTCGAGACAAGCGCGATCGCCCAACCAAAAACCGCCGGAAAAATCGCGAATACCACGCTCAGAAGCGCGAGGATGGCCGCCGACGTTATCGCATCGACGCTTCCGTACTGATGCATTACCGTATCGATCCACGGCACCGAAAGGGGATAGAAAACCACGCCGTGCAAAAACCCGTAGAACAACCCCGCCCGCGGGCGCGCTCCGAAGCTGGCGAGCATCAGCAGGCCAACCGCAGCCCAGGCGAGCAGCCAGAGACTATAGTTAGGGAAGGAAAGCGCGAGCGCAGTGCCGCTGGCGACCGCCAGCGGCACCCGTACATACCAGGAAAGATTGTTCAATGATTATTGCTCAACGCTTGATGATCGCCTTGAAACCCGCGCGGTCAAGCGCGCTCTTGGCGTTGTCGGCGGCGTGCTCGTCAGGATAGGGACCGACTTGCACGCGGTAAAAGTTGTCGACCGAAGGAGCCACCACGAACGACGGGAATTTCTTCCGCTGCAGCGCATCCGCCATAGCCAAGGCGTCGCCCTGCCGCGTCACCGCCGCCACCTGCAAGATCAGGTTCGCTCCCAGCATCCGGGGCAATCCGGAACGCGTCGGCGGCGTAGCGCCTCGGGACGAGCGCGAGTCTGCAACCGTCGGCTTTGCCGCCGGGGCATTGATGGCCACAGACGGAGCTTGCGGTGGGGCGGCTTTGGGCGCTGGGGCCGGCTTCTCCAGTTGATTATTGTTCTTGTTGGCGTAGAAGTCCCAGTCGCCTGCTGGCGCGGGCGTCAATTCCTTGGGCGCGACCCGTTCGCGATCGGTCGCGGGCACCACCGCGCGCCCTGGCGGGTAGGCGGCCTGGACCGCGGCGGCATACTGCGACCGCCCCATCACGTATCCCAGGGTGAAGAACACCGCACACAGAATCACCACGCCAACGAACAATCCGATCAGGTGCCGGCTTTCCAGCACCCGATCACCCCCCCGGCCTCGTCTCGCCATTCGGCTCCTGTTATTTGTTTCCGAGCGTCCGCGCCCATTGAGAAATCAAGTCGATGGGCAACGGAAAGATAACCGTTGTGTTTTTTTCCACGCCGATTTCGGTCAGCGTCTGCAAATACCGCAGCTGGATCGAAGCCGGCTGCTTTTCGAGCACCTCGGCGGCGTCCGCCAGTTTGGTCGAAGCTTCGTACTCGCCCTCGGCGTGAATGATCTTCGCGCGCCGCTCGCGCTCCGCTTCCGCCTGCCGGGCAATCGCGCGCTGCATGTTCTCGGGAATATCGACCTGCTTGACCTCAACCTTCGTTACCTTGATACCCCAAGGCTCGGTATCCTGGTCAAGGATTTGTTGCAGCTTGGCATTTACCTTTTCGCGCTCGGAAAGAATCTCGTCGAGCTCGAACTGGCCCACCAGGCTTCGCAGCGTTGTTTGCGCGAGCTGCGAAGTAGCATACAAATAATTCTGCACCTGTGAAAGCGCTAGATTCGCGTCGATGACGCGGAAATAACAAACCGCATTCACCTTCACCGACACGTTGTCGCGCGTGATCACGTCCTGCGGCGGCACATCGAGCGTCTCGATCCGCAGCGAGATGCGCGTCAGCTTGTCGATCGGAAAAAAAACCAGCGCCAGCCCCGCCCCCTTCGCCTGCGGCATCATGCGGCCCAGTCGCAGTACCACGCCGCGTTCCCACTCCTTGATGACATACACTGAATTGAAGAACCAGATCAAAAATATGACCACCACCACCGCCAAACCCAGTGTCGGTACATCCAGCATAGAGGCCTCCTCGGCTGTTGTTTCTTCGCGGGAACCTGAAAAAATGCTGCTCGATCAGACCGCCACTTGCGGCGACGCCACCGGCTCCACTTCGAGCGTGAGTCCAACCACTTTTCTGACCCGCACGCGGGCGCCCTTCGGGATGATCTCGCCGTTCACAGCCGCTGCGCGCCACAGCTCGCCATGGACGAAGACCATGCCCGCTCCGCCTGCTTGGCCGACTGGCTCGGTGACTTGCCCTTCCTCACCGATCAGCTCTTCTTTGCCCGTCGACGGCTTCCACAATTTCGACCGCAGCACCAACCGCATCAGAAATATCACGATCACCGCGAAAGGAACCACCACGCTCAGCGCCGTGATCAAGCTCACCCCCCTGCCCGTCAGCGGCGACCGGATCAGCATCAAGGCGCCCAAGGTCATAGAAACGATCCCGCCCAATCCGAGCACGCCGTGCGTCGGGTATTTCGCCTCTAAAACGAACAAGCCCAGAGCCAGAACCAGCAGCAAAATCCCGGTGATGTTCACCGGGAGCAAGTGCATCGCAAACAACGCGAGCAGCAACGCGATCCCGCCAATGACGCCGGGGGCGAAAAGGCCCGGGTGAGTGAACTCGACGTAGAGTCCCAGCGCGCCCAGAATCAGCAGAATGAAAAAAGCATCGGGCTGCACAATCCGCGAAAGAAGTTTCTCGCGTCCGTTCATCTCCACAGAAACAATCGACGGATGGGAAAGTGCCAGCCGCGTGGTCGACCCGTCGAACCGCGTAATCATGCGGCCGTTCAGCTTGGCAAGCAAATCTTCCGGAGAATTGGCAATGAGATCGATCAGCTGGCCGTCGAGGGCTTCTTTTTCCGTAAATGCTTTGGCATCGGTAACGGCCGTCGAGGCCAGTTCGGCGTTGCGTCCGCGCTTGCTAACGTAGCTGCGAAGATAGGCATTCGCTTCGTTCAAGATTTTCTTCGCGAGCGTCTGGTCCACCTGCACCGGCTGGCCGCCAATGGCGGTGATCGGCGAAGCCGCACCGGTATCGGTTCCCGGCGACATCGCCGCGATATCCGCGGAAAGCAATATGAAAAATCCCGCCGAAGCCGCCCGCGATCCCGTGGGATACACATAGGTAACCACCGGCACCTTCGAACCGAGGATGGCCTGGATGATCTGCCGCATCGAGGTATCGAGCCCACCCGGCGTGCTGAGCGTGATCAAGACCAAGCTCGCCTGCTGCCGATTCGCCTGGATGATTCCGTTGGCAATGTATTCTGCGAGGATCGGTTCGATTTCGTCGTCGATGCGCAGCTCGACGACATTTTGCGGAGGATCTGAACTGATCGCGGCCGCCGCACCCGGTGCTGCGGCTGCCGGCCGCGGGATGGATACCAGGGATGCTCCCGCCGCCAAACACAGGGCCATCCAGAGCAGCAGCAATCGGCGGGGAGCCATTTCAAATCCGCATTATAGCAAGATATCTGCGGCATACCGCGAATTGCACGGAATCAGGGAGAACACGGCGTTTCTAGCATTCCTTGTGCGCGCCTCTGCAGCTTAGTTCGAAACCGGCTTGGACGCTTGATCAAGATAGGAGGGAGCCACTTGTAGCACCTCTTGCACCCGCGGGTCCTTGATGACGGAGGCAAATTCAGGATCTTTTTCAACCGAACGGTAATCCTTATAGCCGAAATCGCGCGAAAGCTTCAGGTAATGCGCGGCATGCTCGGCATCGCCGGACCGGGCATAGAATTTGGCCAGAAGAAAATTGAACATCCCCGGATCAGGCGCCGTGCGTTGTTGCAGGATTGGGCCCACGCCTCCTTTTTTCGTAAACACCTCGGGATCGAGCGCCAGTGCCTTCCCAAAGGCATCCATCGCTTCGGGATACTGCTTGTTTCCATAGTAGGCATAGCCAAGATTGCTGTAAACCGTGGCCGTCTGCACATCGCGCTTGAGCGCATCTTTGTAATACTTGATCGACCTGCCGTAGCGTTTCCGCTGGTATTCAAGCGTGCCCAGATCGTTCACGGCGCTGGTGAATTTTTTATCCGCCTTCATGGCCCTTTTGTAGAAGCGCTCGGCTTGATTGAGGTCGCCCAGTTGCTGATAGGCGATGCCAATCTTATTGAGCAGAAGCGCGTCTTTGGAATTCGCCTCCAGGGCGAGCCGGTACTCGGCCACCGCCTGGTCGTAATCCTTCCGCGCCATCTGGATGTCGCCCCGAGTGAGGGCAACCTCTTGCTTTGACATTTGGTGCGTACCTGGCGACGGGGCTGAACGATCGCCCGATGAGGGGGGATCCTGTTGCGCTCCAGCGATACCTGCAACGAGAAGGGTTAGGAGAATCGCGAAGTGGGTAGAATGCATCACTTCACTGCCTTGACTATTAGCGCATTGTACTACAAGCGCTCTGCTACTGCTGTGGCTGTCTTGAATCTTGTGGTTTCTTGTTACCGCCGCCAAAGATACCAAATATCTTGCCGAGAACGCCTTTTTTCTTCTCAGGAGGTTCCTCCTGCTGGGCACTCTGGGACTGATCTCCAGGGTTTCGGGCATTGGGCGCTGAGTTGTTGGATGGTGCATTCCCGTTCGCGGCGGCCGCAGGCGGCGTCGGATCGCCCTTCCCAAACAGCCGCGAGAGCCAGCCCGCGGGGCCTGATTCCGACGCGTTCTGCC
The DNA here is from genome assembly GCA_963718485.1 of uncultured Acidobacteriota bacterium. Taxonomy (GTDB): domain Bacteria; phylum Acidobacteriota; class Terriglobia; order Acidiferrales; family UBA7541; genus Palsa-295. The sequence continues at coordinate 63,996 of CAVQZU010000055.1, forward strand.
CACCGTGCATCTGGCAATACTGCGTCGGCTGGCTGCCTTCGATGAAATACTCGTTCTGCGTCTGGGGGCATGACGCGGTGGCCAGCTGCCCGCTCTGTGGGTCGACCGTCGCTTCCATCACGCCGTCGGGGGCCGTGAACGGCTGGGTATTCCGGTACATGGGCTGCGCGACGGCGCGCTTCATAAATTCGCCCCAGATCGGAGCCGCGGTATTGCCGCCCGCCAGGCTCAGATTGCGGTTGTCGTCGAATCCCACCCACACCACGCAGAGCAAATTCGACGTATAGCCCGCAAACCAGCCATCGCGGGACGTGCCCGTCTTCCCCGCCGCCGGTGCCTTGAATCCCAAAGCCCGCACGGGATATCCGGTCCCGTGATTGATTACATCCTCCATCAGGCTGGTCGTCAAAAACGCCACGCGGGGGTCGAGCACCGGACGCGACACCGGTGCATTCGATTCCACCTGCTTTCCATCCGCCGTGACCACGCTGCGAATAAAAAGCGGTTCCGCGCGCATGCCGCTGGCCGCAAACGGCGTATAGCCGGCGGCCACCTCCACCGGGGTCATCTCGTAGGCTCCGAGCGCCACCGCCGGGGTCGCCTTGATGTTTGCACCCAACCCCATCTGCCGCGCCACATTTACGACGCGGTCGTAACCGATCATCTCCGCAACCTTCACCGTGGCCACGTTCAGCGAATGGATCAGCGCGTCGCGAACCGTAACCGTTCCTAAAAATTCCTGCCCGTAATTGTCCGGGGTGTATTCCTTGCCGTCAAACTCGAAGGTCGTGGGAATGTCGTCAACCATCGTCGAAGGCGTCACCACCGGCTGCAGTGCTTCGACGGTGTTGTCGAAAGCCGCCGCATACACAAAGGGCTTGAACACCGATCCCGGCTGCCGGTGGGCCAACGCGTGATTGAGCTGGCTCTCCCCGTAATCGCGCCCGCCAATCAGCGCGCGAATTTCGCCGGTGTGCGGATCGAGCACCACCAGGGCCACCTGCACCGGCGGAACCGTTTGCCCCTGTTTCTTCCAAAGCGCGTAGCGCTTGGCAAGCAGCTTGTCGACCCCCTGCATTCCAATCTGCACCGCCTCGGTCGCAGCCCGCTGCAACGCAGGATCAAGCGTCGTGTAAATCCGATAGCTCTGGTCCGCGAGATCGCTTTCGGAATATCTTTCGAGCAGGTGGTCCTTTACCATGTCGACGAAATAAGGGAAGATCCTCCGCTGATGCCGCCGGTAACGAATTTGAGCTTCCCATTCTTGGCGGCGGTTTCTTCGTCGGCAGAGATGTAGCGGTCCTCGGTCATCTGCGTAAGCACGCGGTCGCGCGCCTCTACGGCCCGGTCCAAATGGTGTTCGGCGTTCGAATAGCGGTTCGGGGCGCGAATGATCCCGGCAAGAAAGGCGGCTTCTCCGGCGCTGAGCTCGCGCACATCCTTGCCAAAATAGGCCTGCGCGGCCTCGCCGAATCCTCGAATGGCGAAGCTGCCGCGGTTGCCCAGATAAATGTCGTTGGCGTAAAGCTCGAAGATCTCGCGCTTCGAATAGCGCTGGTCGAGCTCGGCTGCCATCAGGATTTCTTTCATCTTGCGGCGCCACTCGCGCTTGGTAGTAAAGAAAAAGGTCCGCGCCACTTGCATGTCGATCGTGCTCGCGCCTTGGGCCTTGCGGCTGCGGCTGAGGTCGTAGAAAGCGGCGCCGAACACGCGGACGACGTCGAGCGCTCCATGCTCGAAAAATCGCTTATCTTCGGCGGCCAGAACGGCGTTGACCATCACCGTCGGCAAATCATCAAACCGCACCACGCGCCGCTTCTCCCGCGAACTATCGAACAAATTGGTGATCAGTTGCGGCTCGATTTCCGCGAAATCGCGCGGTTGCGCGTCATTGAGCTGTGAAATGTGCGAAATTCCCGACGGGGAGAAGCTCACGCGCAGGGCGTTGTTGCCCTGGAAGTAGGATTGTGGCGCGGGGCGTATCTCGATGCTCGATCCATTTACAAGAAATTCGCCGGGAGCTCCCTCAACCGGGCTCTCCTGATAGCCCGCATCCAGCAGGTAGGATTTAAGGTCGTTCTCCTTGAGCGACTCCCCGGTGTAGATCCGTCCGGGCGCCGAATAAACACGCGAGGTGTTCTGGTAAATCTGCCCGCCCAGCCGCTGCGTGATCAGGTGACCGAACTGGACGTAGTAGTAGGTAAAAACGCTGGCAACTGCTAGCAGCAGGCCCAGAGTGATGCCCAGTATTCCCAGCCCCAGCTTGGAGGACCAGAAGCCACGCGAAATTCGAATCCGCAATTAATTTCTCCGGTAACCACGAACACAGACGGAAGCGAGCGTCGGAGGCCGCGGCCGGGTGCGCGCGACAATCCCGGGACGAACCCTCCCCGGGGCTCCATCTAAGTGGATACCTATTCTAAATGCTATGGTTGTCCGCGTGGGGATGAAATTGCAAGGTGAACTGGTACAGGGCCAAGTCAATCGGCACCGAATAATCGAGCCCGATCGCCACGCTTCCGTTATCCATAGCCACCTGGATCGAATCTTTTTGCGCCGGAATCCCTAATTCCTTCGCTTTGTTAAAGATATCGTTGCGGACGTCATCGGCAGTTTTCTTCGGATAGCCGGTAAGCGCAAAGCGCGATTCGCTCTCGATCGAATCCTGAAACTGATAATTGGCGAAGTATACCGGAACGATTTCACGGCAGTGAACACCATGGCGCCGAGCACGAGAAGCGTGATTATCAAATTCAGTTTGCTGCCACCTCGTTCTTCGATTTTGCGTTCCCTGCCCATTGCTCGGCCATCCTCCATTTCAGAAAGCTAGACGCACCGATGTATGGCTAAGGCTAGCACGCAGCCAGGCGAGGGCAAGCTGGTCCGAAGGTCAGGTGTGCGGGAGAGTAACTTGGAGCTTTAGCGCCCGGCTGGCCTAGTAAGCCTTGGCGAAGATGGCCTTTTGTTTGGCGGTATTGGCGCAATAGACGCAGGTCCCGGAACCGCCGGACTGTTCAAGAGGTATGCAGCGCATGGTAGCCTTGGTCTCGTCCTTAATTTTGGCTTCGCAGTCGCTGCCGCCGCACCACCAGGAAAGCGCAAAACCCTTTTCGACCGCCGCCTTAAATTCAGCATAATCAGAAGGCTCGGCTGTATGGGCCCTCCGAAACGCGAGTGCCCGGTCATAGAGCGAGCTCTGGATTTCCCTGAGCAGTTGCGCCACCGCCTCGGCGATCCCCTGCTGCGGCACAAACGCTTTGCCTTCCTTGCCGGGGCGGTCGCGCCGCGCAAGGACTACCGCGCCTTTGGCCACATCCTTGGGTCCGAGTTCGAGCCGCAGCGGGACCCCGCGCATCTCCCAATCGTTGAACTTGTATCCCGGGCTCATCCCTTCGCGCTCATCCATTTTCACGCGGATGCCCGCGCTCCCGAGCTCCTGGCGAAGTTTGTGCGCGTTTTCGAGCACGCTCGCCTTTTCCTGGTCGGTCTTGAAGATCGGCACAATCACCAGCTGGAAGGGAGCGAGCCGCGGCGGCAGGATTAGCCCCTGATCGTCGCCGTGTACCATGATGATGGCGCCCACGAAGCGGGTCGAAAGCCCCCACGAAGTCGTCCAGCAGTGCTGCAGCACGCCGGTCTTATCGAGATACCGTATCTCGAAGGCCTTCGCGAAATTCTGCCCGAGGTTGTGCGAGGTGCCCGCCTGAAGCGCCTTGGCATCGCCCATCATGGCTTCGATCGAGTAGGTTTTTTCCGCGCCCGCAAAACGCTCGGAATCCGACTTGAGTCCCGGGATCACCGGCACGGCCCCTTCATTCACCGCAAAATCGGTGTACACGTCGAGCATCTGCCGCGTTTCGGCTTCTGCTTCTTCGGCGGTCGCGTGCGCGGTGTGCCCCTCCTGCCAGAAGAATTCCAGCGTGCGCAGAAAAAGCTTGGTGCGCAGCTCCCAGCGAACCACGCTGTTCCACTGATTGATCAGCACCGGCAAATCGCGATACGACTGGATCCATTTCGCATAGGCGTGGCCAACAATCGTCTCCGAGGTCGGACGTATGACCAGCGGCTCTTCGAGCTTTTCCCCGCCCCCGTGCGTCACCACCGCCAACTCGGGCGAAAATCCCGCCACGTGCGACTTTTCCTTTTCAATGAAGCTGCGCGGGATCAGCAAGGGAAACGCCGCGTTCACATGCCCGGTGGCCTTGAACCGGCTATCGAGCGCCGCCGTGATGTTCTCCCAGAGCGCCCAGCCATAGGGACGCACGATCATGCAGCCGCGAACCGGCGCATAATCTGCCAGCTCCGCCCGCAGCACCAACTGGTTGTACCACTCCGAGAAATCCTCGGCGCGTGTCGGCAGCTTCATATCCGCCATTCTGTTTGTGCTCTTTCTGCGCCGCGCGTCGGCGGCGCCCTGATTGATGCGGAAAGTGCATAACAGAATAGCGAATCTTGCGATCTTGCGGTCAGTTTTTGTGGGAGGGCCCTTGAACCGCACGATCATCCCCGCGACGCACTCGCTGCGGCTCGCTCCGACTGGTTCGTTTTGTTAAAATGAGCGCCTTATGACCAACCAAACGCGTGAACTCACAAGAATGTCCCGGCCGCTCGACCAAGTCGACCCGCAAATCGCCGAAGTGATCCGCGACGAAGTGCGCCGCCAAGCCACCAGCATCGAGCTGATTCCCTCCGAAAATTTCGTATCGGAAGCAGTTCTTGAAGCGATGGGCTCGGTGCTCACAAACAAATACGCCGAAGGCTACCCCGGCAAGCGCTACTACGGCGGCTGCGAATTCGTGGACATCGCCGAGCAGCTGGCCATCGACCGCGCAAAACAGCTCTTTGGCGCCGAACACGCGAACGTGCAGCCCCACTCCGGCACGCAGGCCAACGTTGCCGTCTACATGGCCGCGCTGCAGCCGGGAGACACCGTGCTCGGCATGAACCTCGCGCACGGCGGCCACCTCACCCACGGCCACCCCTTAAATTTTTCCGGGAAAATGTACAAGTTCGTCTCCTATGGCGTCACCAAAGACACCGAAACGATCGATTACGACGAGCTCGGCCGCCTAGCCCAGGAGCACAAACCGAAGATGGTGGTGGTGGGCGCAAGCGCCTATTCGCGGATCATCGACTTTGCGCGCATGGGCAAAATCGCACAAGCGGCCGGCGCGCTGCTTTTCGTCGACATGGCCCACATCGCCGGACTCATTGCCGCGGGCGTGCACCCCAGCCCGGTGCCGCATGCCGATTTCGTTACCACCACCACGCACAAGACGCTGCGCGGGCCGCGCGGCGGCCTGATTCTCTGCCCGGGGAAGTACGCGAAGGAGGTGGACCGCAGCCTGTTTCCGGGCGGCCAGGGCGGGCCCCTGATGCACACCATCGCGGCCAAAGCGGTGTGCTTGAAAGAAGCGGCCGAGCCGGAGTTTCGCGAATATCAGAAGCAAATCATCGCCAACGCCCAGGCGCTCGCCACCGGATTATCGAAGCGCGGCTTCCGCATCGTGAGCGGCGGCACCGACAATCATCTGTTCCTGCTGGAGATTCACTCCCGCGGCACTACCGGAAGCGTCGCTCAACCGGCATTTGACCGCGCCGGCATCACCGTGAATAAGAATTCCATTCCTTTTGACCCGCTGCCGCCCATGAAAGCCGGCGGTCTGCGGATGGGCACTCCAGCCGTAACAACACGAGGAATGCGCGAGCCCGAGATGGAGAAGATTGCCGGATGGATCGCCGAGGTTCTGAACCATTTGGGCGATGCGGCGACCGAACAGCGCATACGCGGAGAGGTTGCGGCGCTGGCGTCAAAGTTCCCGCTGTATGCAAAACGCCTCGAAGCTGCCGAAGCAATGGCCACCCTGCATCGCTGACGGATTCAAGGGGTTGTTCGCGGAGCAGACGATCAGCGCTGGTGAGCGAGCGGTCGCTATCGAAGTCGCGACTGAGCAAGTGCTGCTCCGAAGGCGCCCAAGACAGGACGCTGCCACCGCTCTTGGGGCGTTTACCGAAACATGATTCGCGCCGGAGCTGGACTCGACTGTGCATGGTGCTGAGTTCTAAGAAGTCTGCTCGGAGCAACCTTCCTTCTCATCGGTAACCTAGCCAAACTGCCAGAGCCTTTGGTTCTAGCAGCGGCTGTTACGGGAAACTCGATTGTCTCTAGGAGAACGTGAGAAGCACGCGAAACGCCATCCCTGCGCCGGCATCTGTTCTCTCTTGGGGCACAGCCTCACCACGCACTTCGATTCTCTTCCCCGAGACGCTGCTAACCTCAATCCTTAAGAACGCTTGGCCTCGGGAAATTGCCACCATTCCAAGCGGCCTTGGCGAGCCGCTTTGCGTGCAACGCTTATCGTGACGCAACAATCGGGGTCGAATTGAGCTTACAATCCGTCTTGGTAGGATCACCGGGGCAAAGCGCGATCTGGGCAAGCGAGCGGGACGAGGCTCGCGAAATTCAGTTGTCGCTTCTTCCCACAGCAATGCTGGAAGATCCGGCCTGCGAGATCGCCTACCGCTTCTCTCCCTTCGCTGAAGTAGGCGGAGACTTCGCAGATTTCTTCCATCTGCTCGATGGACGAATCGGCATCTATCTCGGCGATGTCGTCGGCAAGGGCCTGCCCGCCGCGATGTACGCCGCACTCATCATGGGAATGCTCCGAGGCATCCACAAGACCGGCTTAGACACCGCCTCGGCCCTCAACCTTCTCAATCAACGCCTTATGGTGCGTCCCGTTGCAGGACGCTATGCCGCCACTCTTTACGCCGTATTTGATCCCGCCACGCTGCGCTTGAATTTCTCGAACGCCGGGGTGCCCTATCCCCTGCTGGTGTCGGCTTCCGGATGCACGATTCTTGGCTGCGGCGGCTTCCCCTCGGGATTATTGCCGGAGGCCACCTACCAAGGATCTTCGGTGCAACTTTCACCGGGCGATGCCGTGTTGTTTGCAACCGATGGTTTGCACGATCTCCGCGACGAGCACGACAACGATTTTACCTGGGAAAAACTGCGCGAAATTTGGGGGCGGTGCCACTGCAAATCCGCCAATGAATCGCTCGACATTCTTTTCGCCGAAGCAGCTCGTTTTTCCCAAAACGGCCACCAGGACGACGACGTCACCGCCGTAGTTCTGAAAGTCGCCGGGCGCTAATTTCTACAGAATTTCGATTTCCAATTCGGCGACTTGCCCTTCGCGAATAGAAAAAGCACGAACGGACTTCTGACCGGTCTGCGGTGAGACGATGAAGTAGGCCAGGTCCGGGTAATAGGCGCGCGCGATATCGCGCGCCGATGGTTCGTTGTTCCCCTTGGGATGCGAGTGGTAGATACCCATGAGATGGAGGCCCGCCGCGCGAATCTCGCGCATCAGCCGAAACAGCTCCTCGGGAGCAATTTCGTAGTTCTTGGCAGCGTCTGCCGCCGCATTGGTGGCTGGAAATATCCGCGTGCTCGCGCCATCGCGCCCCGCCAGCAACCCACAGATCTCCTGCAGCGGTTCACGCCGAGCAGTTTGCTCGAGCTGAACGAGAAGACCGTTCGTAATTGCCGTGGTGAAGGCCACGAAACCGCGAGGATACTGCGAAACGCAGGTCGAGAGCAAAATCTGGAGCCCGCGAGCAGCACCCAGCTGGCCATCCAGACACAAGGGACCACGATCGCTGCAAAAACGAATGTGCTCACCCCGGGGAAGGCCGGTCCCAAACCTGCTGCGAACGAACCCGGAACCCTCGGCACATGCCTGTTGGCGCGCCAAGCCCCCGCTGCAGGGTCAGCCGAGGCTCAAGAGCCCCGCAACAAGTTTGCGAAGGTTTAGAAACGCGGGGCGCTTCTAAGAAACGCCCCGTCAACCCACCCGAACTCCGTCTAGGCCTTCTGCGTCCTGTGCCGCAGGAATGTGGGCACGTCGAGGTCGTCGGGAATGTCCTGAAACGCTTCGCTCACATTGCGGGCCACCTGCTGCACGATGTTCGGCTGCTGCACGATCGGTGGGGGCTGCACGACCGGTGCGGGAGGCAGGACCGGTGCCGGGGACGGTTGCGGCGCAACCGGCTGGGGCACTGTAAAACTCCGTTGCGGAGCCAGACTGCTGTGCTGCACGATGTTCGGCGCCTGGATGAGCGACTGCTGTTGGGGCTCATCTGCGACTTCTGACTGCGGCTCGCGACCCGCACGCCACGTCTTTGGCAGATAGGAAGGCCGAGACTGCGACTTGCGGATGGCAACTTCGCGGAATCCCGCGGCGATCACCGTGATTTTCACCGACTCCTTCATGGCGTCATCCATCACGGCGCCGAAGATGATGTTGGCATTTTCGTGCGCGGCCTGCTGGATGATCGACGAAGCCTCGTGCACTTCATGCAGGGAAAGCGTGGAGGATCCGGTAATGTTGATCAAAATTCCCTGAGCGCCCTGGATGCAGTTATCTTCGAGCAGCGGGCTGTTGATGGCGCGGTTGGCCGCGTCGATGGCGCGGTTCGAACCAGACGCCACCGCCGTGCCCATCACCGCGTAGCCCTGGCCCGACATGATCGTCTTCACGTCGGCAAAGTCGCGATTGATGATCCCGGGAATGGTGATGATGTCGCTGATGCCCTGCACGGCCTGGCGTAGAATGTCGTCGGCGATGCGGAAGGCCTCGAAAAAGCTGGTCCCCTGCTCGACGCATTCCATCAGCCGCTCATTCGGGATCACGATAACCGTGTCGACGCAACCGATCAGCTCGGCGAGCGCCTGCTCGGCCTGCTCCATGCGCCTCTTGCCTTCGAACGCGAACGGCTTGGTGACCACCGCCACCGTCAGCGCGCCCAGTTCGCTTGCCAGATTCGCCACCACCGGAGCCGCGCCACTGCCCGTGCCGCCGCCAAGCCCTCCGGTGACGAATACCATGTCTGATCCGTCGAGCGCCTCGAGAATTTTTTCCGTGTCTTCCAGTGCCGCCTTGCGCCCCACTTCGGGGTTGGCGCCCGCGCCCAGCCCTTTGGTCAGTTTCGCGCCAATCTGCAGTTTTACAGGCGCCTGCGAAAGCTTGAGCGCCTGCAAGTCGGTGTTGGCGGCGATGAATTCGACGCCTTCCACCTTGGCGCGGATCATGCGGTTGACGGCGTTTGAGCCGCCGCCGCCCACCCCGATCACTTTGATCTTCGCGCCGTTCGGTGCTTCCTCCGCAAACGAAACACGAATGCTCGATTCTTTTGGTGCCATTCTTCCTCCCCCAGAATTACCGATCCGGATTCTTTTTTCTGCCTACGCTCCCGCAAACATGCTCTTCAACTTGCCAACCCAGCCGCTGGGCTTCGCTTCCGCGACGCGCCGTGTTCGCGCCGCGTATAGCACCAGCCCAACCGCCGTGGCATACTCGGGCCGGGAAACTTGTTCGTTCATCTCCGCCAATCCGCGAGGCACTGCCACGCGCACCGGCAGGTTGAAAATGTGCTCGGATAATTCAAGCAGGCCGCGCAGATTCGCGCCGCCGCCGCTCAACACGATGCCCGCCGGGATCTGCGATTCCAGGCCGGCGCGGCGCAGCTCGTCCCGAATGAGCATCATCAATTCCTTGGCGCGCGGCTCCACGATTTCAAACAGCATGCGCGCGAAAATCGTGCGCGGCGGCCGGTCGCCCACGCTCGCAATTTCGATGGAAAAATCTTCGGGCATCAGCTCGCGGAACACGCAGGCATACTCGCGCTTGATTTTTTCGGCTTCGGGAATCGGCGTTCGCAGCCCTACCGCAAGATCGTTTGTAAAATGGTCGCCACCGACGGGCATCGCCGCAGTGTGCCGCACCACGCCTCCGGTGTAAGCGATCATCTCGCTGGTGCCGCCCCCGATGTCGAGCAGGCAGCAGCCAAGCTCGCGCTCGTCCTGCGTCAGGCAGGCTTCGGCCGAGGCGAACGGCTCGAGCACGGTATCGTCGACGCGAACCCCCGCGCGATTCACCGCCGTGACGATGTTCTGCGTGGCCGTCCCGGAAGCTGTAACGATGTGCACGTTCGCCTCCAGCCGGTGGCCCACCATGCCGATCGCGTCGCGAATGTTGTCCTGCGCGTCGAGTGAAAACTCCTGCGGCAGCACGTGCAGCACTTCGCGGTCTTCCGGCAACGTAACGCCCTTGGCCGCCTCGATCGCGCGCCGCACGTCGTCCCGCTGCACGTCGCGAGCCCGCGAACCGACCGTGATGCCGCCGCGGCTGTTCACGCCGCGCACGTGGCTGCCGGCCACGCCGGTCACCGCCGACTCGACCGGTACTCCCACGAGCGCTTCGGCTTCTTCCACCGCGCGCCGGATCGAGCTCACCGCCAGGTCCAGGTTGACGATCTGCCCCTTGCGCCAGCCTTTCGATTCAGCGGCGCCCAGAGCGGAAAATTTCACGCTGCCGTCGTCGTCCATCTCGCCGATCAGCGCGCATGTTTTCGTGCTGCCGATGTCCAGTGCCACAACGTGCCGATCTCTCTTCGCCAAAGCCCTGCTCCTTCCACCGCCAAACAGAATTGCTTCGCGCTATCTCTTGTGCTTGGCCGCGCGCGCAGCAGCGGTCCCGCCGGCCGCCCGCTTTTGCGGCAGAACCGGCTTTTGCACGCGCGCGACCGAGGGCCTATCCGAGTTCACCACCGCCTGCCCGTCAAAGCGCAGGTCGACCGATTCGACCCGACCCGCCGTGGCCCGCCACTGGGCCATTTTGTCGATCAACGTTTCGTACTTGGTCTCGAAGTCACTGTCGCCAAAACGAACCAGGATGGGCGCCTCCGCGTCACCCCAGGATTCAGAGCTTCCGCTGGCCCTAGCATCCCCGCCCGACGAGAGGCTCGCCTGCCAGCCGGTCAGCGAGGCGCGCAAATCGTGCCCGTCCGAGAGGTCCACCTCGCTTACTTCCTCGACCGCTCCGGCCCGCGCCGACTGCAGTTGTTGCAGAAAATTCGAAGAACAGCTGCATCCGCTCCTCGCGCTCATCCATCGGCATTTCGGCATTGATTCCCGTCACCACCGGAAAATGAAACCGCCCCTGCAGCGGCCGGTCGAGAATCACGCCGTGAACGTCGACCAGGGCCATGTCGCCGCCATCGCGCAGAAACGCAATCGGAGTTCGTTCCAGGATCTCCACCTGCAATGGGTGTTCGGGGAAGCGCGCGCCGCACCACGGCCTGCTCGACCCAGGGAATCGACTCGATCTCCCGCCGCCGTTCGCTCAAGGGAATGCGCAGAACGCTGTGCCCGCGGTCGGCCCGGAAAACTTCGAGCACACTGGCGCGTGAAACGTTGTGGTTGCCGCTCGAGCTCAACTTGTTCGGGATGAATCAGCGACATCTCGGGCGAGGTCAGCAGGAAATGCCCGAAGGCGTAGGCCAGCCCCGCGCCGGCCATGCCGGCCGCAGCCCAGCCCGTCACGCGAAGATAGCTCTTCCACGCCTTGCCGCCGAACTTGCGCCGCTTGATCTCGACCGGCTTCTGCCGCCGGAGATACTTCGGCTCTTCGTCCGCGAGGACTTCCTGAGGGTAAACTTCCGGCTCCATGGCTTTCAGTTTTGCCAGACGATCACCTCATTCTCGAGTTCGATTCCGTAGGCGCCGCGCACGCGCTCGCGAACTTCGTCGATCAGTTTCAGCATATCCCCACAGCTGGCGTTTCCCGTGTTGACGAAGAAATTCGCGTGCCGGTCGCTGACCATGGCGTCGCCCACGCGATGCCCTTTGAGCCCCAGCTCGTCAATCAGTTTGCCTGCTGAGCCGCCCGGCGGATTCTTGAAGATGCAGCCCGCGCTCTTCTGATTGAGCGGCTGGCTGGCGCGGCGCTTCTGGTTGCACACGCGAATCCCGGCCAGAATCTCCTGGTATGGTTGGGGCGGCAGCTCGAGCTTCACCCGCAGCATCACGTCGTCGGCCGCAAAAGAGCTTTGCCGGTAATCGAAGCGAATATCGTTGCCGCGCACCGTTTCCAGTTGGCCCCTAGCCGCGCGATAGAGTTCCACTTCGCGCACGTGCGTCCCGATCTGCGTTCCGTAGGCTCCCGCATTCATCCGCAGCGCCCCACCCACGCTTCCAGGCACACCAATCAGCCCCTCCATGCCACCCAGATCGCGCTTCGCGCAGAATGTCACCATGCCGCCCAGATCCGCCGACGCCTCCACGTAGGCGGCAGTCCCTTCCACGCGCACGCCCGGTTGCGCCGCGGGAAGATGCAGCACCACCCAGGGCAGCTCGCCATCGACGATCAGCACGTTCGTCCCCCCGCCCAGAAGCTTGTAGGGAACATTCTGCTTCGCGAGCACGCCCAGCACCTCGGGAATAGTGTCATAGCGCCGCAGCAGGAGCTCGTCGGTGGTTCCGCCAATGGCCAGCGAGGTCTTGTCCGCAAGCGAAATGCCGTGCCGCAACTCGACTCCCATTTCTTTCAACCGCAACGCCACGTTTTCCTCAGTCCGCATGAGAAATCGACACCCGCGACTCGAGCAGCATCGAAAGCTGGTCGAGCACCCGACCCACGCTTCCCGCACCGATCGCGAGCACGGCATCGCCGGAACGCGCTTCCTTGAGCATGTATTCGAGCCCGCCCTGCAGCGTGCCCGAATGCACCACATTCTTATGGCCGGCCGAAGCGATGGCCTCCGCCAGCCGCGCGCCGCTGACGCCTTCGATTGGCGCTTCGCTGGCCGCATAAATATCGGTCACCACCAGCATATCGGCATGGTTAAAGGAGAGCAGGAAATCGTCCCACAGAAAATGCGTACGGGAGTAGCGATGCGGCTGGAAAAGTACCAGCAGCCGCTGGTATCCGCAGCCGCGCGCCGCTTCCAGCGTGGCGCGAATCTCGGCGGGATGATGCCCGTAATCATCGATCAGGGTCACACCCGCATGCACGCCCTTGATCTCGAAGCGCCGGCCAACGCCTGAGAATTTCGCAATCCCCGCGCGAATCAAATCCTCGGGAATATTCAGCGCTAGCCCCACCGCAGCGGCCGCCGCGGCATTACGCACGTTGTGAATTCCCGGAGGCGAAGGCAGCCGGAAGACCCCCAGCGTCTCGCCCTGATAGGCCAGCCGAAACTCGCTCATCAGCCCTTTCAAATGCACGTCGCTGATCACCAAGTCCGCCTGGCTCGACTTGCCATAGGTAATCACCGGCCTCTTCACGCGCGGGATAATCGCCTGCACGTTCGGCTCATCCAGGCACAGCACCACCGAGCCATAGAACGGAACCCGGTTCACAAACTGCAAAAACGCTTCCTGAATTTCCTCAAGCGACGTGTATTGATCCAAATGCTCGCGATCAATCGTCGTCACCACCGCGATCACCGGCGCCAGCAGCAGGAACGACCGGTCGCTCTCATCGGCTTCGGCGACCATGTACTCGCCCTGACCGACGCGTGCGCTTGCGCCGGCATGATTCACCCGACCGCCCACGATAAATGTAGGGTCCAGGTCAGCCTCGGCCAACACCGCGGCAATCATCGAGGTGGTGGTCGTCTTGCCATGCGCACCGGCGACGGCAATGCCGAACTTCAGGCGCATCAGCTCGCCCAGCATTTCCGCCCGCGGAATCACCGGGATCTTCAGCCGGTGCGCTTCGACCACTTCCACGTTGTCGGGCGGAACAGCCGAGGAAATCACCACCACGTGCGCGCCTTCCACATTGGCCGCAAAATGCCCCTCATAGATGGTCGCGCCCAGGCCTCGCAGCCGTTCGGTCACCGGGGACAATTTCAAATCCGAGCCCGAAACCGCGTAGCGGGTCGACAGCAGCACCTCGGCGATCCCGTTCATCCCGCTCCCGCCGATTCCGACCAGATGAATGCGCTTGAAATTCCGAAAGGTCGCGTTCATGGCCGCGCCACCGCTTCGAGCAGGTCAACGATGTCCTCAACCGCGCGCGGCTTGGCGAGCGCTCCTGCGCGATTTTCCATCTCTGCGATTCTCTGGGGCTGGTCCAGGAGTGAAAAAATTTCCGCGCTCAGGCGTTCGGGACTCAGTTCGTTCTGCGGGAGCAAGCGCGCCGCCCCGGCGTCCTGCATGGCGGCGGCGTTCCGCGTCTGGTGACCATCGGTGGCCGCGCCGAAGGGGATGAAGATGGCGGCGCGTCCGGCGGCGGCTACTTCCGCCACGGTGGTCGCGCCCGAGCGGCAGACGATCAAATCTGCCTGGGCAAAGCGCTCCGCCATATTCTCGATAAAGGGAAGGACCTCCGCTTTGATTTCCCGCCGTTCATATGCGACTCGCACCGCATTATAGTCACGTTCTCCGGTTTGATGCACGATGAAAAGCTGGTTTTTTCTCCCCACGAGGCGGTCCAGCGTCTCCATCACCGCTTTATTAATCGGTGAAGCGCCCAAGCTGCCGCCGGTAATGAAAATGTGGAAGACGGCCTCGCGCTTTTTGAGCGGAATCTGGAAGAACTCGGGGCGTATGGGAACACCCGTTAGGACCGACTTAGCTCCGAATCGCCGCGCCGTCTCTTGGTGGGCGACCGCTACGCGCGTGGCCATTCCCGCCACCAAGCGATTGGCGAGCCCGGGCTCGACGTTCGGCTCATACACCACCGTGGGAATGAAGTGCGCCGCGGCCATAAACATCATGGGACCGGATGCGTAGCCGCCCACACCCAGCGCCACATTGACACGACGGCGATGAAGGATCTTCTCAGAGTCCCACAAACCGGCGGGCACGAGCGCGGCGTTCCGCAGCAGCTTGGCGCCGCCCATGCCTTTCAGGCCAGCCGCGCGGATCAACTCGAGCGGCATGCCCGCCTGGGGCACGAGCTTGGTTTCGATTCCGCGCTTTGTTCCTACTAGCACAACGCGTCTTTCTCCCGAGCGGCCACTGTCTGGAGCTTCCTGCCGCCGGAGCCATTCTCTGGCGATCGCCAGCGCCGGGAAAACGTGTCCGCCAGTGCCGCCGCCTGCAATCAATAAGGTCTGGGCATCCGCGTTCACGTCGCGTCCGCGTGCTGGCTGATGTTCAAAAGCACACCCGTTGCCAAAAGCATTCCAAGCAAACTCGATCCGCCATAGCTCACAAAGGGCAGCGGGATCCCCTTGGTCGGCAGCAGCCCCAGCACCACGCTTAGATTGATCAGCGCCTGACCCACCACCATCGTCGTAATTCCGATCCCCAGCAGCCGTCCAAACGGGTCAGGGGCCTTCATGGCCGTCAGGAATCCGCGCCAGCCGTACACGGCAAACAACGTCAGCACCACCAGCGCGCCGATAAATCCGAACTCCTCACAGATCACCGCGAAAATAAAATCGGTGTGCGCCTCCGGCAAGAAGAAAAGCTTCTGATGACTCTCCATCAGCCCCACGCCGCTGAAACCGCCCGACCCCACCGAAATAAGCGATTGCAGCAGTTGGAACCCGTGCCCCTGGGGGTCGGCACCCGGCGAAAAAAACGTCTGCACTCGCTGCAGCCGGTAGGGTACGCGCACGATCAACAAATAAATCACCGGCAGCGCCGCCAGAACCGCCCCCGCCACATAGCGCAGGGAAAGCCCCGATACGTAGAGCATCACGAAGGCGATCAGCGAAATCATGCAGGCGGTGCCCATATCCGGCTCCGCCACCACCAGGCCCACAACCAAAAGCAGCAACCCTGCCACAGGAGCGACCGAATGCAGCGGATCGTTAATTCCCACTCCGCGTGGCTTCCTGCGAATCTCGATGAACCACGCCAGATAGAAAATCACAGCCAGTTTTGCCAGCTCCGAAGGCTGCATGCTGAGCGGTCCCAGGCGGATCCAGCGGTGCGTGGCGTGCGAACGGTCCAGGAAGAACACCGCGATCAACAGCACCAGCGTCAGGGCCAGCGCCGTAAAAATCACTCGCGGCTGCCGCAGCTTCCGGTAATCCATGTTCATCAGCCCGAACATGCCCGCGATCCCGATTACCAGCCAGAGCGCCTGGCGCAGCAGGAACGTGTAGCCGTGCCCGTATTCCTCGCGCGCGGTAACCGCCGACGCGCTGAACACCATCACCGCGCCAAGCAGACACAGAGCCAGGGTCACGGCAAACATCTTTCGATCAGGCTGCAAGCTACGCGGCATGCATGCTCCTTTCCTCTATCCGTTCGGCGCCGAAGCGCCTGCGGCAGCCTGATTCTCAAGCTGCGCCACAAGTTCCTTGAAGGCGCGTCCTCGTTGCTCGTAATTCTCAAACTGGTCAAAGCTCGAACAGGCCGGCGCAAGAAGCACCAAGTCTCCCGGCTGGGCGCGTTCCCAAGCCAGCTTTACGGCGCGGTCAAGCGTGCCGGCGTGCTCGATCGAAACGCTTCCTTCCAGCTCCGTCGCGATCTTCTGGGCCGCCGCGCCAATCAGAATCGCAAGCCGCCCGCGCTGCCTGAGTGGCTCCCGCAGCGGCGTATACGGACTTCCTTTATCTTTCCCTCCGAGAATCACGATCAGCGGCCCCGGAAACGCTTCGACCGCCTTCAGCGTCGCATCCACATTGGTAGCCTTCGAATCGTTGTAAAACGGGACGCCCCCAATCTCGGCGACAAATTCCAGCCGGTGCTCCACCGCGCGAAACGTTTTTACGCCGTGCGCAATGGCCGCCGCCGGCGCTCCCGCCAGATACGCGGCCCCGCACGCCGCCAACACGTTTTCAAGGTTGTGCTCGCCGCGGAGCGAAATCTCGCCGCGTCGCGCCACCACCGTTTCCGACCCCTCGGCGCGAAAAACAATTTCGTCATCACGGAGGAATACACCTTCGGCCACCCGTTTCTGCCGACTGAACCAATAAATGTGCGGCCGCGCCGGCATCCGCCTGGTAATTTCCGGGTCATCCGCGTTCAGCAGTGCAGCGTCCCGGTCCAGCTGATTCGCAAACATCCGCAACTTCGTCGCCGCGTAGACCTCAAATGTCTCGTGCCGGTCCAGATGATCCGGGGTCAGGTTTAACAGCACTCCAATTTCCGGCCGGAATTCCTGAATGGTTTCCAGCTGAAAGCTGCTGACCTCGGCGACGGTCATGGTCGAGTCGGTCGATGTTTCCGCCAGCGCCAGCAGCGGCACGCCAATATTTCCGCCCACCAGCGTGGTCATCCCCGCTGCCTTCAAAATGTGCGCCACAAGCGAAGTCGTGGTTGTCTTCCCGTTCGATCCCGTAATCGCCACCAGCTTCCCGCGCAGGTACCGCCAGGCCAGCTCGATCTCGCTCCATACCGGCACTCCCCGTGACCGCGCCAGCTCCAGCCCCGGCAGCTTCGCCGGCACGCCCGGACTCACCACAATCAAATCCTGCTCGATAAACAACGACGGCGCAGGCGTGCCCAGATCAAGCGTCACTCCCGCGGCGCGCAGCCTCTCCGCCGTTTCCCCCAGCTCCCTCGCCGACTTCGTGTCGGTAGCCGTCACCGTTGCTCCGTAACCCACGCTGAAAAGCGATGTGACCAACCCGGTGCGCCCAAGCCCCACCACCAGCACCCGCTTCCCCTGCAAATCGAATCCCGGTCGCACTTGAATCACCTTGGCCCTTACCGCAATTTCAAAGTCGTCAGCGAGAATAGCGCGAATACCAGCGCCAGAATCCAGAACCTTACGATGATCTTCGACTCGCTCCAGCCCATCAGCTCGAAATGATGATGCAGCGGCGCCATGCGAAACACGCGCTTGCCGGTAAGCTTGAACGAGCTCACCTGGATGATCACCGACAGCAGTTCGATGATGAAAATCCCGCCGATCGAGAGCAGCAGAATTTCCTGTTTCAGAATTACGGCCACCGTGCCAATCGCTCCGCCCAGCGCCAGCGATCCCACGTCTCCCATGAACATTTCCGCCGGGTGCGCGTTGTACCAAAGAAACCCGAGCGACGCGCCCACAAGCGATCCGCAAAAAATCGTCAGCTCGGCCGCATCGGGTATCTTCTGAATCTCCAGATAGTCGGCGAATCGCGCGTTGCCGGAAAGATACGTCAGCACCGTCAGCGCGGTCGCGCACACCAGCACGCATCCGATCGCCAGGCCATCGAGCCCATCGGTCAGGTTCACCCCATTTGAAATCCCGGCGATCACCAGCACCAGAAAAATCACGAAGGGAATGAACGCCAGCGGCCAGATGAAGCGCTCGTGCAACACCGATTCGATCACCAGATTGGGGTGCAACTTCTTGAGAAACGGCACGCTCAACTGCGTCGAGTAGCCCTCGGTCATCTGCAAGCCGAGCAGCACTCCGCCCACCGCCACGCAAGTGGCCACTTGCAGCAGAAACTTTCCGCGCGCCGTTAGCCCCTGATTGTGCTTGCGCACCACCTTGTTGTAGTCGTCGAGGAACCCGATGGCCCCGAACCCCAGCGTCGCACCAACTGCCAGCAGCACGTAGGGATTACGCAGATCGGCCCACAGCAGCGTGGGCAGCACGATCGAGGCGACGATCAGCACGCCGCCCATGGTCGGTGTCCCGGCCTTCTTCTGATGCGCCTTCGGCCCTTCCTCGCGAATGTACTGCTTGACTTGCAGCTCGCGCAGCCGCTCGATCGTCCAGGGCCCGAGCAGCAGCGTCAGCAGCAGCGCGGTTAGGCTCGCGACCGCCGTACGCACGGTAATGTAACGAAACACGTTGAGCGCGCTGAAATGGGGCCGCAGGGCGTAGAAGAAAAGGTAGTAAAGCATCTCAGCTGCGCCCTTTGGGCGAGGTCTCCACGGAATGGGTCGAAGCGCCGGCCGCCAGCAGCCGATGTTGCGCCTCAATCGCTTCCAGGATTTTCTCCATCTTCACCCCGCGCGACCCCTTCAAGAGCAGCAGGTCCCCGCGCCGCAAAAAGCCCGCCAGAAATTTGCCGGCCTCGCCAGAGTTCTCAAAAAACTGCGCCCGTTCCTGCGGATGCCCGGCCGCGACCGCCCCCCGCAGAAAATCCTCCGCAGGCCCCTGCACCGCAAAAATCCAGTCAATGCCGCCCAGCCCGGCCGCATTTCGCCCGCATTCGTGATGCAATTCCGCCGACGAAGTTCCCAGCTCCCGCATCTCCCCGGCTGCGAGAATGCGGCGCTCATACCCCGGGGTCGCCGCAAGCAGCCGCGTCAGCTCGTTCAATGCCGCCGGACTCGAGTTGTAGCAATCGTTGATGACCGTAAATCCTTGCTCGAACCGCAGCACTTCGCCGCGCTTGTCCGCGGGCTGGAGCGCCCCCAAAACCGCCTGGACCTCATCTGCCCCAATGCCCCACAGGCTCGCCGCTGCAAGCGCGGCGGTCGCGTTCATCACGTTGTGCCGCCCGATCAGCGGCAACCAAAGCCGCGCGCGCCCGCGCGGGGACACCAAGTCAAACTCCGACCCTTCGATGCCGTGCTCTTCTATCGCTTGGGCTCGAAACTGCGCCGACCCGCCCGTGCCGAAGAAAATCACCGGCCCGCGCGCCACTTCCGCAAATCGCGACACCCGTTCATCATCCGCATTCAGCACCGCGGTCGCGCCCGGCCACGGCAGATTCAGAACCAGCTCCCGCTCAGCGAGCGCAATCTCCTCGATCGATGAGAAGAATTCCAGATGCTCGACCGCCACGCGGGTAATGACGCCAACATCGGGCGAAGCAATCCGCGTGAGCGCCGCAAGCTCGCCACGATGCGACATCCCGAGCTCCACCACAGCGGCGTCGTATTCATCGCCCAGCCGCAGCAGCGTTAGCGGCAGCCCGTATTCGTTATTCAAATTTCCCAGCGTTTTCAGTACGCGGAACCGCGCGCCCAGGAGCGCCGCAAGAATTTCCTTGGTGGTGGTCTTACCAACCGATCCGGCAACCGCCCCGACAAGCCGCCCGGGCCGCGTCTTGCGCCAGGTTTCACAGGCGTAGGCGCCCATCCGCTGTAGGGCGGCCAGCGTGTCGTCGACCGCGAAGAGCCGGCCTTGAATTTCCGCCGCGTAGCTGCCCAGGCGGCTTCGCGCCACCAACCCGGCCGCAGCGCCTTTTTCGAGGGCGCCCACAACATGATCGTGTCCGTCGTGACGCGGTCCGTGGATGGCCAGGAACAGTTCTCCAGGCTGAATGGTGCGGGAATCAATCGAGACACCGGCCAGCCCGGCCATGGGATCGAGCCCGGCAGGCGCCGCGACGCCCAACGCTTGAGCCATCTGAACCACCGTCCACCGCATTGCGTCTCCAAGCTGCCGGGCGCCGCTCGCGATCCTAAATTCCGGGCGATGGCGGGTTGCTCGCCAAACCCGCGCTACTGCCCTGCCAACGGTTTGGCAAATCCCTTGCGGTGCAAAATCGCGCGCGCCTTTTCCCGGTCGTCAAACTGGAGCGTCCGGTCCTTCAGCACCTGCACTGTTTCGTGACCTTTGCCCGCCAGCAGCACCATGTCGCCCGCCTGCGCCTCATCGATTGCCACCGCGAGCGCCTTCTCGCGGTCCGGCTCGACCCGATATTTCACGTTTACTTTCTGCAATCCCACCGCCACATCATTAATAATGCGCAGCGGGTCCTCGCTCCGCGGGTTATCGCTTGTCAGTACAACTAGATCGCTCAGCGAGCCGGCCGCTTCGCCCATCAGCGGCCGTTTGGTGCGGTCGCGATCCCCGCCTGCTCCAAACACGGTGATGATTCGCCCCGAGGGACTCAGCTCGCGCGCCGTTGCAATCAGGTTCCGCAAAGCGTCGTCGGTATGCGCGTAGTCGACCACCACCAGAAACGGCTGTCCTTCATCGATCCGCTGAAACCGGCCCGGCACCAGTTGCAGATTGGCGATTCCCTGCTCGATCCGATCCCTGGGAATTTCTAGCCCGATCCCCGCGCCAATGGCCGCTAAAATGTTGTACACGTTGATCCGGCCCACGAGCGGCGAGCGCACTTCGAACTTCCCGGCAGGCGTCTGGGCGTTGAACTCAAGCCCCTTGAAACTTAGCGCGAATTTCTTAGTAGTAATTTCCGGCGTGCCTTTCAGTCCATAGCTCAGCGTGCGCTGCGCCAGACCTTCCAGCCGCGAGGCATACGGATCATCCGCGTTGATCACCGACACGTCCGGCGCTCCCGCGCCGGTTCCTTCAAACAAATGGCGCTTCGCCGCAAAATAGCCTTCGAAGGTTTTGTGATAATCGAGATGGTCCCGTGTCAGATTGGTGAAAATCGCCACCGTGAAATGACAGCCCCACAGTCGGTCCATGGCCAGCGCATGCGAACTGGTTTCCAGGACCGCATGGGTGCCCCCGGCGTCTCGCACCTCGGCAAACATCTGCTGCAAATCAAGCGACTCAGGCGTGGTGTTCGCGCCGGAACGGCTGCCCTTCGGGGTGCGATACCCCGTCGTCCCCAGCAGCCCGGTTGTGTACCCGGCCGCCTGCAAAATCGAATCGACCAGAAATGCCGTCGTGGTCTTCCCATTGGTTCCGGTAATCCCCACCAGCCGCAACGCTTTTCCCGGATGCCGGTAGAGATTCGCACCCGCTCGCGCCAGCGCCCGCCGCTCGTGCCCGGCCGGAAGTTCGATCCATGAAATGTTCTTCTGTGTCTCCGCCGGACGCGGCCGCGAACTCGCCACGGCAATCGCGCCCCGCGCCGTGGCATCGCTGGCGAACTCCGCCCCGTCGGTCTTTTCTCCGGGCAGTGCAAAAAATAGCGCTCCTGGCGTCGCCCTCCGACTGTCGTAAGCGAGCGAAGAAATGGCCGGGTTGGCAGGACCCGTGACGCGCAGCGCACCAACGCCCTCAATCAAATCGCACAGGTTCATCTTCGGCTCGGTCCCCGCCCCTCTGCCCAAAACCACGTTTGGCGCTCTTTCGCTGTCCGCCAGCGACTTCAATTCTGGCCTCCCCGCTCCGAGGTGGACAATAGGACCCCGGGACGGCCGAACCATACCGTGACCCGGCTGCCCTGAGCCACCAGCGACCCCGCCCCGGGAAGCTGCTCTACAGCGACACCGTTGCCAATCAGCGAGGGAACCAATCCAACACGCGCGCATTCCTCCATCACCGCGCGAACGCTTCGCCCCGCCAGATTGGGCACTGCGATGCCATCCTGCCCGGAGAACGCAACCGTAGGCGCCACTGCTTGGCCTCGATCGGCCCTCGCCTCGGCAACAAGCGGTCCTGGGGGCACAGTCTTCTGGAAACGCGGCTCCCGGGCGGCGGCATCCGCGTTCCGCTTGGCCTCAACCGGCGGCGCTCCCTCGACGTTGCTGGCCGTCTCCACATCGGAAGGACTTGGCACATCATGCGGCACCGAAAGATAGGTCAGCACCTGCTCGGCGATCCGCTTGAACACCGGCCCGCCTACCTCGCCCCCGTGATGGGCCCCTACCGGTGAATCAAGCACCACCAAAATCGTCACCGCCGGCTCGTTCACCGGCGCAAAGCCCAAAAACGAAGAGTTATACTGGGTTGCCGAGTATCGTCCCGTGGCCGGATCGATCTTCTGCGCCGTCCCCGATTTTCCCGCAGCCGTGTAGCCATTCAACTGAGCCGGCTTCCCGGTTCCTTCCAGAACCACGTCCTCCATCATCCCGCGCATCTCCGCCGCCGTCTTTTCGTCGGTCGCTTGCCGCGGCGGGGAATCCGCGCGTGGCACTGGAGCCGCATCGCCCCGAATCTGGTGAACGATGCGCGGCGGATAGAGCGTCCCTCCATTGGCGATCGCCGCAATCGCCGAAACAATCTGAATCGGCGTGACGCTCACTTCCTGCCCCATGGCGAGCGACCCAATCGAACTCGGCGTCCAATTCTCGAGCGGCCGCAGCAGCCCGCGATTTTCTCCGGGCAGTTCGATCCCGGTCAGCTGCCCGATGCCGAACGCGCGAATGGTGTCGTAGAATCGCGGCGCCCCGAGCTGCAGCGCCACTTTGATGGCGCCCACGTCGCTTGAATGCACCAGAATCTTGTCTACGCTCAGCACTCCAAACGGGTGCCAGTCGTGAATCAGCCGGCCCGCCACCAAAATTCTACCCATCTGACAATCCACCAGCGCCGCAGGACTGGTCACGCCGTTCTCGATCGCGCCGCTCAGGGTCAGCACCTTGAAGGTCGATCCTGGCTCATAAGCAGCGCTCACCGCACGGTCCATCCGCGCTTCATCGCTAAACGAACCCGCGTCATTCGGATCAAAGGTCGGCCAGTTGGCCACCGCCAGCAACTCGCCGTTATTGGGGTTCTGCACCACCACCGTCCCGGCCTTCGCGTGCGTCTCCTCGATCGCGCTCGCTAACTCTTTTTCCGCGATATATTGGATGGTTTCATCGAGGGTCAGCACGATGCTCGCGCCGGGATCGGGCGCCGCCTCCCGCCGGTCGTACCAGCGCCGCTTTCCGTCGGCCATCACCATCATTTTTCCGGGCCGCCCGCGAATGGCCTTATCAAACGAATACTCGATCCCGCCGATCCCTTTCTCGTCCACGTCGGTAAACCCGAGCACGTGCGCCGCGAGCTGCCGCTGCGGGTACACCCGCCGACTCTCCTTCAGAAAAAACACGCCGCGCAGGTTCATTCCCTCGATCCTCTGCACGGTTTCGGGCGACAGTTTCTTTGCCAGCCGCACCGGCGTGCGCGCTTCGCGAATTTTTGTTTCCAGGTCTTCTGCGGGAACGTTCAGGATGCGCGAAAGCAGCCGCCCCACCATCTCGGCGTCCGCAACCTCCGCCGGATCGGCGAAGACCGAGTCCATCGGCAGGCTGACGGCAAGCTCCCGGCCTTTGCGGTCGTAGATCGTGCCGCGCTTCGGGCTGATTTCGAATATGCGCTGCTGTTGATGCTGGGCTCTTGCCAGGTATTCGCTATAGCAGAAGAGCTGGAGATAACTCAGGCGCGCCAGCACCGCCGCCATCCAAACCACCGCCAGGACCCAAACAACCAGCCAGCGGAGACGCGGGTTGCGCTGCTCCATGGATTTGAGGCCTATCCCACTGGATAAAACTTTGTCCGGCGCCTGCACGACTGGGCGGCGCGGTCCGACTCACGCGAGAGGCCAATTCTGCCTCAGGGTCGGGGTTCTTGAAATGACGTTCGAGCCTGCGCCACCACGGCGTCGGCCGGTCCTTCTGCAGGAGCCACCTGCCCCGGCACCGGAACCGTCAGGCCCAGCTGATTCCGCGCGATCGTATCGACGCGCAGCGGCGAGCGCAGTGCGGCCACTTCCAGATGCAACTGTTGATTGAGCTGCACGGCCTTCGCTCGTCCCGATTCCAGTTGTTCCACCTGATAGCGGATCTGAATGCATTCAAAATGCTGCCAGGCATAGAACAGCAGACACGCCGCGATGGCCGTCCCCGCGCCGCACAGCCGCCACAATTCCCCTTGCACGCGCGAAGGCGCGGCCGAGCGCACCAGCCGGGTGTTGTCGATCCGTTTTACCGTGAAGTATTCGGTCATGCCGCGCTCATTTCTTCCCCGCCCGCTGCTGCCAACTTCTCGGCAACTTTTTCAGCAACGCGCATTTTCGCGCTGCGCGATCGGGGATTGTGTCGAATTTCGTCCAGGTCCGGCTGGATGACCTTCTTGGTGAGAATCCGGAAAGTCTTCTCGCGCTCCAACTGTTGAAACGCGCGCTTCACCATCCGGTCTTCCAGCGAGTGATAGCTGAGGACGATCCACCGTCCTCCCAAATTTAAAGTGGCAGGGGTCCACGAAAGAAACTGCTCGAGTTCCTCCTCTTCTCGATTCACCGCAGTCCGCAGCGCCAGAAACGTTTTTGTCGCGGGATGCAGTTTCTGCCTTCCCCTTACCTTTTGGACCCCTGCCACAACCGTTGCCAGGTGTTGCGTGTCGCGTATCGGACGCGCCCGTACAATCGCCCTGGCGATTCTGCGTGAGTTCCTCTCCTCCGCCCTCAGGTAGAGGAGGTCGGCCAGTTCCTTCTCCGGCCAGTGGTTCACAATGTCTGCCGCCGTCAGCGGTGAATCGGGATTCATGCGCATGTCGAGCGGCGCGGGAAAACGAAACGAAAATCCCCGCTCCGGTGTATCCAACTCAAGCGTCGAAATCCCCAGATCAGCGACAACGCCATCGACCGGCGGTAACTTCAAAGTCGCCGCCACCTCGCCGATCCTCGAAAATTCTGCGTGCACTAAGACCACCTTGTCCGCGTGTTCCTGCAATCTTTCTCGCGTAATTTCCAGCGCCTGCGGGTCCCGGTCGATCCCCACCAGCCGTCCTGTGCCAAGGCGGCGGGCAATTTCGATCGCGTGGCCGCCGGTTCCGACCGTCGCATCGACATAGGTCCCCCCGGGCCGGATTCGAAGCCATTGCAAAACGGCTTCGAGCAGTACCGGCGTATGCAAAACGCTCAAAATCTAGATGCCTAATTGTTCCAGTTCTTCCGCCGTGATCTGGTTATGGTTGATGTACTGCTCCAGGAATCGCGTGTGGTTCCAGACTTCCAGGTAAGTGAGCCGCCCCGCAACATCCACTTCCCCTTTCATCTGTGCCGATTCCCGCAGGACGGGTGGAATTAAAATGCGCCCCTGCCCGTCGACTTCGACAACCTGACCGAAATAATTCGTCCGCGCCAGAAACTTCTGCCGCGCCGAATGATGTGAGGAAAGTTTCGCGAGTTTCTTCTCGATCTCTTCCCATTCTTTCATGGGATAGATTCGGGCGTATTCGCCGGTATCGCTGGTTACGTAGAACTTCGATCCGGCCTTCCGCAGTTCGGCCAAAAAGTCGGACGGAATTTTCACCCGCCCCTTCTCGTCGACCGTCGCCAGATAGTTGCCCCGCAACATACTGAAAGCCCTTCTCCGGCGTCTTCGCCCTTTGAGTCACTCGCCTGTGCCCTTTACCACCACACCACATTTCCTACCACTTTGCGCCACTTTCTCCCACTTGAATGGCCCGATTGTAGATAGGTTTCAAACGTTGTCAAGAAGAATTCATCACGGAAGAGAAAATAATTGGAGGAGCGATGAGCGGCACAGCAAGGCAACGCAATAGCACCGCAATTAGTAGTGGGAGTCTACAACATCCTTCCCGAGGCGTAGTCGTTTCCGGCGCTTGGTCGTCAACAATGTCTTGTATCGGTTACTACCCCAGGGTGGCGCCGTCACGTTTGACACACAATTTAATCCACGTCCCCATCACCGCGGTAGCGCTCTCGGTCCAGAGCCTGCGGAAATCTTATGCGGCCGCAGCACGGATCGATTGCAACGCGACACCCCCGAGAATCAGAACGGACGCAATAATCGCCGCCCATAGCACCGCCGGATGTCGTTCCGACCAGGGCCGCTCATCGGGGCGCCCGGTGTAAGCAGCATTTGGTGATTCCGCGCCTAGTTCGATCGCGCGTGCGCCTGCGTCTTTCTGGAAGAGTTTTGCATAGTCGTATACTGGCGCCCTCAGTTGGGCGTCGCCATAATAGAGCGTCAGGGCCACGCCCGGCGCGGCGTCGAAGTACATCCTGCGTTGCCATTGCTCGAGGCGCGCGCTCTTAATCGCCAGCGGCGGATCATCTCCATTGTGAATGACCGCTTTCAGCGTCCCCTGCCCCTTTCTGCGAATATCAGCCGACGTCTGCTCGACATCGATCGTCTGCCCCCCGCGCTGCATGTGAATACGGCTGATCTCCCCGGATCCGGACGATTCCCCCTGGCCGCCCTCGATCTCCAGATCCCGCCGGAAATTTGGCTGCCCCGTTCCAATTTCAAAAACAATCCGCTCAATCGGAGTATTGTTAGGAACCGTGAAGGTCACAACCGTCTCTTTTCCCCGTTGCGCCAACCTCCCGCTCCCACCCACGGTGCGCCACAGCGCCTCTTGCGGCCGCCTAATCCCCGCCGTTGCCCCCAGCACGTCGGTCGGTTTTACCGCGCTGTCCATCGTCACCTGTAGAAACTTGTAAGCCGAGAGCGGAATCTGCAGCGTGCTGTTGTGCCCTAGCTTTTCGTCGGACAAATCATACAAAGTGGTGGTGCCAAGCAAAACCCAGCGCCCGGCATGCGGATCGTCCTGCCCGGACACGCGCGCATGCGCCACGAAATTTTTGGCCGCCAGCCGCAACGCAACCCGGTCATATTCGGCAATTCCCGACATGTCCAGCAGGAACTGCGTTTCCCCTCGAAGCGCGCCCTGCTCGAGCACCTGTATGCTTCGTGGTTCGGCCTCGGTTCCACCCCTTTCCACATCCATGGCATAGGAAATTTCCCGTTCGCCCGCGTACAGCCTCACATCGCTCAAATCGGTCCGCGCATGTTCCCACAAAGTGTCATCGGCCACGAGGTAGTGCTGCCCGGCCGAATTCACTGCCCGGAGCGCCCGCTCGTATTTGAAAAACGAAAGCGAAGTCCCCGCAAAAACCAGCGCCGCCATGAAAAGCAGTCTCATAGATTTCTTTCCGCAGTGTCCGCCCGCACAAGGTTGAAACAGATCGGGGGGTAGCAGCGCGGTATGGTCAGTGCGGCCCTCATGAAGTCTGCTTGGTCCGCTCGGGTGCAGAGAGTTTCAGCCAATCGCGCTGATACACAAATGAAATCCCCAGCAGCACCGCCCCCAGCGCAACAAAGCTTAGAATGCGATAGCCCTTATCGAGCGCCGACACATCGTAGAGAAACACCTTCGCGATGGTTAACGCAATCAACACCAGCGCCTGCCAGCGGATGAACGAAGACCTCTTGCTGAACCCGATCGCCATGAGCGCTACGCCGTAAATCAGCCAGATCGCCGAAAAGCTGAACTCGCGCGCCAGAGCTAGCTGCGCGAACCGCGCGTTTCCAAAGCTCGCCTGGTAGGAAGCGATCAACTGCCGCTCGAAGTAGTCCGAGGCCTCTCGCGTCAAGGCAATCAGCGCCAGCAGATTCAGCACCACCGAGGCCGTCTGCAGAAACGGCTTCTCGGCCTGGGACGCGTGTTTTCGCCCGAATCCAACGATCCCGCCGAGCACCGCCATGGCCACCAGATATGTCGCAAACCGGGGATTGAACACCAGCGTCTCGGCGCGAAACCGGTCCAACATGAGCAGCCGCCAAATCCCCAGCACCAACGCCGCCACCGCCAGATAGCGCAGAAAATCGGTTCCCGTTTTCACGCTGATCCACAGCAGCGCTGCCGACTCGATCAGCCACCCGATCGTGATCCACTGCGCATCGAGCTTCAAGGGTATGGCGATGGTGATGAAGGCAATGGCAATCGCCACATGAAGCAGATTGATCAATTTTGTGTCCTGCCCCGGGAAGCGCCTCTTGAAGAGCGCGCTGATCCCCAAATAGATCGCCGCAACCCCCAGCGCGTACCACGTCAGCGTTACGCGTTCCCGCTCGTACATCTGATACAACGCCAGAAAGAACCCGCCGGCATTGAGCAGCGGCAAAAGCGTGAGGGTGACCGACGGCCCCGCAAACCGTGTCGACCGCTGGCCGCGCGTTGCCAGCGGAATGGAAGCGAAGATCGCCGCAAACAGCGCCACAAACAGCACCGTAGTTGCCCGCTGATCGTTGGTGTAATATTCGAAATTCCAGCCGGTGTACAGAATGGCCGTGCCCGCAAAACTCCCCCACAGCAGCCGCCGCCAGGGCCTGGCGATGGCCATTGCCAGCACCGCCACATCGAGCAGTCCAACATAGCCGAACAGGACCAGCTCATGATTCTGCCCCGAGGAAAGCAGCACCGGCGTCGCAAACCCGCCAATCAGCGCAAAGCCCGCCAGCACCTCCGCATCTTGCGTCAACGCCAGCGTAATCGCAGCTGCGGTTACGCTGGCCATCGCCGCAAATGCCGCTGCTGCGGGAAGCAGATGGTAAAGCTGAGACCCGCCCCAAAGTGAAAGATAGAGCGCGCCGATTCCCACCGCCTGCAGCGAGTAGCAAAACGCCTGGTACCCCCTGGCGCGGAATCGCTCACTCCAGAGAACCAGCCCCATTCCCGTCAGCAGCCCGATCGCCACCCTTCCTGCCGGCCCAATCCAATTATTCTCGAATGCATATTTTAGAAAATAGGAAACTCCCATCAGGATCGCCACGATCCCAATCCGGTTCAGCCAATGCTGCCCAATCTGCTCCTCTAGATTCGCGTCCCGTCGCGCGGAACTCGCCACGACCGGCCCCGGATCGAGCCTGGTCCCGGGCAAAGGCGTCGGCGTTTCGCGAACTTCTTCCTGGCGCCCCCGCCACGCGATCCCGGCCCGCTGCTCCAGCTCATAGACGCGCGCGGTAAGCGCCGCAACCTGCGCCCGCAGCGCCTCGACTTCGTCTTGCGGTAGGGCCATGCGCGTACACTAGTCCATCCACCCGCCCAACGACAAGCCATTCGCCGGCGCCCGCTACTTTGCTGGTTACGTAACTAGAACGCACATTTCAGAAATTCTCGGGCTTTCATTCGGAGGGAAACGATTTGAAGACGCGCTTGGAATTTGCGAATACCGGCCGGTGGCTCTCTCTCATCACCAAGCAGGGCCAACCCTAGCCGCTCGAGTTTGCACCGTGTGCAGCATTAGCGAAAGAAGCTACGGCCGGCGGAGGATCCGTGCATCGCTACGGCTGCGCTGCCGGATTCCGGAAGGAATTCAAATCGCGCAGCATCGATTGCTCATCGGGACTGAGCCCCTGCATGAATTTGGGGTCCGCCAGCGCGGCCTGCTGCGCGCCCGGCCCCATCGTCTGCAGGATACGCAGGCGACCGTTGATCACTTGCCGCCGCTCGGGCGCCATTGCCTGCCACTTCGGCAGCAGCGTGTTGCGCACATACTGCCTCTGCTGCGGAGTCATCTTCTCAATGATTTCCGCACGCTCCCGGATCTGGTTGCGCTGTTCGGGCGAAAGCTTGTTCCAGTTCTCTAGGTTCTTGCGGATCTGTGCCTGCCGCTCGGGGGCCATGTTCTGAAAGAGCCGGTTGTTCCGCAGGAACCGATCCTGTTCTTCGGGCGGCATTTCCCGCAGGTTCTCAATCCACCGCGGCGGCAAACCCGCCATCGCCCGCACATTGGGCTGGCCCTGTACGGCGCCTCCGTTATTACCCTTCGGCTGGGGATGAAAATCGTTGCGCGGAGTGGCTCTTTCCTTCTGATCGGCGTACCACAAGCGCGGACGGGTACGCATTTGGGCCCCCGCGCTGTGGGAGGGGAGCCCCATTGCAACTCCCAGCGCCAGCACCCAATATGAACGTCTCAGCTTCAACGAAGCTCCTTGCTGATTCTCGCCGCCAGCCACTGGAGTGCCACCATCCGCCTAATTCTGCTCAGCCTTCTCTGAGTCCTTCACGGGCGCCGGGGTCAACTCTGATAGCGCATCGAGTTTGGTCAGCACTTCATAGTTATCGAGCACACCCAGGTCCTTGATCTCCTGAAACTGCTCACTTTCGTTTGCCGCGGTGGTCGGGGTCAGCACCGTATTCCTCTGCGGCAGTTTTGTGATCCACACGCTCAACGCGAACAGCGCCGCCAGCGAAAGCGCCAGCCTCGGCTGCGGCACAAAGCCTGCAAACCATCGCCGCCGGGGCTCGGCTGCTACGCCTTGCCGCACCCGCGCATCGAACCCAAAGGAGGGCTCAATCGTTGGCATCTCCTCCATCACGCTCCATAGGTTACGAAATTCTTCCGCGTGCGTCCGGCACACCGCACAACCAAGCAGGTGCTCTTCGAGCTGCTGCCGTTGCGCCGAATTTGCCCGGCGGTCCAGATATCCGATCAGCTCTTTTGAAACGTCTTGGCACTTCATAACGGCCTTCCTTCCCCTGTCGGTTGTGGCACTCGCACCGCCACCTGCTGTCCAACCAGCGGCGCCAACTCCACCCGCAGGGTTTCATAAGCCCGGAACAGCAGCGATTTGAGCGCGCTTTCCGAGCACTCCAGAATCTTGGCGATCTCTGCGTAATCCATCTCCTCATATTTATGCAGCAGCACCGCAACTCGTTGCTTTTCCGGGAGCGCGCCGATCGCGCGGCGAATAAACTCGCAACGGTCCTGCTCGAGCAGCTGCTCATCGATGCGTCTTTCCCGGGCCGGAAGTTCACGCGGCGCCGCCTCTTGTTCATTAGACTGGGGCGCGTCAATCGAAGTTTCGAGTCTGCGGTGCCGGTTATCGCGCACCGAGTTCAGCGCCAGGTTGGTGGCAATCCGAAACATCCAGGTCGTGAATTTCGCGCTGGGCGAATACTGTTTTCGCGCCCGGTAAACCCTCAAAAATACTTCTTGGGCAAGGTCCTCCGCCATGGCCCTGTCCCGCACCATCCGGTACAGGAAATTCACGAGCGGCGAGCGATACTTCCGCAGCAGAAAGTCGAAGGACGCATCGTCCCCCGCCTTCACGTCCAGCATCAGTTGGACGTCAGACCTGGTCATGGCCTCCACAGTCTATCTAACACGCGCGCCCTCATAAAGTTGCAAGCGTTCGGTTGGCCCCGGGTGTCGCCGAAGCCTAAACACTTCCCTTTGTTTTCAGTAAGATAGGAAGCGTTTTGACCCGCTCTGGTGTCCGCTGATGAACAAGTGTGGCAGACTTTCAGCGATGCGCGCCTCTGATAGCCACCTCCGTTTAACCACCGTGTTGGCTGGCAAACGATCTTGCGCCGGGAGCGGCGGAGACTAATGCGCGAATTTCTCGAACTGCTTCGCCAGAACCGCAACTATCGCTACACCTGGATGGGGCAAGTAGTGAGCGAGATCGGCGACCACTTCAACAATATCGCGGTCTTCGCACTGGCCATGCAGCTGACGCATTCCGGCCTGGTCATCATGGGCGTCATGCTGTCGCGGGCTATTCCTGCCATCACCATGGGTCCGCTGGCGGGCGTGCTGCTGGACCGCTTTGACCGCAAGCGAATCATGATCGCAAGCGATCTCCTGCGCGCGGTGGTGGCGCTCGGATTCATCCTGGCCGTGCGGCAGCATCAGGTGTGGCTGCTCTATACGTTCAGCGCGCTGCTGATGATTGCTTCGCCGTTTTTCACCGCCGGGCGATCCGCCATTCTGCCGAGCATCGCGAACCAAGACGAAATCCATACCGCCAATTCGCTGACGCAGACCACGCAATGGACCAACCTGACGATCGGGACGTTCCTGGGCGCAACCGTAGTCGGCATCGGCTATGAATGGGCCTTTGCATTCAATGCGCTTTCGTTTTTATTTTCGGCGTGGGCGATCTGGAATTTGCGACCGCCGAAGGGCAAGCAGTTCCGCGCCGCACACACCGACCTGACCGAAGCGGAGGTTATCCGCCCCTGGCATGAATACCGCGAAGGACTGCGCTACATGCGTTCGGTTCCGTTGGTTCTGGCGATCGCGCTGCTCGCGGTGGGATGGGCCACCGGCGGCGGTGCGGCGCAGATCCTATTCACGCTTTTTGGCGAAGTGGTGTTCAATCGCGGCGCCGCCGGCATCGGCACGATTTGGGGATGTGCGGGGATAGGCCTTCTTGCCGGCGGTAGCTTTGCGAACTGGCTGGGCCGGCGGCTGTCGTTTGAGGATTACAAACTGGCGGTCTTTATCGACTATGTCGTCCACGGCGGGGCGTACATTCTCTTTAGCCGGATGCAGCGGTTCGAGCTGGCGCTGCTGTTCATCCTGGTGTCGCGCGCCGCGATGGCTGTGAATTCCATCCTGAACTACTCCTACCTGCTTCAGACGGTATCAGATCAATATCGTGGCCGCGTCTTTTCGACCATCGAAACGCTCACCTGGACGATGATGATGTTGTCGATGATGGGCGCGGGAATCGCGTCGACGCACTACAGCCCGCGAACCATTGGCACCGTAGCGGGCTTGCTCAGTTCGTCGACGGCGATCTTCTGGGGATGGGCGAACTGGACAGGTCGCTTGCCCTTGCCAGAAGCGTGCGGCGTGGATAGGAGAGAAGTGGAAATACACGGCGACCCGGTGGTCTGAAGTTAGAAAAAAACAGCACGACAGCTCGGAACCAGGTTCGGGTTACAACCAGCGTGGAAGGCAACCCTCGGGCGCCGGTTCACGAGCGGAAATCGGGAGGCCCGCGGCCGGAGATTCACCCCCTCACCCTCGGCAGCAGGGCATGGGAACAAGCTTTTGAAAAAACCAAGCACGCGTCGCTGGGCCTAGGGCTTCCCCGACGGAAACCGCCTTACGCAAATTCACCGGGTTTGGATTGCCTCAATTCAAAAATTTTCCCTCCGTCAGCGGACATCCGGATCCCGACCGGAACGCGTATTAGCCTCGAGATGTAAATCTTCTAAACAAAAGGAAGGTTCCAAATGAAATCACGATTTCTGTTCGCTTTGGCAGCAGTGGCCTTCATCGGGATCACGGTAAATGCGGCCCAGCAAGATCCCATGGTTGGCGGCGCCGCCATGTTTCCCAGCAAGAACATCGTCCAAAACGCAATCAATTCCACCGATCACACGACGCTGGTGACGGCGATAAAAGCCGCTGGCTTGGTGGAGACCCTGGAAGCTCCTGGCCCCTTCACCGTCTTCGCGCCCACAAATGAAGCGTTCTCGAAGCTTCCGGCGGGAACCGTTGACAACCTGCTGAAACCCGAGAATAAGGATATGCTCACGAAGATCCTCACCTACCATGTAGTCGCCGGCCGGGTGAACGCCGATGACCTCAAGAAAATGATCAAACAGGGTCACGGCAAGGCCCAGCTAAAAACGGTCAGCGGTGGCACGGTCTGGGCCAGCGATCATGACGGCAGGATCATGCTGCAGGATGAGAAAGGCGGCACCGCCACGATCACGATTGCCAACGTGTATCAGTCTAACGGCGTGATTCACGTCGTCGATTCCGTCCTGCTCCCCAACTAACCACCCGAGCC
The DNA here is from genome assembly GCA_963718485.1 of uncultured Acidobacteriota bacterium. Classification (GTDB taxonomy): domain Bacteria; phylum Acidobacteriota; class Terriglobia; order Acidiferrales; family UBA7541; genus Palsa-295. The sequence continues at coordinate 97,609 of CAVQZU010000055.1, forward strand.
TGTTCCGCGGGCCAGGTGCTCATTTCCGCGGCCGAGCGCCTGGCTTCGGCAGGGAAGAACAAAACCACAATGTCCCCTGAGAGTGCCGCCACCAAGCGGCCTTGCGCCTGGGCCTTTCGCGCCACAGGGGGGTACCTACTTCTTGTAGATCACCCCATCTTTCATAACGAAGGACACCCTTTGCAGCGCGCTGAGGTCTCGCAAGGGATCGCCCGATACGGCGATCATATCGGCGAAGTATCCCGGCTCCAGCGCGCCGATTTCTTTTTCCCAACCGAGCAATTTTGCGCCATTCAATAAATCGGCCTGGAGCGCGGCCAGAGGAGTCATACCGTATTTGACCAGCAGCGCCAGCTCCCGCGCTTGGGTGCCGTGCGGAAAAGGGCCGACGTCGGAGCCCACGGCCATGGGCACTCCCGCGGCAAGCTGCTTTGCGAAATCCTCCGCTTTGACGGCGAGCAATTGGCGCGCGCGGGCGGCCTGTGCGGGCGACTCTGCGTGGCTGGCAAAATAATCAAAGATGGCAAACGTCGGCACGGCAAATATTTGCTTTTCGCGCATCAGACGCATCGTGTGTCCTCACCGAGTTGATCGGCGTGGTCGATCGATGCCACGCCGGCTTGCGCGGCAAACAGCGTGCCTGGCTCGCCCGTGGCATGGACGGCAACGTGCCGGCCGAGCCGCGCTGCTTCCTGCACCGCCGCGGCGAGTTCCGGTTCGGTGTACTGGTAGACGGTGGAAAGCCGTCCATTCTGGACGGTGTCCGGGCCGGTTTCGTAAATCTTGGTGAAGTCCGCGCCTTGCTTGAATTGCTCGCGCATCACCGCAACCAATTCGGCGGCGCTGTTCGCATAATCGGCGTTGCCTAGGAGGTGCTGTGCCGGGTTGTAGCCGATGGCGTCTTCGTGTCCGCCGAGAATGCTGATCGCGTTGCCGCTGATCCGCAGCCGCGGTCCCGGAATACGCCCGGCGTTGATGGCGTCGCGAACCGCGGTATCGGCCGAGCCGGCGCCTTCGGTGCCCATGGCCCGCTCGGGGGTAAAACCCGCCAGGAGATCGTCGCGCGCGGCAAGCGTCGCCAGGATCGTGCGCTGCGGGACCGATTCCTCAACCGTTTGCAGATCCTCGGCGCCAGGATGTAAAAACAGATGCACGTGAACGTCGATTAAGCCGGGAAGCAGCGTGCGATCGCCAAGGTCCAGCACCTGGGCATTCGCAGGATGCCTCACCACCGGACCTACTTCGACGATTCGATCGCCTTCGATAAGCACTTCGCCGGACGTGATCAATCGCCCGTTCTTAATGTCCAGGACCCGTGCAGCGTGCACCACCAGAGTTTGCGCCGGCGCGATGCGAGGTTGCCCTGCCAGCGGCAAGAGATCCGCAAGGAGAATCGCCACAAACGTCCGGAAAAACGAGCGCAGGCCGGTCATGTTCGGTGACAGTAACACTCCGAATTCTCAATGCGCCAGTGCACCGGCAACAAAACCCAGCCGGCCAACTTGGGCTATCCGTGGAACAGGACTTTAAGCGCCACCATAATTGCCACCCCCAGAAACACCAGCATCGCCATTCCCGCCCCCGGCTCGCGATTGACTTCGGGAATTAAATCAGACGCTGCCACATACAGCGTGACCCCGGCCGAAAGCGGCAGCGCATCGGCTACCGAACTACGCAGCAGAAACATCAACCCCACTCCCAGCAGCGTGGTCCCGCCCAGAATCGCCGACGATATAAAAGCGGTCCGCCGGCTTTGCCCACTCGCCAGCATCAGCGACGCAACGGTGAACCCCTCGGGAATCTTATGCAGAAAAATAGCCACGAAGATCACCCCGCCGAGCCACGTGGAAACCAGCAACCCTGACGCAATCGCTACCCCATCGAAGAACGTGTGGATCATGAGCCCCAGCAAAGCGGCATAGCTCGCATGGGCGTGCGACATCTCCTCGTGGTGGGTCTCCTCCCCAAAATGAAAGTGCGGGGCCACGGTGTGCTCGAAGAAATGCACCAGAAAATACCCGCCGAGCACAAAGATGAAAACAGCATTCGTTCGATTGAAGAAATACGAGGAATCGTCGCCGCGAAGCTTCAGCGACTCCGGAATCATCTCCAGCAGCGCCGTAGCCAGCATGAAACCGGCGCCCAGCGCGATGAAATACTGGAGATAAGTGCGCGACCACTGCCGTCGCGCGATGAATGATCCGCCCAGAAGGTTCGCCGCAGCCGCAGTCAACCCTAGCAGAATCGCCAGTAGTATGCGGATTGTCTCGGCCGAACGCATTTTATCGGAATGATTGAGGATTGTGACTGCCGAGCAGCCGTAGTCCAAACGACGACAAGTCTTACTACTTCCTGTTCCCTGGGTCTTCTACCCCGAATGCCGAAACAGAATCACATCTCCGTCCTGCACCAGGTACTCTTTCCCTTCGAGTCGCTGCTGCCCTCGTTCCCGCGCCACGGCAAAACTCCCCGCCTTCAGCAGATCCTCCCAATTCACCACCTCTGCCTTAATGAACCCGCGCTCGATATCGCTGTGAATCGCTCCCGCCGCTTTTTGCGCATTCATCCCGCGCTCGATCGTCCAGGCGCGGCACTCGGGCTCGCCGCAAGTGAGAAACGAAATCAATCCCAGCAGTCGGTAACTCGCCTGAATCAGCCGGTCGCGGCCAGACTCCATAAGTCCGTAGGCGCGCATCATCTCCGCGGACTCCGCGTCGTCAAGTTCCGCCAGCTCCGCCTCAATCTTCCCGCAGAACGGCACTACCGCCGTATGCTCTTTCGACGCCAGCTTCTGCAGATGATATTTCTCGACCACGCGCTCGATCTGGGACGCTTCCTCATCTCCCAGATTCAGGACGTAGAGCATCGGCTTGCGGGTCAGAAACATGAATCCGGTCAGCATCTTCTGCTCTTCGGGCTTAAATGCAAGCTCGCGCAGCGGCGTCTCCGCCTCGAGCGCCCCCCGGCATCGCATCAACACCTGCAGTTCCGCCTCGAGCAAATTATCTTTCTTTTTCTTCAAATCTTTTTCCACCCGCTCGATTCGCTTCGCCGCCTGTTCCAGATCAGTCAGAATCAGCTCAATGTCCACACTCTCAATGTCGCGCATGGCGTCAAGGGACCCTGCCTGATGCGGCACCGCCGGATCCTCGAACAGCCGCACCACGTGTGCCAGCGCGTCGGCTTCGCGCAGAGGCACAAGCGACGCGGAGTTCTTCTCGCGATCCTTCTGCAATCCGCCGATATCGACGTACTCGATCGTCGCGTAGGTAATCTTCTTCGGCTTGAACACTTCAGCGAGCTTCGCCACGCGCGCATCCGGCACCCGCGCGATTCCCACGTGCGCCTGATTCGGCGAGCTCCGCGCATCCACGCGCGCCTTGGTCAAGATGCGGAACAAACTCGTCTTCCCAACCTGCGGCAGCCCAATAATTCCGGTTTGCATAAGCCTTCGATACTAGCATACCGACCGAAACCATTTAGGCACGCTTCACCGGCCAGCACCGCCAGGCAAGCACGGTACCGGCATCCCACACTCCGTGCTGACACCTCTGGAAGATTGTGGCATCTCAATCGCTACCCGTGCGACTGCCCGTCCCAGCTCGCCGCAGGGTGAAGGTCGACGGTCTGGAGAATCGTGGAAAGATGGCCACCGCCCAAATGTCAGCTCTTTGTTTCCCTGAACAAGCTCTGGGCCGGAGCGGGCGTGAAGCCGCGCTTCGGTAAACCGATTGCAGCCACAGCAACGATTGGGATACTCTCCACCTTCAAAAAATACGGGGCGCTTAGAAATGATCGCTTCAAGAAATTACTATCGAGTCAGCAGGGTGTTCCTCGCGCTTGCATTCCTTTCCCTCGCCAGCTCTGTGATCCCCAAAGCGGCCTTCGCGCAAACCGACGAGATCCAGGTCTACGACGCGGAAATCGAGGAACTGGGTAAGTTCAACGTCATGGTGCACAACAATTTCACACCCATCGGACGGACGGTCCCCGGTTTCCCAGGCGGAATCATTCCCAATCACTCCGACAACGGCGCAGTCGAATGGGCCTACGGCGTGGCCGACTGGTTTGAGCAAGGCCTTTATTTTCCGGTGTACACGGCCTACTCACCAGGCCGCGACGGCACGCTGAACGGATTCAAAATCCGTGAACTCTTCGTGCGTCCGCACGCCCACGACCATACCTTCTTCTACGGCGTCAATTTCGAGTTCAGCGTCAATTACAAATATTGGGAATCCCGGCGCATCACCTCGGAAATCAGGCCCATCGTAGGACTGCACCTCCATCCGTTCGACATCGTCTTCAATCCGATCGTCGATACCGACTACCGCGGCGGGTTTGGAGGTCTTGAATTCGTTCCCGCGACCCGCGTCGCTTATAACTTCAATGATAAATGGGCTGCTGCCTTGGAGGAATATTCTGACGACGGCCCACTGCGCCACTTCTATTCCGCGCACGACCAGTTCCACGAGGTCTGGGCCGTAATGGATCACTCCAGCAAATATATAAACATCGAGACCGGCGTGGGCCTGGGCGTAACTTCCGGCGCCGACCGATTGACGCTAAAACTGATGCTGTCGCGCGACCTCAACTAAACCAGAGTCGCGCCGGCAGTCTTTGGCGAATGCGGGACAGTCGGAGAGAATCCTCAGAGGACAAGCTATTCGTGCATTGCTCGCCAGATCACTTTGCCGCTTCTGACCGTCACCCGCACGTCGGCGAACGCCGTCGCCTCTTTCGCCGGATCCGAACCAAGCACAACGAAGTCTGCCAACTTGCCCGGCTGCAGAGTTCCCTTCTCGGCCGTCACGCCCAATCGCTCTGCCGGTGCGACGGTAAGCATTCGCAAAATGTCCAGAGGGCTCAATCCACACTTGGCAAGCGCAGCGAACTCATCGCGCGTCGAGTAGTCGGCCATATAACCCACGTCGGTGCCAAACATCAGCTTTCCCCGGTCTGCGTGAAAACGGCGTACCACGCTGTAGATCGGGTCAAGGTAAGCAGGATTTTTGGTCACCGTGGTGGCGAACATCTTCAGGGTCGGAATCATGGTCGACCTGGCAGCCATCTCGGCGATCAAACCATCATCAATCCCGTCGGTGGTGTCGGGAGCATGCGCCAGCACTTCCACGCCGCTCGCCAGTGCCACTCGCACTCCCTCGATATTCGAAGGATGCGCAAACGCGATTTGACCGTGCTGGTGCGCCACCTCGACCGCCGCGCGAGCAATATCCTCGCGCATCGGCTTGATTTGGTCGTGCTCCACATAGGAACCGGTGAACAGCTTCAACACATCGGCTCCCATACGTATGTTCCTCTGCTCATCCCGCATCGCATCGGCCGACGTCGAGGGCTGAGGCATCAGCTTCAGGACGTAGTTCGGCAGGCTATCGCGCAGATAAAACGGGATGCCCTTGTCGGGATAGATTGCCGAACCTGCCGTGTAGATGAATGGGCCACTGAGGTCGCCGGTCTCAATGCGCCGCCGCAGGCTGACAGTTACGCGCAAGTCCGAACCCAGGTCGACGACTGTTGCGAATCCCCGGCTGGTCAGTCCGCAAGCTGCGCATTGAGTTTCCCGCGCTGCTGCCAGGAGGCGTTCAGCCACTTCGCTTGCGTGAAGTGTACCTGGGTATTCCAAAAGGCAGCTGTGACGGTGCAGCCGTTGCAGGCCAGGATCTGAGCATCGGGCGGGATCATAACCCCGGTACCCACCGCCACGATGTGTCCATCGCGACACACGATCGTGGCCTGGTGAAGGGCCGGCTTGTCGGGCGATACGTAAATGGTCGCGCCGCGAATGGCAAGAACAACATGGCCAAGCCGCAGAGCCGGATGCCTGTCGCGGGTGGCCAGAAAATCAACAGATAGACGACTACGAGTGCTGTGACCAACAGAAATACCGTAAGGAATTTCAGAACCCTCTTCATGCCAGAGATTGTACTCTTGCCGCTTGGAAGGGCATGGGATGCTGCGAGACCGAGCCCTGTGAGCCCCCACTCGGGCCCTGGTTGTGAGCAACGGACCCGAGCCCAACTAAGCAAGATTCGCAATCCGGGCTGTCGCTGGCGCCGGATTGCGCGATTCCCAGCCGAGACGGTATCCTTACCGCTGCCCATGAGCGAAACATTACCGCACGCCTTCGATCACCGCGAAGCGGTGGCCCACCTTACCAAGAACGACCCGCGCTTGGCCGCCCTCATCGAAAAATCCATCGAATTCAGACTGAATATCGACGCCGACCAAACGCCCTATGAATCGCTGCTTCGCGCCATCGCTTACCAGAGCATCGCCGGAAAAGCCGCTGCGGTCATCTTCGGACGCATCAAAGCGCTCGGCTCAAACGGCCGCTGCCCCACGCCGGCAGAACTCCTCCGCGTGCCAGCTCCAAGGCTGCGCGAAGCCGGACTTTCCGCCGCAAAAATCGCTGCCGTTCGCGACCTTGCGCAAAAAACCATCGAAGGCATCGTCCCCACGCTCGCGGACGCCGAAAAAATGTCCGACACCGAACTGGTCGAACGCCTCATCTCGGTCCGGGGAATCGGCGCCTGGACTGTCGAAATGTTTTTGATCTTCCGCCTCGGCCGTCCCGACGTGCTCCCCATCCACGACTATGGTGTCCAAAAGGGTTTCGCGCTCACCTATCGCAAGCGCCACCTCCCAAAACCAAAAGAACTTGCGAAGTTCGGCGAGCGCTGGCGCCCCTTCCGCACCGTCGCCAGCTGGTACATGTGGCGGGCAGTCGAAGTCGCCGGCAAAGACGCCCGCAAAATCGTGAAGAATAGGGGCCTCGCTAAAAAGCGCATCGTCTTGAAAAAGGAGAAAATAGCGGTAGGGAAACGCAAACGCGTCGCCAGCAAGCGCATTGCCGGCCGTCCTCGGAGAGAATCATCATCCTAAGCGTAAGCCTTTGCGTTCGGGTTTTCGGCATCACGCGCACCCGAAAACAACGGGTCTCAAAGCCGCTTTGCCGCTAGCGAAAATCAGGCCGAAAACGCTTTGCTGCGAACCGTCAGAAACAGCGCCGCAATTCCGATCAGCAGCACCGCTGCTTCCAGATTCACCGAGATCCCGTGCAGCCGGTCAAACTCGACCCGCAGCGGATTTCCCGCCGCCGTCGCGGCCACCGACCCCATCTGCGCGCTTAGCACATCCATGCGTGGAATAACAATCCGCTGTGACACCAGCGTCAGCAGCAGCATCGACAACACCCCCAGCGCCGCCGGCCGCGCCAGCGCAGAGACCGAGCGCGCCAGAGCCAACGTGGCCAGCAGATAAATCACCGCCGCAATCACTCCCAGCCAGTGCAACCCATCCAAGGTAAATCCCACCAGCCGGCCCGCATCGTCCAGGGTAGGCAGCACGCGAAACGCCCCTTGCGTCACTACCGCGCTGAAATAAATAATCGACCCCACCCACGCACCCAACGCGAACATCTGCAGAAACCGCAAAAAATTGTTCATGAACCCCGCATCGCCTTTTCGAAACACGCCAAGGTTATCACAAGCTCCACAAACCGCTCGCAACGTGCTAAAAACTCATTCGGCCTTGGCCGCAGATGATTCGCACTCCCATTTGTATGACACTCGCCGCCGGAATCTTTTTAGCTCTGCCGGCCTTCGCACAATCCGTGCAACCGGATGAGGCGACTGCCAACCCCGGCCGCCCCACGATCAGTAATCCCGCGACGCTCGTCCCTGTCGGCTACCTGCAATTTGAAAGCGGCGTGCTGGGCGCGGGGACTTCGCCCGAATTTTCAAGGCGGTACGAATTCAACCAAGTCATAAAACTCGCCGTCGCGCCCCGCCTTCAATTCTTCACCGCTTCCGAACCCGCCGTCCACTACACCAGCGATGGCCTCACAGCCACTGGCACCGCGGAGGTCTTCCTGGGAGCGCAAGCGGTCCTCATGCTCGGCGAAGGTGCAAGACCGACTCTTGCCGTCAGCTACTCCCATCGTGTCTACGACGGCGGCGCCCCAGAACTCGATTTCGGCAGCCCGCGAAACTCGGTCATCTTCTACGCGAGTGCCGACCTGAAAGGCTTCCACTACGACGCCAACGCGGTCTTCAACGAGCAAATCGACGAAACCGGCCACGCCCATCGCCTGCAATTCGGCCAGACGCTGTCGATCTCCCATCCGCTAGCCAGACATTTCGGACTTTCCGGCGAAATCTGGCGCTTCACGCAGCCTTTCCTGCGAGGGAATGCCATCGGCAACCTTTGGGCCATCAGCTACGCCGCCCGGAGAAATCTGGTATTCGACGTGGGATTCAACAAAGGTTTAACGAGCAGCTCCACGCACTGGGAAGCCTTCGCAGGGGTCACCTATCTTCTTCCCGCGAGGCTGTGGGGCAGGTAAAGCGCTGACCGGGTCATCTTGAGCCTTACACCCAGCCCTGTTTGATCCGGCGCGCCCGGAGGAGCCCGATGAGAGGCCGCCATGCGGTTCCTTCGACATTCCTTCTAATGGCGGACAATCGTGGCCGCCTGCGCCTTCATCCTCGGGATCCCGGTTTACTCGAAAGAACCTCCTTCGCGCCCGGAAACCATTATCTTCTTGCGGTGAGCGGGGCGCGAAAGCGCGTTCTGTGGGATTTGCGCGACGATTTTGGGCGCTCCCAAACTCGCGCAAATTGAAAGATCATGAAACGGATGGACGCGCTATGCCCAGAAAAAGCGTGACTCTGCGGCAGTGCGCTGTGGAAAAAAATAGGCTTCCCGCTTGCTTTGTGTTCTGATTCCCTATAGAAAATGAGTGAGCCCTTGAAAAAAGTTTCCGCATCGTTGACAGAATTTTCTGGTCTTTCAGGCAAGTATTCAACAGTTCTCATTGACCCACCCTGGCGCTTTCTGAATCGCACTGGCAAGATTGCGCCGGAGCACCGCCGATTGCATCGCTACGAAACGATGAGTTTCGAGGAAATAGGCGGTCTGCCGGTCCCCAAGTACATCCACGATAAAGGCCACCTGTATATGTGGTGCCCCAACGCGCTGCTGTTTGAAGGTTTATCCATCATGAAGGCGTGGGGCTTTTCCTATAAGACGAATATCGTCTGGTACAAGATTCGCAAAGATGGCGGACCGGACGGACGTGGCGTGGGCTTCTACTTTCGGAACGTCACGGAACTCCTGCTTTTCGGCACGCGGGGTTCGCTGCGAACGCTGGCACCGGGAAGACGCCAAGTGAATATTGTGCTGACGCGAAAGCAAGAGCACTCAAGAAAGCCGCGTGATGTCTACCGCATCATTCAAGAATGCAGTCCCGGCCCCTACCTAGAACTGTTCGCCAGAGAGCGCGTGGACGGTTGGACGCAGTGGGGTGACCAGGTGGATTCATACCCGAAGGCAAGAACCAACCATAGGGGCTACAGTTGGTCCCAGGGCGCTGAGCACAAGAAAGCCGCGATTCAAAATCTGTTCTGAAGTATCAGCCGTTATTCCCATACCAATCAGAAGGAATGGGCAGAGCTACCTGCGCTCCCGGCTTCAACTTTCAGTATCGGTGGTACGTGCTATCCACGATGGTCCTCAAACCTTCGTTCAGGCCTTCTTCTTCTAGGTTAAGAACCCTCGGCAACTGTTCTGCGAACTCCGCTTCTGTGCTTCTCAAACAGCGGAGTGGCGCTTCCAAAACCTTGCTCACTGGTGGGAGAATGTGGAACTGAAAGACCGCAGGGCACTGCAAGTTTCGCTCTGGCCTGATGGCATCCGATGGTCAGAGAAAAATCACTTCTTGAACACAGCTAACGCATCATTGTTTCAGGCAGTTGAGGAAATGATGGGAGAATTAGAAGTTGTTGGTGGGCGATCAAGGACTTGAACCTTGGGCCTCTCCCGTGTGAGGGGAGCGCTCTAACCACTGAGCTAATCGCCCGAACTCAAACTCACTTTTTGTAACAGAAGGGCGTGCGAATTGCAAACGACCACCGCCAACGCCAGCAGCCGCCTCGCCGATCTGCAGCGCTCCATCTCCCGCGTCGTAAAGGGCAAGGAAGAAGTCATCCAGATGTCGCTGATGACGCTTCTAGCCCGCGGCCACCTGCTCGTCGAGGACGTTCCCGGCGTCGGCAAGACCACCCTGGCCCACGCGATCGCCCGCTCCTTTCACTGCTCATTCCAGCGCATTCAATTTACTTCCGACATGCTTCCGAGCGACGTGATCGGTGTCAGCGTCTACAACCCCGTGACCCAGGAATTCGACTTCAAGCCCGGGCCGGTGTTCGCCAACATCATCGTCGCCGACGAAATCAATCGCACCACGCCCAAAACGCAGTCCGCGCTGCTTGAAGCCATGAACGAATCGCAAATCACCGTCGACAACCACACCTACCCGTTGCCCAACCCGTTTCTGGTACTCGCCACGCAAAACCCCGTCGAGCACCATGGCACCTACCCCCTGCCCGAATCTCAGCTGGACCGTTTCTTGATGCGCATCCGAATGGGTTATCCCGCGCGCGCCAGCGAGAAGGAAATCATCCGCAATAACGCCGGCCACGGCAACGCCGGCGACATCCAGGCCCTCATGGACGCGGCCGACGTAATCGCCATGCAACAATCGGTCGCACAGGTGAAAGTCGACGATAGCCTTCTTGACTACGCGCTCGACATCGTCGAGCGTACGCGCCAAACCGAACAGCTCAGCTTGGGCGTCAGCCCCCGCGGGGCTGTCATGCTGCACCGCGCCGCGCAAGCCCGCGCCTTTCTGGAAGGTCGCGACTACTGCCTCCCCGACGACTTCAAACGCCTGATCGTTCCGGTTTTCGCCCACCGCGTGGTCGTCAGCTCTCGCTACGTCTCCACCCAGAAAAAATCCGAGCAAGCCGAATCCATCCTTCGCGACATCGTCGACTCCACCCGCGTCCCCCTCTGACGACGATGTCCCCGGCGTCGCAGTCGCATCTAGCCAAGTCGGTCATCCCGAACGAGCGAAGGGAATCGGAAGCTCCAGGCAAGGGCACCAAGAACGGCAGCCGCGGCGCTCTCGATTTGTTGGGGCTAAGCCCCCGACCCTCTAAAAGGCCAGGAAAGATAGCTCCCTCGGCGCACGCCGACGTCGCCATTCGCAGCAGCAGACTTTTTCTCCGCGCCGAAGCGGTGGCCGCAAAACCAAAAGCTCCGGTCAGACTCCAGTTAAGGCGATACGCTTTGAGCCTGATTGCTGAACCTTGCGGCCGAGGCATCCGCTTATGAGTGCGCCTGCACCCAACTCGCTGCTCTCCCGTTGGTGGCGCGGCATCGACCATACCGGCTGGCGTAACTTCGCCATCGCAATGCTCGCTTTATCCGTCGCGATGAGCCTGGCCCTGTTTTCCGCTGCCGTCGCGCAGCAAGGCCGCATCTTCCTCGCCGCCGTGACCGCCGGCTTCGCCCTGGCGCTAGCCGGATGGGTGGCCATCACCATCGTTCCGGCGCTGGCCAAGCGCTCAAGCCTTAAATGGATCGCCTATCAGGTCGACTACCGTCTCACGCGCGACGGCATCATCTACCTCGCCGCCGTGTTCCTGCTGATCCTGGCGGCCGTCAATACCGGCAACAACCTTCTGTTCATGATTCTCGGCTGCTGCCTCGCGGGCATACTGATCTCTGGGGTTCTTTCGCGCTCCGTGCTTGCGGGCATCGAACTGAAATTCGATTTGCCCGAGCGGATATTTGCCGAGCACCCGGTATTGGCCGAAATTGAACTGCACAATCACAAGCAATGGTGGCCGTCTTTTTCGCTGCGCGTGGTCGGTGAGAATAAAATCGAGAACGACAATGATCGGCCGGCCATTCTAGCGCGCCCCGTGTTTTTTCCCTACATTGCCAGCCAAGCGGTAGTCCGGCAGAAAATTGAACTCCGCTTCCCTCGCCGTGGAACCTATCACCAGGACGCTTTCGGAATCCGCACACGCTTTCCGTTCGGGTTTTTCGAAAAGACACGCCAAGTCAGCTCGAAGATGGAAATTGTGGTCTACCCACACGTCGAGCCAACTGAGATGTTCTACGACCTGCTTCCGCTTTTGAGTGGCGAGATGGCCAGTTACTTCCGCGGGCGCGGCCACGAGTTGCATTCCTTGCGGCCATACCAATCAAGCGACAACGCGCGCTTTGTCGATTGGAAAGTGACGGCGCGCTCCGGCCGGCTGATGGTGCGCGAATTTGCGCGCGAGGACGAGCGGCGCGTAATGCTGGTGCTCGACCCGTTCCTGGGGCCTGCTCGCGCCGAGCTTGGGCCGCTTGCCGAGGCCGAGCACAGTGGGCGCTTCGAGCGCGCGGTTTCCATGGCCGCCTGCATTGCCTGGCACTTTCATGAAATCGACTCGGTGCTGCAATTCCGCACCCACCGTTTTGCAACACCCATGGCTCCGGCAACGGAAATCATCTACAACGCCCTGCGCGAGTTGGCAATGATTTCCCTGGATTCGTCCACTACCGGGGGCGCCTTTCTCGACGAGCTCGTATCGGAACGCGAAGTGTTCAAGATTATTCTCACGGCGCGCCCGCAGCACACCATCCCTACCGCGCTGTGGACGTCTTCTTACTTCCTTTTCATCAATGCCCTTTGAGAACGCCTGGCGTTTGCTGGCATGCAGGCGATTCCGGTGGGAGAAGACGGGGAGGGCTGAGCGCCGAATAGAGATGCCTTCACTGTCGACTCGACAAAGGGCGGTGGAACGTCCGGTCGGGATGACAACCCCAGGCAAAGGCGACTGATCGGGTCCGAATCATGAATCACCCCCTTCCAGGCTGTCGCAGTGGCCGGATTTGCCCCATCCATGATCAACGGTATTTTCGCGGGTTATGGTCAAGGCCGGAGCGCGAACCGGAGGAAAAGAAGCACTTCTGAAACCCAGCGAAGAGCGCTACTATTCACATGGGTGTCCCAATTGGGCGGCGCATGATTCCGGGAATACCACAAGGAGTTTGTCAGCCATGAGGAAAGTCCATGCCGTCGTCACGCTGATCGCCTCATTGCTATGCGCCGGATTGTGTCCCACGCCGCCACCGTCACCGGAACTGTGAAAGGCCCGGACGGCGCTCCCTTCAAAGGCGCATTCGTCGAAGCGCAGAATTCGGCGACGAAGATCACCGTGAATGTGCTTTCCGCGCCCGATGGCCGCTTCCGCATCGAAAATCTTCCCGCGGGCGAATACGACCTGCGCATCCGCGCCATCGGCTACAAAGCGGACCCACAGCCGGGTGTAAAACTCACCTCCACTCAAAAAGCTTCCGCCGATTTTGCGCTGCAAGCGGGAATGGTCCGCTGGAGCGACCTGTCCGGCTATCAAGGCAAACAATTGCTGCCTGAAGGCAACGGGAAGCAGCTCATCGAGCGCCAATGTTTCGCCTGCCATATGTTCCAAAGCCGCATGGCGGCGGTAAAGCGAGACCAGGCTGGTTGGACGCAAGCGGTGAATTTCATGCGCACTGCCATGCACTCGCGCCTGGGAGATGTTTTCAGCGATCAGGACGCTGATGTCGTGATTCATTACTTAAACGATACCTTTGGCGTTGATGCGCATACTCCGAAATCGCCATCCGAGCTGCCGGGATATGAAAAGACCGTGCGCCCCGTCGCCAATGACGCGCTCAATATCGTCTACGTTGAATACGACATGCCCGGCCCCAACCGCATGCCCTTTAGCGCCGCGCCCGACAAAGACGGCTACCTCTGGATTCCCGACTTCGGCCCTGCTAACCGCATCGGCCGCCTCGATCCAAGAACTGGCAAGATTGAGGAATTCACGGTCCCCAACAAAGGAACCGCCAGCGTCCACTCCGCCGTCCCTGCTCCTGATGGCAGCGTCTGGGCCGCCGAGCAAGCTTCCAACAAAGTGGCCAGGTGGGATCCCAAGACCAAGCAAATTACCGAATACCAGGATACGTATGCCGCAGGGATGCAGGGCCTGGAAAATGGCGGTTCCAAGCACACTGTTCGCATTGACCCCAAAGGCCGCGTCTGGGGCACGGCGGTCAACGCGCCACTCACCGTCTTTGATCCCAAGACGGGCGAGTTCACCCACTTCAAAGATGTAATCTCTCCCTACGGAGTCGAAATCGACAAGAACGGCAACGCTTGGTTCGCCGAATTCCGCGACGGCGGCGAAATCGGTGTGGCCGAAGCCGACAGCGGCAAAGTCACGCGCTACGCCCCGCCCACTCCCGGAGGCTGGCCGCGCCGCATCGAAATCGCCCCCGATGGCATGATCTGGGTCGCCGAGTATCGCGGCGGCCGCATCGACCGGTTCGATCCCCAAACACACGCCTTCAAGGAATACAAGCTCCCCGGTCCCGATCCCACTCCTTACGCCTTGGGAATCGATAAGGACGGCTACATCTGGTATTCCTCCGACGACATGGACGTGATGGGCCGCCTCAACCCCAAAACCGGTCAGGTAATCGAGTTTCCCTACGTCCACGCCGAAAACATGATGAAAGAATTCTTCCTCGATAACCAGGGCCACATCTGGTACGGTTCTGCTCCCAACAACAAAGTCGGCTATTTTTACCTGACGCAACCAACCGAGCACGCTGCCAACTAATCATCGCGCACGCCAGGCCCCACATGCTGGTCATGGCATTGCTCACGATGCCCGCTAAATGAAGACACGCTCAACCGCGCCGACGCGGTCGACGCGTCGACGCGCATATCCCTTGACACCTGGTATCCACTCCAGCCATTCTAAGCGGCTTGCCTTGAGAAATTGTTGCATGCGCGGGCCGGGCGCAGCGAGCGGAGGAATACGTGAAGGTTCGGGTTTGCTTCCACGATAAATGTTTTGACGGAGCGTCGTCCGCCGCGATTTTCACACGCTTCTACCGCGAGCGCATCCATCCAAATGCGGAGTTTCTGTATACCGGAATGACCCACAAGGCCTCGCAACCCTTTGAGGACGGGATTTTCGATGGCGACGAAAACGCCATCGTCGACTTCAAATATTGCAGTTCGCCCGAACTCACCTGGTGGTTTGATCATCATCAGAGCGCCTTCCTCAAACCCGAAGACGCCGTGCACTTCAAGCAGGACCATTCCGGCAAAAAATTTTACGACCCAACTTACAAATCCTGCACAAAGTTCCTGGCGACAATCGCCTCTGAAAAATTCGGCTTCGACGCAAAACCCATTGCCGAGCTGATCAAATGGGGAGACATCATCGATGGGGCGCAATTCGCTTCGCCCCAAGTTGCGGTAGGACTTGCCGAGCCGGCCATGCAGCTCGCTCTGGTGATCGAAGCCGCACCCGAACCCAATCTCGTGCCGCAGTTGATCCCGGAGCTGGCGGAAATCCCGCTCGCCGATATAATCGACTTGCCGGTCGTGAAGAAGCACCTCGGCCCGCTGGTCGAGCGCCACCGCCGCTCGATCGACATCCTGCGCGATCGCGCTGACTCCCGCGGCGGAGTCGTCTACTTCGACGTGAGCGACCTCGATCTCGAGGGCTACAATAAATTCATCCCCTACTACCTGTTTCCCGATGCGCTCTACACCGTCGGTGTCAGCGCCTCGCCTGCCCGCTCCAAGGTTTCGGTCGGCACCAACCCCTGGAAGGAAGCCTCCGCCGAAGTGAATCTCGCGTCGCTCTGCGAAAAGTACGGCGGCGGCGGCCACGCCCGCGTAGCCGCCATCTCGCTTGGCCCCGGCGACATCGTCCGCGCCCGCCAAGTAGCCAAGGAAATCGCCGCAACGCTGCGCCGCTAGTGCATTCGGTGCGCGCCGGGGCTTTCTTTGAAGACGGGAGCAAATCCGACGCCTCTTGAGTATTTCGACAGTAGAGCGCGTTTTCGCGGTTAGGCCGTCGTCGACGCCGGTACGGAACCAGATCAGTTTGATATCCGCTTCAACTGGCGTAGTCGAGATCGGCCATATGGATGGCTTCCCAATCGGTCGGGCGCAGGTCGGCCGCTGCACCGGCTTCCGGCCCACCTCCCAGTGTCACATCGGAACTAAACACGCCGATGTAGGCGAACTGACCAGGTTCCGAAAAGCAATGTCCAGGGTCTGATTTCCCCCTATGGAGTGCCCCGCGAGGTATGCCGCGCGCGGGACGCGAAGCTCGGACCCGATGTGGCGCTGAAGTCCCACCGGAAGCGCTCGCGCGCGACGGCGAACGCACCGTGCGCTTCCAGAGTGAAACGAACATTCGCGATGATGATGATGATTACATCTTCTCTGGCGAACGCCGCGGTGCGAGCGGTGTGCCTTTGAACTTGGTGAATCTGCTCCGGCGGGTTATCATTTCTGCGCTGGCAAAGTCGGGAGACGAAAATAAAAGCCCGCCTGGGTGGCGCGGCTGGCATTCGCTGCAGAGATGACTTGCATCGAATCTGTACAGTTGTGGCGTGTCCGATTGGATCAAGAACACCTAATTTTGGTCTCCAATTTGGTCACCACGTCATTCACGCCGCTCTAAGTCCTTACTCTTAATCGATGGGCCGCTAGCTCAATGGTAGAGCAGCTGACTCTTAATCAGCGGGTTGGAGGTTCGAGTCCTCCGCGGCTCACCATCATTCTTAAGCACTTCCAGTATTTTTTCTTCAGTGACACTTTCCTCCGGTTGCGCCTGGGTTGCAGAAAGTTGCGGACTTGTTTGGGAATCAAGCCGGTCAACCCACGCGATATCGGCGCCCGGAATCAGATGCCCGTAGATATCCACCGTCACCTGAATGCTTGAGTGCCCCATTTGTTCCTTTACGTAGGTCAGGGAAGCGCCTGACTGGATGAGCAGGCTACCGAACGTATGCCTTAGATCGTGGAACCGGATTCGCCGCAATCCGGCCTTTTCGATGCACGGCAGAAAGTAGTTGTGAATCATATTCGAGGGATCGAGAACGGTTCCTGTCGTTGAGGGAAATACCAGATCGCCGGCAATGCTGTTCTCGCCTTTCAAGAACGCCGCCAGCAACCGCTTGTCCCGAAGCTCGAGCAGGACGCGGCGCAATTCCCTAGAGAGGTCGACTCGCCGGGATTTTCGGCTCTTCGGAGTTGTGAATCTGCCTTGAGCATAGTTTCTCTGAACGAGGATATACCTGTTCTTGTCGTCCTCATCAGCTCCGAATTGGATATCGCCCCATTTCAGCGAGATAACTTCACCGCGGCGAAGTCCAGCGCGCAGCGCCGTCATAAACAGCGCGTGGTAGTCCGGGTAGAGCTCCCTCGCCGCATCGAGCAATGCTTGCGCCTCGGCAGTGGTTAAGGCCGTGGCTTGAAATTTCGGCTGATCGGTTTTGGTGAATCGCCCGAGCTTGGCCGCAGGATTCAGCACAACCAACCCATCCTCGATCGCGTGATTGAAGATCACTCGAAGCGTGCAAAGGATCAGCCGGACTGTGTTGCGCGACAGAACGCCGGTTGAAACGATACCCGCCAGGAACTCTTTCACCTGATCACGCGTAATTTCGTCCAGGGATAGTTTGCCAAACCGGTCGGTGATGTAAAGCCGCAGAAGTTGCCGGTAACTCGCAACCGTCGAGGGTTTGCAGCTAACCTCGGCGTGCTCCCGAATCCACCGATCAGCGTATTCCTTGAAGGTGGGAGTCTGCTTTTGAGTGAAGATGCCCACATCTCCAAGCGCCAGGCGCGCTTCAATTTCACGCTTCACGCGTTCGGCGGCTTCACGCGTGCCGATTTTCTTCGCCTTACGCTTGCCGCGGTAACAGATAAAAATCCACCACGCACCTTTGCGTTTTCGGATTCGAACACTCACCGGGCGTTCCTCAGTAGATCGTTCACGATAGCATCAAGGTCAACCCGCTTCGTTTGCGTGATCCTGTGCCGCTCGAGCCATGAATCGAACTGCGATCGGCGAACGAGAATCTTGCCATCAACGCGCACGGCCGGCAGCGCATCGGTTTCTCGATGCATCCACTCGCGGAGCGTCCGCTCGGACACCGCGGCGTATTGAGTGAGCTCGCGAATGCCGAACCATTCGCGATCGACCCGCAAACGCGCGTTCTTTTGTGCGTCGGGCATCCTCACGAGTTTTGAAGCGCTCGCCATTTCAGCCAATCGCCACGGTTCGAAAATCATTTCTTTCTCGAACCCTGAAAAGCGCTTCCGGTGCCCGCGTCGTTTCAAGCAGTTGCGGCGCTCCTGCGATTAGGGTTTTCCGAACACTCATCGATTCACCCATTCCGGCTGTTCCTCTTGGCGGTAAAACGCAAGGGCTCGCTTGTGTGTGTTTTCGAGTTCATGACACACGAGGTCAAATTGATCAAAAGGTACCCGTGCGTCCCAAGCACGAGAAATGCGATCCGGAATAGAACCGGTCAGTTGGTCGTATAGCGTAGGCGCTGCAGTCGCCAGCCATGCGATCATGCCGGCTGGGTAGTCCGGCGAGGCAGCGATGAACTCGATCGTCACGTTCGCACGCCATCCGTATTGGTCGCGATGGGGTCCCCAAAAGGACGATGATGGTTCCTGAGGAGCCGGATTTGAGTGTCCCAAGCCAGAAATCACCGTGGGACACTTTTCCGATGGCGCGGTCTCTGCGTTTAGTTTGGCTAACACGCTGAGCGCCAAGGATTTAATGTTTATAGCCGAGGGCATCGACCCGCTCCTCGCCCTCACTGTCCCACTGTCCCAGCCCTATAGGGGCGGGACGGTGGGACAGTGGGACAGTTTCCCCGGATTGCCATCGTCGGCGCAGCCTTCCGGCCTGGCTTTTCGATACTCCAAGCTCGTCGGCGACGCCACGGACCGATAGCCCTTCAGCGAACAGTGCGGCGGCCTGATTTGCTTTTTGGTCCTCGAGGTCTCGCCACGTCCACACGGCCCGACCGTCGGGTCCGGTTTCCATTCGGACCTCAAATGGTTTTGCCGCATCGCCCAGCATGGCCCGGGTCTTTTGGAAATGGACTTCACACCGAAGGCCTTCACTTGGGTTGTAATCGGAGGGGCTTTTTAGCTTGATGACGGTGTCGAGCAAGTCCTCGCGTTTAGATGTCCCGCGCTGGGACCCATTCTTGCCCTCATGGTGATCAAAGAGGACGGAAATCCCGTGGCGGCGGAGTCGAAGCGCCCAATCCTGAACAGGCAGCCAATCTTCGCCTTCGTTCTCGCTCCCGTAACGGCAAAGGGCGCTTAGGTTGTCAACTACCACCAAATGGATTCCCTCCAGGTGCGGCTCGAGAAGTCTCTGACCTTCGGGCGTCGATAGGTCGGGCATTGAACGTTCCTGTAGGTGGCGTCGGTACGGTGCTCCGCGTCGCCCAGGAGGCCTCGCAAGGTGGTTCGAAAAACCCCAGGCGTCGCGACTTTCCGAACCCCGGTTCGACAATCCCTGCTAAAAAGCCTCGCGCAAGTATCGCCGGTGCAACGTTCCGCTGAGGACATCTCAGGGTTCGACAATCACATGATTTTCAAACGCTCTGCGTCGCGGACCGGGACACCGCTCTCTACGTGCAGTGCACCTAATTCAGTTGACAGTTGATTCATGCTGGGTTCCCGGGAACCAACGCATGCTTGGTAGAATAATCCCAGGAGCCCCCCATGCCCAAGCCATCGAACGACGCCATTGTTCAGCGACATCGGCAACTGCGGGCCACGCTTATTAACAAGCACAGCCGATTGGCAGCCGAGCGCATTGTAAAGTTATGGGAATCAAAGAAAAGACCTACGCGTTTTCTGCGGAGTGAATCGGTGGGCAATCTCTTGCGTTAAGAAAGTCGCTATCGGAGGGAAAAGAGTTGGCTCCTGCAGACCTAGATCGCTTGCTCACAGCTTCCGCAAGTACACGTAACTCTTACCATGTTGTTCAGTTATGCTCGGTGTACATTCGCGGGCCTTCTGCCGTATAACGTCCTTCACCATTCGCTCCACAATCTCGTCTCGCCTGCCGATCGCCCACGGATATTTTTCATTCCATTCTGACGATGGTGTTAGGTGGATTATTGAAATGACTTCTCCGCCGCCGAACTCCCAAGGAAACGAAACGGTGTGAGAACCTTCTTGATAAATGACGCTGCCGTATGGGACCTTTGTAACGATTTGCACGGTCCAAACGTTCGGAAGCGATTCGGCCATTAGGCTTGAGCCTTCATTGCCAGTTCCCAACTCTCGTTAGGGCCGATAATCGGCCAAGACTATTCTACGCTTTTGTTCACACTCGTGCCTTTGTGCGCGTGAACACTCTATCCCTGAGCTTCCTCAGGTCATCTGGTGGTCAGCCGGAGAAACGTTTGCCGTAGTATTCCACATGAGAACGCCCCAAACATATCCCATGCAGAGGGACACCACTAGGCGAAAAGCGGCCATCAGGAAGCCTGGAAATATCAGAAGAAAGAAAATGGTAGTGAGGATAGTCGTCGATTGCTTCCGTTAGGATGAACATGCCGACGCCGAATCCCAGAATTCCTCGCCACAAAAGGAAATTGCGTTTACCTTTCCCTGGAGTCCTCCGCCACCACTCGACCTGCTTCGGCGTGGGTTTACTCATAATGAGAACCGATCTTAGCTGATGTCAATAATCTGCGTAAGTGCAATCTGCTCGATAGTGCCTGAGTAGCGCGCTTCTCCGACAAATACCAGCCCAGTTCGAGGCGCGCAATCGCGGATTGCGTCGTTCCCGCGCGCTCGGCGAGTTCCACTTGAGTCAGGCCGGCTGCTTCGCGCATCTGGTGAACCAGCATGGCGAGATCAACTTGGCGGTTGAAACGCGCATACGCACGGCGATAGCGCGCACCTTTCTTCATTCGCTCCTGCACAAACTCTGCATGTTGATCGCGTTTCATAGCCCTACCTCCCTTAAAATCTTTGCCCGGGTGCAGGCCAGAAACTGACTTCTGCGCCCCACTTTGGTAATGAAGCCGTTGCCTTCGCGGAGACCATCGTCAGGGATTTTCCTCGCCCTCTCTTGGTTCCCGGTATGGATTAGAGACTTCGAATCATTTGTCGGGCACGTCGGGAGTATTCAATGCGACACCGAGTAGCCATGAGTGCTGTTCGGGACAGTTCCTCATCTCCAAACCGCCAGAAACTATAGTGAGCCGAGTACCTAAAGGATTCATTATAAAGTCCGTAATGATCAACCTTCTAACGAAGGACGCTCCGAATCCGCCCGCTCCCATGTCGCCGGCACGTCGTGTGCCAACAGCCAAAGGCGGAAACATACATTATCGAGCCCTGCTTGAAGCGGCGCCTGACGCCATCGTCGTCGTCAATCAGTCCGGGGCGATCGTCCTAGTCAACGCGCAAGCGGAGGCACTGTTTGGCTATCGTCGGGACGAGTTGATCGGTCAACGCGGTGAAATCCTAGTTCCCGAACATTTCCGAGATCAACAGAGCGAGCAGCATTCTCGCTTCCTGGCTGCTCCTTTGGAACGTCCGACGGTGGCGGGCCTGGAACTTTTTGGTCTGCGCAAAGACGGCAGCGAGTTTCCAGTCGAAATCAGGCTCAGCCCGTTGGACACAAAGCAAGGAATGTGGGTCTCCAGCGCGATTCGTGATATCAGCGACAGAAGGCGAACTGAAGAAGACCTCCGCCGATTAGCCTCGATCGTTGCGTGTTCCGATGACGCGATTATTGGTAAGACGCTTGAAGGAATCATTACCAGTTGGAACGCCGGTGCGGAGCGAATGTATGGGTATTCGGCCAGAGAGACCATTGGAAAGTCCGTGAACATGCTCGTTCCCCTCAATCGGCCGGGTGAAATCCCGGGGATATTAGAGCGTTTGAGGCGAGGTGAAATCGTCGATCATTTCGAGACCCTTCGCGTGAGAAAAGACCAAAGAGAATTTCATATTGAAATCACTGTGTCGCCCATTCGGGACGCCATGGAACGAATTGTCGGTGCCTCCGCTATCGGCCGTGACATCTCTGTGCGTAAAGCTTCCGAAAAACAACTTGTCCTGATGGAAGGCAAGTACCGAGGATTGTTGGAAGCGGCTCCGGATGCGATGGTGGTGGTAAATCAGAGCGGGGATATCGTCCTGCTGAATCTTCAAACGGAGAAACAGTTCGGATATCACCGCGACGAACTGATAGGACAGAAGATAAAGAGCATCATTCCAGAAGGCTTCGCGGAACGGCTGATCGCGGACGCCCTTGAATCCACGGAGGATGCGCTGGCGCAGCAGATCGGTACGGGCATTGAGCTCACCGGGCGACGGAAGGATGGAAGTGACTTTCCGATCGAGATCATGCTGAGCCCGCTGAAAAGCTCCGAAGGAATCCTGATAACGGCGGCTATCCGCAACGTGAGCGTCGCCCGAGCGATGTCGTTACAGATGATCCATTCGGCCCAGCACGACTTTCTGACCGGTTTGCCCAATCGAGCGCTCGTGAACGACCGGATCAGCCAAGCGATCGCCGTCGCGCAGCGTTACAAGAAAAAAGTCGCGGTGCTGTTTTTGGATTTAGATGGCTTCAAACACACTAACGACTCCTTGGGACATCCGATCGGCGACAAACTTCTTGAATCCGTCGCAAAGCGCCTAGTGAAATGCGTCCGCGGCTCGGACACAGTAAGCCGACAGGGGGGCGATGAATTCGTCGCGCTGCTTCTAGACGTGGACGAGCCGGAAAATGCTGGCACCACGGCGAGGAGAATGCTGGAGGTAGTCTCCCAGGCTCATTCCGTCGACCAGCACGATCTTCACATCACCGCAAGCATCGGGGTAAGTATCTATCCGGATGATGGCCTGGACGCGGAGACGCTCATCAAGAATGCGGACACCGCTATGTACCAGGCAAAGAGAAATGGGTGTCAGAGCTATCAGTTTTTCAAGCAAGCCATGAACATCCGGGCCGTAGAGCGACAATCCATAGAGGAGGGCCTGCGGACCGCCTTGGAACGACAGGAATTTGCGCTCCATTATCAGCCGAAAATCAATCTGAGGACAGGGAAGATTACCGGCGCGGAAGCATTGCTCCGTTGGACGCATCCGATTCGGGGGCCGGTTCCTCCGGCACAATTCATTCCTGTTGCCGAGGACTGCGGCCTTATTTTGCCGATCGGCAACTGGGCTCTACGCGAAGCGTGCAAGCAAACCCGAGCTTGGGTGGACGCTGGCCTGTCACTAACTACCATGGCGGTGAACATCTCCGCGATCGAGTTCCGGGAAGAGAATTTTCTGGAAGGTGTACTCGCAATCCTTGAGGACGCGGGCATGGATCCGAAATCTCTTGAGTTGGAGCTGACCGAAACCGTACTTATGACGCGGCCCGAGTCCACGGAGTCAATCCTCAAGGCGCTACGAGCAAGAGGGGTGCAGGTGGCGGTCGATGACTTCGGTACGGGTTATTCCAGCTTGAGCTATCTTAGAAAATTTCCGATTGACGCCCTCAAAATCGACCAGTCATTCGTCCGTCAGCTTACGGCCACTCCCATCGATACGACGATTGTGAGCGCGGTGATCAGCATGGCCCGGAGCCTGAAGCTGCGGGTTGTTGCAGAGGGCGTGGAAAAGTATGGAGAGCTGGTATTTCTTCAGGCTCACCAATGTGACGAGGCGCAAGGGTACTATTTCAGCCGGCCTGTGCTTCCCGAGCAGTTCGCCAAATTGCTTGAAACCGGCATATCAGACACGGTCCACAACTGAAGGCTCAGAAATTCGATTGCTACCGGTGGCGGATCTCATCTTTTGGGGTGTCTCTGCCGAAGGCCAATATGACGGGTGCCGTAGCTTTGAGATCCTGCATTTCTTCTCGGAACGCCCTTCACGACAGCCTGCGATCTGTCGTATCGCTTCCCTTGCCCTAATGCGGAGCTTAGCCCATGTTGTGCCGTAACGCTAACGGCCGGATAAAAACTGTGCCGTATGGAACATGCGCCTGTGGCCGGCCGCAATATCGTTGCCATGGGATGCCAATTTGGTAGGAAAGAAGGAAAGTGATGCGTCTGCCAAGAATCATTGCAAAAGACATCTGCGCCTGGCTTCAAGACCGCAGCCTAAGCACCGAATGACCCTGGGAACACGCGTGGGTTTCGCCAGAAAGTCGTGTACCGCAAGTTCGCCCCGCCACACTCCGACCTCAGCGAGCCGCCTCTCGGTCATTACGCGCATGATCGTATTTCTGCTATTCGCCCTGCCGGCGATGGCCCAGGAAAAATCGCAGGACATGACAGACCTCAGCCTGGAAGATTTGATGAAGGTGCAGGTTTACAGTGCTTCGAAGCACATGCAGAGCGCCAGCGACGCGCCCTCGTCAGTGACAGTCGTCACCACAGACGAAATCCAGAAGCACGGTTTCCGCACCCTCGCCGACATTCTTGAAAGCGTACGTGGCTTCTACATTAGCTACGATCGCGACTACAGTTTCGTGGGCGTCCGCGGATTCGGACGTTTAGGGGACTCCAATAATCGCATTCTCGTGTTGATTGACGGCCACCGCATCAATGACAACGTCTTCGGCGAGCCCTACCTGGGCTCAGAATTCCTCGTCGATGTTGACCTGATCGACCGCGTCGAAATCATCCGCGGCCCCAGCTCCTCGCTCTATGGCGCCGACGCCTTCTTTGCCGTCATCAACGTCATCACCCGCAAGGCCCCGCAGTTGAAAGGAGTAGAACTCTCCTTCGCTGGCGCCAGCTTCGGCTCCTACCAGGGCCGCGCCAGCTTTGGCGGCCAGTTCCACGGCCTGGACATGCTGCTCTCCGGCACCTTCTACAACAGCTACGGGCCCCTGCTGTTTTATCCCCAATTCAACAGCCCCGCCACGAACAATGGTATTACCCGAAACACAGACTTTGAGAGCTCGCAACACATTCTGGCGACGGTCAACTTTCGCGGATTCACCCTGCAGGCCTTATACAGCGGCCGCGACAAGGGGGTCCCCACTGCGTACTACGGGGCGCTGTTCAACGATTCGCGCACGCAAAACTTCGACTATCATTACTACTTCGATCTCAGTTACCAGCACTCGCTTGGCGAAAAGTGGGATTTGACGGCGCGGACTTCCTACGACCACGCCAGCCTTCGAGCCCCGGTGGCGTATTCCACCGGATTGCCCGATGGATCAACGACGCTGGACACATACTCCTTCAGCGGAAACTGGTGGGATGGCGAGGTGAAGTTGAGCCGGACCTTGCTTGAGAAACATAAAATCACCATCGGGACGGAAATCACGGACAACCTGCGCCAAGACCAGGGGGACTACACCGCACTTGGCAACGTTTTTGTCGCGGTTCCCAGGAGCACCATGATATGGGCGCTTTATGGGCAGGACGAGTTCGCCATCACTCCCAATCTGACCTTGAGCGCCGGCCTCCGCTACGATCACTACTCGGATTTCGGCGGGACCACCAATCCGCGCCTAGGGCTGATCTACCATGCCACCCCTGCCACCACGTTTAAGCTGCTATACGGTACGGCGTTTGGCGCACCAGAGCCCTTCGAAATTACGCCGGACTATGGGGCTTTCTACGACAACAATTTCCAGCTCAAACCGGAAACGATCCGAAGCTTGGAAGGGGTAGTGGAACAGGGGCTCGGAGCGCATCTCACGCTGGCCGGCAGCGTTTTTCGCAACTGGATCGACGATCTAATCTCGATCGAGACAAATCCGGCGGATGGCAGGTCGGTGTATGAAAACTCCGGGCCAGTTAATGCCACCGGCGTTGAAGTTGAGCTCGACGGTCGTTTCGCTGGCGGCCTTCAAGGCGGGGCCAGCTATAGTTTTACGAACACAGCGCAGCCTCTCACCCACGAGGTTCTCGCCAATTCTCCCCGGCACTTAGGCAAGTTGAACGTGTCGGTTCCTGTGGTGCGGCAGCAGCTGTTCGCCAGCCTCGACGCGCAGTTCACCAGCCCCGTCCAAACCTTGGTCGGCAACACCGTCAGCGGCTTCTCCGTTTTCAATGTCACCCTGTTGGGACACACTTTGGCCAAGCACCTGGACGCCTCCGCCAGCATCTACAACATCCTCAACAAGAAATATTTCAACCCTAGCCGCCCCGAAGACACGCAGGACTCCGATCCAGCAGCCCGGCAGAAACTTCCGCATCATGCTCACCGGTAAATTTTGAGGCTCAGAACGCAGTTCCCAACCGTCTGCCCTCTTTTCTCCCAGCTCCCCGTAAGTCGCCCTTACAGGCAGTTGACGTAATGCTTGACGTGCGCGAGCCGCCGTGGTCGGTTCCTGTATTTACCCCCTGAAGGTTGCTCGGTTCGTTGATTCGCCTCTCACAACTAAATAATTTCGGTTCCGAAAAGCCTGCGCCGTGCTGTTGTGTAGGTAATTGAATCTATGACGTTGGATTGCGAGCGTTTTGACGTTCCGAAAACAGATTTTTGTTGGAAAGGGAAGCCCTGGGGAAAACTCGGGGCGGTAGGCTGTTGAGCTCTTGTCCGCCCTGACGCCGGTTAGGACGTTCTCTACAGGCAGCAATAGGTTCAGGTGACGTTCAGGTACACGAATTACCTTCCGCTCAATCCTTTCCGTCGTGGAGCGGGCCATGCAGAAAACAATCGAGTGCGCTGACTGTAAGAAGAAATTCCGAGTTGTGAATTACGACATAAAGGAGCCACGAACCGAGACGCGCCTGGCCTTAAATTGTCCGTGGTGTCACTCGTCAAACGAGACCGACTGGCCGACTGGCTGGGAGTTTTTCGTCACCAAGGTGGGCGGCCCTGGGGCTTGATTTCTATGTGTCACACCCAGGACGATTGAATCGCCGGAAATAAAAATTAGTGTGAGGAGGGGGAGGCGCCCTGGCCGCAAACTCCGATCTGTCGCCACGTGTTGCACGAGCAAATACACTGTCCCAAGTGTCCTAACCAGTGTCAGGCAGTTTCCCGTGTGCACAGAGTTTCAGGGCTGATGGCGACCCGACGGGACCTTGCGCAGTAGGGTGGGCTCAATACCCGTTACTTTAGATAAAAACCTTCCTCAACCGGCTTACTCGCACTAAGTTGCGGGGCCTTTGCGTGAAAGGCTACCCTACCCAATGAAAACGTCCCCCCGGGGTCTTAAAGCAGCGCACCTGGGGCTTAGGTCGCTCAGCGTGTTTGCGAATGCTGCGACAGCATCGCGATCGTGAAACTCGTTTTGTGACCCCGAGGGGCGCGCCCGCGGCCAGCGGCGGCCCTTCGCCG
This sequence comes from uncultured Acidobacteriota bacterium, assembly GCA_963718485.1. Taxonomy (GTDB): domain Bacteria; phylum Acidobacteriota; class Terriglobia; order Acidiferrales; family UBA7541; genus Palsa-295. The sequence continues at coordinate 124,625 of CAVQZU010000055.1, forward strand.
GCGCGTAAAACATTTCCTCTCACCTCGCCTCGTTGTACCTCGACGCTGGTGCGGCTCGTCAAACCTTTATCTGAGAGGACCCGGGGACGGAAATCACTCAGCGGCGGGCCGAGCCGGCAAAAGAACGAAACGATTTCAGACTCGAGAATTTAATTCCTTCTACCATCTCAATTGTCTCGATCTCTTCCTAGAGGTTCGTATACTATCCGCAGTATTGCCCCGCTTGGAGGACTAGCATATATGGATAGCCATATCCCAAAGAATCCACAAGGCACAGATTTAGAGAGACGTGAGTTCTTGAGTGGAGCAGCTACGATGGCGGGCGCGTCGTTGCTCAGCGCGACGCCAACGAAGCCCTTGCTGGAGAGTCCAGCGGCCGCGCCCCCGGACGAATCCTCCCCTGCAATGCCAGCTGCCGCCGAACGCCGCATGAAACGCTGGCAGGAGCAGCGCTGGATTCTTGACGCGGTGATTCAAACCGTGGGAGTCGAGTGGGATCAGGCACGTATCGCGTATACACTGGGCCCTTGCGGCCCCGACGCCACGGCTGACTTCAATGGTGTGCGAGCGCGGGTGCGCAAGTTCAACGATATCTCCCGCGAATATGCGCGCGCGGCGCTGCGGCGCGAGAAAATGGCGCGTCAATTTGAAGACGAAAAGAGAACGGTAGCGGCTCGCGAAAATTATTTTATCGCTGCCTTGCTTTACGGAAGCGCCCAGTGGCCCATTTACGAGAATACCCATGAGAACCTGGCGCTGAATGAAAAGAAAAATGACTGCTACCAGAAGTATATCCAGCATGCGGATCACGACGTTCGCCGAGCCGAGATACCTTTCGAGAACAAATCTCTTCCCGCATACTTCCACCTGCCCTCGAATCCCCCGTCCGGCCGTTTGCCCTGCGTGGTGGTCGTCGGCGGAATGGACAGTATCAAGGAAATCGGCTGCGCGCTTTACGGAGACAAACTTCTTACGCGCGGCATCGCGGTCCTGGCCGTCGAAGGGCCGGGCCAGGGCGAATGCAATGTACGTGACATCCACGTCACGTCCACGAACTGGTTCGACGCGGGCAAAGCGATCCTTTCATGGGTCCGCTCACAGAAAGAAGTCGATCCGGACCGCGTTGCGTTGCGCGGGCAGAGTATGGGTTCCTTCTTTTGTACACAAGTTGCAGCAATTGATGACCGGCTCAAAGGTTGCGCCGTTCAGGCCATGTGTCATGAGCCTGGCATGAACACGCTTTTCAACATGGCCTCACCAACGTTTAAGCTCCGTTTCATGTATATGGCGGGCTATCAGGAGGAGACCAACTTCGATAAGTTCGCCCAGACGCTTTCGTTGCGCGGCGCCGGCGAAAAGATCAAATGCCCCTACTTAGCAGTGGCCGGGGAAGATGATCACCTCAGTCCCATCCAATTCACGTATGACCTGTTTGAGGCGATCTCCGCCCCGAAACAGATGCTCCTCTACGAAGGCGCTGACCACGGCGTCGGCAACGCCGCTTCCGTTACGCTTGGACCCAGCAGTCTCACGTTTATAGCGGAGTGGCTCAGAGACCGGCTGGACAGTAAACCGATGCCCACGAAGCATATGAAGGTGGATGCCATCGGACAGTTGCACGAATCCACCTTCGCGGAAGCGCGCACCGCTCTCTTCTAACGTTCAGATCCATCGGGGAGTCGCCTCGGGTCATTAGGGCGGATTCGCTGATGCCACAAGCGCGACACCCAGTCGAAAATATCACGAAGTTTCTCGAGGCGCGGGGAATCGAACCATCCAGCCCCATTTCAGAGGCTTCAGTTTTCATCCCACGTTCCGAGAAATCCGACGGACCCGATCGAAACGCCTGGGGTACACGTCGGGTAACGAGCAATTTTCGCAGGCCTTGAATCTCCCAGATTTACCCCTAGTCGCAGCACAGCGGCCGAACGAAAAATCGCGCTTCCCACTGCTGTTAAGGTTAGTATGATGGCCACATACCGGAGGGCCATCCCATGAAAACGAGGCGACGCGATTTCTTAGCGAATGCCCTGGATGGCGGCAACTAGCCATGGATGATCTTGCTCACGCGCACAAGCCACATCGAGAGCACGACCATCGGGTTGTTCCTTCCGATCCCGCACTGCGGGTCAAATCGTTGGAGTCGCTGTTGGTGGAAAAAGGCCTGGTCGATCCCGCCGCGCTTGATGCACTGATCGACACCTATGAACACAAAGTTGGTCCGCGCAACGGCGCGCAAGTGGTGGCCCGAGCCTGGGTTGATCCCGGCTACAAAAAGCGTTTGCTCGCCAACGGCACCAGCGCCATCGCGGAGCTGGGTTTCGGAGGGCGAGGTGGCGATTACCTCGTCGTGGTAGAGAACACACCAGGTGTCCATAACCTCGTCGTCTGCACATTGTGCTCTTGTTATCCCTGGGCCGTTTTAGGTTTGCCGCCGGTTTGGTATAAGTCCGCCGCATATCGGTCTCGTTCGGTGATTGATCCGCGGGGCGTGCTGCGCGAATTTGGCCTCGAGCTACTCGAAGAGGTGGAGATACGCGTTTGGGATAGCACCGCGGAACTGCGCTATCTCGTGCTACCCGAACGCCCGGCTGGCAGTGAGCATTTAAGTGAAGAACAGCTTGCCGCGCTCGTGACCCGCGATGCCATGGTGGGCGTCGCCAAAGTGACGCTCGAGAGGCCGGAAGGCCGCGCATGAATGGCGTGCACGACATGGGTGGGATGCAGTGCATGGGACCGATCGAGGCCGAAAAGAACGAGCCCGTTTTCCACGAGCGGTGGGAATCCCGGGTTTTCGCGCTGGTGCTGGTGATGTTTGCCTGGCGCAAGTGGAATCTCGACACCTTTCGTTACGAGCAAGAGAACACTCCGCCGGCCGAGTATCTGCGGATGAGCTACTACGAGAGGTGGCTGTCGTCGCTCACCGAACTTCTGGTTAAAAAGGGATTGGCGACAGGCGCCGAAATCGAAAACGGTACGCCTCAGGCGACTTCGCAAAAGGCCACGCCTCCGATCACTCCAGAAACGGTTCCCCTGCTGATTGCCCGAGGCCTTCTCGCGGACAGGGATTTGCCCGTCGCGGCGCGCTTCCAGGCGGGCCAACGCGTTCGCGGCTGCAATATCAATCCCATCGGGCATACCCGCCTGCCGCGCTACGCTCGCGGCAAACTCGGCACGGTCGCGCACGACCATGGCGTCTTTGTCTTTCCTGACACGAACGCGCATTCCCTCGGCGAGAAGCCCCAGCACCTTTATTCCGTGCGTTTCGCCGCTCGCGAGCTGTGGGGCGAACAGGCCGCGCCGCGCGATGCTGTCTATGTCAATCTTTGGGACGACCACCTTGAGCCAGCCTGAGCCCCACCCCGGCACCCCGGAAATTTCCGAACTGTCATGCCTGCCGGGCGACAAGGACGGTCCCGTGTTTGCCGAACCTTGGCAGGCCCAATCCTTCGCGCTGGCGGTCAGGCTATCCGAACAGGGTTATTTCACCTGGAAAGAGTGGGCCGCCGCGCTGTCTGGCGAACTCGAAGCGGCAGCCGAAAGCAGTGGGCCCGACGATGGATCGCACTATTATCATCATTGGCTCGCCGCCCTCGAACGCCTGGTAGTTGCAAAAGGACTGACCGATCCGGCCGCCCTCCTCGCGCGTAAGGACGCCTGGGCCGAAGCCTATCGTCGTACTGCTCATGGCAAACCCGTCGAACTGGCCGCCACCTCGGGCCAGCCAGAGCGCAGGCAATAGCCCGGTATTTGTCCGGACGAATCCGGCCACCGGCTGGCCTAGCTTGACCGCCGGCCCGAGCGCCCGAGATTGACACACAAACAGGCAAAGATGGGTACACCGGCCTTGGCCACGTGCTCGATTCACCGAGCTCGGCTTGGTCCGCGTAGTGGCCCCGGCTCCGCAGCATGGATTCACAGTCGCTCAGGCACAGCCGTTATTGCTGCGAATCAATGGCAGTAAGGGTGTTCACTTCGCATTTATTTCGGACGACCATGACGTCTCGCAACTTCCCGCACGGATTAAGTCGGCCTGGCAGGCCACCGCTGGTCATCTTGCGCAACTCGCTCGCGCAAACGGAGTGACACTGGCGACCTTCGAGCGAAGAATCCCAGGAGCTTTCTTGGTTCCCCGTAAATAGCGGATGCGGAGGATAGCAGGTCGATATGCTCCGGTCGCTTGCCGGAGTTCTGAACGCGGATCCGCACTCGATTTCCCGGTTGGTGTCCATCGGGTATCCAAAACCCATCAAAACACCACCTTAGTCAGGGGTAGAGATTCTTGGCTGCATCGAGCAATGCTGGGAGCCTCGGCACGGGTAAGGACGGCCGGATTGAAATTTGGGCTGATCGCCTTTGGTGAACCGCCCAAGCTTGGCTACTTAGATTGTGCACCATCACGCATCCCCGATCGCGTGATTGAATATCCAGCGCTGCGCCGGCGCTCACGGTAGTAACAAAACAGCTGAACCCAGCGTAGTAGTTGAGTAGCACAACAGAAGGAGTCCCGTGAACCGACTCGCTCGTTTTCTCCTGTGGTCTTTGGGAACACTGATGGCGTTACTCGCGCTCATGATCGTCGCATTCAGTATTTATCTCTCTACCCGGACGTCGGGAAAAACGGTGAAGGTCGCTGGCATTCTCTCGGTGCCGGCCCCTTTCCGAATCGGCCGCCCCTTTATTGATTACATGCTGGTCGCTGGCCCCAGACTCTATGTCGGCTATGCCAGTCACGGGATGGTCGGGGTGATTGACACTGCCAGCAATCAGGTGATCGCCACGATTGGCGGGCTCGGCCGCGTCCACGGCGTCGCCGTTGTAGCGGATCGGAACCTTGGATTCGCCAGTTCGAGCGGCGACGATAACGTCAACGTGTTCGACCTTGCGACAAACAGACTACTCAACAAGATTCCAGCCGGAGAAGACCCAGATGCCATCATTTACGACCAGAAGGCGCAGTTGATTTACGTCGGAGACCACGACGGCAAGACCGCCACGCTGATTGATCCGACTGCGGAAAAAGTGGTGGGAACAATTGCCCTCGGAGGAGAACCGGAATTCCCGCAGGCCGACCCAGTATCCGGGTTGATCTACCAGAATCTTGAAGACACCAGCGAGGTGGTGGTCGTCGATCCGGGGAAACAGGTCGTCGTCAAGCGCTACAAAATTGATCCTGGCAAAGGGCCGACAGGCCTGGCCCTTGATGCAACCGACCACCGGCTGTTTTGCACTGCCAGCAACCGGAAGCTTGTTATCCTCGATTCAGATACGGGTGAAATCGTCGCTGTGCTCCCGATTGGTGCTGGCGTCGATGGCGCTGGCTACGACCCCTCTCTTCACCGTGTTTACACCGCCAATGCTTTGGGAACCATGACGGTAATCAAGCAGGATTCGCCGGATCAGTATCGGGTACTGGAAAATGCCCCAACCCACTTCGGCGGCCATTCGCTCGTCATCGATTCCGCCACGCACCGGATCTATGTGGCCTACTTCGGATCGGTTGCCATGTACGATGTGCGGCCCTAGCCGGTCCTCGGTATGACGAAGATTCAATCGGACTCGGATGGAAAATTCCCACGTGCGCACCGCGCTGAGCTATTTTCTCAAACGGCAGCCATCCTTCTGGAACAGCCCCGGAGCGATATCGTGTGCGCAAACGAAATCGCTACACCGGCCTGATAGAATCCGGTGGAAACTGGTGCAACTCCAGTGTGCGGTGGAAAAGCGCGGGCCGTTTTACTGTGCGCGGAATACCGAACGCATTGGCCTGTGGGAGAACCACTGCTCGTCCCGTTCTCGAAATCTCCGTTCATAGGCCCATCGAGTTTGTACCGTGCCGCCGGCGGGTCCACCGATTCGACTCCCGGCTCCAGCTCTACAACAGCGACCTCATGGTGGCGTCGCTCTATTGTTGGGAGAAGCGCGTATTTCCCTTTGCCTTTGTGGAAGCCGAGACCGACGAGCATGGGGCCGTGCGACAGTTGGCCTGCATGGACGATGAATGGGCCCCCGACTACCAATTGCCCCCGTTCAGCGTCATGCAAATCCGGCTTGCCGGACTCTCGTGGATTGATCCTAACCACGGACGCCGCGCCTGCTATAGCCGGACATTTCGATCAGGAAGTCCTGATAAAGCTTGGACATAGCTCCCCGCCGACGCATATCATAGTTGTCACACACATCATATATAATGCCTTTTACATCTATGACACAATCCTGATGCTATAAAGAACCATATATGGTACCTTTGGCTCACATGAATATCGAACACAGAGTTCGCAGGTACACGGAACGCGGCTTTCAGAAAGTTGAGTCCGAGATCCTTGTCCGATGGACTGTTTGACGATCTCGGATGCACTCGCGACTCGATCGAAGATCGGATTCGCAGGATCGATCCTAAAGCCTGCACCGTCGAACTCCGTCCCTTCCTGCCAACATCCATCTTTGACGAACTCGCTCAGTACGAGTTTGAACCCATCCGCGAATCGCTACGAGCCGTATTCTCTCACTGGCTCGGGGAGCAGAGTCAATGAATTGGACACAGGTTCTCACCGAGGAGGCACGCCGAAATTGCATCGTGCGAACGGACACTCTGGCCAAGAAATATGCTCTCAGCGAGCGCGTCGTCCGCAACACCCTGCATCGCTATGAGGCGCAGGGCCTTGTGGAACGTGTTGCGCCAAAACTTTATATCAATCACTTCAATCAGCAATTCTCGCCGCGCGACCTAACCAACATACTTCGTCCTCAATCCTACATTTCTCTGGAATCGGCCCTCGTGGAGCGCGGGATCATTTCGCAAAGCCCCGCGTCACTCCTTTGCGTGACACCCGACTACCCGCTGTCGCTTAAGACCAAGTCGGTAAGCGTCGTTTACAGAAAAATCTCTCCCGACCTCTATTGGGGGTATGAAGAAAAGGCCACCCGCTACAATAAGTACCTCCTCGCGGAGCCGGAGAAAGCATTGCTCGATTGGATCTACCTCACGCGGCAGGAGGGCCTTTCTACGCCTCTCGACGAGCTTCAGTTGCAGTTTCTGTCCGCGCCAAAACTTCGCGAGTACGCACTGAGATTCCCGCGCACCGTCAGCAATACCGTCAAGGATTTATTGCTCGAAAAGGCGTTTCCCTCGCACGATCCACAGGAACAACGCCGAATCGCGCAGCATTGAATCCGCGAACTTCGAAAATCCGCCGCTTGTTTTGCTATCCCGCATAAGGGCACTTACACCGAAGACCTTCGCATCTCGGTTTAATTCGACTACACCCCCACGTATACCGCTCCTTCCATGGGGTAATCACGTTTACCGCCTGCGAAGATTCGAATCGTCCTCGCTCCGGAGCGCTGCCCGGCGCTATGTGCGACTACGAGTCGAATCGGGAGTAGAAAATCCGTTAAGCCAGAACTATTAGAGAGTAAACGTAGGTCCTCTCCTGCGATCCATCTCGCGTCATCGCGCGAACGGCTCCAGCCAACGCAAGGGGGTAAGTCGTCGAAGAGCGAACCGATCATTTCGCTACGGCTTCCGGGAATCAGGCTGAGCGTGCGAGAAGTGGCAACTGTTACCGAACGGGAATATTTAGGGCTTTTCTTTCTTTATTTCGATCGATATTCCCGCTCGGTAACATTTCATTGAATTTTGCCCATAATCAGGTAGAATATTCCCGTACGGTAACTTCACAAGGGTGCGATGAAATATACCCCTCAAGACATCGGTAAGCTCATTCGATCCACCCGGAAGAGCCTCGGCGTCACGCAGAAGAGCGTTGCGCTGACCTCCGGTACGGGACTCCGTTTCATCATTGACCTCGAAAGAGGTAAAGAGACGTGTGAAATCGGCAAAGCCCTCACTGTCCTTCAGACGCTCGGCATTCGACTCACCCTAATGCCACCGGCGACTCGCGCAAAGGAAAGCTAGCACATGGCAAAAACGCTAGACGTTTACCTTCATGACGAACTCGTCGGGCACCTGATCCAAGACGATCACGGCCACATGGTCTTCGACTACGTCGAAACCTGGCTGAACAAGCCGGGAGCAACGCCGCTATCCCAATCCCTACCATTGCGCAAGGGGCGCTTCACTCGTAACGAGTGCCGAGGCTACTTTGCGGGCATTCTGCCCGAGGGGGGCAACCGCGAACTAATTGCCCGCAATCTGGGCATCAGCCCCCGCAACGACTACGCGATGCTCGAACAGATCGGCGGCGAGTGCGCCGGTGCTGTCACGTTTGTTCCCGCTGGCGAACCGCTGCCGGAGCGAAACTACAGTTACCGCGCTCTTCCGCCCACCGAACTCGCCGCCATTCTCAAACGACTGCCTAAGCGACCGCTGCTCGCCGGAGAGAAAGGGATTCGCCTCTCACTCGCCGGAGCACAGGACAAAATCGCAGTCCGCATAGAAGGCGATGAAACCTCTCTCCCGCTCAGTGGTGCGCCAAGCACGCACATCCTGAAACCGAGCATCGACCGTTTCGAAGGTGTCGTCTTCAATGAAGCATTGGTGATGAATCTGGCGGCCGCCATCGAGATTCCCGCGGCAAAGGTCGAGACCAGAACCACCGAAGGAGTCGATTACCTACTGGTGGAACGCTATGACAGGATTCACCGCCCCTCCACAGAAGGCGCGCCCCTCGAACGGCTGCATCAGGAAGACTTCTGTCAGGCCCTGAACATCCCACCGGAAACAAAGTATCAGAAGGAAGGCGGCCCTTCGCTCAAGCGGTGCTTCGGCCTTCTCCGAGATACTTCCAGTGCTCCCGTGCTCGACTTGGCCCGCTTGCTAGATGCCGTTATCTTCAACTATCTCGTCGGCAACAACGATGCCCATGGTAAGAACTTCTCCCTTCTCTACCACGGCATCGGAACCGCAAATCTCGAAACTAGACTTGCGCCGCTCTACGATATTGTCAGCACAATCTACTATCCCGAACTCAGCGAGGAGATGGCCATGAAACTCGGGCGAGAATACTCCTCTCAACGCGTTACGCCCGCTGATTTCGACAAACTTGCAGAGGAAGCTGGACTCGCGAAACCATTTGTCCGGCAACGAGTCTTCGAACTGGCTCAAGCGAACCTCGGGGCACTTGAAAGAGTCACAAAACAGATCGCTCATCCGGAAGTAGAAGGAGTTTCGAGGCTCATTCGCCAACGCAGCGAAAGAGCGACGGCTGCTTTTCGAAAATAATGTGCGAGTCAGTTCAATTTGGCGACGCGCGGACGCAGCCTGGTTTGAGATGCCGAGATACCCAGCTCCTGATGGCGAAGTATGTTATTCTCCCTCTCGCCTACAGTCAGATCTTTTGCCGCGTATCGCGGCACGTGACAACAATGTTAGGTGGTTTGCTGGCAACTCGCGCTGTGCGATGTGATGCCCGCGCACTGTAGCTCCGCGTAAGAGTGGCTGTAGGCACTTCTTTCCAGCATGTCCCAACTCACACTTCTGAAGGCCGCTGTTGGCTTGCGCGGCGTTGCTGACCTACTCGAATTCCAACCGAAGGCTCTTGCTTACATTCTGTATAAGAAGCCTTCGGCAACCAAATACAATTCATTTGATGTCCCTAAGCGCGATGGAAAATTCCCACGTGCGCACCGCGCTGGGCTACTTTCTCAAACGGCAGCCATCCTTCTGGAACAGCCCCGGGGCGATATCGTGTGCGCAAACGAAATCGCTACACCGGCCTGCTAGAATCCGGTGGCCGGAGCCACGATTGCCTCCTTCGGCGATAGACAAGCCACGCCGACACCACTACCGCCAGGGTTCCCGCCATGAGTTTACCCTCGAACAGCCAGACATTGGTGATTTCAGCCGGTGGCACGACTGCGCAAAACACGGCCAGGGCAGTCATCGCGCCGCCGGATACCGCACTGAGTCGTTTGCCAGCTTTCCATGCGCCCCCGAAGATATAGAGATAAGGAAGAAACCCTGTGATCACCATCAGGGAAACCAATTCGTCGTAGGCGACGCGCAGCGTATCGCCAAGCTGGTAAACAACCAGTAGGAAGGTTGCCACCAGCCCGAGCGCTAGCATCGAGACGTAAGGCGTTCCCCATCGCGGATGAACCCTGCCAAAAGCGGCTGGCAGCAGGTGATCCACACCAGCAGCGAATGGCAGTCGCGAGGTCGCTGTGCCAATTCCACCGACAAACCCAACTCCGCTGGCCAGCACCAGCAAGGCGACGAGCGGAGAGAGCCAGCTAAACCCCAAGATCAGGCTCGCCGAATCTCCCACCTCTGCGAAGCCATTTAGCTCGCTGATGTGCTCGGGTGGAAGCACCACCAGAAAGGCAACTGTCGCCGAGACGTAGAATGCTGCCGCGAACCCGGAAGCAATCCAGCCCGCGCGACGCATCGTGCGCTCCGGATCACGGGTCTCCCCAGCCATCATGCCGGGGTTCTCCATGCCGGAAGTTGCATAGGCGATCGCCGCCCAAAAATTGACGGTCCCCCAATTCCATTTCGGGAAAATGCGAATGGGCGTCGCCGCACCGCGACGCGTCCACACCATCCAGGCCATCGCGATTAACACCAACCCTACCGCCCACGTAGCCAAGGCCCCGATGTTTTCGGTCCACTTCCCGATCTTCAACCCGATCAAGTTCGAGCCGAGCGCGGTCCAAATTAACGTCAGGGTGACGGCGAGAAGATAGAAGCGGTTGTCGCCTAGGCGAGCGAACACGGGGCCCAACATCGAGAAGCCCACCCGGGCGTACAAAAGAGCGGCGGTCGGAAACAAGAACGCTATCCCCATCCAATAAACCCAGAAACAGAGGAAGCCAGACCATGCTCCGAAGTCTCGCCGGGTCCAAAGATATAACCCACCCGGCCCGGGATACTTCGCTACGAGTGCCGCCACGGCCACGGCTAGAGGCGCCATAAACAACACCGCGGCCAAAAGCCACAGCGTGACCGACCCTGGCCCGGCATGCGCCGCGATCGGAATCCATCGTGCGGATGTTATACAGACGATGGCAAACAGGGTGAGATCGCGCAGTCCGAGTTCGCGCTGGAGCGCGGGCTTAGTAGGCATGTGCGCGCAGAATACCCTAGTACGGACTGAGTGCGAAGCTAAGCAGTATCGCCGAGAACCGCCACTGCCGTATTGCGCCCATTGATGCCGATCACGCTTCCTCCCGGATGGGTGCAGGCTCCGCACAAGTAAACGCCAGGCATGGGCGTGCGCGCCGATAGGCGTTTTGACCACATGTATGGCGGCAAGCACTCGCCCTGAAAAATGTGCCCGCCGGTAAGTCCAACCTTCCGCTCGATATCCGGAGGGCCAAGCACCTGAGTATCGATGACGGCGCCTTCGATATTGGAACAGAAGCGGGCAAGCGAATTGAGCGCCAGCTGGCGGACTTCCTCTCGACGCTCATCCCAGGTGCCGCGCGCGAACTTGTAGGGCACATACTGGGCAAAGATGCTCATCGTATGCTGTCCTGGAGGCGTGATCGTCCGATCATGGGCACTCTGGAAGTACAGCTCACACCATAGATGCTGCGGCAACTCGCCGCGGCGCGCAGCGGCAAATGCGGCCACCCACTCAGCTTTGGTGAGCGGCGTGTTTATTTGTCCGTAGTGGTGCGGCTCATCCGTGCCGGGTCGCGCGGTGAAGTTGGGCAGCTCACGGAGCAACACGTTCAGCTTTACGGTGCAGCCCTCGATCGGAATCTGCTCGACGCGCCGGCGCCACTCGGGATCGACCGCAGGGCCCAATAGGAGCAAGGTCTGCCGCGGATCGGCATTCGAAACCACGACTGGTGCAGCGATGAACTCGCCGCCCTCGAGCATTACGCCCTCACCAGGCAGTATCTGTGCAACAGCGACGCTTGTGGCAACCACTGCTCCGGCCTCTCGCGCGGCATCGCAAAAGTAGAACGAGACCATTCCCATGCCGCCTTTGACGTAGCCCCACATGCCGGGCATTCCGCCCAGTCGGCCCGATGAATGGTGGAAGCGGATGCTGGCGGTTCCGGGGTCGAATGGGCTGGCATTGGTTCCAATCACTCCTTGCCCAAGGTAGGCAGCCTGCAGCCGTTCGTCGCGCAAGTAATATTCAACGAACTCGACCATCGACCAGTCGAAGAGCAGGTGTCTTGCTTGCTCATCGTTCCCAAGCCGGGCTGCAATCTGTTCCTGAGTGGGAGGCTCGCCGATCCATAGATCGCCGTCACCGGCCGGCCGCAAAGCATCGCGCAATCGGCGCAGCACGTCACTCATCGCTCGCCATCCTTCGACGTCGCCCGGAGCGAGGTTGCGAATTTCGGTCTCGCACCGTTCATCGCTGTCCCAGAGCTGGATGCTCGAGCCGTCGCGAAATGGAACGAAGAGCCCGTTGACCGCAGGTGTCCACTGAAAACCGCGCTCCGGCAGGGCCAACTCTGAGACAACCAAGGGATGGAGTAGTCCGGCCAGATAGGCGCATGGAGACATGCGTACACCGGGGAAGGGCTCCTCCATGGTGCAGGCGCCACCGACTCGTGTGCGGCTCTCAAGCACCAGCACGCGCTTGTCCGCACGCGCAAGATAGGCCGCGCAGGCAAGGCCATTGTGGCCGGCTCCGACTACAATCACATCCCAGCGGCGCGCAGCCAATTCACGGATCGGAGCGGGTAATCCAATTTCGCCGAGGACAGCAACCGTGGATGAAATCACGGAGTTAGTATCTACCGTGAAGCGCCCAGTTGGAAGCAGAGGGGGTTAGCAACTACCTGAGCACAATCGTGAGGACCGCGCGCCGGGACTCCACGGCAGAATCCTACCAAGTCTACAAGCTCTTCCCTTCATCGCTGCTCTGTCCTGGATCACGGCGCAGTGGAAGTAATCCACACATCTGCTCAAATCCGAACTTACCAGAATTCTAATCCGCGCCTTCGGGAGGCCGGATTACTTCTCAAGCTCTTGGTGCCAGTGGAAGGCCTGCTTATTTTCCCTTGTAATTCACAAACAACTCGGGGAATTGCTGCTTCAAAGCACTAATCTTGGGTAGGTCACAAATCTGAATGTAAGAATTGGTCGGATTCTTCAGGGCAAAATCCTGATGATAGTCCTCGGCGCGATAGAACCCCTTGAGCGGGCTGACTTCGGTCGCAATCCGTTTCGGAAAAACCTTCGCTTCATCAAGCTGTGCTATATAGGCCGCCGCAACGTGCTTCTGCTCCTCGTTGGTATAGAAAATGGCCGAGCGATAAGACGTACCCACGTCTGGTCCCTGCCGGTTGAGTTCGGTCGGATCGTGAGCCACGGAAAAGAAGATGCGCAGCAGCTGGCCGTATGTAATCCGGGATGGATCGTAGACCACTTCGATCGATTCGGCATGCCCCGTTGTTTCGGTGATCACCTGATTATAAGTTGCGGTCGAAGCCGATCCGCCGGAATATCCAACTGTGGTCTGGATGACCCCCTTCACTCGCTCGAACACGGCCTGAGTGCCCCAGAAACATCCACCGGCAAAGACGGCTGTGGCCTTGCCCTCGGATTCGGCACGCGGTAGGTCGACCTTCGCGGGAGGAATCGGCTGTTTGGGTGCCGCAGCCGAAACGTGTGCCAGAATCGAGAAAAATACGAATCCCAAACTCAACTGCAAGCAGGCTCGCATATGTATTCTCCTTCCAACGTCATTCCGTTCAATTAAACGTTTTCAAATTACCGCGTTGTTTCGAAACCTTCCGATTTTTCGCAACATCATTTCGGTCTGGGCCCTTACCAGTGGATACGTAGCCATGGCCAACAGCACGAAAAGCGCCACGGGCCGAAGCGGACCGTTCATTTCTGGCTTCAGGATTCCTCCTCTAGACGTCGATCGGTTTGCGAACGTCCAAACACGCAGCCATCTCGATGACCGATTGGCGGTTCACCGATTTACATCAGCCATGCGCCGGTGTGGCGCACCTCGTATCCCGCGAGCGAGGCTAATTTACGGCGTAGGCTTGCGCGGTTCAAAACATCGAACATGAATCGGATACCCGCCGTTTCCACTTCCGCCAAATTGACGATCAAGTCGAATCGCTCGCAAGAGAGCGGCACGAAATCCAGCCCAAGGCACCTGGCTGCCGACACCGTCGCTACGCAGCAATCGGCCTGAAGATTGGCCACAGCAACGCCCGCCGCCAGATGACTCGGTACGACCTGATCGTAGCCGGAGAGGCTTTTTGAAGAAATCCCGGCAGCTCGCAGAACGCTGTCCAACAAATCGCGGGCGCCAGAACCTTTTTCTCGGTTTACGATTCTTATCTGTTTCGCAGCCAGATCTGCGGCAGCGCGTATTCGCTTCGGATTGCCTCTCCTCACCACCAACCCCTGTTCCCACTCGGCGAACGTAACCACGCGAACCTTGTTCGCACCGAAAACTGAGGCGGCCTGCGGCAGATTATACTCGCCCGTGGCGCGGTCGCGAAGATGACTACCCGCCACGTGCACTAGACCCTCGCGGAGCCATCGAATAGCCTGTTGGCTCGAGCAATGCACGCTGAGCGTGTCGGTTCCGAAGTTCTTGAGTTCCTGCGCCAGTAGCGACAGTGCCGGATCGCAACCCGCGACGATCAGCCGGTTGCGGCTCACTGCGGCCTCCATCGAAGGGCGGATTGTGGCGCGAGTTTTGTTGTGCGTGGCGATGGCGCCGTCCGCATCCGATAAAAAAGTGGGAAAGCGCGGAGAGGGCACAGCGACGCGCCGCGAACCGACGCGCGCGACCGAGACAAGCTCTCCAGTGAAATATTGTTCGCCCGCGGGCGCAAGAAGCTCGGCGTTGATATTTCCTGGCGCCTGACCGGAGTCTTTCGCACGGAGCGAGAAAAGATCCTCGACCCGTACTTCCAGCACGCGCGCCAATTGCAGCGCCACCGCCGTGTTCGGCAGGTAGTCGCCCGACTCGATGGCGTGAATGGTTTGGCGCGTCACGCCCACTTTTTGTGCGAGCTCGGTGGGGCCCAGCCCGCGAGCTTCGCGCATCTTGCGCAGGCGCGTGGTTGTCTCGGCGCTATTTCGCGGCGCGGCCTTTTTATGGGGCGCTTTGCCGGGGATTACCGAACTGCGGTCCATGGGTGATTTCCTCGTCGGTCAGCGATTCCAGTAAGGCAATCAGGTCGGCGCGGTCTTGCGGTGTCAGTGGGAAACCGCGTATCAACGGGTCCTTGTTCGGGTTGCGCGACCCATCGCCCGCGTAGGGCGAGTCCACGATGGTGCGCCCGCCGGCAGAATAGTGATCGAGCACACCTTCGAGGGTGGCGATGCTGCCGTCGTGCATGTAGGGCGCGGTAAGCGCGACGTTGCGCAATGTGGGCGCTTTGAATTTGCCCACGTCGGCCAGATGCTGGGTGTGTTCATAGATCCCGGTGTTCGCCGCAGGATAGGAAAGCGTACCCGCGAGATTGTAGAGGCCGGTGTTGTGAAACTCGGGCGGGCTCTCGCGTCGCCCTTCGAAATCGGTGGCGTCGCTGAAGTTGAATCCCCCATGGCAACGGAAGCAGGAAAGCGCCTCGCTGAAAAATAGAACTTCTCCGCGCTTGGCCGAGTCGGAGATGGCCTTGTCGTCGCCGTCGTAGTGATAGCGGTCGTAGGGCGATCCGCCACCGATGATCGTGCGCTCAAAAGAGGCAATCGCTTTGGTGACGTTGGCGATGGTAAAAGGACTCTGCTCGCCGGGAAACACCCGCGGAAACATCTTTGCGTACCTCGGGTCGGAAGCGATTACGCCCAGGTAATCATCCCCATTGTTCCGCATCCCAAGTTCGATCGGCTGAGCGCTGAACATGGGAGTGAGCGCCTGTTTCTCAAGCGTGCGCTGGCTCGGATCGCTCCAGGTCAGCACCGAGCCGTACGCGACGTTGACCAGGCTCATCGACCCACGCGGATGCAACTCGCCGGTGGCGCCGACGGCGCGCGATTTGCCGTCGGTAAAGGCCAATTCCTGCCGATGGCAGGTGGCGCAGGATTCCTTGCCGTTGACCGACATGCGCGTGTCGTAGAAAAGATAGCGGCCCAGTTCCACTTTGACCTGGGTCATGGGATTATCGGCTGGAATTTTCGGCCTCGGAAAGCCCTTGGGCAATTTCCACACGTACTCGTCGCTGACGGCGGCCGGCTCTTGTCCCGAAGCAGGACCAACCCTTATGACCGCACCGAGCACGGCGAGTAACAAAACGGCGAACGCGAAAAAACCTCTCATCCGATGCACTACTTTCGCAGCTTGACCACTTCCAACTTCTCGAGCATGCGTACGGAACGCGCGCCCTCTTTGTCGCCGGGCAGCACTAAACGTGCCGGCCCTTGATAGGAGAACAGAGGCTTTCCGTCGCGCTTGTCGACTACCAAAATTTTCTGGCCGCTCAGACTGCTGTCGATTTCACCGAGACCGAAAAGCACGGCGTAGCCGTCATGCGCCTGGGCCAACACGTATCCGGCGAGATTTTTTCCGCGCATTTCGCGGCCGAAGGCCATGCCGGCTCTCTTGAGGACTTCCTGCAGCGGCACACCCTCGTAGGTAATTTTCTGCCCATCCTGCTCGGTAATCTCCGCAGTTTCGCGCGGCATGGCTGCCAGATCAGCCGCGGTGAGCGTCAGCGGCGTGGGCACGTCGCCGGTTATCGCGATTTTCAGTTCCGCTGCCGCTGGTGCATCCTGGCGGGATGACGCAGGCGGTACGGTTTGGGCTGTAAGGGCCGCGGAAAAGCAAAGCAATGCAGCGAGTGCGAAGTAGACGGTTCGCAGGTATCTCACGGCGGATCGTTTCTGATACACCCTACTCATTGCCAAGCCTCCTTCCGGTGCCCGGTTGCCTCCGGCAGGTCCTGTAGATACGACTGCGTAATTTTAACATGACTACGCGAACGCCCATCACATCGGCAATTCCCAAAACCCGGGGGAGCGAACCGGGAGATTTCCAGTCTATTCCGAAAACCGTTCGCGCCGTAACTCGGGCCCTGCCGTTGTTCAGCTTCGTGACGAGCTCAGCTGCAGCAGCCCATGCGCAACAAGAGAACTCAACCTTGGCGTGGAAAGCGTGCTCTGGGAACCTGGTCGGCCTGGAGACGCGGTGGGCAGCGAAGCTTGGCGCAGCGACGCCCGAGACTGCGGTTCGGCGCTCACGACAGATGCCAAGAACCATCCGGAGATACAGATCGAATTCCAAACCTAGCAGGCACCCGCTGCTCTTAGCCTCCGGATATGAGCCACACGGGTACTAAACCGGCGGTACTGCACGGGCGTCAAACTTTGAGTCTGCCGGCACCATCCCTGTGAGCCATTGTTGGTGGACGCCCCGATATTCAAACTCTGTGCATGGACAATCACCATTGCACGTCACGCACTCTCATCATCGCTTCGTGGTTGCTGACCTGTATCACTTTGTTGCTTGGATCACACGTTCAGGCACAGCAGGCGGGATCGTCTGCTCCGTTTGCACGGGCTGCGCTTGCCTCCCTGCACGCGATCGAATCCGACGACACGACTTCCCAAGACAAAAGCAGCGAAACAGCACGGATCATCGATGCCGCCGGCCAACGAGCAATCACGGAGAAGGAAATATCTACGACCGAGATGCTTCGCCAGATTTACCGTCGCAGGCTTCAAGATAACAATCTGATGAAAGCCTACGGAAAACTGATGGAGCTCGACAACGCGCAGGACGAATCCGAGGAGGCCGTTGTAAAGAAGAGGAAGGATTCTGCGGTGTCTCAGTTTGCGGATGTCGAGGCGGCCATCGAAAAGCGCGAGGAGAGTTGCTACAAACAGCTGGAGCAATCTCTCGCCGGTCGTTCATCAGAACAAGTAACAGCATGTTCTGAGTGGCTTAAAAAAGCCAACCTATCTGGAAACGACTGATTCCCGCCGGCGCAGCCTTCGGTAAAGCATCTGTCGTGATTTTTGGCTAACGCCATTAGAATGGTTGGGACTGACGCCGTTCGTATTCCAGCAACAAATTCTAATTTCCTTCGATCCGGAGGGGCGCTGATGGATCGTTTCGCGCGTGGCCAGTTTCAAGTGTCCTACGAGGCACGCATCGACTTGCAATCGCTGCGCGCCAGGCGCATCGAACGCGCGCAGCAGCAACGCGAAAAGGCGCAGCTCGACGCGCTTCTGCTCTGGAAAGACGAAAACGTCCGCTACCTCACCGACCTGCGTCCGCAGCTCATCGCCGGAAAAACCACCGCGCTCAACGGCGCGCTGCTGATCCCGAACCAGCCTCCTATCCTTTTCTGCTCCGGCGGAGAACGCGACCGCGCCGAACGCACCATGCCCTGGATCCGCGAAATTTACACCATTCCGATCATCGAAGAACGCTCCCTGATCGAAGGATTCGTGCGCTCGATTCTCTCGCGCGTCCTCCACGATCACGGCCTGACTGGCGCCCGAATCGGCATGGATGAGGCGAATACGATCCTGTTTCAATCCATCGCTCACGAGCTGCCGAACCTGCACATCGAAGACGGCGATACGCCCATGCAGTCCGCCCGCATGATCAAGCTGCCCGAGGAAATCGCGTTGCTGGAAGAGGCCACCGCGCTCGCCGATGCCGTCACCGCCGCGGGAATGGCCGCCGTCGCCGAAGGGGTTCGCGAATGCGAAGTCGCCGCTGAAGCCATGCGCACCCTGTTCCGCCTGGGCGGCGAGTACGCACACGTGATGACGCCCTTTGTCGCGTCTGGCGAGCACATGTCGCCGCCGCATCGCATCAGCAGCGACAAACTGATCCGTCACGGCGACCTGGTCTTCATCGACATCGGCGCCAACTGGAACGGCTACTTTGGCGACGTTGCGCGCACCGGCGTCTGCGGCACGCCTTCCAAACAACAGCGGGAAATTTTCAGCGCCGTCTACGAAGGCCTGCGCGCTGGCATTGCGAAGATGCGCCCCGGCTGCACCAATCAGGAGGCCGCTCAAGCCATCATTCAGAGCGCGGACAAATACAAGCTAGGCGACCGCTTCCTGTCGCTTTTCATTGGCCACGGAGTGGGCATGGGCGCGAATGAGCCACCCTACATCGGCGAAACGCTGCCCGGCGCGCCCGTCTACGAATTTCAGCCGGGGATGGTTTTTGCGGTGGAACCGCTGATCTGGGTGGAGGGCGTTCGCGGCGGCGGCGGAGTCCGCCTCGAGGAAATGGTTTTGATCACCGAAAGCGACGCACACGTCCTGTCGCGCGCCCCGTTTGAGGAAAAACTGCTACTCGCGCGCAGTTAGCGAAGCGAGCGGCTAGGCAAAGTGCCCAGCGGCGAAGGAGCCGGCCAGCCGCCGGGGATACAGAATAAGCGTCCCCCTTGATTGGCGCACGATCGGATCCATCCAAAATACTCTAGGCGAGCCGTCCGACGTGCGCTTCGAGCAGCGCCCAGGTTTTCGCGCCCACTTTCTGCTTCCAGCTGGTGTAGAAAGGGCCAAGCCGTGAACGGAAAGAATTGGTGTCCGCCTCATTAAACACCATGCCTTGTTCGCTCAGCCTGGATTGCAGGCTGTCGTTCAGAGCGGCATTTTCCTGGCGCTGCATCTGAACGTACTTCGCGGCGTTGCGCTCGATCACCTGGCGAACATCGGCGGGCAAACTCTCCCAGCGTTTCAAGCTGGCCATCAAATTGAACCCGGCCCAGATGTGGCTGGTCAGGCTCACGTATTTCTGCACCTCATACAGCTTGAACAGCTCAATGATCGTCAGGGGGTTCGTCTGCGCGTCCACATCGTGCGCCTTCAGGGCGTCGTAAAGTTTGTCGATATTGATGGGCACGGGCGTGGCGCCCAAAGCCTGGAAAGCTTCGATATAGATGGCGCTATTCGGTGTGCGGATTTTCATGCCTTGCATATCGGCAACCGTGCGAACGGGTTTGCTGGTAATACTGAGCTGCTGGAAGCCGTTGTCGAAGCATCCGCGCGGAAGGGCGTAAATTCCTTTCGCGCGCATCTCCCCCCGAAGGTGGTCTCCCAGGTCGCCGTCCATGGCCGCGAACACTTGCTTCAGATTCTGAAACGCGAACGGAATTCCCTGGACGTTCACGGCCGGAACCACCGCGCCAATGAGCCCGCCGTTCAGGGTGAAAAAATCAAGGTTCCCATCGATCAGCATCGTCAACACCGCCGGATCGCCACCCGCGGTGTGATCATTGTCCGGAAAAGTTTGCACATCGACCCGCCCCTGCGTTTCCTCTTTCACCGCCGCCCACATTGCCTCAAGCGACTTGTGCAGAGGACTTTCCGCGGGCTGGTTGTGAAACTGCCGCATGGAGGATTCCGCCCCCTCCGCGACTCTGCCGATCAGCGCGGCCCCTCCCACAGCGATCAATCCACGATTGAATTGGCGTCGCGAGATCAAGGTCATAAGCCCCTCCTGGCGCCAGGTCCGCGTCATCGAATCGCTCCAATCGCGTGCGAACACAAGCGCATGCGAGCGCGTTCCCACACAGCGGCGCAACGCGCGCAGTATACTACGCCATATTTTGCCGGGGAATGTTGTTTGACGAATCGAGCGAACCTGAGCGCAACGCTTTAATCGTCGCCCGCGGTCGATTGCACCGACGACCCGTCGGAAGCCGGCGGAATGAACGGCGTCTTCGGCCCCGCAGCTTTCTTGCGCGACTTCGGCACCGACGGCGCCGCCGCCGGCGCGTCGTCCATCGGCAGCTTGGTGCGCCGGATTCCGTCGAAGGAATGCAGCGCGGCCGCCACAGCCCCCGCCGTCGGCACCAGCCCAATTTCTCCCGCGCCCTTCGCGCCGTAGCCCCCGACTTCATCCGGAATCTCGATCAGAATCACATCAACAGGCGGTGTGTCTTTCGCCCTGAGAATGCCGGCGTCGCGCAACAACAGAGAATCTGGCGCGGAGTTGGTGGAAGGAAAATTCTCCGAAAGCGCGTACCCCAGCCCCATGTGGACGCCGCCCTCGATTTGCCCCGCGCAAGCTTTGGGATTGATCGCGTGCCCTACGTCGTGAGCCGCAATCACGCGCTTGAGCCGCCCCTGGTCGTCAAGAATCACCAATTGCGTCGCGTAGCTGAAGGTCAAATGCGTCGTCGGATTCGTCAGCGAATCCGGCGTTCCGGGTCGCGTGGTAAAGTCGCACAAATAATCTCCTCGATATTCGCGCCCCACCAGTTGCTCGATCGGCGTCTTCTTCAATTCAGCGGTCAGTTCGACCGCCGCGCGCTGCGCCGCCGCACAACTCAGCGTGGTCGCGCGCGACGCCCAGGTCTCGCCGCATTTCGCGCCAATATTCTTGTCCCAGTGGACGTTCATCACCTCGGGCGAAAGCCCCGTCTCCTCGCATACCGCCTGCCGCACAGTGGTGAACAGCCCCTGGCCCATTTCCGTGTAGCCGGTGAGGATTTCGAGTTTCCCGCCTTCGAGCACGCGAATCAGAATGTGCCCGCTATCGACGGTCCCGTTCCCAATTCCCGTGCTCTTGATGCCGCAGCCGATTCCCTTGTACTTGGCCTTCTTATAAGTGTCCTTCAGCGCTTCCAGCGTCGCGCGAATTCCCACGCTGTCGCGCATGATCTGGCCCGTGCCGAACGCATCGCCCGGACCCAGAACATTGCGGTCGCGAATGTCATAGCCGTCGACACCCACGCGCTCGGCGAGGATGTCCATGATTCCTTCCATCGCGAATTGCGCCTGGTTGCTTCCGAACCCGCGCATCGCGCCGCTCGTGGGGTTATTGGTGAAGACCGCCTTCGCCTGCACATCCACGTTCGGCACTTTGTAAGGCCCGCAGGAGTGGCACGCCGCGCGCAACAAACATTTCCCCCCGGTGCCAGCGTAAGCGCCGGTGTCCCCCACGATGCGCACCTTCACGGCCAGCAGATGTCCATCCGCATCCGCGCCCACGGTGTACTTCAAATTCATGGGGTGGCGCTTGGGATGGAGCTGGGTCGATTGCTTGCGGGTGAGCAGCGTCTTCACCGGCCGCTGCATCAGGAACGCTGCAAGTGAAGTCTGCACTTGAATGGAAACTTCCTCCTTGGCGCCAAATGATCCGCCGCTCGAAGCCAGCTGCACTTCGACGGCGTCCTGCGGAATATTCAGCACCCGCGCGATTTCGCGCTGGTCGAACGTCGATCCTTGGCTCTGCGAGAACACTTTCACGCCTGGGCCTTGCGGCAACGCCAGGCAGGCCTCGGGCTCCAGGAACGCCGGTTCCACCGCTTGCGTTTGAAAGGTCTCCTCGATAACGTGCGTTGACCCAGCCAAAGCGGCATCCACATCGCCTCGCGAGAACGCTGTTACTTCCAGAAGGTTCGGCGCCACGTGAACGTTTCCCGGCGCGTGCACCTGCGGGGCCCCCGGTTCGAGCGCGGTAAAGGGATCAGAGACTGGCGGCAGCACTTGGTAGCGAATTTCTACTTTCTCCGCCGCTTGGCGCGCGTGAAATGCGGTGTCGGCCACCACCAGCGCCAACATATCTCCCACGCAACAGGTGGTTTCACCCACCGCCACAAACGCGGGCAGATCGGCAATGGTGAAGCCAGTGCCGCGCGGTCCAGGCACGTCTTTCGCCGTGAGCACCCTCACCACTCCAGGCATCGCCTCGGCTGCGGAACTGCTAATGCCAAGAATCTTGGCACGCGGATGAGCGCTCAGAGCGGGCGAGGCATGAAGCATCTCCGGCACGAACATGTCGTCGACGAAGGGCTTTTCACCGAGGGCCTGGTCGATTCCTTTGTACCGCGATGGCGAATCTCCCACACCGTTCTTCCGCTGCGGCTTGGCAAATTTCGGATTGCGTGACAGCCCATATTCCTCGCCGAAATAAAAGTGCCGCCGTGGCTCGGAGCGCGGCAACTTGCCGCCATTTTTCCAGGCCTCGCCGGCGGTTTGAATCCCGTCGACGATCCGCGCGTAGCCCGTGCACCGGCAAACATGCCCTGTGAGCGCCTGCTCGACTGCCTCGCGATCCTCGGCGGCTCCGCTCTTTACCAGGTGCGATGCGCGAACCAAAATTCCGGGAATGCAGAAACCGCACTGCACCCCGCCTTCGAGAATGAAAGCGTCTCCCAAAGACGTCCGCATCTCTTCGGGCATTCCTTCGAGAGTCTCGATTTCGTGGCCTTCCATCTGCTCGGGTTTGCGCAGGCAGGAAAGCGCCGGGCGTCCGTCGAAAAGGACGGCACAACAACCGCAGGTGCCCTCCGGGGCGCAGCCGTTCTTCGCCGAGGTGATTCGGCACTCTTCTCGCAGCACTTCCAGAAAGGTCATGCCCGGCTCGTAGGACGCCGTGACCGGTTTACCATTGAGGATGAAGTTGACTTTGGGCATACCTTTACCTCCCCGCCATGCTGCGAGACGATCCTCCTTTATAGGCTAGCTTACTTCTGAAACCGATTCAATGGCTCCTTCGTCCTAAAGCAGGTACGAGGGCACGTTCGGCACCATTTGCGGGGACCTAGTTTTCATGTGATTTTCATGTGACCACCATATGCTGCACTCCCCGGGGAATGAAGTGGAGAGGGCTGAAGGCTAAAGCTTAACTATTCCGCGGACATCCGCGGAGACCGTTTACGACCTATGAACGGTTTAACCCCCTCATCCCGTTCAGATTGCACTCCCGAAGGGACGGAACATATCGAAAGGCGTAGAAATGCGGATTTCTGGTTTTGCGGATAGGCTGCGTCGAATTACTCGGCATTCTCGCCGTGCAATTTCCGGATCGAGTCGGTCTTCTGCCGCTGCGATGTTCGTGGTCGGCGGACTTTTTGCCGCCTCCATACCTTTTTCCCTGGCGCAGGCGCAAGGGAGTCCCCCGCCGAACCAGGAATCTTCGATAGAGCTGATGCAGCCTTCTGGTGCATCCACTCCTCCGGCTACGATCACGCTGCAGGATGCGCTCGACCGCGCTCGCAAGAACGATGCGCAATTTCTGGCGGCTGCCGGCGACGTAAAAAGCGCCCACGAAGATCGCCTTCAGGCGCGCGACGCGATGCTCCCCTCGATCAGCAACACCAGCGCCTTTCTCAACACCCAAGGGACGGGAGTTCATGACGTTGCCGAGGGCCGCTTTGTGACCAATGACGGGGTGCACGTCTATCGCGAGTGGGCGGTTCTTCACCAGGATCTTTCTCCCAACACCTACTTGATGACCGGTATCCATCGCGCGGCGGCCGGCGAAGCCATCGCCAACGCTAAAGCCGAAATCGCGCGTCGTGGCTTGGCGGTCACGGTTACGAAAGCCTATTACGCTCTGGTGGTGGCGCAGCGCAAGTACGCCACTTCCCAGCAATCACTCGAACAAGCAAAGCACTTCTTTGACCTTGCCCAAAATCAGGAGCACGCTGGCCAGGCCGCGCACAGTGACGTGGTAAAGTCTGAAATTCAATATCGCCAGCAAGAGCAAGCCTTCGATGAAGCCAGACTGGCGATCGAGGACGCTCGCCTGGATCTCGCCGTAATTTTGTTTCCCACGCTGAACGAAAATTTCACGGTCGTTGACGATCTGGACTCCGCCCAGCCTTTGCCAACCTTTACCGAGGTCCAGGCGATGGCCGGAAAACAGAACCCCGATCTGCGGGTGGCGAGCGAAATCGTGCGGCAAGCAAATCTCGATGTTTCTGCGGCCAAGAGTGCTTTTCTGCCTTCTTTGGTTGTCGATGTTGATTACGGTATAGAAGCCAATCACTTTGCGCTTAACTCGACCTGGGCCACCCACCAGACGGATGGGCCCATACCCGCGCTGGGCTATTTTTTGACCGCGACTATGACCTTCCCGGTTTGGGACTGGGGCTCGCTGCGCAGCAAACTCCACCAATCCGAGATTAAGCAGGACCAGGCGCGCACCAGCCTCAGCCAGGCCCAGCGCCAGCTTTTGAGCAATCTCTATGCTTCCTACAACGAAGGGACAGTTGCTCGCGCCGCCGTGGAGTCCTCGCGCCGCACCGCCGACCTTGCCGCCGAAAGTCTGCGCCTGGTTACTTTGCGTTACCAGGCAGGTGAGTCCACCGCGCTCGAAGTCGTCGATGCCCAGAACACCTTGATCACAGCGCGCAACGCCTATAGCGACGCGGAAGTCCGCTACCGCGTGTCGCTTTCAACTTTGCAAACGCTCACGGGGAATTTCTAGAAATGCGACGAGGTATCGCCACCATCATGCCATCCACTCGACCATCCCAACCATCCAGCGCAACAGATCCGAACGCCTATCCTGGCGCTTGGCTCGCCTCCGGCGTTCTAGGCCTGGTTGCCGCCGGAATGCTTTTGTCCGGCTGCGCCGTCAAGGAGGCCAGCGAAGAAACACCGACGGTCACGGTGCAGGTGGGTGCCGCCGAAAACAAGCCGATCAACCGCGAGGTGCGCGGCGAAGCGATTCTATATCCGCGCGACCAGGCCGCCATCATTCCCCGAGTGAATGCCCCGATCGCCAAGTTCTACGTGGATCGCGGCAGCCCGGTTCACGCCGGGCAGGTGCTGGCAGAGCTTGAAAACCGCGATCTGGCCAGCGCGGTAGACGATAACCAGGCTGCTTACCAGCAGGCTGAAGCCGGCTACCAAACCGTCGCCCAAAAAACGCAGCAGGAGCTGAAGCTCGCCAAACAAGAACTCGACGCCGCTCAGCGAACCTTCGACAATCGCGAATCTCTTCTCAAGCAGGGCGCAGCTTCGATGAAGGACGTAGAAGATGCCCGCATCGCTCTAACGCAGGCTCAGGATCAATACGAAGTCGCCCAAAAACAATTTGACTTGCAGGCGGCCGAAGGCCAGCGAGCGTCTGCGAAGGCGAAAGTCGCCGGCGCGGAAACGCAGCTGAGCTATACCAAGATCGTGAGCCCCATCAACGGTGTGGTCACCGATCGCCCGGTCTACCTGGTGAAATGCCCCCCACGGGCTCCCCATTCTCACGGTGATGGATTTATCGCAGGTCATTGCGCGCACCCACGTTTCGCAGCAGGAGGCAGCGCAGCTAAAGCCAGGAGACGCCGCATCGGTCACCGTGCCCGGTGGCGTTTCGGTTCCGGGCAAGGTTACCCTGGTGAGCCCCTCGCTTGATGCCAGCAGCACCACGGTCGAAGTTTGGGTGCAGGCGGCCAATCCCGGACTGCGACTTCGGCCCGGCGCCAATGCGACCGTCGCTATGGTCGCTGAAACCGTGCCCCACGCCGTCGTGATCCCAGCTGCGGCTCTGCTCACTTCTTCAGATGGGGTCACGTCCGTGATCGTTCTCGATACGGACAACAATCCCCATAAGCAGAACGTGACTGCCGGCATTCGCAACGGTGGCGAAGTTCAGATCACCAAAGGTTTGAAGGGTGGCGAGCGGGTGGTAACTGTCGGAGCCTTCGAACTCGCCAGTGAGGATGATCCCGTTCTGGCAAAGACCAAGATTCAAGTGCAGGCGCCCAAGATGCCGGATGAGGACGAGGACGAAGAGCAATGATCGGCACAGGCAATGTGCGTAGGGCAAAAACCGAAATAATGACTCATGGCCACTAAGACGCAACCTCCCACCGCTCGCGCTTCCACCGCCGCCCAGAATTGCGCCGACCGAAGACCGGTCCAACTACTGGTTCGCCCGGCACTCGAAATCCATCATCTTTCTGGTGATCGTTCTCGCGGCTGTCGGCATCTACGAAGCTCTTTCGATTCCCATTGCGGTTTTTCCGTCGACCAATTTCCCGCGCATCATCGTCGGCGTGGATAACGGCGTGATGCCAATCGACCAGATGGAAGTCACCATCACCCGCCCCATTGAAGAAGCCTTGAACAGCGTGCCGGGCTTGGAAGACGTGCGCTCGATTACCAGTCGCGGTTCGGCGGAAGTGGACCTATCGTTTAGTTGGGACGTCGACATGCAGCAAACCCTGCTGCTCGTCAACGCCGCCATCTCCCGGGTCCAAAGCACGCTTCCTTCGACCGCGCAAATCGAAACACACCGCCTCGATTTCGCGAGCTTCCCCATTCTCGGCTACAGCCTGACCTCAGAAAAAGTTTCGCAAACGCAGCTCTGGGAGCTTGCCACCTACGACCTGAAACCGCGCCTCAATCGACTGAACGGCGTTGCCAGCATTCTCGTGCAGGGCGGCCAAACTCCCGAATTTCAGATCACTCCGGACACGCGAAACTGCTTCGCTCGCACACTACACTGCAGGACGTTCTGGACGCCGTCAGCAAGACCAATGTCATCGACTCGCCCGGCTTCATCACTCGCAATCATCAGCTGTTTCTTGGTCTTATCAACGGTCAGGTGCAAACGCCCGAGCAGATTGGGGACATCGTCATCAAGAGCGCCAACGGCGTGCCAGTTCAGGTGCGCGATATCGGCGAGGTGGGTCCTTCGATGGCGCCTAATTTCACCGTCGTCACCGCCAACGGGAAACCCGCCGTCCTGATCAGCGTCGTTCGCCAGCCCGACAGCAACACCGTCGAGGTCGCCAACGAGGTTCATCAGGAAATTGAAAGCCTTCGCGGGTCGCTCCCTGCCGGCGTTCAGATGAGCATCTTCTACGACCAATCGAACATCGTGCGCGAGTCGATCGGCAGCGTCCGCGACGCCATCATCATCGGCCTGTTTCTCACCGGCTTCATCATCTGGCTTTTCCTGCGCGACCTGGGGACCGCGGTTCTCGCCGGGGTGGTCGTCCCGCTCACGATCTGCGTCACATTCGTGGTCCTCAAGATCATGGGCCAGAGCTTCAACATGATGACTCTCGGTGGATTGGCTGCCGCAGGCGGCTTGGTCATCGACGACGCCATTGTCGTCGTCGAAAACATCGTTCTCCATCGCGATGGCGGTGAAGGCCCGTTGGAAGCAACCGCCAAAGCACTCAAGGAACTCACGATTCCGCTGATCGGCTCCACGCTCACGCCGATCGTGGTCTTCTTGCCATTGGTCTCGATCACCGGCGTGACCGGCACCTTCTTTCGAGCCCTGGCCGTGGCCATGAGCGTTTCGCTGTTGGCTTCACTGGTGCTTGCGCTCAGCTGGACGACCAATCTCGGCACCTACATGATTCGCCGCAAGCAGCTCCCGCTGGCGGTCGATGCAGCACAGGAGGGCAGTGCCGACGCCACTGAAAACGGCAACGTCGCCAATTCGCTCAAAACCGGCGAAGACGGACGCCCGTTCGGGGCAGCCGGCTACTCCGAGCAGGATGAAATCCGCCGCCTGATGGCGGCCGAAGAAGCGTCGCTGAAAGGCGGCTTCTTTGAACGCGTTCTCAAGTTCTACGAACGGTGGGTCCGCAGTGCGCTTGAACATCCCGTGTGGCTGGGCGCTTTCTGCCTGATCCTGATCGCCGTTTCCTATCTGAGCTACAACCGCCTGGGCAGCGACCTGCTTCCCGCGATGGACGAAGGAGGCTTCGTTCTCGACTATGTCATGCCGCCGGGCAGCTCGCTGCAGGAAACCAACCGCGTCGTATCTCACGTGGAGGCGATCATTCGCGCCGTTCCCGAAGTCGAAAGCATTTCCCGCCGCACCGGCCTGCAGCTCGGACTGGCGGCCGTGACTGAGCCGAACACCGGCGATATCGCCGTGAAACTCAAGGATAGCCGCAGCCGCGGAATCGACGAGATCGTAAGCGAGGTCCGCGACAAGGTCAAATCTTCGGAGCCCGCCTTGGATGTCGATTTCACGCAAGTGTTGCAGGATATGATCGGCGATCTCACCGGCGCGCCTCAGCCCGTCGTCGTCAAGCTTTTCTCACCAGACGCCGATCTTCTCAACACCACTGCGCCCCGGGTGGCCGACGCCTTGGGCAGAATCTACGTCAACAACAAACAACCGGTAGTCGATATCGAAGACGGCATCGAGAACAGCACCAGTGGCCCCGCTGTGGTTTTCAACGTCAATCCGCCCGCCGCGGCCAAAGCCGGGTTCACAAACGATCAGATCATCATCGCCGCATCGGTGCTTATGGATGGTGAGCCGGCGACAAATCCAGTCATCATCAACGATCGCCCCTATACCCTGCGCCTCCGCTACCCGCCGGCGAATCGCGCTTCGCTGGACGCCATGAGCAACACGCTGCTGATCAGCCCGACCGGCGGTACGGCGACGCTTGGTTCGCTTGCGACCGTCGCCGAACTTCCTGGACAGACCGAAATTCTCCGCGAAAATTTGCAGCGCGACGTGGAAGTCACCGCGCGGCTCGCAGGCCTCGACCTGGGCAGCGGCGTCGCCGCCGTGAAAAAGGCCGTTGACGACTTAAAATTGCCCCCCTCCATCCGCGTGGAATACGGAGGCACCTACAAAGAGCAGCAGAAGTCGTTTCACGATCTCATCGTCGTGCTGTTGCTGGCCTTGGTGCTGATTTTCCTCGTCCTGCTGTTCGAATTTCGCGCCTTCTCGGCCCCCGTCGCGATCCTTTCCTCCGCGGTGCTTTCCACCTCGGGCGTCTTTTTCGCGCTGCTGATCACTCGCACCACCTTCAATGTTTCCTCGTTCATGGGGCTCATCATGGTGATCGGTATCGTCGCCAAGAACGGCATTCTCCTGCTCGACGCGAATCAGAAATTCCGTTCCGTCGGTTTCTCGGCGGAGGAAGCACTTATCCAAGCCGGCCGCCGCCGCCTTCGTCCCATCGTGATGACCGCCATGGCCGCCGTCGCGGGCATGTTGCCGCTGTCTCTAGCCCTGGGAGCGGGCTCGCAGATGCTCCAGCCGCTGGCCATCGCGGTGATCGGCGGCATCCTGATTTCCATGATCTTGTCGTTAATTATCACTCCGGCCATTCAGTTCTATTTGACCCGCGAGGGTCAGCCGTCGGTATAAGGCGGCGAAGCGAAAGTTCAAATCGCAAGGAGAATCCGCACAATGGAAAAGCGAAGCACCCTGCAAATGTTCAGTTGGGCCTGCCTTCTGGGTACCATGGTCTTATTCGCCACGGCGCCAGGCGCTCTAGCCGCGCCGCAGGCCGGCGGCTACCACGTTATCAAGCGCATCCCGGTAGGCGGCACAGGCAACTGGGATTACCTCCGCGTCGATCCCGATGCGCACCGCATTTACATCTCCCGCGGCACCCATATGATGGTGGTCGATGAAAACTCCGGCAAAGTAATCGGCGACATACCCGACACCAAGGGCATCCATGGGATCGCCGTCGCCAGCGACCTGGGCAAAGGTTTTACCAGCAACGGCGGCGACGCGACCGTCACGGTGTTCGATCTGAAAACGCTCAAGCCCGGCGCTACCATTAAGACCACCGGCGATAATCCTGATTCGATTATCTACGATCCGCAAACCAAGCGCGTATTCACCTTCAACGGCCGAAGCTCCAATGCCACCGCCATTGACGCCGTCTCCGAAAAGGTCGTCGGCACCGTGGCGCTCAACGGCAAGCCCGAAGAGCCCGCGCTCGATGGGCAAGGAAACATGTTCGTGAATCTCGAGGACAAGAGCGCGGTCCTTGAATTTGACACCAAAACTCTGGCCGTAAAGGGCACTTGGCCCTTAGCTCCGTGCGAAGGCCCCTCGGCTCTGGCCTATGACAGCGCGCACCACCGTCTGTTCGCTGCCTGCGACAAGTTGCTCACGGTGGTCAATGCGGACAACGGCAAAGTAGTCGCCAGTCCTCCGATCGGCGGCGATCCCGACGGTGATGGCTTCGATCCCGGCAGCGGAATGATTTTCGCCGCCTGCCGCGAAGGCCTGGTGTCGGTCATCCACCAGGATTCCGCCGACAAGTACAGCGTCGTCGGCAACATCACCACGCAATTCGGCACCCGTACCATGACGCTTGACCCGAAAACCCATCACGTCTTCACCGTCACCGCCGATTTCAAGGCCGCGCCGCCCCCGACGCCAGACAATCCGCGTCCGCGCCCGCAGCCAATCGACGGCTCCTTCGTGATCCTCGAGATCGGCCAATAACGATTTCCTGGGTTCCTCGATGAGCATCGCAGCGTGACCGCAGCAGGATGCTTGCCGAAGCGAAGAGCGCAGCCGTTCTGGCCGCGCTCTTCGCTTTATGTGCCACGGGCGCCCCGCCCGGCGTGCAGTTCCGATCCAGCCGAGCGCAGGGAACTTTCTTGTTTGTCCGAGTCGGTCTCGGGCCCAAGAGATCGCGCCGTGTTTCTGTCGGTCGCAGCTAAACCCGTGGAGGGGATGTGCTCCTAGTGTGCACAGTTGCGTCATCGCGGTGCAGGATTACGATAACCATGACCAGCTGGCAAACAACCGTTCTTCCGGCGCTCGCGTCGAAGAGGGGAGGACTCTTGTGAAACACCGTCGAATTTTACTTTGGGCTGCCTTCGCAGCTCTGCTGCCTCTCGCTCACCCACTCTTCGCACACCATTCCATGTCCATGTACGACCAAAGGCGTTCGGTCACTTTGAAAGCCACCATAACTGAATTCGCCTGGACGAATCCCCACGTGCAAATTCATTTCGAGGTACAAAACGAGAGCGGCGTCGCATTGTGGATGGCGGAGTGCCCCAGCCCCAGCCGCCTCTCACGATCAGGCTGGAGCGGCGATACCCTGAAGCCCGGCGACCAAATCACCATCATCGGCAACCCCGCCAAAGACGGCTCCAACGAAATGCGTCTCGACCAGGTTGTGCTCCCCAGCGGCCAGGAAATGACCGCCTACCGACGCTGAAGAGCCGATTCTAGCTTTCCAGGGGCTTGGTGCCGCTGGCGGCCGCAAGCGGCGCGGGCATAACCACCTCGGCGGGCAGGGCGCCCGTGGCCGCTTCAAAAGACAATCCCATGTTGTTCTGCAGCGTGGCCCGATCGAGCTCTTTCTCCCAGCGCGCTACCACGATCGTCGCCACGCCGTTGCCAACCATGTTCACCGTCGCGCGGCACATGCTCATGAACCGGTCGATCCCCAGGATCAGCGCCATGCCGGCCACCGGGATCGTGGGTATTACCATCAGTGTGCCTACCAGGGCGATAAACGCTGCTCCTTGCACGCCGGCCGCGCCCTTCGACGTTAGCACCGCGACTCCAAAAATGGTGAGCTGCTGGATCAGCGTCAGATGCGTGTTCGTCGCCTGTGCGACGAACAGCGCCGCCATGGTCATGTAAATGCTGCTGCCATCCGTGTTAAAGGTGTAGCCGGTCGGGACCACCAGACCCACGAGCGACTTCGAGCAGCCCAGCTTTTCCATTTTCTCCATCAGCGTAGGCAAGGCCGTTTCCGAAGAACTCGTCGCGAGCACCAGCACGATCTCTTCCTTGATATAGCGCAGGAATTTGAAAATATTGAATCCCGCGGCGAGCGCGATGCCTCCCATCACGATCACGATGAACAGAAATGAGGTGAGGTAAAAGGTCCCAATCAGCTTGGCAAGCGGGCCAAGCGACGCAATCCCGTAAGCTCCAATCGTAAACGCCATGGCGCCAAACGCTCCGATCGGAGCAAACTTCATCACGATGTTCACGACTCCGAACACGGCCTGCGTCAGCCCGTCGAACAGATCAAGCAGCGGCTTACACCGCCTGCCCACCGCCGATATCGCGAACCCGAACAGAACCGCAACAAACACCACTTCTAAAATGTCCCCGCGAGCAAAGGCATCCACCACCGTGGTCGGAATGATGTGCAGCAGAAAATCGCTTACGGTTTGCGTCTTGGCGGCACCTGCGTAGCCTGCCACGGCCTTCTCATTGAGCGACGCTGGATCGGCGTTGAATCCCGCTCCGGTGTGCACCACGTTGCCCACCACCAGCCCCACCAGCAGCGCCAAGGTGGAAACAAGCTCGAAGTACAGCAGCGCCTTTCCTCCGACCCGTCCGACCTTTTTCATGTCCTCCATGCCGGCAATGCCCGTTACCACCGTACAGAAAATGACCAACGTGATGATCATGGTGATCAGCCGGATGAAGGCATCCCCCAGCGGCTTCATGGCAATCGCGCTGTGCGGCTTCAGGTAGCCGAATACGATGGCCATGGCCACCCCGATCAGCACCTGTCCCCATAACGTCCTGTAAAAAGGTAACTTGAGTTCCGGAGTCCGGCGATTGGGAAGGGTTCCCATGAAACATCTCCTTCTTACATTAGCGCTGCCAAGTTGTTCGGCTCATAGATACCGACAGCCCGTCCGCCCGTCAAGCTTTTTTCGCGCACCCTGCACCCTCGGGCGGTGCTCTGGATTGCTTGTGCTGGGAAAGAAAAGTGGCTCCGTCATGGGGGCGGAAGCATGTTATAGTTTTCGCCGATCATGGCGCAAAACGGCCCTGCGCCGCCGCCTGGTTGGACGCGGCCAAAAGGGGATCGGTCATAAGGAGGAATACCATGGATTCGTTGCTGAACCTGAGCCGCAGAAACCTGGTGAAGTGGGGCCTCGTATCGGCGGGGCTGCCGGCCGTTTCAGGGCTCCTGGGGCCCGTGCTGCGGGCGCAGGACGCTGGTTCGGAAGCCGGCAACAAAGGTGAAGTCGGCGGAAGGTCCGAGGAGGAGCTTTTCCCCGCGAACGGGCTACCGGGCGGCGGCCAGCTCGAGATTCGCCTGACGCAATCGCTGTTTACAAGCGATCCGGACGCGCTCGAAGTGGCGCAGCGAATGAAGCCGTTCAACCTCGAATCGTGGATCACGGAATGGACGCGCGTGGCCGATCGCAACCTGGAGTTGGCAGAAAAGGCCTCCTCGCAGGGCTACAAACTCACGGCCAATGAATACTATTTGCGCGCTTCCGGCTTTTACCGCGAGGCGGCCTGGCCTCAGCCGGTAAGCGAAGCCAAAATGCTGCCGACCTACAAGAAAATGCGCGAGTGCTTCGACAAGGCCTGGCAGCAGACGCGCGCGCCATTTGAAAAAGTGCAAATCAACTACGAAGGCAAAATGCTGGAGGGCTACTTTCGCAAACCGAACGGCGGACCGGCCGGGAAAAAGTATCCTGTAGTGATTCCGTTCCAGGGCGCCGATACGATGGCCGAAGCTACCATCATGGGCGGAGCCGCTTACGTGGCGCGCGGCATGGCCTATCTGGCCGTTGATTTTCCGGGACAGGGCGGCGCCCTGCGCTTGAAGGATATGCATCTTCCGCCAGATACGGAACGAGTGGCAAAGGCCATGATTGATTACCTTGAGACGCGGCCCGATGTCGACGCCACCAAAATCGGCATGCAGGGGATCAGCATGGGCGGCTACGGCGTGCCGCGCGCCGCGAGCGGAGAGTCGAGAATCAAAGCGGCGCTCATGAGCAGCGGCTCCTACAACCTGGGGCAGGATCTTTTCGAATATTATCCCCCGATTCAAGAACGCGTGCGGTGGATCATCGGCGCCAAGGATTTGGCCGACGCCCGCAAAAAACTCGCCGACTACACCGTCGAAGGGCGCGGCACGCGCATCGAATGCCCGATGCTCATCGGCTACAGCAAGGACGATCGCATCATGGACCCGGCGGGAGCCTTCCGCCTTTACAAGGCGGCGACAAACTCTAGGCGCGACATGGTGGAAGGCACCGGACACGCGCAGGCCTCGAATGCCGGCGGCCCGCGCCAAGCCCGCGAGCCTATCTTCCCGGACTGGGCGATGAAGCAACTGGTCAGCGAATCCTAGTTTGGCAAAGCTGGCGATCCCCTACCACGAGCCCCCTAAGCCCTTCACCGGACGGTGAGGGGCTTTTTTCTGCCAACGTGCACACCGGGCCGTAGTGTGCCCAGCCGCAGGAAACGTGGTGGGAAAAACCGCAAGAGAAATGGGCGCGTTCATCCTAAAATATCCGCCCGATGGCAAACATCACTTTTCTTGGCGCGGCAGGAACGGTAACCGGCTCGAAATACTTGGTGGAAGCGGAAGGCAAAAGGCTGCTGGTGGATTGCGGGCTGTTTCAAGGCTCGCAGGAGCTGACGCAGCGGAATTGGGAGAGGCTGCCAATCGACCCGGCGACAATCGATTGGGTGGTGCTCACGCACGCGCATATCGATCACACCGGGTATCTTCCGCGCTTAGTGCGCTCGGGATACCGCGGCCCGATTTACTCAAACGTGGCGACGCGCGAGCTTTGCGGCCTGCTGCTGCCCGATTCCGCGCATCTGCAAGAAGAAGATGCGCGGTTCGCCGCCAAGAAAGGTTACTCAAGCCACAAGCCACCGCTGCCGCTCTATACTGTCGAGGAAGCGCAAAACGCGCTGGCGCGGTTCGAGGATATTCCTCGCGCTGACCCGTTTACCATCAGCCCACAGTTCACGGTTCGCGGGCATGACGCGGGGCACATTCTCGGTTCGTCCTGGCTGGAATTGACGATTACCGAGAACGGCAAGCAAATGCTCGTCGTTTTCTCGGGTGACCTCGGTCGCTATGGCGAGGTGATCCTGAAAGATCCGCAGGCGCCGGTGCGGGCGGATTTTCTGCTCTGCGAATCGACCTACGGCGACCGCGACCATCCTTCCGGATCGGTAGCAGATGAATTGGCGGCGGTCGTCAACCGCACTGCCAAGCGCGGAGGCGCGGTGGTAATTCCCGCCTTCGCCGTCGGACGCACCCAAACGCTGATGTATTACTTGCGGCTACTCGAATCGCAGCGGCGAATTCCCCAGCTCCCTACCTATCTTGATAGTCCCATGGCGATCAACGTCACCGGTCTCTACGAGAAACACCACGAGGACCACGATCTGGATTTCGACCAGGAAGAACTCGAGGGGAATCACGACCCGCTAAACGTGCACGAAGTGCACATGACCCGCACCGTGGATGAATCAAAGAAGATCAACGATGTGGTTTCGCCTTGCATCATTATTTCAGCAAGCGGCATGGCCACGGGCGGGCGCATCCTGCATCACCTGGCGCGGCGGCTGCCCGACTCGCGCAGCGCGGTGCTGCTGGTGGGCTATCAGGCGGAGAGTTCGCGCGGGCGGGCACTGCAGGACGGTGCAAAGTACCTGCGCATCTTCGGCGAACAGGTGCCGGTGCGAGCCGAGGTTGTGGAGGTCGGGCAGCTCTCGGCCCATGCGGGGAAAACCGAGCTGCTGCGATGGCTCTCCGGATTCCAGGCGCCGCCGCGACAGACCTTCCTGGTGCACGGCGAGCCGGTCGCGCTCGATGCGCTCAGGGCCGCCATCACCACGCAATACAAATGGCCGGTGACGGTTCCGGCGTACCAGCAATCCTTCGATTTGAATACCAGCTAGCCGGGCCCAAGCGCTGGCGTCTCGCCAGGGCCTTAACCGACTATCCCGCGCGTAGCTTGCTGAGGCTTTTCTCGGCAGCCTGGAACGTGGTTTCCTTCTTGCAAAATGCAAACCGCAGGTGGGTCCGGCCGTCGGCGGGATCGCGATAGAAACTCGATCCCGGCACGGCGGCAATGCCGATTTCCTTGACAAGATACTTTGCAAAGGAGATGTCGTCGGGAAAGGCGAAGGCGGAAATGTCCGTCATGATGTAGTAGGCGCCCTTTGGCTTAAAGCAACGGAAGCCGGAATTTTCAAGAATTCCCAACATGCGGTTGCGGCGGCCGGCATACTCTCGCCCGAGCGTTTCATAGTAGCTTTGCGGCAGTCGCAGCGCGACCGCACCGGCCGCCTGAAGCGGAGCCGCGGCACCCACGGTTAGAAAGTCGTGTACCTTGCGAATGGCCGCAGTTACTTCCGGAGCGGCGATGACCCAGCCGACGCGCCATCCCGTGACACTGTAAGTCTTCGAAAGCGCGCTGATGGTGATGGCGCGATCGCGCATGCCGTCGAGCGTGACGATGGAGATATGCTCGGCGCCGTCATAAAGCATGTGCTCGTAGATCTCGTCGGAGATCGAAAACGCGTCCCACTGCACGCACAGGTCGCGTATAAACTCGAGCTCCACGCGCGTAAAGACCTTGCCCGTGGGATTGTTCGGGGTGTTGAGAATGACCGCCTTGGTCGCCGGCCCGAACGCGGCAGCCAGTTCATCGGGATCGAAGGTCCACTCGGGAGGGTGCAGCTTTACAAACCGCGGCCGTGCACCAGAGAGAATCGCGTCGGGGCCATAGTTTTCGTAAAAAGGCTCGAAAACGACGACCTCGTCCCCCGGATTGATGATCGCCATCAGCGAGGAAATCATGCCCTCGGTAGCGCCGCAGCAAACCGTGAGCTCGCGCTCCGGGTCGACCGCCACGCCCTGTAGGCGCGCAAATTTTTCGGCAATCGCGTCGCGAAACGGCTTCGCGCCCCAGGTGATCGCGTACTGATTGATGTCGGCGGCGATGGCCTCCTGCGCCGCGCGCTTCACTTCGGCGGGAGCGGGAAAATCCGGAAAGCCCTGCGACAAATTGATCGCGTTATATTGCAACGCCAGGCGCGTCATTTCCCGGATAACCGATTCGGTGAACTGCCCGGCTTTGAGCGATAAACGGGAGCTAACGGCCGCCGCGGGTCCGGGTTTTGCGGGATTCATTCTCAGTACCATAGAGTCGGCGATAAATATCCGCGTTGCGGGTAACAATTTGCACGTACTGGCGCGTTTCGGTGAAGGGAATCGATTCGACGAACTCCGCGGGCTCGCGGTAGTTCTGTCCCGAGGTCCACGACTCGACGCGATCCTCGCCTGCATTATACGCAGCCAGCGCGGATTCTATATTGCCAAATTGCTTCTGCAGGCCGGCGACGTAGATGGTGCCAAGGTGCACGTTGTAATCAGGGTCGAGCAGCCGCGCGTGGGCATAGCGGAGTTTCGCTTGTTTGGCGAGGCGGCGCGCCGTCGACGGAAGAAGCTGCATCAGGCCGAAGGCGTTGGCAGGCGAATGAGCCTCCGGAGAAAATGCGGATTCCTGGCGAACAAGCCCCGCAACGAGCATCGGATCGACTCCCGCATTTTCCGACCAGCGCCGTATAGAGGATTCAAAAGGCATGGCGTAGGCCGCAAGCCAGACGGGCCGCGGCACGTCGGCTAGCGAATGCGCCTCAAGCTGTGGATAAATCTGGCGAACGGTAACAATCGCCGAGCCGCAGTGGCCGGCGTCCACAGCAGCCTGCGCAGCTTCGAGCAGCAGACGCGGCTCACCGGTCGCGGCATAGGCGGCGCGCAGCTCAAGCTCGGCGGAAGCATCAAACGAGATGGATTGCAG
>CAVQZU010000056.1:0-13821 GCA_963718485.1 uncultured Acidobacteriota bacterium
AACAAGGCCAGGAGGATAATTACAATCACGGTGACAACAGCACTCGAATTCTTCTTGCCGCGGCGCGGTACGATCCTCTTATCCTTTCTAGCTGCAAAGAGTCTCAATTGTAGCTACCCGAAACCAATGGCAGTTCCCATCTGCAAAGTCCCGGTCGCCAAACACCAATCCGACGTTTTCCTTCGCGAGCATCAGCCGATATTCGCTTACAGTTGCGGTGCAAATAGGGCCGAGAACCAATCGCGCAAGATGTTTGCAAGTCTACGGCGGCCTTCCATGTCAGGAAAAGCAACCAAGATCTGCGATAAAACCTTCATGTGCCGATGCCAGAGCCTGCCAAGATAGCCGCTAAAAACACGCAAGGCCGGTCTAAACTGAGAGGGCTAACGTCGCTAGAGGACCGATTGATCCTGGAATAGCGCAGACAAACGATGTCCAACCATCGAATCATTTTGCGCGATAGCGCAGCGGGCACGATGGGGTCGAAAGACCACGAGCAATGTCGCAATGGGAATCAATTCATAATTTTTGTAAGCATTTGAAAACCTCTCTACATTCTCAAACAAGCACGAAAACTGACGGATCGGCGATTGAAGGTGGGGGAAACTACATCATGGTTGGCCCAGAACGTGCCTCCCCACGACAGGTTCGTCGCTCAGCTCTTTTTCGTCTCTGAGCCAGTTCTCGATAATCCTTCGCGCGCTCGCGGCCGCGTTGAAGATACGGCGCACGAGCTCGGTGAGCGGCGGTGGTTCTCTGCGTCCAAACATGGCGAACCTCCTTTTTTAGTGTCAGTCGAGGGCCGGAGTGCCTTCATGGCAATCTCCTCAGATATCTTGCTTGTCTTGGCCAAGAACAGATTCAGGGTGGCTTCCGTCGCAGGTGAACTGAAGAATCCTCGGTCTGGAATCACGTTGGCCTCATGTTGCGGTGTTGTCAAGTTAATTACGCAACTGTACAGGACATACCTATCACTGCGGTATGTGCACTACGTATGTCACGCTCGTGGCGCAGGGTAGGGCTCGACGAGGACTTCTTATGAGTGTCCCGGATATCCTTCGTTTGACACCATACACCACATGTGCGATACTGCACCACGATGAAGCGGCGTACTAATATTTATCTCAGCCCAGAGCAGTTCAAAAGGCTCGCAGCACTACGGAAGCAGAGCGGCGCAACGATGGCCGAGCAGATTCGGCGGGCGATTGACGCCTGGCTCGACAAGGAAGAGAAAAAGTAAAGCGGGGCTGTGCAGAGCGCCAACTCTGGCACAACCCCTGACAAACACCGGAGGGAAGTCCGATGTCAGCTTCTCAAAGCGTATCATTCCACGCAGTTGCACCCCAATCACACACCGAGAACGTATCCCCACTTGATCAAATATCTCGTTAGGGTAAACCAATTGAGCAGCGAGTCCCCTGGCCAATGCGCATGGGGTTGTATCGACAGTAAACTTAACGTGAGGAGAGACATAAATGAATAACGCAAAACCCATCAACAACACCGAGCGTGGTTTTATGACGCTCGTCAACAGCCTGACCGAACAGCGCGTGATCTCCTGGCGTCGTGAAGGCACCGAGTTACGTGCCGTGGTTCAGTTGCGCTTGGAGGTTCACGATGTTCCGGAGAATGCCAACGATCCTGATTCCGACCAGCTCCGAACCATGGTCATTGATGGCGGGAATCCCGAGACGCATTGCATTGATCCCGTCCCGGTTGAGCTGCTGGTAGAGCAATTTGCAGAGCTCGAGCATCTTGCTGAAACAGGAAACGATGCGGTCGTGAGAGCTGGACACGCTCGACGGAAGACGCCTGAGAAGTAGAAGGGGTTGAATCACCGGCGGCTTCATCTGGCGGAACCGCCTTTACCGCTTTCTTTCAGTTGATCGCGTATGTCCGTTCAGGTATATGAATCGCTGTCATGAAGCTTAAATATTACGATTGGTGTGTCTTGGGTCTCTTGGCCGCGCTGGCGATAGGCCGTGGGTTCACCGTTGCTTTACTGTCTGTCATAGCCGGCTTGTTCTATCTGTTCGTCCGTCGATACGCGGTCAAGACGAACTCAGATCGACTAACGAACGACTCGACGGTGCAGCGCGCAGAAGACGATGAATTCACTGTCCATGAATCTCATGAGCACGGGTATGCGGACTACGCAATTATAGCGATCGATCGCGATATTAGTTATCGTCCATCCCCGGGGCACTTCCGCCTCGATTCACGATTCGACCTGGCGTCAAGTACGTCGGAATACGAGTACAAAGTCGACGGTACCTCTGTGTCTATCAGGTTGTTGAATTCCTATGAGGACGGCGAATCGTCCCACTTCAAGAAAGAGTGGGGAGTTCGCGATGGAGTCGTTCTGGAGTCAGACCTCCGATCCCGCTGGGAAGCGAAGGAGCTCAAGTTTCGTTCGATAGACGAGACAATTGCTAATTTAAAGGGTCAGGTGGAATGGGAAGCACTCCGCAACTGGTCCTTCAACGGCTTCCCATACTATGTCGTGAATCGCGCTCTTCCTGCTCCGGATGCGCGGCGGTTTCTCCGTCAAGAGCTCGAACGGCTGAAACTGGGGAATGCTCGGGTCAATCAAGAAATAAGCAAATACGGTCTGGAGCCGGACCCAAGCCCCCAGAGTACAGACGGATGGCGATGGATTCCGGGCGGGAATTCTGAAGGGATAGATCAACGGCTGTTCTGGGACGCCCTTAGATCCGGAACATTTGGTGTATCGGAAGAAGAGACCGGTAAGCGCGGAAACGGGCAAATACTTGCGCTGCAAAAGATTCTCGGGGATGTTATCGAGTGCGGCAAGCGATTGTGAGGAGACAACGAATGAATTTCCGCGATCAATCGGAGCAGTGGCTTTCCGAGCAGGAAAGCCGCCGGCTCCGGCCTTCAAGTCTTCGATCGTATCGGTCTATCCTTCGTTCGCATCTCTGGCCACGCTTCGGTGATCAATCCCTTGATGAGCTCGCCGGTCAGAACAACCGCGCGCTTCGGACACTGGTCGAAGAGTTGCGTACGAAGTATGCTCCCGCATCGATTCAGTTGATCATCGGAATCACCAAACAGGTGCTCGAATCCGAACGAAACGACAACGCTCTGCCTGTTCGCACGCTGACATGGGTCAGCGATTTTATAAACGCTCCGGCAGTTGTGCCGAGCCAGCAGAAGGCCCCGGTTGTTGTGGCTGAACAGGTCGAGGCGGCGTGCGCAGACGAACGAGACGGGAAGCTCTACCTGCTGCTCGCCGCGTCTGGTTTACGAATTTCGGAGGCCTTGAACCTCCGCCGTGAACATTACCACGATGGAGAAGTTCACGTTGTCCAAGGCAAGACGGACAATGCCGCCCGCGTTGTGGACTTGGCCCCGGAAGTCACCGAGATCGTGGATCGGCTTGCGGCCAACACGAAACCAGGGGCACGTCTATTTCCGTACCATTTGACCACGTTGCGTTCCAGGATCCGGACTCCAGGCTTTCACTGTTTGCGCCGGTTCAGACAATCGGTTCTGCTGCGAAGCGAATGCAGAAAAATTTTGATTTCAGCGTGGATGGGACATTCCGACCAGGAAATGTCGACACGATACGGTCGTCAACTACTTGAGGATAAAGCATATCGCAAGGACTGGGCTGCGCGCGTGGGCACCGGGTTTGAGATACTGTCAATCTCGCGCGATGTTCCACACGAGCCTGCAGGTTGCGCGTCATAAATGGCCAGAGCTGCGATCGTGTTAAGCGTATTGGTGTCGTCGCCTTCGGACGTCGCCGAAGTCGCGACTGTTTTGACAGCGATTGGCGACTGGAACAGCTCGCACTCACGCAACTTGGGCATTATGCTGGAAGCGGTTCAGTGGAAGACGCACGCTTATCCCGAAGCCGGAGACCGACCGTAGGCGATCATAAACAAGCAGATCGTGGATGAAGCATCTCGCGAGAAGTGTGTCACGGTTGCAACTCCCCGCGACCGTTGGCACTTCCGAGGTGACTGGGCAGCAGGAGCCTGCCAGCAAGCCTTCACCAGAACCATTCAAGTTGCAGTTCGTGGCAATCGGGGAGTTTCCGGACGGCCCGAAACTCCGATTGACCGCGAACAAGAAGTTCCGCCTGCTCGGATTCGATTATCTTGACGAAAACGGAGCTCGTGTAGCGTCGGATGGCTCTTTGTCGATTCCTTCGCAAGCCGTAGAAGCTAAGGGTCAACAGCTGAAGCTCCTGTGGA
This sequence comes from uncultured Acidobacteriota bacterium, assembly GCA_963718485.1. Lineage (GTDB taxonomy): Bacteria > Acidobacteriota > Terriglobia > Acidiferrales > UBA7541 > Palsa-295. The sequence continues at coordinate 4,224 of CAVQZU010000056.1, forward strand.
TCACGCAAAGCTCGTATTGATCCACAACCTGAAACCGCGCTCGGGAAGCGATGTGATTCCGGTGCAATTCAGATTGAACCTGGAAGTTGATGGCCAGGAGGAAACCAAGACTTTTCCGGCACTTCTCCACCCGTCATTCAAGACAATCGGGGGTGCGACGACGTACATCATGAAACTGATTGGGTGAATTCTGTTGGCGATTTGTGGGATTGAGGTCGCCCGCAATCAATAGGCTCGAGTTCATTGTCTCGGCACACCTGTACCACGAGGCGGCACCGCAGGCCGTCGAGAACGTTAATCTTAAACCGGAGCCAACATGTCACACATAACCGAATCGGACGTACTTAACAACGCCAGAACCTTCAACGCCGGCCGACGGTGGAAGAAACCAGGCCTTCTTAAAGCTAATGACTCCAATTTGGTCAACTCGCAGCTGGTCCAGGATGCCATCACGGGGATGATGGCCGCGACTGGCAGCAGCCGTGAGGTTTGTGAGGATGCGTTGATGCGCGCGCACAACCTCGGCGAGATTCTCACGCCCCAGGAGCTGGCGGATCGGCTGAAGGTTCCGGAGTCGTGGGTGTACGAAAAGCAGCGGAGCCGGTGCAAGAATCCGATCCCATCCAAGCCTCTGGGCCGCTATATCCGGTTCGATTGGGACGAAGTCGTGAAGTGGTTGGAAAACATGTCTAATGAGGAGCCGGTCCTATCGAAGCCGCGGGGCAAGAAATAAATGCAGAGCGGCAAGATCATCCTCCGAGGCCCCCGCTGGTATTTGCGACACAAGGCCGTCAAGGTTGTGAACGGGCAGAAGAAGTGGGAGACCGTTTACACGAAACTGATCGAGAAGGACCTTCGGCACCGGACACAGCAATCCGTTGAATCTCTGGCACAACAAGTCCTCCAGGACATCAACAGCCGCAATCTGCAGGGTGGGGGAGTAGGTCAGCTTCTGAGCGAGTTCATCGAGCTGGTTTATTTCCCGGCGCTCGATCTTAGGCCGTCGACCATAGTCGGGTACAAGAATGTTTATGCGCGGTATTTGAAGACTCGCATCGCAGGCATGGTCGTTCAGGAGTTCCGCCCGGTGCACGGGCAGGAACTGCTGAAGCTGATCGAGGCAGAGGACCGGGTCAAGAAGACCGGCCGGAAGCTGACACACGACACCCTCCGGCACATCAAGCACTTCCTCACGGCCGTATTCAGCAGCGCGGTTCAGCGTGGATTGGTCGACCATAATCCGATGCGTGACGTGAAGGTCCCTGCCGGCGAGCGTAGCGGCGAAACGCACGCATATACCCTGGAAGAGGTCATCGCGATACTCGAGGCGATCCCGGAACCGACAAAGACGGTGATCGCGACAGCCAGCTTTACCGGGCTGCGGATGTCAGAGCTGCGAGGACTGCGCTGGGGCGATTTCCGGGACGGACAGTTGTTCGTCACTCGGACGGTGTGGCGCACGAAGACTGAAGAGCGCACCAAGACCACTGCCAGCCGCGCGGGCGTGCCGGTCCTTCCCGTGCTTGCCAAGTATCTGGATGCCCACCGGAACGGCCAGGCCGAAGACGGCCTTCTATTCGCTGGTCCCAAGATGAAGCTTCCGCTCAACCTCTCGAACGTCGCACGAAGGACGGTTGTCCCGAAGCTGCGAGAAAAGAACATCCCCTGGCACGGCTGGCACGCGTTCCGACGGGGGCTAGGAACGGTCCTCCGCGATCTAGGGGGTGCCGATTGAAGTGATCAGCCAGATCCTCAGGCATGCCGATATACGCGTCACCGCCCAGCATTACGCCAAACCCTCAACGACGCAGGCGACGGCCGCAATGGCACGGTTAAATAAGGCGTTTCAGACGGCTTCTAAAGCGAAGAAATAGGGTCTTGTGGTATGCCATGTGGTATGACGCCTGCCGAGCAAATCGCTGATAGCGATAAAAGCCTATGGATAAAGGGAAGGAGTGGGGTGGGCGATGGGATTTGAACCCACGACATTCGGAGCCACAGTCCGACGCTCTACCAACTGAGCTACGCCCACCAATGCAGTGTTTCTACAGAGTATCGCAATGCCCCCCACTCTTCAACTTCCTTGCCCCACAAGCCCCCGCCGATTCCAGGAGCAGAGCGGTCATTCCGTGCATCAACGGCTGGCCCGCCGTCCGCACTTGCGAAGTTTCTGTGGGCCGTCGTTTCAGCTACGGCATAAACGGCGAGCAGCGCTGTCTTGGCGATAATCCAAAGTAGAGAGGCAGTGAATCAGGTTTGATCGATCAAACGGTGATGGATCGCGTAGAGGGCCAGCTCCAGCCGGTCGGAGACCCCCAGCTTGTCGAAGATGTTATGCAGATGATTCTTAACCGTTTGCTCGCTGATGAAAAGTTTTTCGCCAATCTCCCGGTTGCGGAACCCCTGCGCTACCAGCTGGACAATTTCTTTCTCCCGGTCGCTCAACAGCGGTTTTTCCCGCCGTTGCCCCGCCTCAGCCGACTTCTTGAACGCATCAATCACTTCTGCGGTCATCCGGTTGTCAAGCCAAATCTCTCCGTCCGCGACCTTGCGAATGCTCTTCAGTAACAGATCGCTCGCCGACTGCTTTAGCACCACGCCGCGAGCGCCCAGGCGCATCGCGCGCACCACGTCGCGATCGTCTTCGGCAGCGGTCAGCACGATCACCCGAGTGGGAGTCGCATCGAAATTGATCTCTTCGAGCACGCCCAGCCCGTCTTTTTCTGGCATCCGCAGATCGAGCAGCAAAATATCCGGCTTCAACTTGGCGAGCATCTTGGTGCACTCCACGCCATTCGAGGCCTCTCCAATGATCTGCACGTCATCGGCTCCCTCAAGGAGCTTGCGGAGACCGTCGCGGAAGATAGCATGGTCGTCCGCGACCAGGATTCGAACCACCTGTTTCGCTTTCGTCATTGTCAGTTCAGGGGGATATCTACCGTAAGACGCGCCCCGTGCCCGGGATTCGATTCAACCGTGAGAGTTCCACCCACTCCTCTTGTGCGTTCTTTTATCGAAATTGGCCCGAGACGCAGCCGGTCTAGTTCCTCGCTTGAGTACCGCCCAGAGAAACTAAAGCCACGGCCATTGTCGTCCACGACGAGAAACACATTGGACTCGTCCTGTGTTAGTTTTACCACGACGTGGCTGGCATTCGCATGCTTTTTTACGTTGTGTAGTGACTCACGATATATCTGGAAAAGCTCGCGGCAAATGCGGTCCGGAAGCGGCCGGCTGCGGTCTTCGATGAACAAATCCACTGCCAGCCCGTACTCGCTTCGGAACCGCTCCGCAAAACCCAGCATCAATTCGCGCATATCGGCGCTTTCCACCCGCACCGGGCGAAGATCGGTGACCATCCGTCGCAGCTCTTCGCTCTCCTGTTGCACGATTTTCTGCAGATTGGCCACTTCCGCAGCGGCCTTTTCGGGCTGCTTAGGCAGTCGCGTGCGGAGCACGTCGAGTTGAATGATGAGGCTCAGCAGTGTTTGCAGGATCCCGTCATGCAAATCCCGCGAAATCCGACTGCGCTCAGCTTCGATCGCCCGCGCGCGCATATTGCGCATCAGGAACACGTTTTCCAGCGGTCGCCCCAGGTGACGAACGATCTGTTCGAGCCACCGCAAGTCGCCTTCAGAAAAGCGCCGCCGCGATTTGTCCTTCTCTTGTGACTGCGGCTGCGCCGGCCGGCCATTGGAGGCCGCTTCGGATCCAGCCGATGCGGGTGCAGCTGGTGGATTCCCGCTACGCGGTCCACTAGATGGATTGACGAGCAGAATCCTGCCTGCCGGCTGGCCTTCAAAATCAAGCGTGACTGCCAGCAGCGACCGCGCCCCCAGCTCCTGGCGGCTCGAATCGGGTGGCGCCGAGAGCGCCCGGAAGCGTTTTCCGCTCCTCCGATCCCAGCCGAATCCGTCGCCGCCACCATTCTTATAGTTCCAGGACAGCGAAACTTCGAGCGAATCCACCAGGAACGTGTCACAGCGCGTAAGTGGGAAGACTGCCGCCCCTCGCGACTCCCGGTCAGACTGGCAGAATCGCCAGACGAACAGTCGCTCGAGCTCGTCGTCGCGGAATGCCAGGCAAGCCTGTTCGCATTCAAACTCGCCGGTTAATTCCGAGAGCGCGAAACGAATCGATTCGGTTAATCCTCGGTCAAACTTCAAATGGCTGATGATTTTTTCCACAAACTGCTGCCGAGCAAAGTGTTCCCGTTCGCGGGCGCCAAGGAAGCCCATCCCCAGCCCCGAAACAATCGTTCCCAGACCGATGGCCAGCCAGTGCCAAACGCTTTTCCATCGGAAAGGATCAGCTAAGGCAACTCGAAAAATGATTCCGGCCGTCGCTCCAAACACCAGCGCCAGCATGCCCTTGGTGCTTCCTCTATTGGCCAGCGCAAAAACGGCGAACAAAAAGACGAACCAAAACGCCGAAACCGAGGGCGTCAGATACAACAATGCCGCCAGCGCCACGAAATCAACCCGCAACGGAATCCGGACCCGTATTTCCGGAAAAAAGCGGTCCTTAACCACCGCGGCCAGCGCCAGCAACAGGTACGCCGAAAGAAAAACTACCGAAACCGCCCGCAGCGAAGGCCCATAAGTCTCAAGCAGCGCGACCAGCGAAAGCGCCACCAGAATCGCTCGCCCGAGCGTCACCTGACGTTCAAGATAGATGTGTTCTGTGCCGTCAAGAGGCATCGTCGAGGCGCTACAGAGTCTCCTGAAAGTCTAGCAAGCGCCCGCCGGGGTGCAATGGCGTAGCCTAGGATGGGTAATCCACTGGTTACCCTCAAGAATATCCACAATCCACGATTTTTTCCGTCAAACAGCCGCCCACTCCGATGGAAACGGGTGCATAATCGTGGCGAATCGGCGAATTGGGGGTCGTGAAAAAGGCTTGGCGCAACGATATACGCGGCGCGAGGTGGGTCGCATCCTGGGGTTGGATGCGCGGAACCTTCGCTACTGGGAACGGTTACAGCTGGTGCGGCCGCGGGCCCGATGGGGTGAACGCTTCTACAGTTTTGGCGATCTGGTCGCCCTTCGCAGCATCCAGCGTCTCACGCAAAACAAAATTCCCGCGCATCGCGTACGCCGTGTCGTTCGTCTGCTCGAAAAACAGCTCGGCGGCGCCCCCCTCGCCCTGCAGGAACTGCGTTTCCTCGAACAGGGACGTACCATTCTGGTTATTCCCCCTGGCGATACGCGCCCGTTCAACCCGATCCGTCGCCAATGGGCGTTCTACTTTGGCAAACAGGCCGAGCCGCTAAAGCTCTGCTCCATGGCGGGCCCGACGCCCGAAGAGCTCTTCGAAGCCGCCATGAATTGCGAAGCCAAGCCCGAGTCGCTGCCTGAAGCAGTCAAAAATTACGAGCGCGTGCTCGAGCTAGCTCCTGATTGGCTCGACGCGCACATTAATCGCGGCGTAGCCCTGTACCAAATGGGTCAAATCGACCAAGCCAAAGCCGCCTTCCTGGCCGCCGTCCAGCTCGATCCCCTCAACGGAATTTCGCGTTACAACCTGGGCTGCGTGTTAGAGGAACAAGGCGAAATCGAGGATGCCATCCGCCATCTCCGCCGCGCCGCCAAAACCCTGCCCGCCCACGCCGACGTGCATTTCAATCTGGCCCTGGCCTACGAAAAAAAGCGCGAAAAGCGCCTGGCCCGCGAGCAATGGACGCTCTATCTCCGCTACGCCCCCCACGGCCCCTGGGCCGACCAAGCTCGCGCCCGCCTGAAGGGCAGTTCGAAGCGCCGCTCCCTGTCAGCGCCCATCCCTTTCCGCCGCCCCAACTAACCCACCGCCCTGCCCTTGCCGTCGTTTGGCCTGTTTCCATGCTGCGGGTGCCGTTAGGCCACCTCGAAGAAATCGGCATCCATTTCCGCATAATCGGGGATGAGACTCCCACTGTCGAACCGGGCGTTTGGCCCCAACGACGAAATTGCCATCCCCCTGGGTCTCCTGCGATCCCAGTTTTCCTACCGGGGCCCAACGGGCTCCGCCTTCCTTCGGCTGTGAAGTCATCGGCAGCTTTGAGCCCCGTGAAAAATCGCCACGAGGGTGATAGCCTTGCCCTATTGACTGACGAGGAGCGCCGCATGGGCACCGTTTGTTCGTCGATTGACGAAGCCACGAAGCAATTCATCCAGGAGCAGCCGATGTTTTTCGTTGCCACTGCTCCGCTTGATTCACGCGGACACGTCAACCTCTCCCCCAAGGGCCTTGACACCCTCCGCGTCCTCTCAAGCGATCGCGTCGCCTATCTGGACCTAACCGGCAGCGGCGCCGAAACCATCGCGCACGTCCGCGAGAATGGCCGCATCGTGCTCATGTTCTGCGCCTTTCAAGGCCGTCCGAAAATCCTGCGAATTCACGGCCGAGGCCGCGTTGTCGAGCACACCGAACCCGAGTTCGCCGGCTTGCAGGAGCAGTTTACCCCTCGGGACGGGGCGCGCGCCGTGATCGTGATCGAGGATTTGCGAGTCAGTGATTCCTGCGGTTTCGCCGTCCCCGTTCTGAAATTCGAAAACGACCGCCCTCAACTCCAAGCCTGGGCGCAAAACAAGGGTCCCCAGGGTCTGGAGAAATACCGCGCGGAGAAAAATCGCACCAGCCTCGATGGCTTGCCGGGGATCTCAAGCTGATTGGAGTCAGCAACGGCAACAGGATGCGATGGCTTCCGATGGTCGCCGCAGAGCGGATCCGAAGTTCCTCTTCTTGCAGTCTTGGGCCCAAGACCGAACCGGCGCTTCGATAAAGCGCTCGACCGCCAGCGAAGAAATAACCAGAAACGGAACAAACGCCACAAACTGCCACAACTCCGCCACATTCGTCTGCAGCGGGACGCGCCGCAAGTAATTCGTGAAGGGTTGCCAATAATGCCACAACGGAGCCTGTAGAACGTAAACCGCGTAGCTAGCCTCGCCCAATTGGTTGAGCAATCGGCCGCCAATGATCCTCGCGGTCCAACCAGACCTCCGTGTAAAGAAGATAATCACCGCCACCTGCAGCGGCGCAATGCCGCCCGTCACCAAGACGTCGCTCCATCTGTGCGGCCATGCCAGACAGACTAAAATAAGCACCGCCAAAGCAGCGGTCGAAAGTATTGCGGCCTTTCTTTCCGTAACCCGCTTCCATCTTGTGGCCATTCGACTCGCGCAAATGCCCACTACAAACAAGGGCAGCCACAGTAGCGGATTGTTTGTGACATACACCCGCCAGGTAGCCTCGGGAATCGAATGCCCACGTAAGCCACCGCAAGCAGCGAAGGCATCATCCAGGATGCGCACAGCACTGCCGCGGCTCGTCGCTCCGTAAGGCGGGCCACTTGCGAGGCGATGAACGGAAAGGTGAGGTACATGAACGCCTCAACCGACAACGACCAGCTAGGCCCGTTCCACGCTTGCGCAAGCGGCGTCCACGACTGCAGCATGAAGGCCGACAACACCGCGCTCCAAGCAAACAGGTGTCGGTGTGCAACTCCTGGCGCCGCATGCCAGACATATCTCTCTACCGCAACGGGCAGGAACAGCAGGAACGCCAGCAGAAGGCGGGATACAACCGCAAAATCCTAGACGAATAGAAATCCACACGGCTCTCGGCGCGCGGCCCGCTATATAAATATCGATAGCCCAGCAGAAATCCCGAAAGAATGAAGAAAAAACTCACCGCGCAAGGCCCTTGATCGATCAAGTTCCTGAAAAACCCCGGAACCCGGGCGTAACCATCCACCCTGGTGGCGTAGTGAAAAATCACCACTGCCAGTGCCGCGAAGAATCGCAGCCCATTCAATGCCATAAAAGTCTCGGACTTCCGCATTCTTGCTCCAACCGCAGTCGACGAGCATACGACCGAAACCCAGCACAGCGATTCCAATTTTTGTGTTGCGCCACGATAGTAATGTCCCCTTTTCTCCAAGATAGAAATGTCCCCTTAATACGACCTCCAGAGGAGGTCAGATTGGGGCGGACCGCGAGATAGAGCGGGAGGAGTTGGGAAGGGTGGAAGTGCTGGCGCGGATGCAAGGCGAGCAGCTGCGGATTGTAGATGCCAGCAAGCTCTTGCATGTGGGCTATCGGCAAGCGAAGCGGTTGTGGAGGCGATATCGTGACGAGGGAGCGGCAGGTCTGAAGCATCGCCACGCAGGTCGGCTCTCGAACCACATCATGAGTCGAAATTTCGCAACCAGGTACTGCAGTTGGTGCGGGAGAAGTATAGCGGTCCGGAAGGCGAGCGCTTTGGTCCGACTTTGGCGGCCGAGCGCCTGGATTCCGAAGACGGACTGCAGGTGAATGCCGAAACGCTACGACAGTGGATGCTGGCGGCGGGCCTGTGGAGTCGGGCGCGCAAGGGGGGCAGCACCGTCGCCGGCGCGAGCGCAAGGAGCACTTTGGAGAACTGGTGCAGATGGACGGGAGCTTTCATCCCTGGTTGGAGGGACGCGGGCCAAAGGGCTGCTTGATGGACATGGCCGATGACGCCACGAACAAAACGTTGGCGCGCCTGGGTGAGGAAGAAACGATCTGGGCCGTGGCGGATACGTTACGCGAGTGGATCGAGCGCTATGGAGTGCCGCTGGCGTTGTATGTGGACTGGAAAAATCTGTACAAGCGGCCAGCGACAGCGAAGGAACAGCTGCGCGGAGAAGAGCCGAACACGCAATTCGGACGCATGTGCGCGAAGTTAGGGATCGAGATTATTGCTGCGAATTCGGCCCAAGCGAAGGGCCGAATCGAAAGAATCCATGGGACCCATCAAGATCGGCTGGTGAAGAAACTGCGGCGAAAGGAAATCACCAGTCACCAGCAAGTGAACGTGTTCCTGGAGAACGAGTATCTGCCGGAACACAATCGGAGGTTTAGCCGGCCGCCGGCCAAGGGGCAGGACTATCACCGGCGAGCGCCGCGTGTGGCCGAATTGGACAGGATTTTCCGATTGGAAAGCCCGCGCACGATCTACAACGATTGGGTGGTGCGGTATGAGAACCGGTTTTTCCAACTCCAGCGGCAGAGCCGGAATTACGCACCGGCTCATAGCCAGGTACTGGTGTGCGAGGGGCGACACGGGAATATCACGATCGAATATCGGGGACACGAGTTGGAGTGGAGGGAGATTCCGGCGCCAGCGAAACCGTGTGTGCTCGCCGTCAAACCCGCCAGCCAGGCGGTCAAGAAGCTGAGGGTGTCAACGAAGCGGAAGGGGATACCAGCGGCGGACCACCCATGGCGAAAGGCTGCTTGTCGAGCGGCGGAGCAGAAAGTGGTGCGAGAAGCAGTGAGCAGCCATGACGCACGGTGAAGTGCGAAAAAGGGGGATGCTATGGGTCGACCGAGTTGGAAATCGTCGCTCCTGGACGTTCTTAACGCAAAATTTTCCCCCGGGAAAGCGGCGTCATCAGGAAATGCGCTGGCGAGCGGCCCTCCGGCCGTTAAGCTTGCCCTACGCTGCGCCCTAAGCGCTACGCCCTACGGGCTCCGCAGGGCTTCGCTTCGGGCAAGCTCAACGAACAGCGAACAACCACACAGGAAAAACAAAACCCAAAAAAGGGGACATTTCTATCTTGGTAAGAAAGGGGACATTTCTATTTTGGTTTGAC
>CAVQZU010000057.1:0-29985 GCA_963718485.1 uncultured Acidobacteriota bacterium
GTACACCGTCCCAAACCCGGCAGACCGCTAACGCTTCTCTGCTATCTGCCACACTCCTGCCAGAATCATCGCGACAATCAAGATCCAACCGTAAGTCTCCAAGAATCCCACCAACGCAAGCATCCAAACTGGCATGCGATCTGTCCATCGGGGAATCGGGAGAGAAAAACTGGTCCTGAAGACTAGGTTCAAAGTGACGATTACCGCCAAAACGATGGCAACCTTAACTAAATAATAATACCTAAGGAAGAGCACCGTGAGATTGTACATCGAGAACATAACTTTGTAACTCGGAGGGATCGGCCATGGCTCAACAATTTCCGCTTGCATTCGCATTTGCACGAGAGTAAACCGAAAATAGAAGTGGCTAGTGCAAGGAGGAAACTACAGCACAATGACTCCACCCTGCCTAGACTCTTGACAGCCGTTTACACACCGCTCTTGCGGTGCGCTACCGCCGGCGACGCTTGCAACTTCGCCTGCGGGCTACCAACTACGCAAACGGGGAGCTGCTCCATGTTCCCCGTTTTGCATTTCGGGGCTTAGCCAGTAAAGGACAGTGGCATAAATGGTGAGCGTTTATGCGGCTGATCGTAAAGTTACTGCTTCAACTCAAAGACCGCCCTTGCTGGGCTTCGCAGTTCATAAACAGCGAAAGACCTCATAGTTTTTTGGGCCATCTCCGCGACCCTGATTCTGGCCGCTTGTAAATTATTGGCATTTTCCATCCACACCGACGGGCCGTCTAGGAAGGTTTCGTAAATCACATAATTTGGTTGTGGCATGTCCGCTCTCTTGCAAGGAACCGAACACCACCGGAGGAATACACACGGGGCGGCAAAGGTCGAGTCTAAAACTCCTTCACCAAGTGCGTGCAGTCTGTTCCGTGCCCGTCGGGAAGCGGGAGGTTCAAATGACGATCACGCGAGGAGCGAAAATCAAGCAACGCCGATTACTCCTATCGCCACACCTTCATTTTCCCCCGAGGCTTAAGCTTCCGAGGCGCGTTTTTGCCCCGAAACAAGACAGGAAACGTCAATGAAGCCACGGCCCCCAACGAATAGCGCGAAATCGGGCAGGTACGCCGTATGCTATAGTTAGTAAGAATCCCAGATGCGAGTCGCCGCGATTCTCGCTATCTTGCTCACCCTGCCATCGCCGGGAATTGGCACGAATTCCGAAGAACGTGTAAATCAGCTTTTCTCCGATTATGACAAGGCAGACACGCCAGGTTGCGCCGTTGGGGTGATACGAAACGGAAATTTTGTATATCGCAAGGGCTATGGCACGGGCAGCCTCGAACTCGACGTTCCGCTTTCGTCGCAATCAGTGTTTTATATGGGCTCAGTTGCAAAGCAATTCACCGCTGCCAGCATCGTTCTTGCCGCTGAGCAAGGCTATCTTTCCCTCGATGATAACGTGCGGAAGTACATTCCGGAGATCCCAGACTACGGCCAACCGGTCACGTTGCGCCAAATGCTGCACCACACTAGCGGATTCGCCGATATCCTGGGCCTGGAAGAAATTTCCGGGCGCAACTTCGAGGATTTGCATCCCCACGCGGAATTGATGGACGTAATCGTGCGCCAGAAGGCTCTCAACTTCAAACCGGGAGACGAGTATCAGTACAGCAATACGAATTATCTTCTTCTCGCTGAAGTTTTGAAGCGTGCAACCAAAAAGCCTCTCCCCGAATTTGCCGCCGAGAACATTTTCAAGCCGCTGGAAATGGCACACACGCGTTTTTATGACGATCACGCTGTGGTCGTGGCCGGCCGCGTGGCCGCCTACAGACCCGGGAAGAACGGTGCCTTTCTGATCGACTGGTCTACCAACTACGACAACATAGGCGGCGGTGGACTGATGAGCAGCGTCGACGATCTGCTTCTGTGGGACCGGAATTTTTACGACAACAATCTCGGCAAGGGGACGCTTCTCAACGAGCTGCAAACCCCTGGCGTGTTCAATAGCGGCGCGCGGAATGTCTACGCACTTGGCCTGTTCATCAGCTCCTATCGCGGGTTGCCCACCGTAGATCATGAGGGCGGAATGTTCGGCTACCGCACGGACATTCTCCGCTTCCCGCAGCAGAGATTCACGGTGGTGACTCTGTGCAATATATCGACGGCTGACCCAGGCGGCCTCTCGCGCAAGATCGCGGATATATACCTCGAAAAGGAACTAAAGCGCCCACCGTCCCCTGATGCCACTCTTGGTTCCGATCCCGCGCCATTCGCTGGAAAATACTTCGACAAGCGTACCCATTTCCCGGTTTCCTTCACTGTTGAGGACGGAAAACTTATTCTGGAAGGCCACCAGCTTCAGCCTGTCGAAACGAACAAGTTCGAAAATCCTATCATTGGCGGAGTCGTGACGTTTTCGGACTCAAATGGCGCTATGAAAGCAACGGTTGTCTACAACAATCAGGTGAGCTTCGCGGGCACAAAGATCGAAGACCTTCTCGTCGACGACGGCACGCTGGCCTCTTACGCGGGTATCTATCGCAGCGCCGAACTCGATGCCACCTATAAAATCTCTGTCGAGCAAGGAAACCTGATGCTCCGCATGAATTGGAATCCCGCCATCAAGCTACAGCCGCTCGTTCCGAATGAGTTTAGCGCCGCTGACATGACTCTTGTATTCCACAAAGATAGCAACAATCGCGTCTCCGACGTAACCGTATTCGCTGGTTGGAGCGGTTGGATTCGGAATGAAAGATTCGAAAAAGTGAACTGAACTCTCACCAAAATAGTGAGTTTCAGATCGAGAGCCGCGCAGAACCCAATTCCCATAGCCCCGCATCCGCCGCAAACGCAAGCGGCTCCGCTGAAACGGCTTCCTCAAACGCGCGCAGAGCACCTCGCCCAATTTCGCCCCTTGGCGAAAACGAGCGTCCGGTGCAACTTTCGCGTGCGTGCGGCGTCAATCACCCGGCTGGAGTAAAAAGAGCCAGATGCCGCTCCCACCCACTTAACTTGCGCCGGGCCGTGATTTCGCCGGACTTTGCGCGGTTCAGAACAAGCGCAAGATGGCAGCATGCTTCCTTTACGATTGAATCGACCTCCGCTGTATGGGGATAGAGTCCCTCCTGCCGGCGCAACACTTCTTCGTGGAAGTCGTTCTCATTGCGCTGGCCTGCAACGGCCAGGCAAGAGAACGCCCACCAAAACTGAGCTTCAAGAAGATCGTTGTCTTGCATTGGGTTCCCTCCCTAAGGTCGGTATTGCGGTCTTCTGCGGCTGAGATCAGAGCTAGTCCGCGTGTTGTCCTCTGGTGACTGGTTGTGTTGCGACTGGTGGCACCGCGACGTGTAGACCTGCTCTAAACCCCTGCGTTATCAATTTCATAATTATGCGTCGGTTCTCGAAAATCGTTTTTACCCACGCGAAACGGCCCATCTGAGGGAAATAAATCCCCCGAAAGCAGAGGCGCGCGATCAATATGTTTATGCGATAACCGAGCGGTTTATGCTGGAGCGAATCGACGGCGGTTTCAATCGCTTCTGGACTATAGGAATTAGCCCACCCGATTCGTACCTCGTTATGCGCTTCGTCAATGCTCATCTTCAACGGAGTATGCGCCATCGCAAAGGGTATAAACTCCTGCCAATGCTTCGGGCGCGTCAGCCGGCCAGCAGATTCCAATCTTTTATAGAGCGGGGTGGCAGGCAGTGGCGTCAGCAATCCAAAGATAGGCAGCCCCGGAGGCCAACTGCGGATTTCCTTTAGAGTTCTCTCCGCCACGCCAGGAGCGTCATTGTCCATGCCGAAGATAAAGGAGGTGATTGCATACACGTTGCGCTGGGCGAGGCGATCGAGGACCGCCGCGTACTCACCCGGCTTGTTGAATCCTTTTTTGACGTCGGCAAGGTTGGCCGGATCGATGGACTCCATTCCGATGAAGATCCACTTGCCTCCCGCAGCGGCAATCAGATCGACAAGCTCCTCGTCACGCAGGAGATTGGCGCTGATCTGCGCGATCCAATGAACCTGTGCGTTCGCGGCGATGATGTCTCGCAGCAACGATTTGGTGCGCTTAACGTTGATGGCAAAATTATCGTCGATAAAAAATACGGCAATCTGGCCGCCCTCTGCCCGCGCGCGCGCTTTCAGCAGCAACAATTCGTTCACCACGCTTTCGTTGGTGCGAAAGCGGATGGAGTCGCCAAAAAATCCCGTCACCGTGCAAAATTCGCATCCGTAAGGACAGCCGCGCCCGGATTCCACCGGAACGATCCGAAACGTTCCCCAACCGGCGCCCACGCGCTTCAGCAGCGGATGCAACAGACCCGGGAGCAAGTTGAACTGATCGAGCTTGATCTTGTCCCAGGGAATCTGTGGATAGGCCTGCAGCGGCGGCTTGCGCTCTTTACCGAACCCGTCGAGCGGTGCATAGACATCCTGGAGCGTGCCGCACGCGGCGTCTTCCACGATTCTGGGCCATGTTTCATCGGCTTCGCCAAGGGCTACCGCGTCGGCATGGCGCGGGCCGCCGCTTCGACCGAGCGCCTCATCGGCCATTTCCGTGACGTGAGGTCCGCCCATCACGACCGGCACACCGGTGGACCGCACGGCGTCAGCCATGCGGTAGGCCTTCGCTATCATCCGGGTCATTGCGCCGATTCCCACGAGCCCGATGTGCTGCTCGCGCACGAACCGCGCGATGCCGGTTTCATCCATCGGTTGTGCGTTGCCGTCGATGAGCACTACTTCGTGGCCTGGTGGAGTTAACGCCTGGAGCAGAAACATCCAAAGATGCGGCATGAAATTGCGGGTCACGCCATTGTCGGGATTGTATAGTAAGATTTTCATTAAGTCCTTTTGCAGGTGCAATTCCCACCGAATCGACTATGGGCGCGAGTACGGCAGCTTTAGAATGTCGAAAACCTGGAGCATCGATGCGGGCCTATGTCCCCTCCCGGCGGACGCATTATACAGGTTCAGCGTGTTGTTCAATCTGAAAGGGGCTTTTGGCTACTGCCTGGCTAATCTAAGTCCCGGTCGGAAAACGGGACATATACCCACCTAGTACCGGCCGACGTTATCTCGAGCGGCGACCGGGCGAGTTTGAGATCGAGAGCCGCATGGACGCTGTTGCAATTCTAAGGTTAGCTACGGGATTCGTTGTATTGGCATTAACGAATGCAGTGATGATCGACCATTGACCGTGAACAGAGGAAGATTCTAATCTGCGTTTGCACGAACACCACCGGGAAAAGGGCCGGAGATCACGCGACATCCGGCCCCTCCTTCTTCAAGTCTTTTTCAGCATCTTCTCCCATACCCGGCAGCATCACATAGTTCGATGCAGAAGCTCCCCCAAGATTTCTCCCGCTTCTAGATCGAGGCAGCTCATTGATCGATCTAATGCCGCCATGCTCGCGCTTCTACGGGTCGAACTGGACGTTGCTGAGCAATTTATCAGACTGTCTAAAAAATCCAATGAAGACGAATCACATAATCATAGTCTGGGACAGGCGCGAAGAGCTTATGACACCGTTGTTCACTTCTCATCGACGATCAGTGCGACGCCGGCCGAGTACGACGGCATCCTTGCTCGACTCGGTTCGTTGACAGGCGAACTCGAAATGCTTGGAGAAGCGTTATAATTTCCAGGTGTGAGCGCCGGGCTCGAACTCTTTGCAAAGCCCTGCGGCTTGGCGAAAACGCGCGTCCGATGAAGCTCTGATCGGAAATTGGTCGAGAACCCTTCGGGGTTTGGGGTTGCGCGGCCTACGTTGGCTGGTCAGGCAGTTGCAATCTGGGGTGCTGGGCGCAAAGATGCGATGCATATTCTTTGTCGCGCTGAGACTCAAAGTGTTGCTTCATTTCCTCTAGTGAATTGCCCTCGGGTGGCCCCGATGGCTTGAACGTCCATGCGCACTCGGAGCAAACCCATCCCTGGAACCCCTGAGACTCTATCCAGACCATTTCACGGCGCATGGCCCCCATTATAAGCAGAATTACATGCTTGCCGGTGCCGACTACCTCACAAGTGCCCGAAATGAGACTGCATGAGAATCGCCTTTAGCAGTGCTGAACAGGACTGTATTGTTTCGCACGTGGTGCCCTCGTATGGTTATAACGAAGGGAAAAACGAACATGAAAAGTAACCCGCGATGGATGTTGACCTGTATTAAATGCAAATCAGAACTCCCACACAGCGATGTAGTAGACAGACCACCATCACAGCGTGATCCCTTTACCGGCTATCTGCACAAGCCGGAGTTTCCAAGTGATGGGCTCAGCATAGAATGCCCGCACTGCAAGAAGTCTTCCGTTTATCAGCGTCACCAACTTTTCTATCGACCAGCGTAAATTTTGGGATCTTGGGTCACGTTATCGGCACGTCCGTGACATAACGCTGCGCCAGGCCGGCGAGAATCACTGATATGCCGAACTCGAAGGCGTGATCGAAATCCCACCCTCCGATCGAGGCCGCTCGCTCCACATGTGGAAAGCTGACTCTGTCGATTCTCCGACGTCGGAGCGCTTCCGTCGGATCAAGTCCGACAAACGGACCGCGAACTTCGTAGGAGACTTGTCCCAATGTGAAATTTGTCAGCAGAAAATATCCTCTCAATGCGTCCTGCGGATCAGCGCCGATGTGTTCGAGTGCGGCTGTGGTGACCTCCATGGGCCTGAAGATTGAGGCCGGCAACGTCTCAATCATTTCGGTTAAACGAACTGCGCACGGATGGGCAAGGCATGCGTTTCTCAGAGCGCGGAAGCAGGTGCGAATACGTTCGCACCAGTCAGGATCCTCACAGGAAAAATCCACTCGGTCGATGAGATTCCGTACGACCCCTTGTAAGAGGTCTTGTCTGCTCCTTACGTGGTTGTACAGCGCCATCGGGCTCACTCGGAGATCTGCAGCCAGGCGTCGCATCGATAGAGCGTCGAGGCCATCGCGATCGAGAATGATAAGCGCTTCGGCCAGCACACGCTCGCGAGTAAGCGCTGGGCGTTTTCGCGCTTTGCGGGTGTTCTTAGTGTGGCGAGCTTTGGACGAAATAAGAGAAGCATATTTTCGGGTCATATATACAGTGTACGTTACCCGTGGTAGAGTGTCCATGTACAGTGTACGTGTGGATCGCGGTCTGCGAGCGATAGTTGTCGCTCATAATCTGGGGCAGTCGTAAAAGCATATCCAATCCAACCACAAGCAACCCCCAATCCCACCGTTGCCCAAACAGCGATTCGTCTCTTCATGTTACGTCTGCCCTCATCAGGCGGATTTCCGTACTTTCCGTACCGTCTGGAGTTTGGCAGCCAGGAGCCTTTTCAACTTCGGAGCCGCAGCCTTCTGCACTTTGTCCATGGCCGCAATCGACACGGCATCCACAGATTTCGTGTAGTGGCGTTCGGTCACAGCAACGTCGGCATGTCTAAGGATTGCCTGTCGGGTCTTAGCATCGGTGCCGAGTTCATAGAGCAGGGTCGATAAACCCCTTCTAAACCCGTGCCAACCACACCACTCGATTCCCTCCTTTGCCAGCGCGGGGCGAATTACGCGGGCAGCCAAATTGTGCAGGTCGAGCGGTCGGCTCATCTTGGGTCCTGTGAAAATAAACCCGTTTGACGGGAATGCCTTCCGATGCGCTTCGAGGAACTCAGCCAAAATCGGAAAAGTAAGATAGGCACGTGTCGAAGGACAGTAGGCTTCAGCCGGACATTTCGAACGGACGCACCCGCGCTGCAAGACCACCAAGTCGGCGACATTCGCTATCAACTCCCCATCCAACTGATTCGACCCCGAAAGCCTTATCCACCTGGTCACGCCCGCATAATTTTATGGCCCTTTAAACTTTGTTCCTGCCAAAAATGGTAGCGTCCCAATCAGAGGAGCAAAATGAAAAAAGTGGAGATGACCGAATTCCAGGACAGTCTTTGGATGCTTCGCTGCAAGAATCAGAAATGCGGGAAGTTCTTTGATTATTTTGGGCGGCTGCGTCCCAGCACACACATCAATTGCGCGAATTGCGGGAAGGCCTCCCGATATGGTGTCGGCGATTTCAAGAAGCACAAATGTTCCACAGTGGCCCTGCCCAGCGGTTAATTTGACAGTACGTTCTCGCCGCAGTATTGCCAACAGCACCTCCTGGTTCACACCATACCGGTAGGGCCGCCGCGAGCGGCCGGGATCTCCAATGTCGTTAGCACTCCTTGTAACGGTGAAAGATCTTGCACCCGGTCTTACGGGGACAACTGACTCCCGGCGTGGGGCATTGACTCTCCCCCCTCCAGCAACCCGGCAACAAATCGCATGCGCTCGTCCATAATCGTACACTCGATCCACGGCATCTCACTTCCTTCCTGAAAATGCAAAAACGTGTAACCCATGTGTCCGGTACGATCTGCTACCCGTTTCTCGGGTCGCTTTACAAAAAGCGGCGAGACCACATCCAAAATACCGTCCGCAGAAAGCTTCCGCAAAGTAGCCTTGACGTTCCCTGATAGGACTGGCTGGTTTTTTATGGAAAGCATCGGTTATTTGATTGAAGCACTTTCTGGGAATCATTCATCATATATATGAGCCGTAAATACCGGGCTTTTGGCCTCAGGGCGGCTCACCCACAGGCAATTCAGGTTGTCGCGGTATCTGTTGGGAATCTACTACACCAAGGAGACGTACAAATGCGTTTGAACAGGACTTCCCTAGGCGGTTTCGCACTTCTACTGGCCGCGTTGCCGGTTTGGGGGGCTCATGCATACACGGTGACGTGGACTGTTACTCAACCCACGATGGTTGGGGACTCGGAGATCAAGCCGGGAGATTACATGATCCGGGCCGAAGAGGGACAGAGCACCCTGCAGATCATGAGTCACGGGAAAATGGTGGCGGACGTTCCGGCCCATTGGATTCAACTGCCCTCGAAGGCTGCAGCTTCGCAGGTAGAAGTCGACGGCAACAAGGTAACGAGCGTGGAGTTTGGCGGGAGGACGGCCGCTCTCGACTTCAAGTAAACGGCCGAGATGTTAGCGGTGAGCCCGATTACATTGTGGGTTCGCAACAATCCGACTGGCTTCCGGGCGATGGCGCGGCGTCTTTAACGTCGCCAACGTCCGGAAGCCACAGACTACAGTCGCTCTAAGAGATGGCCGCCGCCTGTCCCGGCGCGCCGAAGGGACGGAAAAAAATGCCGCCCCCGGCAGGTGAAAACCAGAAAATTGGCATTCCCAATCTGGCCGGGCAGCGAACACCGAGTGGCATTGAATGCGTCCGGCAAGCTCAAGGCGCAGAAGTTCGCAGTTTTTGGTCGCGCCCAGTTACGTCCGCTTTTATCCTTGAATGCACGGATTTGATTTACATCTGCCTCGAATTCCTACCAACCTTGACCAGGCGGCCGAGTGCTGGCGTCGTTCTCCTTGCCGATTTCGAGGACTTCGACAAAGGCACGGCCTTTTTCACTAAAAAGAAACTCGACACACGTGCCACCACGGATCGTCTCTTCATGAATTTGCCCTTTCTGCTCCTGCTTGTCTTCGGCATGGGAAAACGCCTGATCCTGGCCCGGCATTCGCCGCCGTGAACCTCGCTCTTCATGAGGCGTCTCCTGGCAAAGTCGCACTCCGAATTGCAAGTAATAAGGTTCCGCGAGCTTCCGCACGTGTGCATCTGGCCACGCTTTCGGGCCGAGTAAGACTCGGCCACGATTGCACGCCTGGTTCATTTGCGGTTGAGCTGGGGCTACAGGATGGCGCGGATGACTCCACCGTCAACGTGCAGGGCGGCGCCGGTCGTCGCAGAGGCGAGATGACTGCAGAGGTAGACGATCATATGCGCGACTTCGTCGGTGGTGGCAAAGCGCTTCAGCAGCGAAGAGGGACGGACAGTTTTGAAAAATTCGCGTTCGAATGAGGCGGCGTCGGTTCCACTTTGACTACTGAGCTTTGAGACAAAAACCTCGACGCCTTCTGAGCGGGTGGGGCCGGGGAGGACGCTGTTCACGGTGATGCCGGTAGCGGCGACGGTTTCGGCGATGCCTCTGGCGACCGCGATCTGGGCGGTTTTGGTCATGCCGTAGTGAATCATTTCGGCGGGAATTTGCACGGCCGATTCGCTTGAGACGAAGATGATGCGGCCCCAGTTTTTTTCGCGCATGCCTGCGAGATAGTGGCGTGACAGACGCACACCGCTCATTACGTTTGCTTCGAAGATGTGCATCCAATCTGCGTCGGGGATCTGGTCAAAGGGCTTGGGTTCGAAGATGCCCATGTTATTGATGAGGATGTCGACCGTGGAAATGGCCTGAGCGAGTTTTGCACAGCCGTCGGCATTCGAGACGTCAGCAGCGACGCCGGAGACATTTGCGGCGGGAAATGATTCCTGGATTCGACGGACCGCGTCGGCCGCACGCTTCTCCGTTCTGCCATTCACGATCACAGATGCGCCCTCGGCGGCGAGTTCTTGCGCGACGGCAAAACCGATTCCCGCAGTGGAACCCGTGACCAGCGCTCTTTTGCCTCTGAGCTGTAAATCCATGCCTCTCCCCCTTCGATTCCTGCGTCAGTTTCGCAAACGGTCTCCATCTTATCTGATTCCTATTGCGGACATCGGTTGCGTCCAAGCGCGCACGGCATTTTCAGGACGGTGCGCCAAGTCTGAGTGGAAGGCCCAATCGTGGAAACCAGGGACCTGTACCAATGGCCAGCTATGAGTTTGGCCATCCTGTACGCCGTGGGCGGTGCGGCCAGAGGCTTTCGCTCCTAAGATGAGAGGCAGCCCTTCATCTGGAAGCTGGTGGGGGGGCGCGGTCGAACGACGTTCACGGAATTTCTGGCGGGAACGAGGAGTCATGAGCGAACAATTCAGAGCACAGATTGCGGAAGCGCCTGCGGCCGAGGGCTGGAGGCGGTGGCAAGGGCAAACCGTCAACGGAGAATTCCAGCTGCGCGGGTATCTGGGTGGTTCGGAGCACAGCGCGGTCTTTCTGACGGAGTACGATCATCGCGAGCCGCAGCGTGCGGCGATCAAATTGATCCCCGAGGACGCGCCAGAAGCCGAGCGGCAGCTGAAGTCGTGGCAGGCCGCCGCGGAACTGTCGCATCCGAACCTGATCCGGATTTTTCAGCTGGGGCATTGCGAAATCGAGGGAACGAAACTGCTGTACGTGGTGATGGAATGCGCGGACGAAAATCTGGCACAGATTGTTCCGCAGCGGGCGCTGACCGAAGCCGAAGCGACCGAAATGCTCAAACCGACGCTGGAAACCCTCCGCTATCTGCACAAAGAAGGTTGGATGCACGGGGGCATCAAACCGGCCAATATCATGGCCTGCGGTGATCAATTGAAACTTTCGGCGGACGGGCTTCGCGAACCGGGCGAGCGGATTAAGGATCCGGGGAACTACGATCCTCCGGAGAATACCTTTTCGCCCGTGGGAGATGTGTGGTCGCTCGCTATGACGCTTGTCGAAGTGCTCACTCAGCATCTGCCCGCGTGGGACCCTAAGGGGGAGAGCGACCCTGAAATGCCAAGGAGTTTATCAAAGCCCCTTTTCGATATTGCCCGCAACTGCTTGCGGCGCGACCTCAGGAAGCGGTGGACCGTCAGAGATGTTGCCAACAAGCTTGATCCGGCGGCGAGCGTGGCGGTTCAGAAGATCGAGCAAGTCATTCGGCCGGAGAAGCCGCGCGGGGGAAGGAAGCACCTGGCTGCGGCGGTGATTTTCACGCTCACGGTCATAGGTCTTGTGACGCTGAAGTCGCGGAACCATTCGATGAAGAGCGCTGCCGTGATTTCCCCGACCGAACAATCCTCCACAAAGGCCGGGGTTCAACAAGTTCGCGACCTCACCCCCCCGCAAATGGTCAAGCCGAGCGCAACGGAGAGTTCGATTAGCGCTTCGAAAGCGGCCGGGGGCATTGCTGCGCCTGGGACCGTTTCATCCGGGGAAGCGGCGGACATTCCCGCAAGCCGCCTTGCTATAGGCCGCGCTGCGACAGTGGGTGTGCTTCATCAAGTTCTGCCGGGAGTGCCGCAGAAGGCCCTGGATACGATTCGCGGGACGGTCAAGGTGGGCATTATTGTGAGCGTTAATGACGCTGGATTTGTAACTCACGCAGCGATCGATTCGCCGGGGCCTAGCCAATACTTCGCGAATCTTGCTTTGGGGGCGGCACAGCAATGGAAATTCGCGACTTCTCGCGGCGTGGCGGGCGATTGGATTTTGAATTTCGATTTTTCAAGCAGCGGAACCGAAACCTCCGCGAGGAAGTCGGCGCTGTGAGGGTCATCGCGGGGGATTTTTTGTCGGAGGCCGGGCTTTTCTGAAGCTCGAGCGCAAAGCGTCCGCCCCGGCGCCTTTGTTGTTGTCGTGCATAGGTAGATAATTCCGCGCTGAAGGCCGCGACACCATGTTGAGAGCTGCGGCGTGCCTCGGTCCGCGCAGGATATGCTTCTCTTCCCAGGTGGTCTTTTTCATTTTCTTCTTTTTTGCCAACCTTGGTGAACTGAAATTCACAATCGCATTGTGATAGCCTAGGCCTAGAGGCGGCGCCGAGTGGATATCGTCAAGGGGAACATGGGTTGGATCGAAGTGATCGTGGGGCCGATGTTTTCGGGAAAGAGCGAGGAGCTGATCCGGCGGCTGCGGCGCGCGGAGATCGGCAAGCAGCGGGTGCAGATTTTCAAGCCGGTGATCGACCAGCGGTATTCGAAAAACGGGATCGTGTCGCATTCAGGACTCGAGATTCCCTCTGAACTCGTGCGCAGCGGAAGCGAGGTGCTCGAAAAAGTGGCACCGCGGACCGAAGTAGTGGGCATCGACGAAGCGCAATTTTTGGGCGAATCAATCGTGGGGGATTGCGCGCGGCTGGCGGAGTTGGGGAAACGGGTCATTGTAACCGGGCTGGACACCGATTTCATGGGGCGGCCGTTTGAGCCGATGCCACGGCTGCTGGCGGTGGCCGAGGAAATTACCAAGCTGCTGGCCATTTGCATGCGGTGCGGGAATCCGGCGGTGCATACGCAGCGGCTGGTGGCCTCGGAGGAATTGATTGTCGTGGGGGCGCGCGGAATGTATGAGGCACGGTGCAGAAGGTGTTTTGAGCCGCAGCTGGCGCAGCAGAAGATTGAGGAAGGAAAGTCGAACGGCGCCGGGAATGCGATGAAGACTGGAGCTGGGTCGCATTGATCTCACCTCGTGAGCGAGCAAAGATATCTCGTCGCTTCGCTCGGTTGGCATCACCGTGGAAATCAGAAGCAACGACCAGATAGCGGCGCGCGGATGCGCCGGTTCCTCGTTGCTTAGATCTGGCAGAACGAAGCCAAAAGCAATTGAGCCGGCGACGATCCAGGTAGGTGTTTGGCAACCCGAGATTGTCTTCCCTGATTCGACCTTCGGAATATTCAAAATACGAATCGGAATGCACTGAATAATGCATTGGAGACCTGCGCTGCTCGATGACCGTTCCGTGCTACATTCTTGCGGTTCCGACCCATCCCGAGAACCAAAACGGACCCAAGAACGGGAGCGGGCGAGACCCAACGTTACGCAAATATAGATGATTGAAGATCCGATCTTGGTAAATGATTGGCACGCGGTGGCGTGGACCGAGCAAGTTATCGCGGGCACGCCTCGGGCGGTGCGGCTGCTGGAACAGGATCTGGTGCTTTGGCGCAATTCCGATGGAGTGCATGCCTGGCAGGATCTTTGCGTGCATCGCGGGGCGAAACTTTCGGGCGGCCGAGTAGCGAACAACTGTCTCTGCTGCCCTTACCACGGATGGCAATACGATTCCTCGGGGCGGTGCGTGCATATTCCCGCGCATCCGGGACGGCCAGCGCCGCTGAAAGCGCGGGCCAACGTCTACCAGGTGAGGGAACGATACGGGCTGGTTTGGATTTCGCTGGGTAAACCGAAACGCGATGTTCCCGGATTTCCGGAATGGGCGGATTCTTCGTTTCGGAAAATACCGGCTGGACCCTATTTGTACCGGGCGAATGGGCCGCGCGTGATTGAAAACTTTCTGGACGTGGGCCATTTCGCGTTCGTGCACGCCGGGTTTCTGGGGGACGCGGCGCACGCCGAGATTGGTGAGTACGAGGTAGAGGTGTTTCCGGATTGCCTGGTGGCAAGCGATATTCCGGTGTGGCAGCCAGACCCCGATGGAACAGGGCGCGCTGCCGAAGTGACGTACACCTTTCATGTGCCGCGTCCGCTCACTGCGTCGTTCATGAAGATAAACGGCGAAAGCCGATTCGCGATGTTCTCGACGATCACTCCGGTGGCGACACGCGAGAGCCTGATCTGGCTGATTATGGCGCTCAACTACGGACACGACGTGCCGGCTGAAGAACTGCAGCGGTTTCAGGATATCGTGACGGCGCAGGATGTGCCGGTAGTCGAATCGCAGCGGCCGGAACTGCTGCCGCTCGATTTGCAGGCGGAGTTGCATCTTACTTCGGACCGCGCGGCGATCGCCTACCGGCAGTGGCTGAAAAAGATCGGGTTGCAGTACGGGACGGCTTGAGCGCAAGTGATGGCCGAGGCGCTTGCCGTCCCAAAGGCTTCTGCACGATGGTTACTGCCGGGAGACTGGGACGGATTCTTTGCGCTGTTCTTCAGTGGACTTCCTGACCTGCTGCTGATCGCCGGCCTTGCTCCTCTGTGCGGTTTTCCCTCCAGCATGATCACGACGCGGATTCTGCCGGGCGTCGCACTTTCCATTTTTGCGGGAAATGTTTTCTATTCCTGGCAGGCCCATCAACTAGCCGAACACACCGGACGCGACGACGTGACGGCGATTCCCTTTGGGGTAAACGCGCCGACGATTTTCGCCTACATCTTTCTAATCATGTTGCCTGTGTATGAGCGCACCCATGATTCGAACTTGGCGTGGCAGGCTGGAGTGTTCGCTTCTTTTCTGAGCGGGATTGTGCAGACGGCGGGCGCATTCTGCACCGACTGGCTGCGGCGTAGTACGCCGCGGGCGGCCCTGCTCTGCCCTCTGGCGGGGATCGCGATGGCATTTCTGTGTCTGGGCTTCGTGCTCAGAATTTTTCAGACGCCAGAGCTCGCGCTGTTGCCGGCAATCGTGGTACTGACGATTTTCTCGGCCCGTGTTCGCCTGCCCTTCCGGGTACCCGGAGGGCTCGTGTGTATCGTAACCGGCGCAATTTTGGCGGCGTTTCTGAAATGGGCGCATCTGTATCATTTGCCCGTGGTGCAAACGTCGATGACGCCGGGAATTTACCTGCCCCATCCAATCAACTTGTTTACCTTTCTGCGGCACACCGAGGGCTGGAAATTTTTGTCGATTATTCTGCCGATGAGCGCGCTGGACACGATTGTTTCGCTGCAGGTGCTCGAAAGCGTGCAGGTGGCGGGCGACGATTATCCGACGAGGCCGTCTCTGCTCGTCAATGGTCTAGCGACGCTGACGGCGGCGATTTTCGGCAGCCCATTCCCGACGTCGCTCTATTTTGGGCACATGGCGCACAAAGCGCTGGGGGCCCGGTCGGGATATTCGCTCCTGAGCGGGACTGCCACGATGCTGTTGTGTCTGTCGGGAATGGTGGTCCCCTTTCTGCGGGTGGTACCGATAGAAGTTGTGGCCATGATCGTGGTGTGGTTTGGACTGCTGATGGTTGCACAAGCCTTTACCGAAGTGCCGAAATCGCACGCAATCGCGGTAGCCTTTGGATTGATTCCGATACTGGCGTCGTGGGCGGTGGGACTGATTGATCTCGCGCTGCGAACGGCAGGCTCGAGCTTTCTGCAAGGGGCACCGAGGTTTGGAGATGAACTGCCGATCTACGGCCTGATTGCACTGAGCCAAGGCGCGCTTCTTGTTTCCATGATTTGGACTGCAGCAATTGCTTCCATGCTCGACCGGCGGTTCCTGCCGGCAGCGGCGTGGCTGCTCGCGGCGGCGGCTCTATCGTGCCTGGGACTTATTCATGCATTTCGAATCACCGGGCGCGGAGTTGAAACCAGCATTGGTATTTTTGCGGCTCCGGCGTTTGCGCTGGGTTATCTGGCGGCTGCGGTGTTTCTGGTCGTGTTCCATGTCTATGCCACTCGACCCGAAACGGTTGCGCAGCCGGGCGAGATTCTTTAGTTTTCCTGATACTCCGCGTTCCTTCCTCGTTTCCCATGCTGAGTGGCAATGCTGGGTAACCTGGGCCCCAGCTCCAAACTAGGTGAGCCGCTAGGAACGCTGATAGGTTTTGTCCCCGCTGCCTGACGGTGCCCCGTAATCAGCTTGCAGACCTCGGGCTGGGACTTCCAGATAAAACGCAGTTTGTAGCCAAAATCGAACAAGCTCTTGCGAACCTACAGGAATCCCACTAGGGAAGTAGGGCTTTCCGTGCATGTCGATTCATGCGCCACCGTCCTAGACTTCCATAAGAAAGGCGGGAGAGTTGCTCCGGCCCGACATATTTTGGGCGCAGCCGTATTGGGAGATTTGATGGCGTGACTGCACTTAAGATACTCATCGCTGACGACCACGCACTCGTTCGCAGGGGAGTGCGGGTACTGCTCGAGGCGCACCCAGGCTGGGAAGTTTGCGGGGAAGCTCGGACTGGGATCGAAGCTATTCGGCAATGCGAACAACTGAAACCCAACATCGTGATCCTGGATTTCAACATGCCGGAATTGAACGGGCTGGAAGCTGCGAAGAAGATCCTGCAGATCTCGCCCGAGACGGAAACGATGATCCTGTCGGTCGATCATTCGAATCAGCTGATTCGGGATCTCATTCTAGCGGGTGTGCGCGGTTACATCCTGAAGAGCGATTCCGACCGCGACCTGGTTGCGGCGGTTGAGGCGCTGTCGAATCACCGCCCGTTTTTCGCGATCTGCGCGACCGAGCTGATGCTAAAGACGAAGTGGAGCAACGGGCAGTCTTCGGGTTCGCCGGAAATTTGGGAGGAGCCTCTTACCGGCCGGGAACGGGAACTGCTTCGCTTGATTGCCGAGGGGAAAAACAGCCGCGAGGCCGCGAACATCCTGGGCATCAGCACAAAGACGGCGGATACGCACCGGGCGAACCTGATGCGAAAATTGCAAATCCACTCGGTGACGGAATTGGTCCGCTACGCTCTTCGGAATCGAATCGTCCCCGCATAAGATCAGTTCCCGCGGCAGTAGTAGAAAGCAGACGCAGGTTCCTCACCGCATTCCGGAATAACAGGAGGTGAGGATTGCTGGCGCAGTGATCCTCAATCGTAGCGAGTGGTGTTTCTTCTCTTCGCTTCCCGCGTTGGGCACCCTGGAACCGATACGACTGGTCATAATAGGGCTGGTAGCGCTACAATCGCGCGCATTATGAGCCAACCGAACTGGACCGCACGCCGTGAGTTTCTGAAGTTTCTTGCTGCGAGCCCTTACGTGGCTGCGCTGGGCGGGGTCGCCGCGTTTCTGGAGCGGAGTGTTTCCGCGCAGAATGCTTCGCAAAACGAGGACCTAATAACAAATCCGGCGGACGCCATCAACGTGTTTGACTTCGAGGAAGTGGCGCATCGCAAGGTACAGCAGGGGCACTGGGCGTACATGGCAAGCGGTGTCGACGACGATGGCACGCTGCACGCGAACCGGGAGGCATTCAAGCACATTGAGCTGCGGCCGCGGCGGTTACACGATGCAACCAAGGTCGACATGCGTGTCGATCTGTTTGGCACGACTTACGACAGCCCGATTTTCACCTGCCCGACCGGAGGCGAAAAATCATTTCACCCAGAGGGCGAGCTGGCGGTGGCCGGGGCTGCGAAAGCGCGCGGCACCTTGCAGGTGCTTTCGACCGCGACTTCAACCGCGGTGGAAGATGTGAACAAGGCGCTGGGACGACCGGTGTGGTATCAGCTGTATGCGCCGAGCAGTTGGGACGCGTGCCAGAAAATCCTGGAGCGAGTTGAGGCTTCCGGCGTCGGCGTGATCGCACTTACTGTCGACAACACGACCGGGCGCCACAGCGAAACTTATTTGCGCACCCGGCCAAAAAATCTGAGCCAGTGCGCGTCCTGCCATGATGTGAAGGGCAGCGATGTTGTGGTGCGAGAGCATCCCATGTACGACGGGATCGACATGACGGGCGTACGCACGACGAATCCGGCGATGGACTGGGCGTTCGCGGACCGGGTCCGGAAGTTCTGGAAGGGTAAGTTCCTGATCAAGGGCATGGACACGCGCGAAGACGCGCGGCTGTGCGTGGACCATGGCATCGATGGCATGCTGGTTTCCAACCACGGCGGGCGCTCGACCGAGACGCTGCGCGCGACGATTGAGGCGCTTCCAGAGGTGGTCGAAGAAGTGAACGGCAAAATTCCCGTTTTTGTGGATGGCGGCTTTCGCCGCGGGACCGATGTTTTCAAGGCGCTCGCGCTGGGTGCCAAGGCAGTCGGGATCGGACGCCCGATGCTGTGGGGGTTGGGCGCATTTGGGCAGGCGGGCGTGGACCGAGTGCTGGAAATCATGCAGGGCGAATTAAAACTGGTGATGGGAAATTGCGGCACACAGACGGTCGCGGACATCAAGCGGCCGTACGTTGCCACGCCAGACTGGAAAACCTAGATCTTCAGCAGGTCCCTAAGGCAGAGATACACTCAAGCAAGGCAAGGAATCCCACACCAAAGGCTGGGCGCTACATTTAACCCCTGGGGGCGGCACCCGCGCGTACCATCTTATGCGCCCGCGGTCTCATGTTCCGGAACTGCTTCGGTCATCACCTTGAATTGACGCAGATTCGCCGTGCCAAACGAGGTAGTTAGAGCCACATCGGAGGCGTCACGGCCAACGGCCATCAACACGCGGCCGATGCGCGGCTGGTTGTGGCGCGCATCGAACGCCCACCAGCGGTTCTCGAGAAAGACTTCGAACCAGGCGCTGAAATCCATGGGCACCGGCGAGGCCGGGACGCCGATATCGCCCAAGTAGCCGGTGGCGTAGCGCGCAGGAATGTTCAGGGCGCGGCACATCGTTACGGCCAAGTGCTGAAAATCACGGCAAACGCCCACGCGATCGGCAAAAACATCCAGAGCGGTTTTTTGCGCATTCGCATACTCGTATCCGAAGGTCACTTTTTCGTGGACCCACGAGCACACCGCCTGCACGCGGTTCCATCCGGGCGCGATGCCACCAAAGAGCTCCGCCGCGATGTTCGACATTTTGTCGACCTCGCAATAGCGGCTATTGAGAAGGTAGCGGAGCACTTCGTTGGGCAAATGCTGCACGGGAATCTCGCGCGCCCAGGTGGCCACAGGATCGCACTCGCCGGTGTCGTAAATCAGAGTCGAATTGCTGAGGCGGATTTGTCCCGCCGGAGCGACGAAGCGGCAGCAATTGTTTCCAAAACTGTCGAAATAGCATTCGATGTTCGTTGCAGGATCGACGCGCAGGATATCGGGCTGGCGCAAATCGTTTACACGGGAAGGATGCACCCTCAGAAGAACCACAAAAGGCACGGTGCGGGGAGTATCGAAGATAATGTCATATCCCAAGCGAATTAACATGTTAGTTCCTTCGCGGCTCTTGGCGGAGGGGTCGCTGGGGGGCCGGACCAAGCCTGGACACTCATGTACTAGCGTAGCGGGTATCGCGAGCAATACGCCAATTCAAATTTGTGCTTGGGAATATCGAATAGAGAGGAGGTGATGCCTCAGAGCACCTGGAGCTGCCAGCATTATTGGGCTGACATATATCGCAATCAGTGGATAGCCCGGAGTGCGCGACCGATCGAGCCCTCTTCCCTGCGGAAAAACAGACGCACAAAGCCTGATCGAAAAACTGAACTGACCGTCATCGAATCTGCCTCTCGCGCTCCTCCTTGGGAGAAGGCGCGTTAATTGGGGCACACACCCAGACCAGCTTAGCGGGGCTGAGCTTGGCCGCCTCCTGAAGCCTGTGCAGCCCTCTCGATAATGAAGGGACCGAGGCACTGAGATAGCGAATAGTCGTGAACGCCATTATTTTCCTAACACCAGCTTCGCGATCGTCATCAGCTGCATGTTTGATGTTCCCTCGTAAATCTTCCCAATCTTTGAATCGCGCCAATATTTCTCGACGGGGTAGTCCTTGGTGAAGCCGTAACCTCCAAATATCTCGATGGCGCGGGATGAAACTCTCTCCGCTACCTGAGACGCAAAATACTTCGCCATCGCGGCCTCCTTTACGAAGGGCTTATGGCAATCTTTCAAGCGAGCGGCGTTGTATGTCATATTGCGGGCCGCTTCCACATCGATAGCCATCTCCGCCAGTTGAAATTGAACCCCCTGGAACTCGCTGATCGGCCGTCCGAACTGCTTCCGTTCGCCGGCATAGCGAACCGCCTGCTCCAAGGCTCCTCGCGCCAAGCCCAACATCTGTGCGGCAATACCGATCCGGCCTTCATTCAAGGTTTCGATGGCGATCTTGTAGCCCTTGCCAACTTCGCCCAGCACATTCTGTTTCGAGACCTTACACTCTTCCAAGATCAGCTCGCAGGTGGACGAAGCTCGGATTCCAACTTTGTCTTCCTTCTTGCCCACTCGAAAACCCACGCTCCCAGCATCGATCAGGAAAGCCGTAATACCTCGATAGCCAGCGTCAGGGTTCGCATTCGCGAAGAGCAGAAATGCGCCCGCTTCATTCGCGTTCGTAATCCACAGCTTTTGGCCATTCAGAATGAAGTGATCGCCCGCCTCGCGCGCTCGCGTCGCCATGGCAAACGCGTCGCTTCCGGAACCAGCTTCGGAAAGAGCATAGGCCCCCACCGTATCCGTGGACAGCCGGGGCAAGTAACGCTTCTTCTGCTCCTCGTTGCCCCACCGCAGGATGGCGTTAGCGAATAACGTGTTCTGCACATCGACGATTACTCCCGCCGACGGATCAATCGCCGACAACTC
This sequence comes from uncultured Acidobacteriota bacterium, assembly GCA_963718485.1. GTDB lineage: Bacteria > Acidobacteriota > Terriglobia > Acidiferrales > UBA7541 > Palsa-295. The sequence goes on from CAVQZU010000057.1 coordinate 20,830, forward strand.
CTCAACAGCCAGAATCGTCTGAAAAAAACTCCCGCCCGAGCCGCCATAATCAGCAGGGACCCCAATCGCCATTAGACCAAGCTTAAAAAAATGCTGAATGATGTCTTTTCTGAATTTTCCCTGTTCATCCATCTCCCGGACGTGCGGGCCGATGATTTCTTGAGCAAACGACCGCACCGTCGCCCGGAACATCTCCTCCTCTTCGGTGAGCATCGTCAGGGCCCGCGGCGTCGTTGAAATTTCTGCAGCAAAGTCCGGCATATCGTATTGCCTCCACACCCCACCAAGCTCGCGATGATTCTGTCAAATACGAATCGAACTCACCAGGAAGAAATCCAGGCGTATTCTCCGCGAAGGACGTGGCTGGGAGCTCGCGGCCTAACAATATGTGCGCTTAGTGGCGCCCAAACTTAGCCGTCAGAAAATCGCTCGAAGGAAGTTAAGCCACAGATCCCCTTACCAGCGGCTTTCCCTCTTACGCGCGGGAGTGTGGTTGACCGATGAAGTGTGGCTGGACACGGACCGTTGTCCGATGGCAGGGCTAGTTACAAAATCGAATGCTATAAGCATATAATTTAAAAGGACTTACCGTTGTGGCCGACAAAAGCTCACCGGATATTGTTGGAAATGGTCTTCTGGGGACCCCTGCCCTTCAGGTCAGTAGGATTCCAGCCGGCCAGTGTCCTACTCTATAGAGCAGACACGTTCGGCAATGAGTCCGGACAAAACTCCCAGAGAACCGGAAACTCCGGTCACGAAGAGGAACCCGTGACGATCAAGAAGCGCCCGATGAGTGCGAATGGCACCAAAGTGGAGCGCCGGAAAAGCAGCCGTTTTCCTGTTGCCGTTCCGATTGAAGTGAGCTGGCGCGGAACAGAAGGGATCGCGGTCAAGGCCGATGCTGTCGCTCAGCAAGTCAATGCCAATGGCGGCTTCCTCAGGATGTCCCGCTGCCCGGACCCGGGGAGCCGAGTCACACTGGCAAATTTCCTTTCCGCGCAGACGGTGGAGGCAAGAGTACTGGCCGCGCCGCACACTCGCGAGGGGGTCGCCAACGGCGTCATTGTCGAGCTGATCGTGCCCAACGAGAGCTTTTGGGGGGTGAATCTGCAGGTCGAGAGGACCAGCGCCGAGCTCCACAAGCTCGAAAAGGCCATGCAATGCGAGGGCATCGACCTTCGCCTGCTCAAGGAATATCGCGACGCGGTTGATTACATCCGGTCGGCCGCCGGAATGGTTCAACAGCTGAGAGAGTGCCACCTTCGTGGATTGGATGACGGCGAACTGTTTTCCGCTCTGAGTACCACAAGGATTCGACGCACCGTCAATTCCTGTCTCGAGGTGATCGCCGATCTCGACGCCGGTCGAGTGAAAAACGAATCCAAAGACGTCGACGAGCTTTATCAGGCGCTTGAACAACTCAGCGCCCGTCTAAGACGAACTTGTCAGCAAAGCGGTAACCGTCTGTTGAACGATTCCCGACAGCACGAGCTCGTACCTGCCATACCAAGCACTCGCAGCTCCCGATAAGGGGACCCTCAAGAGAAATACTTTCCCGCCGGCCCGATGCCGACACGCTTGTCTTGGGCGCAGCCTGGCCTCCTCTGAGCATGCGCTGCTGGGCAGGCCTTTCGGGATCGCATCCCACCTGTTTTCGTCACAGGTGGCTTTAGCTGGCCATAACCAAGCGGCCCAGGTTCCTTCGTCAAACGTTGCAGGTCTCCGCGTAGATCTTGGATAAACTCCGGAGGGATACTCATCTTGGTTTCGATCACCGATTCCCTCATCAGTCTAGTCGGCCGAGTCGCCAACCAGCGGGATCATTCGAGTACGAATCCAGATGATTGCTTCTGACAATTTGGCGCGTTTGGCTTAGGACGGCCTACTTGTGGGATATGCGGGATGGAAATGGGCAAAGGTTTTTGCTTGCTCGGAAAACTACATTCTACCGGGTGAGACACCCTCCATACCCGCACAACCCTTGGTGATTCCCGCCAGTGGTCTGCACGGAATCTCAGCACTGCCTATGAATCATCGTAGGATTCCCGGTTATGGCCTTTCATCTGAATTTCACGTTTACGCGCTACCGTTCGCCGAGCGTAGGAACCTACGGCGAGTAGCTCTGCTGGTGCGGAGCTCACCGTTCGTTCCCACCGATTGAGACCGGACGGAGGATCATTGCTATGACACGATCGAGTTTGAGTCGGATTGTTCTGTTCGTCGCGTTGGTACTGGCCGCTGGTCTTGCCGTTGCTCGTCCACCGGAGAACAGTTACCGCCTGCTACAGAAATACAACTTTGCAGCTGCCCAAGGCAGCAACCGCGAATACTTTGATTACATCTACGTCGATTCCAGTGCACGCCGGGTGTATCTGTCACATGGAACAGAAGTGAAGGTAATTGATGCTGACAATTATAGCCTGATCGGCAATATCACCGGTCTGAAGCTGGACCACGGCATTGCCGTGGCTGAGGAATTCAATCGCGGATTCGTCAGTGATGGTGCACAAGGTAAGGTAATCATCTTCGATCTGAAAACGCTCAAGACAGTTGGCGAGGTCAATGCCGCTCCAGACGCGGACTGCGTTGTCTACGATCCAGCCTCAAAACGAGTCTTCTCTATGAACGGAGATAGCCACAGCGCTACTGTCATCGATGCTAAGACGGGCTCAGTGGTCAAGACCATCGACTTGGGCGGGGGCCCCGAATTTGCGGTCGCTGATGGCCAAGGAACTGTCTACAACAATATTGAAGACAAGAACGAAGTCGTCGCGATCGATTCTCATAACCTTGAAATCAAGTCGCGCTGGTCGGTTGCACCCGCCGGAGGTCCTACCGCCATTGCGATGGATCGGCAGCATCGCAGGCTCTTCACGGCGGGTCGCAATCCCCAGATGCTTGCGGTCATGGATGCGGATAACGGGAAAGTAATTCAATCATTCCCCATCTCAGCGGGTGTTGATGCCGATGCCTACGAGCCTGAAACGGGCCTGATTTTCGTCTCCACGCGCGAAGGGATGATCCACATATTCCACGAGGACTCGCCTGACAAGTTCAGCGTCGTCGAGACCGTCAAGACGGAGTACGGGGCAAAGACAATGGGCCTCGACACAAAGACGCACCATCTCTTTGTTGATACCGCCGATTTTGGTCCTGCTCCGGCTCCCACGGCCGAGCGGCCGCACCCACAGCCAACCCCCACTATCGGTACGTTCCGGCTATTGGTTTACGGTCGATAGCGCAAAGAACCTTGGCCAAGAAGCTCGTGCGGATTTTCGCGCGCTTGCGCGACTACCGCTTTTACTGACAGACGAAGGATTGAAGGGTTGATAACCCCCGCTCGTCAATGACCTAGGGCGCCTCTTGCGGCCTCCGGTTTGGCTAGTAGTCTCTGGGCCTGAGAATCGGCATTCTGTGTTTCTCTCCTAATCTGAGCTTGAGCTTGTTGCGCGAGCTTCGCGGCGGCGCCTACCTGAACCGTGTCAGTTGGTGCTGACCACGATGCCTGCGATTCGATTGCCTACTCGAGGCGGCGGCCTTATCTCGCAGGCTTGCTTTGAGCGTTTGCTACCCTGCTGCCGAGCCTTCGCTCGAGGTGAACGGAAAATGCTGCGACCAGTGGTACGTTTTGAACTTTCCGGCAGTAGACATGATGCGGAGGCCCGCGCCAGCTTCCCGTGGTGGGGACGCCCGGACATGGCATCTCGCCGAGGAGGAGTTGACCGCAAATGCCGGGATCGCAACAGCCTTCGCTTCTGCGGAAGCTTCGTCGGTGCGAGCGCTTAGATGCGCTGGTTCTCAGCGAAATCGTTTACCCGCCGCGGCTGCGGATCGGTTGGCATCGACACGAATTGGCGGCTCTTGCTTTGACCGTCCACGGCGCTTCGACTGAGACGTTCATGAATGCTGGAGTTGAGCGCATGGAGTGCGGCCTCCTCGTCAGGCCTGCTGGCGAGCGGCATTGGGATTCGATCGGGGAGCAGGGAGCGACGTGTTTTCTGATCGAGGTCGGCGCGACGTGGCTGAATCGTGTCCCGCGGCTTGCGACGGTAATGGGGAGTCCGCGATTTCACGAGCGAGGGACGATTACGTGCCTGGCCGAGCGGGCATATCGCGAATGGCGGTTGAATGACACCGCTTCTCCCATCGCGATTCAGGCCTTGGTGCTCGAGATCGCAGCCCATTTGGTCCGCGGACACGAATGCAGCAGGGGAGGCGAGGCTCCGGTTTGGCTCAAACGTGTGAGAGAAAGCCTGGATGATGACTTCGCCGAAACGCCGAGCTTGGCTGCACTGGCAGAAATCGGCGGCGTCCATCCGACACACCTTGCGCGGCGGTTTCGGCGGCAGTATCGCGTGACCATCGGCGAATACCTTCGCCGGCGGCGTGTGGATGCTGCCATTGCATTGCTATCGCGGAAGGCTCTCTCTCTCACCGAAATAGCGCTGGAAACTGGGTTTTCCAGTCACGGGCACTTCTGTACGGTCTTGAAACAAATCACGGGCATGACCCCGAGCGAATTTCGTGAGATGAAACATCCTGAATGGCGAAGGATCTACGGTCCACAGGGTGGAACGACGTCTTCTTCGGCCGGACCGCCCGATCGCTGAGATACACAAATCTAAACCCCACCAAATGAGCAAGCGCAAACATTCGGGAACCACTTCGGCGATTCCCTCTCGTCCGCCGCACGCTGATCCGCGAAAGCCCGCAGTGCCGGACCCAGCACTCTCCCAGATTCTCTATAGAGTCAAATCTGTGGGCTTTTTGGTCAAACGGTCGCTCCGAAATCCCCCTGTTGCCAGCCGTGGCGGTAGAGTTGTGATTGACCGAGACGAGCGCGAGAGAAATGAACGCCACGACGAGTACAAGCGGATACAATGGCGGACGCGAGGGTTATGATGGGAAGGAACTCAACATCGTACGGGGTTTCTATGGAGCGCACGGAGGAACTGCGAACGCAACTGACCTTTCGCAGCGTATGGTGCGTGATGGCGACCTCCCAATACCGCGGTTAGGATGAGAAATGAAGCTCGCAAACAAAGCCGTTTTGATTGTGCTCGTTGTGCTGCTGGTCGCAACCGTATATGGATTGGCTCGCACCGGACGCCAGGACAATACTTCTGCTACGAATGGGAAAGCCCTGTCAACCGGGCCTGAGCCGGCTGCGCTGGTCGATCAGACGCCTCTATCAACAGCACAAGCGTTCGCGCACATGCCAACCAGCGCGGTGGAGCTGCCTTTCGCGCAGGGAGCTCTACAGCTTGGGGATCAGGAAATGGACCTGGCGTTTGCCCTTGCGGTGCTCGACGCAACCGAGCATCCGCCCTCATTGACCGCCGAAGCAAAACAGATACAGGCGCAGTTGCAGAAGGCAGAGGACGCTCTGGCGGCCGAACAGGCTCAAGTCACGCAGCTTACGAGCGCAGAAGCAAAGGCCAGCGGAGCCCAGAAGGACGCGCTGGATACCCGGCTCGATTTGGTCAAAGCGGAGCTAGAGCTGCGCCAGGACGAAGTGGATGATGCAAAGCAGGACCTGATCCGTGCGGGCGGCGATCCGCAGGACCGCATCCAAGCGATGGTCCAGGAGCATGATGCGGCCTCGCGGTCCTCAGACGCCACCAAAGTGACCGTCAGCGAACCGAGCGAACCACACGGTCTGATTCAGCGCTTCCAGCAATGGTCGGTACTGCATCAGAAACAGTTGCAATTGTGGCGCGCGAAACAAGATGCGATCTCGCAGGCAACCGCGCTTGTGGGAGAGCATAACTCTCTCAATCAAAAGATCAGCGCACAGAATGAGAAATCAACGGCTCCTGTGGCGCCAGGCAATAGGGCATCAACGTCGGTCGTCACCGGAAAGAGCGACAACCCCGACCGGGAAGAATCCGCGGCCATCCTGAAAGCAACGAAACGTCGCGCCGCTGACCAAAAGGCGCTTGCCACTCTGGACAAGCGGATCGCTGACGAAAAACAACTGGCCAATGTATACGGCCAGTGGATAGGTGTTGTCGAGACCGAACAGCGGTTGATGGTAAACCGGGGGCTGCGCGGCGTACTGCTCATTCTGGCGATCGCCATCATCGGACTCTTCGTTGATGATTGGACAGGACGTCTGGTCGGAAAGCTATCGATCGACCGCCGGCAGGTGGAGACACTGCGCACGGTCACCGGCGTTACGCTGCAGATTGCCGGAGTACTTTTGGTGCTGCTGGTGATATTTGGTCCGCCCAGCCAGCTGGGAACGATTCTGGGGCTTGCCGGAGCGGGCCTGACGGTCGCGCTAAAGGATTTCATCATCGCCTTCCTCGGTTGGTTTGTGTTGATGGGAAAAAACGGAATCAGGCTCGGCGACTGGGTGGAGATTAACGACGTCATTGGCGAAGTGGTTGAGCTCGGTATTTTTCACACTGTGGTGCTCGAGACTGGGAATTGGACAGACTCGGGACATCCGACCGGACGGCGCGTGACCTTTACCAATGGCTATGCGGTCGAGGGACACTATTTTAATTTTTCGACGTCGGGGCAGTGGCTCTGGGATGAGCTGAAAATTGTGTTGCCCACAGGACAGAATCTCTATCCGATCGTCGATGCGATCCACAAGAAAGTTACCGAAGCAACGTCGGAAGGCTCGCGGCAGGCCGAGAACGAATGGCGGGCTACGATAAAATCGCGCGACATGAAGGCTCTGTCGGCAGAGCCTGCGATCAACGTCAAACCCGTCATCGGCGGAACCGAAATTTCCGTACGCTACATTACGTCCGCGAACGCGCGCGCTCAGTTGCGCGCGAAGTTAAACCATGATTTGGTTGATCTGCTTGGATCAGAGATTGTGCCACCGCCCAATCCTGAGGCGCCGAAGCCTGCGCTCACGACACACTGATGACCGAAATGAAAAGTGTGCAGGACGTGTCCGGCTCCTCCGGTTGCGAGCTCTGGAAGGTTGCCGAGGATCTCGGGCGAATGACGGCGCACCGGGCACCGGGTCGTCGAGCGGCGTCTGAGGAATTCGCCCGTGGAAAGAGCTGCAAACCATCACCGAGGTACTCGAGCAGTTTGGCCCACAGCTCGGCCGACCGCGGCTCTCATGCCAACTGCAACGCAGCCCTGACGGCTGCAAATTGCTCGATGGCAAATTCCAGATCCTCGCGTGTGTGCGCTGCAGAAAGCTGCGCGCGGATCCGCGCCTTTCCCTGAGGAACGACCGGATAGGAAAATCCCACGACGTAGACTCCCCTCGCAACGAGACCTTCCGCCATTCTGGTTGCCAGCGCCGCGTCACCCAGCATTACAGGAACGATGGGGTGCTCCCCCGGCAAAATGTCGAACCCGAGCGTCGACATCTGTTCGCGAAAGAAACGCGTGTTCGAGTGCAGGCGATCCCTGAGTTCCTTCGTTTGTCCGACCAGGTCCAGGACCTTGAGCGATGTGCCCACAATCACTGGCGCGACACTGTTTGAAAAAAGATACGGCCGCGACCGCTGTCGGAGCAGGCTCACAATCTCCCGTCGCGCGCTCGTATACCCTCCGCTGGCACCTCCCAAGGCTTTGCCGAGCGTTCCCGTGAGGATGTCGACGCGACCCATGACTTCGCGATACTCATGCGTACCTCTGCCGTTTTCACCCATGAACCCGACCGCATGGGAATCATCAACCATGACCATGGCGCCGTACTGTTCCGCGAGGTTGCAGATCTCGCGAAGCTTGGCGATATAGCCATCCATCGAGAAGACGCCGTCGGTTGCAATGAGAACCCGCCGCGCGCCCGAGGCTTCCTTGAGCTTTGTTTCCAGGTCGTTCATGTCACCGTTGCGGTATCGAAACCGCCGGGCCTTCGATAAGCGAATGCCATCGATAACGCTCGCGTGGTTGAGTTCGTCGGACACGATCGTATCCTCGGCCTCAAGCAAGGCCTCAAACAGTCCGCCATTGGCGTCAAAGCACGAACCATAGAGGATCGTATCCTCCATCCCGAGAAAGGCGCTCAAACGCCGCTCGAGCTCCTTGTGAATCTCCTGCGTGCCGCAGATGAAGCGCACCGAGGAGAGTCCGTAGCCCCAGCGATCAAGCGCCTGGTGAGCCGCGTCTAGCACATCAGGGTGATCGGCGAGCCCCAGATAATTGTTGGCGCAGAGATTTAAGACCGCCTTCCTTCCCGGAAGATCGACCCGCGCGTTCTGGGGGCCCGCGAGAATGCGCTCGGACTTGTAGAGCCCCGATTCGCGAATCGCGCGCAACTCGGATTCATACTGCGGTCGCAAGAAATCGAACATCGCTCAACTCCTGCCAGACCCGGCGCTTTCGGCTTGGAGTTCGCGCCAGTCCAAAATAACCTTCCCGGACTCACCCGACTTCATGGCTTCAAATCCCTTTTCATATTCGTGCCAGGAGAACCGATGCGTAATTACCGGCCGGATGTCCAGTCCCGATTCGAGCATCACCGTCATCTTGTACCAGGTCTCATACATCTCCCGGCCATAGATACCCTTGATCGTCAGCATATTGAAAATGACCTGCCTCCAGTCAATCGACATTTCGCCTGAGGGAATTCCGAGCATGGCGATCTTCGCGCCATGACTCATGTTGGCGAGCATCTCGCAGAACGCACTGGCGTGCCCCGACATCTCCAGCCCCACATCAAAACCTTCCTGCATGCCAAGCTTTTTCTGAACCTCGGCCAGCGGGTTTCCGTCGGGTTGCAGCGAAGGTCACGCCCATCTTCTCGGCGAGTTCGAGCCGCTTGGATTGAGATCGGTGATCACCACATGGCGGGCACCCGCGTGGCGCACGACCGCAGCCGCCATGATCCCGATCGGCCCGGCTCCGGTGATGAGCACGTCCTCACCGAGCACCGGAAAGGAAAGCGCCGTGTGCACCGCGTTGCCAAAAGGATCGAAGATCGCAGCGGTTTCCAGATCCACTTGCGCGTTGTGCCGCCAGATATTGCTCATCGGCAAGCGCGATATATTCGGCAAAGGCGCCCGCGCGATTGACACCCACTCCCATCGTATGCGCGCAAAGATGACGGCGGCCAGCCAGACAATTCCGGCAACGGCCGCAGACCACATGGCCTTCACCGCTGACGATTTCGCCCGGGAAGAAATCGCTGACATTCGATCCCACGGCCGACGATTTCGCCGACAAATTCATGGCCCA
>CAVQZU010000058.1:0-145889 GCA_963718485.1 uncultured Acidobacteriota bacterium
GAATCGGAGCGTGCGGCGAGATTTCTAGAAATACCGCTCGCGGTGATGGAGATAGGCCTAGTCACCAGCGGAACTCCGGCAAAAACGTGGTTCGATCAGGTTGTGCGCGTGCTCTCCGCTAGCAGAACCTACGGCAGGGGAGGCATATCCATTCTCTGGCATCCTACGGCATTTGGCGGGGCTCAATTGCCCAAGGAGATCGAGCGAATCTTCTGGAAGCTGATCGAGGAGCGGCAGAGGTGGAATGACACTTGGATATCGGCGCTCGATTTCATCCGGCTGGAAGCGCAGAGATTCATCAAGGTGGGACTGCTGCCACCTGAATACGGATCTGCAATCATGGCGCCAACAGAAGCTTTGATCACTTCGTCCACCAGGCAGTAGTCGAACAGTCCTTCGGTTCTCAACTGATTCAAATTGACAGCATTTCCAAATAACCCGGAAAACAATGCGCGAGGTTAAAGTGCAATCTGACGCACCTTTCTCAAGCTTGGCCGCGAGTCCCGTGGAAGAGGTTCCATCGGTTTCGATGATCGTTCTTTGCCGGAACGAAAAGGATTTTATCGCAGGGTGTTTGGACTCTCTGGTCGCGAACACTTATCCCAAAGATCGTCTTGAGGTGCTGGTCGCAGACGGCATGAGCGAGGACGGAACACGAAGCATCGTCGAATCTTACGCAGAGAAATATCCGTTCATAAGACTGATCGACAATCCAAAACGGATTCCAGCTACGGCCGCCAATGAGGGCATCAAAGTTGCCACCGGCGAGTTCGTGATGATCGCAGGGGCTCACGCTATCTATCCCCAAGAATACGTCTGGCGATGCGTTGGCTATTCGCACAGCTATCCGACTGCCGACAATGTTGGCGGCGTTTGTTTGACGGTGCCCAGAAGCAATACCGTCATAGGAAGATCGATTGCCTACGTTTCCTCTCACCGGTTTGGCGCCGGTACGGCAAGCTATCATCGCGGCCGTTCGACGCCGGGCTGGGTTGATTCGGTATGGGGTGGGTGCTATCGACGGAAAGTATTTGAGAAATGCGGCCTCTACAACGAGGCCCTTCGGGTAGGAGAAGATCGGGAGTTTAACCAAAGGCTACGGGAACGGGGGGAAGGGTTCTGCTGGCTCCCGAGATCAAGTGTATCTACTATGCTCGCAGCAACTTCATCAAATCTGCCGGTGGGCGTTTAGCCGTGGATTGTGGCCGTTCCATGCCGGTAAGCTGGTTGGCAGATCCCTGCTTTCGGCACGGAATTTCGTTCCCCTTGGCCTTCGTATTGACTTTACTTGTTTCATTGGCTACGGCCTGGTGTAGCCGCTTCGGTCAGGTCTGGCTTCTCGGTCTTCTGTGCTCTTATTTTCTAGCGAGCGTGGTCGGTTAAGTTATTCTGGTTCAGCGAGAACGCAACCCACGCTATCTCTTTGGTGGTACCTTTGATATTCGCCGCGACCCACGTCTTATATGGAATCGGGTCCTTGCACGGTATTGCCAAGCCGGTATTGCGTCGATGGACTGCTCCGGAGACTGCGGTTTCCGGTCTAGCGGCCATTCCCTCTGGGGAACCAAACTCCAGTGTTAAAGAAGATTCATGCTGAACATTGGCATCGTGGGTTGCGAAAGATCCTTGACGGCCATGCCGAGGAAATTCGCAAGAGGCATGCGCGCGGCTGATTGCCGTTTCCGACATCGAGCCGATTCTCGCCACACGACTTGCCACACGTCACGGTGTTCCTCATTGCTATACCAATTTCGATCGTATGACTCCGAACAGCGGCTCGATGTCCTGCACATCGCAACACCCCGCAGTCCCACCTGGCATTGGCGCAAAAGTAGGTAGCTGCGAGATCTCATGTATTTCTTGAAAAACCGCTGGCACCCAATCTCGAGGACGCCGAGGCGTCTGATGGATGCTGCTCGGAGGGCGGGGAGAAAACTGACCATCAACTATTGGAACAATTTTGAAGCGCCGGCCCTGGTGTTTAAAGAATTTGTCGCCAACGGTAAACTCGGCGAGCCTGTCCATATCGAAAGCTATTACGGATACGACCTATCGGATGGCTTCGGTCAGGCAGTTCTGTCCGATACTCGTCATTGGGTCCACGGTCTGCCCAGCAGAGCTACTTCAAAACGTAATCGACCATGTGATCAACAAGGTCGTCCCCTTCCTGCCGGCGGCCTTTGAGGTCATCGCCCGCGCCTACCGGCGTCGGCAGCTCAACAATAATGACAGGACCGATGAGGTTCTCGACGAGCTCCGCGTGATGATGATCGCCGATCGCATGTCTGCCTACTTGACTTTTTGTTCTCACGCGCGCCCTACCGGGCACCTGCTACGGGTGTATGGAACTCGGAATACGGTGAATGTTGATTACAGGCTCCGCACCATGCTCATTGAGGAATCGCAAACCGTCCCCACCGCGCTCGGGCGATTGCTCCCGCCCTTCCAATCGGGGTGGCAGTCGCTGCGCCAAGCGACGCACAATGTCGGCCAGTTTGCCGCAACACGCTTTCACTTTTTCGCTGGATTGAACCGCTTACTGACGCCTTTCTACAAGAGCATCTTAGAAGGATTCTCCGCCGCCCATTCCATATTCGGAAATATTGCGCGTCTCAGAAATAATGGACGAAATTCTTCGCCCAGGTTTATCCAGGAATTCTGGTATGAAACTGCTGGTCACCCGGGCGGGCGGCTTCCTGGGAGCGGCCCTCGTAGAACGCTTGCTTTTCCACGGCTACCGGGATATCCGCTGCAACCTGCGCAGGCAAGCCGGCATGGCTAACTTGATATTTTGCAAACGCGATATCCCCAGGCGAGGCTGGATGTTTGCCTCGCCAACTTGAAGTACAGAGATGAGGTCGCGCGGGCGACTGAGGGCGTGCAGTTAATCTTCACCTTGCTGCCGGGCTGGGGGGCGACCCTTCCGATCTGTTTATCGATTCGGTCGTAGCATGGCGAAATCTCCTGGATTCCGCGATGCAATTGCCGTCGCCGCGCCTGGTGTTCGTGGGTTCCATGGGTGTCTATGGGACGGCTGAACTCCGCCGAGGTGCCCAACTGAACGAGGAAGCGGCGGTCAACCCTATCCCGAGAGACGGGATCGTACTCCCAGGCGAAGGTGCATCAAGAGAGGCTCTTGTGGGAATATCAGCGGCTTCGCGGGTTGAGCTCGTTCGTCTTCCGGCCCGGTGTGGTTTATGGCCCGGGCGGAAGTGATTTTTCTGATCGCGTTGGTTTGAAGATCGGCCGATGGCAGCTGCACCTTGGGGGCAACAATGTCCTTCCGCTGACCTACGTCACAAACTGTGCCGAGGCCGTGGTGGTAGCCGGAACGCACCGACAATCTGCCGGTCAAATTTACAATGTGCATGACGACGACCTTCCGACGTGCCGACAGTATTTGCGTGCGTACTGCAGGGAGGTTCAAAACATCCCTTCACTATGGGTCCCCTATTTTGCTACGCACTTTTTGTCCCGAATGCTCGCGAAATATCACACCTATTCAAGAGGCCAGCTGCCGGCAGTCTTAACCCCCTACAAGGTTGCTAGCCAGTGGGGAGGAAACCACTTCGACAATTCGAAGCTCCGTTCCCTTGGATGGAAGCCATTGGTGTCAACCGCCAAGGGACTTGAACAATCGTTTCTCGCGTTTCGAGAGGAATTGAAAACCACCGCACCGCTCGGCCAGGCTGGCCGTGCGGCGCAAAGCGGCAACCAGCGGCCCCCCAGCAGTCACGGTGCCCGGGGAAACGAAGACGCTTGCTGGCGCCCGGCACACCAGCCGAATGCCTGCGACAGGGTGGGCTAGAATGGCCTTTGCTCTCACTGTTTGCTACATCGTCTTAACGATTCTCTCCCCGGACCAATTTGGGCCGCTGGCAGCTAGATTTCATCCCGCCCTCATTCTCGCGGGTATCATTTTCGTGTTTTCTCTGCCCGAACTGCTCGGTCACCGTCACCTGCATGCTTCGAAGCAATCGTTTCTTCTGATTGCCTTTACCATTGCAATTGCCCTCTCACAAATAGCCAACGGATGGCTGGGAGGTGCCGTCAGCAGTTGGTTGGCTTTTCCCGCAGCATCAGTATTCTTTTTCATCGTAGCCAACGTTACCACAGCTCGTAGGCTACGAATTCTCATCACCGCTGTGGTCGGGTCGTGTTTTTTCGTTGCTCTCGAAGCAATGTGCGCTTATTACACGGGCTTTAACGAGAAGACATTCCTGCTGCAACATGGCGTCTACTTTCAGGATCATTTAGAGATGCAGTTCATGCAGATTCGCGGTGTAGGTTTCCTGAACGACCCCAACGATTTCGCTCAGATGCTCATTATTTCCCTGGCGCTGATGTTTATCTTCTGGAGACGACACCGCCTGGCAGGCAACCTGGTTGCGGTGATCCTGCCTTGTGCCATTCTGCTTTGGGCAATCTATCTCACGCATTCTCGCGGGGCGCTCATGGGCTTGGCAATATTGGCGTTGATGGCGATCCGCAGGAAGCTTCCAACCAGCGTGTCGATTGTTCTCGTCGTTGCACTGGTAATGATTATGTTGAGTCTGGACTTTGCGGCCGGGAGAGGGATTTCGATTTCCGATGGTGAGGACCGCCTCGAAGCGTGGTCCAATGGCTTGCAAATGTTTAAAAGCGCTCCATTGTTTGGGGTGGGATATGGTTCGTTTTCTGAAAACAATAACTATCTAACCGCGCACAATTCGCTGGTCCTATGTCTTGCTGAATTAGGATTGGTTGGAAGCACAATTTGGGTAGCTTTGCTCGTCACCACCACGCTCAGCCTCCACAGTGCGATGCGCCGACACAAGCCGCAGACCAAGGCAGGCGACCAGAAGCAGTCGGCCGCGGCACAAAAACGGAAAGCCACATCGTTTGCTCCCACCCATTGGATTGTCGTCATGCAATTAGCGTTGATCTCTTTCATGGCGACGAGTTGGTTTTTGTCGCGCACCTACAGTATTACGATGTATCTGATTCTAGGGCTCGCCACCGCAACCATCGCGATTCAACGCTCTGCTGGCAAACTGACTGATCGCAGTCCCTGGATTTTGATGACTGTCACAAGCGAAGCGGCTGCGATTCTGTTCATCTATGGCGTCGTCCTCCTCCGATAATCATTCGGCAAACATCCTGAAAGACCGAAGCGCTCTGGTTGGTCCTAAGACCAACAATGACCATAGAGAAGCCCATCGCCGCGCCGCAGCCGGTGTTCCGAAATAACACTCGGATAATCGGGCGCAACTTCTTATTTATGGGCCTGGAAGTGGCGATTACCCTCATTGCCACGGCCTTGACAACTGTGTTTATCGCGCGGGTAATAGGACCGACCCGTCTTGGTTACTTCAATTTGATCCTGTGGCTAACCAGCATCAGCTGCTCGATCGGTTCGCTAGGGATCCCGCTTACGACATTCAAATACTTCGGTCAATTTCTGGGTGCAGGACAACCAGAGCTGGCACGAGCGGTGTTCTTCTACAACTTGCGCGTTCAGGCCATCTTGGCGTCGTCGTTGACAGCGATTAGCATGGTCGCTGTGTTCACGATTGTCGACCCTGCATATCGAACCTGTGCGGTTATGCTTTTCTTGACCATGATTCCCAATATGGTCACCTTCATACCGTCGCAGGCGAATATGGTCGCAGAGACAGCCGTGTACAACACGCGAGGAGCATTTGTCAGAGCCGCCATTTACATTATCGCCGTAACCCTCAGTCTTCTGCTGGGATGGGATCTGGTTGGTATTGCCGCGGGCATTTTCTTGTCCTGTTGTGCTGAGCTGCTTATTAAGCTCGTGCCGGTCTTGAAATCGATGGAGGGTATAGCAAAAGTTTCACTCCCAACTGATATCCGCAAGAAGATGTTCGCCTTTTCGGGGCGTAGTGCCGGCCTGGTGCTCTTGCAGATCGTGGTCTGGGATCGCTCCGACGTCATCTTTCTCAAATTGCTGCAGCCCGACATCCGGCAACTTGCTTTTTTCTCAGTCTGCTTCAGCTTGGTTGACCGGCTGATGTTGCCTGCCCAGGCGCTTGCGAACTCGTTATCAGCGACGCAAATGTCCGAAAGTGGTCGGGATAAAAGGATTTTGTTTAAGATCACTTCACAGGCGTTTGTCTATCTGTTGATAGGAGCCCTTCCCATTTTGGTAGGAGTTGCTTGCATCGGAGGACCATTTATAAGGGTGGTGTACGGGGCGCAATACATCCCCGCTATACCGGTGTTTATAGTGGTGGCCCTGCTCGGGATTCCTACGGCCGTGCTGACACCGGCACGAACGCTGTTGTACTCGGCCGACGATATTGGGTTCGTTTTGAAGCTTGGTTCGATAGCCGCTGTGGTCAACATCGCCGCAGATTATCTTTTGATTCCCGGATATGGCGCGACGGGTGCAGCGTCGGCGAATGGAATGGCCGAGATGCTCGCTGCGGCGATCATCTGGACTCGCGTCTTCACCCGTTATCCGGTGCGAGTGAATCTACCGATCGTTCTGCGACTTGTGCGGCGACGTCGGCCATGGCGGCAGTTGTGGTCGCCATCATACATATGCCCTTGATTCGGCTGCCCAGTTGGCAGTAGCCATTCCGGCAGGGGCGCTTGTTTTTCTGGGCATGAGCCGGGTCTTTAAGATGCTGCAGCAGGATGATCGCCGGCGTCTGCTGGCACTCTCCGCTTTAGTTCCGCGGCCTGCGAGAACCTGCTACAAATCTGGTGAATTTTGTGGCCCCCGATCAACCGCTGCTGAAATTGAGTGGTGAGTATTAGACACGTTCTTCGCGCAGGGATTTGTGAGCCCGAATATGCTGCCTGCTCGCCTTCGCGATGGTCATCCCTCAGGCCAAAACTCGATGAACGACAACTCCGCTGCAAGCGAAACCCGACCCAAGTCAAGGTTCCTCAACATTGTGCATGTAAACGATAGCCTGGTCGTCGGAGCTTCGGAGAAGCTGACGGCACTGCTTTGCCGGGAGCAGCGCTTAAGGCAACACACCGTTTCGGTTCATTGCCTTTTCTCGATTGGCGCACTGGGGGAAGAACTACGCTGCGAAGGTTTCGACATAGTCCTGCACCGTTCCCCGTCAGCTTTCGGCTTGATGCGTAGCCTGTATCGCGCGTTTAAATCTTCCAAGCCCGATGTAGTGCATTGCCACAATACCACCGCGGCGGTTTTGGGTGCACTGCCTGCCAGGCTTGCTGGAGTTAAGACCATCGTGGCCACACGACACGGACTGGTCAAGCCGCCTTATCAGCTGAGGTCGGAGCTGAGATTCGCAGTTGCATCCCGGTTTTGCGATTGGATTGTGGGAGTCTGCGATAGCGCGAAAGCAATTTATTGGCAGCACCTCTCGCCGAGCGCGGCAAGATCGTTCACATTTACAACGCCGCCCCGCCGGCGAAGTTGCCGTTATGCCGAGGGCCAAATCCGGCTTTACCTTGCTGCATGTCGGTCGTTTGGTGGCCGAGAAGGATCAAGCAACAATGCTGCGAGCAGTTGCTCTTGCCCGCCCCAAGGTTGACGACCTTTGCCTCTGGGTAGTAGGAGACGGGCCGCTGGCAGCCGATCTCAGGCGCCTGACCGATCGTCTTGATCTGACCGATTGCGTCACATTCTTTGGAGAACAGGCCGATATCTCCTCTTTTCTGGTTGCCGCTGATTTGTTTTTGATGTCGTCGCTGAGCGAAGGCTTGCCGCTGGCGCTGCTGGAGGCGATGTCCGCAGGATTGCCGGCGATCGTTACCGATGTCGGCGGAATGGGCGAAATCGCCCGTTTCTCGGAGGGAGTTATGCGGGTTCGACCCTCCGACCCTCAAGCCATGGCCGACGCGCTATGTGCGGCGGCCATGCGAAGCCATGATTTGCCCCGGATCGGTCAAATCGCTTCCCGTTGTTACGAACGGAATTTTACCCCCGAAAATATGTGTGACCGATATCTTCATCTTTACCGAAAACGCCCCGCGCATCAATAGAGCGCAGCAACCCGGAGCGGTCAGGAATCAACGGAGCGGTTCGCTTACTTTGATGGACAAGACGAAAGCGTCCTCCTCTCTCATCGCATTTCTGTTGTTCGTTTGTGTCCTTCCAGGTTACCGGACCATCCATCGTAATCTGGTAGGTTCAAGCGACGACGATCGGGTTGCGCTACGCCCGCCCGTTCCCAAGCGCTTCGCTTCTGCTACCACAGGCCCGGGGTTGCCTGTGCCACTGGGTCGTCTGCCGGGCGGCGCCAATTCAAATCGAAAACTTGCTCCGTCATTGCAGAATACGGACAACGGAGATTTACGGCCCGGATCGATTCCTTATCCGATTGCCAGTCACCCACGGCTGTGGATAACCAGGAATGATGTCCCTCGTCTGCAAAGCTGGGCGATGTCTTCCAATCCGATCTACCAACAAGGTATGTTGCCGCTACTGAAGCAAGCAGTTTCGGTCTATCACCAGAAATTCTTTCCGGGAGGAGCTCTCAATCCCCAATATCCTGATCCTGGGGATACCCAAGGTTATTCGGGGGAACTGACCGAACAAAACGGTCTGATACTTGCGTTTGGTTCGCTCATCGATCCGAACGCCAGCGCCCGGATCACCTATTCTCAATATGCGCGTAATTTGCTGATGTATGCAATGCAGCAAGCGGCCTTGGGACACCGATCCGGCGCACCATTCCGCGACCCAAGTTTCGCCATCTACAATCGAGCGAACGGGCATGGTGAGCAGTGGCCTCTGATTGTCGACTGGATCTATAGCGCGGCCGACGCCAACGGAAACGCCATTCTCACAGCAGCCGATAAGCTGACGATCCGCAACGTATTTCTTATGTGGGCCAAGGATTGCCTCAACGCCAACACAACCGGTGGAGATCACCCTGAGCCGATCGGCATTATGAATAGCGCGCAACTACTGCCGCACGGCCAGCCGTATCGCATGGCAGCCAACAACTACTATCTGGGTCATGCCCGGCTGCTCACAATGATGGCTCTGAGCATTGATCCAGACGATGATCCGCGAGTCGACGGCAATCTGCCGGACTCCGCGCTAGGCAATACGTTGCGGAGCTACATCGCTGATGCTACGGGCGCTTGGCTCTACCAGGAATTTGCAATGTTCGGTGATCCTTCTGAGGTAGCTCGCTCCTATGGACAAAGCGGGAGTGGCGCCGCGTTTGGATTGGCCAGTGGCGGACTACCGCCGGAAGGAATGCTGTACGGAGAATCCTTTGCCTTTCTGCTTGGGCAACTTCTGGCGCTGCGTACAGCGGGCTTCGACCAGGTGAACTATGCCGGCCCGCAAATTCACTTAATCGATGCGCCGGTATGGGATCGCTACGTTGTCGGTTACCTCTCCTCGCTCGCGCCGTCTGCAAGGATCTTTCCCGCACAGCCCTGGATCGGACCAGTCTTCCAGTACGCGAGCTATGGCGATTTACTGAGGTTGTGGGTGACTCCCGATGCCATGCAACCGTTTGCTCTGCTCGCGATTCTGGAGCAGCAAATGGGTCGAACTGCGCATCTCGATGCGGCCCGGTGGTTTTCTGTGAGCGCCACACAGGGTGGCCAGAACGCCTTGCTTTCACGAATAACCTCGCCTTGGAGTTCTACCGAATCAATTCTCTATTACTTGCTGCTTGATCCCGCCAGCCGCACGGCCTCTGATCCGCGTCCCAACTTTCCAACTGTCTTCTACGATGAGCCTGCAGGCCGCGTTGTGGCGCACAGCGATTGGGGTGCGAATAGCACTTTATTTGATTACCGCGGCAGCTGGATATCCATAAATCACCAGGTAGGTGATGGTGGCCAGTTTGAGTTCTATCGCGATGGCGAATGGCTAACCAAGGAGATGAGCAACTATGACAATACGGGCGTAGGCATGACCACGACCTATCATAATACCCTGGCGCTCGAGAACAAATGCGTCTGCTCCGGCGGGGCACCTTCTGACCTTCAATGGTTTGAGCATGGGGAGTGGAGCGGCGGCAGCCAGTGGATGGAAGCTACAAACGCCGGTGATCCCCATACCACCAGCAGTGCCGGCCCGGGCTATGTCTACGCAACGAGCATTCTAACAAACCTCTACAATCGACCGGCCAGGGGGGCGAGCGAAGACAGCGCGATCAATATTATTCAAGCCACTCGGTCGATCGCATGGTTCGAGAAGAACTTCATTGCGATTTACGACCGCGCTACTTCGCGCGATGAGGGTCTATTCAAGCGCTTTAACTTGAGTCTGGTGACGAAACCTGAAATCGATGGCAGCGTGGCTACTGAAACCCTAGCAAGCGGCCAGCGCTTATTCATTCAAACGCTTCAGCCCGAAAAGCCCTTGACTAGCGAGACCTATGCTGCCAAGCGCTTGAATCCCATCGCTCAGTTGGAGCCCAGCCAATATATCTTCACTGTAGAAGATGCGTCCAGGCCAGCGAATGTCCGCTTCCTTCATGTGCTGCAGGCGGCCGATCGAGGCGTAGCAATGATTCGGGCTGTTCGCTTGCACAGCAGTGGCGGCACGCCTTTTGAAGGTGCCCAGTGTGGAAGCACCGCAATCTATTTCTCTGTGAATGATGACGGTGCCCTTGTTGAAACCACTCTGCTTGTTCCATCAGGCGTCCGTACAATGTTCGTGACCGGATTGACGCCTCAAGCTTCCTACCTCATCGAGCCAGAAGCGAATGGAGAATCTCGCTCGGTACACATTAGACCAGGCGCCGGCGGCACCCATAGCGATCGCGCCGGACTACTTAGGCTCACGTTCTGAGGGAACCTGCCTGCTTTTGATCAGGCCAAATGAATGGTCTTGCAGGGAGCTCTCCTCCGACCGTCAGGCAACCCCCGTCGTAACATCAGCTGAGCCAATAAGCAGTGAAATATTGGGGAGACGAGGTCCGATAAAATGGAAGTTATAACCATGAATGACTTTTTCCTGTTGTTTAAGCCATTGAGCTTCCTATGCCTGGTTCTTGGCGCCTTCATATTGGCAGAAACACTGGCGCGCATTTGGGTTAGACAAGATCGCCGTTACTACGTGCGGCGCCCTTATTCAAGGCAGATATTCGAAGTTCTACCACAAGTGTCGCCTCTTCTCAGGAATCCCATCGAGGTGGTCTGCAATTCCGACGGCGAGCGCGGCAGTGAAGTCCCGCGAGTGACGGGCAACTTATATCGGGTTCTTGCCGTCGGGGGCAGCTTTGTCGAGAGCAGTGCGATTACCCAGGACAAGACCTGGCCTATTCTTGTCGAAGGCATCCTGCGCGAACACTTACCCGAGCTTGATGCTGAGCAGGTCCACGTGGGCAACATCGGTGTTGCCGAAATGGACGCCCAGGCCTTGGCCTTGGCGCTCGAGAAGGTGTTGCCACGGTATGCTGATCTTGATCTCATACTTTTTGGCACCGGGTTTGCCTGCGCAATGCGCTGGCTGCTGGATGGTGCACCATCCAATGTCGATGCTGTCCCCCTGCCGGTCGAAGAGTGCTTTGAACAGTATCCCGATAAGCCATTCGCGTGGCTAAGTCTCCGGGAAACGGCGATCGCCGAGTTGGCGAAACGCACCTGGTGCAGGAAGGCTCATCGTTCGGCAATCCTGCCCCCGGTAGGGAATCGGCTGATCACCTGCGCAAGACAGCGAAGACAGAGAAACGGTGACTATCATCCCCTTACGTCAGATCCATCGGGAATGCTGCGAGGGCTCGAGAGGGGATTGCGACGCTCGATCGAACTTGCCCGGGCCAAAGCGAGACGTGTGATTCTGATTCGACAACCCTGGTTCCACAAAGATCAAATGACGGACCGTGAGGAGCGACACCTGTGGATGGGCCGATTGGGCCGGTCAAAGAGCGAGGCCGAATGGAAATTCCTATCCAACGCAGATTTGTTTTATTTAGTGTCGCTCGTCGACGAAGTGACCGTGCGTCTTGCGGAGGAATATGGGTTGGAAACGGTAGATTTGCAGCAGCAACTCGAAATTCAAATCGGCGTGTTTTACGATCAGTGTCACCTCACCGAGGAAGGTTCGGCCCAGGTCGCACAGTTTGTAGCAAACCAGATTCTGGAAGGAAAAAAGCAGACTCCTTGCTCTCAAGAAAGGGAATTGCCCGTCAGCAGTTCTCTCACCAAGACACTCACTCTTACCTTGCCGTCGTCGGCACGCGAGACGATAGCAAGGTCAGAAATTGCCTCTGACATCTCGCCCTCCCGCTTCTATCCTCCCTCATTCACCTAGGCTGCGAGGCGTTCGGTTCAGCCATCTTCAGAGGGTCGGAGCGCGGTCATGGCTAAGGACCGTTCCCTGTCGTCCGCCATATCCTGATAGCTGATCAGATCGAAGGACCCGCGCGTTGAAATTAGCCGCGCTGGATTCCCCACCACAACGCCCCCGGCTGGAACCGAGCGAGTCACAATCGCGCCGGGTCCGATGAGGGCGTCGTTGCCTATCGTTATGCCGCCAATCGCGACAGACGAGGGCCCGAAGTAGACCCGATCCCCGACAACAGGCATCGCTTCATCCTGCTGTTTTCCGCCCCTGCCGTGTCCTATGGTCACACCTTGCGCCAGCGTGCAATTACTGCCAAGGCGTGCACCAACTGTGACAACGATGAAGCCAGTGTGAGGGATGTAGAGGCCCGGACCGATCTCCGCGGTTACAGGTAAATCGATGCTTGTCATCAGGATGGTCCACAGCTGAAAAATACTCGACAACGGACCGAGAAACCGTCGCACGATCGTCGGTGCGCACAGAGTGTACAACCACCTCCGCAGGCGATAACTCAATACGGCCCACGTTCCAGGGTTAAGAAAAACCTCGCGTAATCGCTCCGAGAATGTATCTCCGCAACGATACAAGTCTCGTTTTACACAATCGAACATCAGCACCTGACGATGTGAGATTGAGACGGCGCGAATCGATCGCCGGGGAGGCCCGAAAACAGCCTTTCTCGAGCTACAAGGATACACATTCCGGCGAACGACTCCAAGGATAGGCCGGTTGCTTCACTCAAAAGGAACGGATTTTGGCCGATAGCCGGGCCATGGAGCTTTCGAATGTGGCTACGACAGAGTTGTAATTTGAGCCACAAACCCTGCTAGAACAGTAACCTCACAACGCCTCCTGCATCAGCACTGGTTCCATTCCCGCCCGGGTTCAACGTGACCAGGTTGCCTCCGCCCCCCGTTTGGATCGTCACACCGCATACCGCACTTGGCTGCATGCCGGTTATCAGCATGGTGTGGACACCGGCCGGGACGAGGAAGGTCGTAGTTTGGGTCGCGGTGCTCGGGTTCACTGGAAAATAGACAGCCGTGCTTCCAAAAACTGTGCCGTCAAAGATGGTGCCACTGGCGCTTTGGAGATAACTGGCCGGAACCATCGCCGCGCCGGCGTCAGCTCCCTGCAAGACGTGGAGAAACCGAGAATCGGCCGGGTTGGATGGATCTTGTACGGTCATTACATATTGACTCGGTTCCAGTTCGGCAATCGTAGTGAGGTCGCTGACAGCATAGCGTGCGGTGATTGTGCTGTTGGTGGGCAACAGGCTCTGAATGAAAAGCTGTTGACCGCTCGGAAGTGTTTCGGATGCCACTTTGCCGTTGATTTGTGGGTTGGTGATCAGGGTAAGATTCCAGCGTTTGAAGAGCCCCGTGTTAAGGGATGTGGCTCGATCGTAGATCACAATATAGTCACCACTGAGCCACACTATCGAGCGAGTCGCCTGGGTTATGTTGTTGATGCTGTTCGACGGCGTGTAGGAATCCGGACGATTATATAGATTCGTCATATCGGTCGCGGCGTAAACGTAGCCCGGACCCGAGCTGTCGATGGTGCTGGGATCGCCCGCGTTCACACCGATCATCCACTGGCTGCCGTTGGCCAATTCCCCCTGCTCCCACCAATTGATATTTGGTGCGCCGTTCGGACTGGTGTTTTGCAAGCCCAGGGTATTGTGGTAATAGGTCGTCATCCCCAAACCATTATTGTCATAATTGCTCAGCTCTTTGGTCAGCCATTCTCCTTTCCGGAACAATTCAAATTGTCCCGCATTTCCATCCTGATGATTGATGGACTCCCAGCTGGCTCGATAGTCAAACATCGTTCCCGAAGCAGTCCAGTCGGTGTGAGCTAGGATTCGGCCACCGCCCGGGTCGACAAACACTGTCGGATAGCTAGAGCGCGGATCAGGAGCTGCAGTGTAGGAAACGGATGGATCAAAAAGCAGGTAATACTGGATCGTTTCAGCAAAGGTATACGGGTCGGTCATCCGCTTATAGAAGGCTGCGGGCCCGCCTTGGACGACGTTGTAGTTAAACCACCGGGCATCTGCGACGTGAGTCGGTTGTCCATTCTCCTGCTCGAGCAGTGCCAGCAGGGTGAACGGCGTCATATAGTCGGGCGTTACGTACAGACGAAGGAGGTCGCCATAACTTGCGAACTGATAGACCTGCCCCAAGTAACTCTCGCTAGCAGCGGAAGGCGTAAACGACGCTGGTGTCAGTGAAGAGAAAACACCTTGAACGTAGCGATCCCACATCGGTGCCGAAATCAAGTCGATCTGCGGTCCGGTATAGCTCGCATACAACGGATTGTTGAAGCCGGCCGTCTGCAGAGCCAACAGGCCGCTCAGTAAATTTCCGTAGGAAACACCGTAGAGCATTCCTTCGGGCGGAAGGCCGCCGCTGGCGAGTCCCAATCCTGTCCCGCCTCCCGGGATGCCGTAAGCTTCAGAAACGGCCGAAGCATCTCCGTACATGGCGTACTGCTGATAGAGCCATGCGCCCAAACCATCAGAAAGGTAGCTGCGCAGCGAATTGCCGAGTAGAGATTTGGGTTGGCTGGGATTGACCGCGGAATCGTCGGAGGGATCAATGGCCAGCGCCAGCATGATCATGAGTCGGGCGTGCGCGGTGTAATAGTTATTCGCCGCGAAGCGATACGGCTGATTGTTGGGGAGCAATTGCAGACTGTTCACTACGCCCGGGAGCTGAGGGCTGTCCCCGCCGGTGGTACTTGCAGTCTCACAGGCAGCTTCCCACATCATAAACACGTCTCGTATTGTCGCTTTATCGCTGGCAGTCAGGATGGGCTGATTGTTAGCATCAACGGCGTCGTAGATCCAGTCGACGATCAATGGCCATTCTTCACCGGAAAGGCTCGCGCGGTTGTAGGTTGAAAACATCGGGTCCCTGAACGGCGCGCCTGCCAGCGGGCCGAGCGCGGCTTGGTTCATCGCATACATCAGCATATTGCGGGCATACTGGGCGTACTTAATGCGATTCGCGATATCGGGATCGATCAGCGAGTTGAATGCCAGGATTGCTCCATATTCCTCGGTGAGATACCCCGTGTATCCTTGCGTGTCGCCGGGGTCGGGATAATTTGGATTGGCCACTCCAGCAGGGAAAAACTGTGTGTTGTAGAGCGTCACTGCCGTGCTCAGCACCGGAAGCATGCCTTGTTGGTAGACTTGGTTCGACGAAGTCGCCCAACTCTGCAGCCTTGGCAGATCGGCTTGGGTGATCCATATCCGCGGGTGGTTGGTGACCGGGTAGGGAATTGAAGTCTGGGTAGAGACGGCGGCGTAATTCGCCGTGACGGTGGTGTTGGATGCGGGCATCACCAGGGTTGTCGACGGGGCAGAAGCGCTTTGAACCGTCGCGCCTGTCCAATCAAGAAATACGTCGCCGCTAGTCGGAGCGTTCGAGGTGATCGGTACTGTCGAGCCAGAAGCGTAGGCCCCTGCGCCAGAACCATTTATTACGTTCAGGGTATAGGTGGAGCTGGGCTGGCTCGTGGTTCCGCTGGAGCTGCCCGTGCTGCTCGAGGGCGCGGCTGTCCCGGTCGTGCCGGTACAACTTGAAAGGTATTGCAAGGAGGCCGCAAGACAGGCTAACGCCAACATTTTGCTGTATTTGCCCGGATAGGCAGGTAGTTGTGCGCGTGACTTTACCATTGCTTGACAGCGTACAATTCCAGCAGGCGGAAACAAGCTGTACAAAGGGCCAGACGAAGGTCCCTGTACTCCAAGCGGCAAGCAGGAATTCTGATCACGGCATTCAATTATCTCTCACAGACTTTCACAACTCATTAGAACCACACCTCAGGGGTGGCCAATGCTTAACGGGGATTAACATTGTTCGTCAAATAGCTCCTCACCCTCAGAATTTGGCAACTTGTGCCCCAACCTTGGCGGGAAAGTGCAAAAACGTGTCATAGTCTTCGGTGGTGGCAGAACATTGGTTGTGTTTTAAATGGGGAAGTCTGGCCACGAGATTGCTATCGTCCTTTGCCTCGCCGCTGCGCCCCCGACTGGCGCGTAAACGTATAACAATTCGAGCAAAGGAGGCGCCGGGGCTCAGATCGATCGAGATGTAATCTCTGAGCACCAATCATGGTTGGCATCGCGACATCCCGGCCTCCCGTATACCTCGGTGGCAAACACGGCCGGCCTTTTAAAGAAAACGGATGTTTTTCCTTATCTCTCACATCGATTTATTGCTTGTTCGAAGTAATCAGTGTCAAACACCATGCATCGTGGAGCGATGAATTACAGATTTGGATGCTCGCCCGGCATAGCCACTCTATCCCGGAACTCCTCTACCTAAAACGATATGAGGGGCATCCCGACTTATGGTACCTGTTGGTGTATTACATAAGTCGGGTCACGGCGAATCCCGCCGGGATGCAAATTCTCCACCTACTGATAGCTTGCATTACGGTTTTTATCGTCAGCCAATACGCTCCTTTTACGCGACTACAAAAGGTGCTGTTTGCCTTTGGATATTTTACATTTTTTGAATACGCTGCGATCAGCCGCAATTACGCATTAGGGGTGCTATTCGTATTCGCTTTTTGCGCAGTCTACCGGGCTGGACCCAAAAGCGTTATGCACTGTTATCCATCTTTCTTTCCTTGCTGGCACAGACAAGTGTTTATGGCCTGATCATTGCAGTTGCATTGCTTTCGATCATGCTCTGGGAAATAGACTCATCGACCTCGCCACGAGAGTTTATTCCTGTTGGCTCGCGCCAAGTGGTGTTACCGGCAGCGCTGCTAGTAGGCGCCATATGTTTTTCTTGCTTCAGTATGTGGCCACCTGCGGACGCAGGGCTTGACTTCACTCGAAAACCGTTGCTTTACACGGCGACAATGATCTCCAGGAGCTTTGTACCGATTCCGCGGATTACACTCAACTTCTGGAACTCAAATTCCTGCACACACCGGAGTTGGCGATTCTATCCATCGCATTGGTGGTGATTTCCTTTTGCTTGTTTTTGCGTAGACCGCCGGTGCTGATCGGATATTGCTTGGGTACGTGTGCTCTATTTCTTTTCAAGTACTTCGTACATTTCGGATTCTTCGGCATGACGGGCACGCTTTTGTCTTGTTTTTGGCGTGCCTGTGGATTTACTCCGGCTATCCCAACAGGCCTATGAAGTCACCCCGGCTGAATGCGATTTGTGAATGGTGTGAAAATCATCGAGATAGCGCTTTAACCGGTTTACTGGGAGTTCAGGTTATTGGTGGAGTCATCGCCACCGCTCTGGCGTTCAGCGCTCCGTTTTCCCGTGGCCAGGATGTCGCTCACTATATGACGGCAAAGCATATGGAGAAAATGTTCATCGTTGGAGATGTTGATAATTCTGCTTCAACTATTGCAGCCTATCTGGATCGCGATATCTTCTATGTAAGAGGAAATCGCCAAGGCTCTTATATTCTCTGGGACCGGAAACGACTCGCTCAACCGGCGCAGACAGCTATTGGGTTGGCGAAGCAAAAGGCAGTTGAACGTAAGCAGGACATCGTAGTCTTGGTGAATTATCCCCTTGATCTGACTGCCCTTGATCCGGATGTGACTCAACTCGCATTTTTCGGAAATGCGGTGGAAGTGAATGAGAACTATTACCTGTACCTGATTAGGTATAAGCCATCGGTTCGCATCGACCGGTTGCGCTCGCAGCGTTTACCAGACATCGAGTACTGGGCCGGACGCGTTTCACATGTCGCACCTTCCTAAAGTAACAGCTTGGCCGACACGAAGCTCGCCCGCCCTGACCACCGTGCCGTATACGCCGGCGTAATTCGCGTTCATACGAACGACAGTCTTCATCACTTCAGAATCTCGCTCGGCTGTGTCTGGGTCGAGATTAACCATGACACATCGCTCATCCTTCATAGTAACTGTGAGGCCTGCCCCGCCGGTTCCATCACCAAACAGCAATGTGCGGCCGACCCATCTGTCTTCCTCAAATGGCCCATCACCATCGGTTTCGATCACAATGTTTGGTCGAAATCTGCGAAGGTCAACGTCTCGGCCTGATTCGCGCTTGATGCAATTCACTGTGCCAAGGCTGATTACCGAAATACAGGCTTCGTCGAAGATGCCATGATTAAGACTCATCAATTCGACATCACTGCCATACCGGCTCGAAAGTTCCTCCCGTAGTGTGTCGCTTCGGAGTTCGTACTCTTTCCCGTCCGGAGTACAAACGTGGGTCGGCAGTAGCCCGGCAGTGTTGCTGTCGAGCCTGAATGGTTTATAGAGGAGCAGCTGCGGTAGTTTGCTCGCTGTCAGCCATGGGAGTCCACTGTTGTCATCGAGTCGCCGAAAAGCTAACCTGCGATCGCCCTCAATGCCATGCCAACCAGCCTTGCAACATCTAGTAATTCACCGGCCATAGACTTAACTGGGTAACGAAAGATGGCACTAATTCGTCCGAGTTCCATATGACTCCATAGCAACGCTATACGGTGAAAATGTAGACGCCGAACGTCAGAGTTGACCGGGCGCGGCGATTATGAGTCGGTTGCTGCCACCAGTAATCTCACCGCCCGAACATGCTTGATGATTCCGGCTGGCATAGCCGGCGTACACCGGCGGTTCATTTCACGCAAACGGAGCGAACGCCCGATTGGCTGGTAGGAAGTGATCTCCGCACTTGGCATCGGTTCTGGACGGCTGACCGAGTACTCGGAATTATCGCTTGGAAGGATTGTAATGTGTGGATCGCCGCCGACTCGCCAACGGACATGCTATTCCAGAGTCAATATGCTTAGAACCGGCTCCCGATGGCAGAACTCAGCGTGGATTTGCGGTCATGGACGCGCGATGTCCCGTTGCCGTCTTCCAGTACTCAATCCACTACTGCCGAATGCCATTGCGGCTGCGGCAACTTTCAGATCCACGTTAATAAAGGGAATTCCTGCATTTACCTCGATGTTTCGTTTCGCCATTATCTTCTACACGCTTTATCAACGCTACCTACTGTATTTGCTTGTGCGGCCGTTTCCTTCAGCCAAATAAAAATAGCCCACCTTATTGTTCGGGGCAGAGCCAAACCACATTCTTCCTTGGGAATCGGGGATGAACTCTCTCATGGCATTTTCTGATTGAGCGAAGGGATATTCGAGCACTTGCCCTGTCTTCGGGTCCAATCGCCCAACCACGTCCATCTGCTCCGACGAATACCAAACGTAGTGATGCTTATCGATCCCGAGAGCGTAGGGACTCGCCTCTGGACCAGGCAGAGCGTATTCCTTGAAGGTTTCCGTCTTGGGGTCAAACCGTCCGATCTTTCCCGCAGCAAACTCCGCAAACCATATGATCCCGTCGGAATCTGCTTGGATTCGCCGCGGCAGGCCTGCGGTCGGTGGCTGATACCCGGTGATTTTCCCGGTTTTTCCGTCTACCTTAAATAGCTTCCCGTCTGGTGTAAACCCATCGAACCAGACATTGTCATATTTATCGATGTCGATGCCGTAGGTGTTAGGTGCGACTGGATAGTTGGTGAACTTCTGCGTCTTAGGGTCGAAGCTGCTGAACGGCGCGCCCGAAGCCCACACAATTCCCTTCGAATCTACCCGCACCGTGTCTGGATCCTCCCGTGATCATTCCTTCCTTCCCGGGAGTATAAGAAGCTTGATATTCGGTGATCTCCTTGGTTTGGGGATCCCACTTTCCAATCTTGTTCATCGCCTGCTCGGTGAACCACACCGTCCCATCGGGGCCCGCTAACGCCGAATGCGTGAAAGCCTCGCGGGTCTCTGGCTCCTTATACTCGTCAAACTTCGCGGTTTCCGGGTCGAGCCTGGCGATCCCGTTGAAAGGCGAGAATTCAGGTATCCATACCTTCCCATCTTTGTCCGGATTCGCGTCCCAGGGCATGCGGCTCGGTCCTGGCATGTCGTACTCGACATAGACGATCTTCATCGCTTCATCGCCGAAGCGCCGCACTAATGCCTGGTAGTTGGGAAGCTCAGAGGGAGATTTTGGGAGCACCGACTCGTCGCCAAAAAGAGTATTCACATAGGCTGCGATGTCAACGCTGTTCTGGTCGGTGAAATGGAGAAAGTCAACGGAACGGGTTATTTCCTTCATGTAGCTGACTCTGTCCTTCCAGCCGTCAGCATCTCGATGTACGGAAGCCATTCGAGTTTCGAATCCGTGGCAGCCCAAACAGACTCTAACAAAGTCCGCTTTGCCCTTTTCCTGTGGGAACAGCTGCTTCCCTTGATAATAGGAAAGGTCGCTCCAGCGCACCATTCCACGCTGCAAACTAAAGTCGAACGAGGCGTTCTGGTTAGCCGTCAGGTTCACTCCGCTGCGGGGATCAGCCTTATAACCGATTGCTCTTATCCGCAGGAGAGATTGCCGGCTGGTAGCTTCTCCACAAGATACTGCCCATCTTTACCAGACAACACGCTGACCGTAATTCTGGTCTTCGTATTTTGCATCTGTAATGGAACGCGCCTTCAAAAGGGTTGCCATCGGGACCCTTGACAGTTCCCGTTATCGTTGCCCCGTGGCATAGCGACGCAACAAACAGCATGGGAACCAAAGAAACTTATGACGTTATTATTTGATACGTTCCCCCCTTGTCCGACCGCCTATCGGCAGAGAGCTGCGTTGTGGGGAAAGTAGATCCTGGCTATCCTATGGTCATTTCTGGTTGGTTATTTGAGCGCCAGCTACTAAAGATTGTCAAGAAACATTTTGATATACCTTGATGTTTCGGCAAGTTTCACTGGTAAGTGGAGCACAATTTGCAATTTGGTCCGACGTTTCTGATTTCGGTTCTGCCAGGACGCAAGTGCACTCGTCAGTAGGGATCGATAAACATTAGTCATGCAGTCAATGAGTAAGATTCTTGAACTGCCTGAGTTCGTTGTTTTTTTTGGCTCGTTTTCCCTCGCAGCCACAATCACAGGCAAGGTGAAAGGACCCGGATGGTGCACCCTTCGAGGGGCATTAATCCAAGGTCAGAACACAACCAGCTTGGTTATTTCTACCTAGCTATATAGCTAGGTAAAGAGCACAAGCGACGACCCTCTCGCCGTCGCCGAGCAAGAGAGTTAGCTGTGTATTTATCTGCCGTTAAATGTTCGGGAAGGAATCATTTGTCGGTGGCGGGAGCAGGAAGCGCGACGACAAGATCCACGTTGAGATTCGACTGGGCCCTTTTGGATGCACGGAGCGGGGGATTCACCGAATGAGGAGGAAGGCGATGGAAAATAATTGGGAGGCGAAGTGTTTGAAGATATGTTGGGGTGCGACCCTGTTGTTGCTGCTGGCGGCAATTCCGCTGGTGGCCCAGTTGCCCACGGTCACGATCATGGGCGTGGTAAAGGATTCCTCGGGCGCGAGTGTTCCCGGAGCGACGATAACGATCAAGAACATGGACACGGGCTTCACGCGCACCGTCTCGAGCGCCTCCAGAAGGGACCCGCACTCGCCACCGGGCATTATCAGGTGCAAGCCTCGCATGAAGGTTTTAAGACGGAAACGCATACCGGAATCACGCTTGAGGTCACCCAACAGGTAGTGATCCCTTTCACGCTGGAAGTGGGAACGACGCAGCAGCAGATCACCGTGACCGGTGAGGCTCCGATCGTGAATACTGAGGATGCCACGCTCGGCGGACTAGTGAATGGGAAAATGCCATCAAAAGACTTGCCGCTAAATGGGCGGAATTACATCGACCTGAGTTTGCTGCAAGCCGGTGTGACCAGAGACATAAATATAGGAGACAGCAACAATGGGCGGGGCGGGGTGGGCGGGATCGGTACCACCTTCAACGAGAAGGGGCTCGCGGAGCGGTCGAACAATTTCACGCTTGACTGGGGCGATCCTGCAGAACCAGTTCGGGTCGCAATCCCAGCACGGAAGGCGACACGACATTGGGTGTGGAGGGTATCAAGGAGTACAAAGTCATCACCACGAACTTTGCCGCCGAATACGGCGTGACCATGGGACAGTCAGATGGTGATGGTGAGTTCGAGCGGAACGAACGCTTTTCACGGCGACGTGTTCTATTTCATGCGGAACGCGGCACTGGATGCCAAGAATTACTTTGATGAAACCTCCAAACCCGAGTTTCAAAGGAACAACTACGGAGGCTCGCTCGGCGGACCAATCAAGAAGGATAAGAGTTTTCTTTGGAGTTTACGAGGGATTGAGGCAAAACCTGGGGGTCACGAACCTGCTAACGTGCCTTCTCCGGGATGCCATCAGCCGGCTGGTACGGTGGTCACGGTCGCCCAGTGTCCGGATATTGCTCGGGCCGCATCGGTAATGATTCAACCGGTCATCGCACCTTTTCTCGCGTGTATCCTCAGTCAACGTGCCGTCCCCCGGAACTGGCCTTCCTCCTCAGTTCACCTTCCCGAGCATGAACACGGCCCATGAAAACTACGGTCAGATGCGTGTGGACCATAATCTTTCGTCGGCGGACACGTTCTTTGGGCGCCACCATCGATGATGACCTCCTCAACAACGCTCCACAGAACGGTTTCCCCAATTTCAGGTCGGGGACCACTCAGCGCAATCAGTACATCACTTTATCCGAAAACCACATTATTCCGTCGTGCTCAACACGGCGCGATTTTCATTCAGCCGAACCAAATTCTCCTCGAGCCCCATACTTCAGGGTCTGCCCAATAATGACCGGGCCCTCTGATCATACCGGGAAGCCGTTGGCGAGATCAGTATCCTGACTGAAAACTTCCTGAATATGGGCGTCGAGAACGAGACGACGACCTATGGCGCACAGAATATCTATACCTTAAGCGACGATGTAACAATCACCCACGGCAAACACGCCTTCAAGTTCGGGACGCTACTCAACCGATGGAACGAAGGAACGCAATCGAATAACGGGTTTAACGGGATGCTTAGGTATTCAGTTTCGCTCAATTCCTGGCCAGCACACCCAGCCTGGTTGAATACGAACCTCGGACGCGAACGAGAATCAGACTATATTTACGACACGCTCGGACTTCTACGTACAGGACGACTGGCGCATCAGCTCACGGTTGACCTGAAATTTGGGATTCCGAACACGAATTCATGACCACACCGTACAAGATGACCGGACACTCGTCTAGACTTGTTGAACGTCTTAACTGATCCGTTTACGGTTGGGGCCGACGCTGCAGAATAACTTGCGTGATGACTTCAGTCCGCGGGTCGGAGTTGCTTGGGACGTGTTCGGCAACGAAAAACGGGCGGTCCGTTCGGGCTTCGGCATCTACTATGACATTGGAAATATCGGGACGACGCTGAAACAAGACTCCATCTGCCCCTTGCTGCGTTGGCCGATATATTCAGGTGCCGGCACCAACTTCGTCCAGGCGCCCTCTTGCGCCCCGCAATTTTGAGCGCGCAGTCGGACCTCACCCCGCAGTTTGTCGACTACCACAGCAAAAGCCCTTACCTGATTCAGTACAACATGAGCATTCAGCAGCAGTTGCCCTGGGGATGGCTCTCGGCGTGGCCTACGTGGGCACGCGTGGAGTGCACATCTTTACGATCAAGGATTCCAATCCCTTTAATGTCACTTCCACAGGCCCCTGTGGGGACCCTGCCAGTTTGTGCGTGAATGGGGCGGTCCAGTTCTGGGATACGGGTTCGCCCAATTATGTTTATGGCAACCCTGAGGACCATCAAAATCACCACCGCCGCCGATTCCCATTACAACGGCCTGCAGACGGTCAGTAAAACGCGTGGAATTCCAGACCGTGGCCCACGCGTTTGCTCAGGACCGTCTGCAGGCCGTTGTAATGGGAATCGGCGGCGGTGGTGATTTCAATCGTGCTGGGCATGTTCGGGTTGCCATAAACATAATTGGGCGAACCCGTATCCCAGAACTGGACCGCCCCATTCACGCACAAACTGGCAGGGTCCCCACAGGGGGCCTGTGGAAGTGACATTAAAGGGATCGTAATCCTTGATCGTAAAGATGTGCACTCCACGCGTGCCCACGTAGGCCACGCCGAGAGCCATCCCCCAGGGCAACTGCTGCTGAATGCTCATGTTGTACTGAATCAGGTAAGGGCTTTTGCTGTGGTAGTCGACAAACTGCGGGGTGAGGTCCGACTGCGCGCTCAACATTGCGGGCGCAAGAGGCACCTGGACGAAGTTGGTGCCGGCACTGAATATATCGGCCAACGCAGCAAAGGGCGGGTTTCCAATGGAGTCTTGTTTCAGCGTCGTCCCGATATTTCCAATATCATAATAGATGCCGAAGCCCGAGCGCACCGCCGTTTTTCCGTTGCCAAACACGTCCCAAGCAACTCCAATGCTAGGGCTGAAGTCATGCAAAGAGTTATTCTGCAGCGTCGGCCCAATCGTAAACGGATCGGTTAAGACGTTCAGAAGTCTAGACGAGTGTCCGGTCATCTCGAACGGTGTGGTCATGAATTCGTATCGAAATCCCAAATTCCAGGTCAACCGTGAGGTCATCCGCCAGTCATCTTGAGCGTAGAATCCCAACGTGTCGTAGATATAGTCTCGGTTCTCGTTTGCAGTCAAAGGTTCGTATTCAACCAGGTTGGGTGTACTCGCCAGGAATTGAGCGAAACTGCCATACCTAAGCATCCCGTTAAACCCGTTGTCTGATTGCGTTCCTTCGTTCCAGCGGTTGAGTAGAGTACCGAACTTGAAGGCGTGTTTGCCGTGGGTGATTGTCACATCGTCGCTTAGGGTGTAGATATTCTGTGCGCCATAGGTCGTCGTCTCGTTCTCGACGCCCATATTCGGGAAGTTTTCAGTCAGGATACTGATCTCGCCAACAGCTCTGCCCGGTATGATCGGAGGGCCCAGGTCATTATTGGGCAGACCCTGAAGTATGGGGCTGAGGAGAATTTGGTTCGGCTGAATGAAAATCGCGCCGTGTTGAGCACCGACGGGGTGAAGATGTGGTTTTCGGATAAAGTGATGTACTGATTGCGCTGAGTGGTCCCCGACCTGAAATTGGGGAAACCGTTCTGTGGAGCGTTGTTGAGGAGGTCATCATCGATGGTGTAGCGCCCAAAGAACGTGTCCGCCGACGAAAGATTATGGTCCACACGCATCTGACCGTAGTTTTCATGGGCCGTGCTCGTGCTCGGGAAGGTGAACTGAGGAGGAAGGCCAGTTCCGGGGGACGGCAAGTTGGGCTGAGGATACAGCGCGAGAAAAGGTGCGATGACCGGTTGAATCATTACCGATGCGGCCGGAGCAATATCCGGACACTGGGCGACCGTGACCACCGTACCAGCCGGCTGATGGCATCCCGGAGAAGGCACGTTAAGCAGGTTCGTGACCCCCAGGTTTTGCCTCAATCCCTCGTAAACTCCAAAGAAAAACGTCTTATCCTTCTTGATTGGTCCGCCGAGCGAGCCTCCGTAGTTGTTCCTTTGAAACTCGGGTTTGGAGGTTTCATCAAAGTAATTCTTGGCATCCAGTGCCGCGTTCCGCATGAAATAGAACACGTCGCCGTGAAAAGCGTTCGTTCCGCTCGAACTCACCATCACCATCTGACTGCCCATGGTCACGCCGTATTCGGCGGCAAAGTTCGTGGTGATGACTTTGTACTCCTTGATACCCTCCACACCCAATGTCGTGTCGCCTTCCGTGCTGGGATTGCGACCGAACTGGTTCTGCAGGATCGCCCCGTCAAGCGTGAAATTGTTCGACCGGTCCGGCGCACCGTTCACGCTGAAGGTGGTACCGAATCCGCCGCCGCCGCCATTGTTGCTGTCTCCTATATTTATGTCTCTGGTCACACCGGCT
Organism: uncultured Acidobacteriota bacterium; assembly: GCA_963718485.1. GTDB lineage: Bacteria > Acidobacteriota > Terriglobia > Acidiferrales > UBA7541 > Palsa-295. The sequence continues at coordinate 26,034 of CAVQZU010000058.1, forward strand.
TGCAGCAAACTCAGGTCGATGTAATTCCGCCCATTTAGCGGCAAGTCTTTGATGGCGGTTTCATTCACTAGTCCGCCGAGCGTGGCATCCTCAGTATTCACGATCGGAGCCTCACCGGTCACGGTGATCTGCTGCTGCGTCGTTCCCACTTCCAGCGTGAAAGGGATCACTACCTGTTGGGTGACCTCGAGCGTGATTCCGGTATGCGTTTCCGTCTTAAAACCTTCATGCGAGGCTTGCACCTGATAATGCCCGGTGGCGAGTGCCGGCACATTAAACGCCCCGTCGGAGGCGCTCGAGACGGTGCGCGTGAAGCCCGTGTCCATGTTCTTGATCGTTATCGTCGCTCCGGGAACACTCGCGCCCGAGGAATCCTTTACCACGCCCATGATCGTAGCCGTGGGCAACTGGGCCACCAGCGGAATTGCCGCCAGCAGCAACAACAGGGTCGCACCCCAACATATCTTCAAACACTTCGCCTCCCAATTATTTTCCATCGCCTTCCTCCTCATTCGGTGAATCCCCCGCTCCGTGGCATCCGAAAGGGCCCAGTCGAATCTCAACGTGCATCTTGTCGTCGCGCTTCCTGCTCCCGCCACCGACAAATGATTCCTTCCCGAACATTTAACGGCAGATAAATACACAGCTAACTCTCTTGCTCGGCGACGGCGAGAGGGTCGTCGCTTGTGCTCTTTACCTAGCTATATAGCTAGGTAGAAATAACCAAGCTGGTTGTGTTCTGACCTTGGATTAATGCCCCTCGAAGGGTGCACCATCCGGGTCCTTTCACCTTGCCTGTGATTGTGGCTGCGAGGGAAAGCGAGCCAAAAAAAACAAACGAACTCAGGCAGCTCAAGATCTTACTCATTGACTGCATGACTACTCCATATCGATCCCCACTGACGAGTGCACTTGCGTCCTGGCAGAACCGAAATCAGAAACGTCGGACCGAATTGCAAATTGTGCTCCACTTACCATGAAACTTGCCGAGGCGTCAAGGTATATCAAAATGTTTCTTGACAATCTTTAGTAGCTGGCGCTCAAATAACCAACCAGAAATGACCATAGGATTCCCTGGGCCCAATCCTAATAGCCCCACAACGCAGCTCTCTGCGATAGGCGGTCGGACAAGGGGGAAACATGTCGCTGAATAAGATCGTAAGTTTCTTTGGTTCCATGCTGTTTGTTGCGTCGCTATGCCACGGGGCAACGATAACGGGAACTGTCAAGGGTCCCGATGGCAACCCTTTTGAAGGCGCGTTCGTACAGATGCAAAATACGAAGACCAGAATTACGGTCAGCGTGTTGTCTGGTAAAGATGGGCAGTATCTTGTGGAGAAGCTACCAGCCGGGGAATATACCCTGCGGATAAGAGCAATCGGTTATAAGGCTGATCCCCGCAGCGGAGTGAACCTGACGGCTAACCAGAACGCCTCGTTCGACTTTAGTTTGCAGCGTGGAATGGTGCGCTGGAGCGACCTTTCCTATTATCAAGGGAAGCAGCTGTTCCCACAGGAAAAGGGCAAAGCGGACTTTGTTAGAGTCTGTTTGGGCTGCCACGGATTCGAAACTCGAATGGCTTCCGTACATCGAGATGCTGACGGCTGGAAGGACAGAGTCAGCTACATGAAGGAAATAACCCGTTCCGTTGACTTTCTCCATTTCACCGACCAGAACAGCGTTGACATCGCAGCCTATGTGAATACTCTTTTTGGCGACGAGTCGGTGCTCCCAAAATCTCCCTCTGAGCTTCCCAACTACCAGGCATTAGTGCGGCGCTTCGGCGATGAAGCGATGAAGATCGTCTATGTCGAGTACGACATGCCAGGACCGAGCCGCATGCCCTGGGACGCGAATCCGGACAAAGATGGGAAGGTATGGATACCTGAATTCTCGCCTTTCAACGGGATCGCCAGGCTCGACCCGGAAACCGCGAAGTTTGACGAGTATAAGGAGCCAGAGACCCGCGAGGCTTTCACGCATTCGGCGTTAGCGGGCCCCGATGGGACGGTGTGGTTCACCGAGCAGGCGATGAACAAGATTGGAAAGTGGGATCCCCAAACCAAGGAGATCACCGAATATCAAGCTTCTTATACTCCCGGGAAGGAAGGAATGATCACGAGGAAATCCAAGCACACGGTGCGGGTAGATTCGAAGGGAATTGTGTGGGCTTCGGGCGCGCCGTTCAGCAGCTTCGACCCTAAGACGCAGAAGTTCACCAACTATCCAGTCGCACCTAACACCTACGGCATCGACATCGATAAATATGACAATGTCTGGTTCGATGGGTTTACACCAGACGGGAAGCTATTTAAGGTAGACGGAAAAACCGGGAAAATACCGGGTATCAGCCACCGACCACAGGCCTGCCGCGGCGAATCCAAGCAGATTCCGACGGGATCATATGGTTTGCGGAGTTTGCTGCGGGAAAGATCGGACGGTTTGACCCCAAGACGGAAACCTTCAAGGAATACGCTCTGCCTGGTCCAGAGGCGAGTCCCTACGCTCTCGGGATCGATAAGCATCACTACGTTTGGTATTCGTCGGAGCAGATGGACGTGGTTGGGCGATTGGACCCGAAGACAGGGCAAGTGCTCGAATATCCCTTCGCTCAATCAGAAAATGCCATGAGAGAGTTCATCCCCGATTCCCAAGGAAGAATGTGGTTTGGCTCTGCCCCGAACAATAAGGTGGGCTATTTTTATTTGGCTGAAGGAAACGGCCGCACAAGCAAATACAGTAGGTAGCGTTGACAAAGCGTGTAGAGATAATGGCGAAACGAAACATCGAGGTAAATGCAGGAATTCCCTTTATTAACGTGGATCTGAAAGTTGCCGCAGCCGCAATGGCATTCGGCAGTAGTGGATTGAGTACTGGAAGACGGCAACGGGACATCGCGCGTCCATGACCGCAAATCCACGCTGAGTTCTGCCATCGGGAGCCGGTTCTAAGCAATATCGACTCTGGAATAGCATGTCCGTTGGCGAGTCGGCGGCGATCCACACATTACAATCCTTCCAAGCGATAAGTTCCGAGTACTCGGTCAGCCGTCCAGAACCGATGCCAAGTGCGGAGATCACTTCCTACCAGCCAATCGGGCGTTCGCTCCGTTTGCGTGAAATGAACCGCCGGTGTACGCCGGCTATGCCAGCCGGAATCATCAAGCATGTTCGGGCGGTGAGATTTACTGGTGGCAGCAACCGACTCATAATCGCCGCGCCCGGTCAACTCTGACGTTCGGCGTCTACATTTTCACCGTATAGCGTTGCTATGGAGTCATATGGAACTCGGACGAATTAGTGCCATCTTTCGTTACCCAGTTAAGTCTATGGCCGGTGAATTACTAGATGTTGCAAGGCTCGGTTGGCATGGCATTGAGGGCGATCGCAGGTTAGCTTTTCGGCGACTCGATGACAACAGTGGACTCCCATGGCTGACAGCGAGCAAAGTACCGCAGCTGCTCCTCTATAAACCATTCAGGCTCGACAGCAACACTGCCGGGCTACTGCCGACCCACGTTTGTACTCCGGACGGGAAAGAGTACGAACTCCGAAGCGACACACTACGGGAGGAACTTTCGAGCCGGTATGGCAGTGATGTCGAATTGATGAGTCTTAATCATGGCATCTTCGACGAAGCCTGTATTTCGGTAATCAGCCTTGGCACAGTGAATTGCATCAAGCGCGAATCAGGCCGAGACGTTGACCTTCGCAGATTTCGACCAAACATTGTGATCGAAACCGATGGTGATGGGCCATTTGAGGAAGACAGATGGGTCGGCCGCACATTGCTGTTTGGTGATGGAACCGGCGGGGCAGGCCTCACAGTTACTATGAAGGATGAGCGATGTGTCATGGTTAATCTCGACCCAGACACAGCCGAGCGAGATTCTGAAGTGATGAAGACTGTCGTTCGTATGAACGCGAATTACGCCGGCGTATACGGCACGGTGGTCAGGGCGGGCGAGCTTCGTGTCGGCCAAGCTGTTACTTTAGGAAGGTGCGACATGTGAAACGCGTCCGGCCCAGTACTCGATGTCTGGTAAACGCTGCGAGCGCAACCGGTCGATGCGAACCGATGGCTTATACCTAATCAGGTACAGGTAATAGTTCTCATTCACTTCCACCGCATTTCCGAAAAATGCGAGTTGAGTCACATCCAGATCAAGGGCAGTCAGATCAAGGGGATAATTCACCAAGACTACGATGTCCTGCTTACGTTCAACTGCCTTTTGCTTCGCCAACCCAATAGCTGTCTGCGCCGGTTGAGCGAGTCGTTTCCGGTCCCAGAGAATATAAGAGCCTTGGCGATTTCCTCTTACATAGAAGATATCGCGATCCAGATAGGCTGCAATAGTTGAAGCAGAATTATCAACATCTCCAACGATGAACATTTTCTCCATATGCTTTGCCGTCATATAGTGAGCGACATCCTGGCCACGGGAAAACGGAGCGCTGAACGCCAGAGCGGTGGCGATGACTCCACCAATAACCTGAACTCCCAGTAAACCGGTTAAAGCGCTATCTCGATGATTTTCACACCATTCACAAATCGCATTCAGCCGGGGTGACTTCATAGGCCTGTTGGGATAGCCGGAGTAAATCCACAGGCACGCCAAAAACAAGACAAAAGCGTGCCCGTCATGCCGAAGAAATCCGAAATGTACGAAGTACTTGAAAAGAAATAGAGCACACGTACCCAAGCAATATCCGATCAGCACCGGCGGTCTACGCAAAAACAAGCAAAAGGAAATCACCACCAATGCGATGGATAGAATCGCCAACTCCGGTGTGTGCAGGATATTTGAGTTCCAGAAGTTGAGTGTAATCCGCGGAATCGGTACAAAGCTCCTGGAGATCATTGTCGCCGTGTAAAGCAACGGTTTTCGAGTGAAGTCAAGCCCTGCGTCCGCAGGTGGCCACATACTGAAGCAAGAAAAACATATGGCGCCTACTAGCAGCGCTGCCGGTAACACCACTTGGCGCGAGCCAACAGGAATAAACTCTCGTGGCGAGGTCGATGAGACTATTTCCCAGAGCATGATCGAAAGCAATGCAACTGCAATGATCAGGCCATAAACACTTGTCTGTGCCAGCAAGGAAAGAAAGATGGATAACAGTGCATAACGCTTCTTGGGTCCAGCCCGGTAGACTGCGCAAAAAGCGAATACGAATAGCACCCCTAATGCGTAATTGCGGCTGATCGCAGCGTATTCAAAAAATGTAAAATATCCAAAGGCAAACAGCACCTTTTGTAGTCGCGTAAAAGGAGCGTATTGGCTGACGATAAAAACCGTAATGCAAGCTATCAGTAGGTGGAGAATTTGCATCCCGGCGGGATTCGCCGTGACCCGACTTATGTAATACACCAACAGGTACCATAAGTCGGGATGCCCCTCATATCGTTTTAGGTAGAGGAGTTCCGGGATAGAGTGGCTATGCCGGGCGAGCATCCAAATCTGTAATTCATCGCTCCACGATGCATGGTGTTTGACACTGATTACTTCGAACAAGCAATAAATCGATGTGAGAGATAAGGAAAAACATCCGTTTTCTTTAAAAGGCCGGCCGTGTTTGCCACCGAGGTATACGGGAGGCCGGGATGTCGCGATGCCAACCATGATTGGTGCTCAGAGATTACATCTCGATCGATCTGAGCCCCGGCGCCTCCTTTGCTCGAATTGTTATACGTTTACGCGCCAGTCGGGGGCGCAGCGGCGAGGCAAAGGACGATAGCAATCTCGTGGCCAGACTTCCCCATTGAAAACACAACCAATGTTCTGCCACCACCGAAGACTATGACACGTTTTTGCACTTTCCCGCCAAGGTTGGGGCACAAGTTGCCAAATTCTGAGGGTGAGGAGCTATTTGACGAACAATGTTAATCCCCGTTAAGCATTGGCCACCCCTGAGGTGTGGTTCTAATGAGTTGTGAAAGTCTGTGAGAGATAATTGAATGCCGTGATCAGAATTCCTGCTTGCCGCTTGGAGTACAGGGACCTTCGTCTGGCCCTTTGTACAGCTTGTTTCCGCCTGCTGGAATTGTACGCTGTCAAGCAATGGTAAAGTCACGCGCACAACTACCTGCCTATCCGGGCAAATACAGCAAAATGTTGGCGTTAGCCTGTCTTGCGGCCTCCTTGCAATACCTTTCAAGTTGTACCGGCACGACCGGGACAGCCGCGCCCTCGAGCAGCACGGGCAGCTCCAGCGGAACCACGAGCCAGCCCAGCTCCACCTATACCCTGAACGTAATAAATGGTTCTGGCGCAGGGGCCTACGCTTCTGGCTCGACAGTACCGATCACCTCGAACGCTCCGACTAGCGGCGACGTATTTCTTGATTGGACAGGCGCGACGGTTCAAAGCGCTTCTGCCCCGTCGACAACCCTGGTGATGCCCGCATCCAACACCACCGTCACGGCGAATTACGCCGCCGTCTCTACCCAGACTTCAATTCCCTACCCGGTCACCAACCACCCGCGGATATGGATCACCCAAGCCGATCTGCCAAGGCTGCAGAGTTGGGCGACTTCGTCGAACCAAGTCTACCAACAAGGCATGCTTCCGGTGCTGAGCACGGCAGTGACGCTCTACAACACACAGTTTTTCCCTGCTGGAGTGGCCAATCCAAATTATCCCGACCCCGGCGACACGCAAGGATACACGGGGTATCTCACCGAGGAATATGGAGCAATCCTGGCATTCAACTCGCTGATCGATCCCGATATCGCGAATCGCATTAAGTACGCCCAGTATGCCCGCAATATGCTGATGTATGCGATGAACCAAGCCGCGCTCGGCCCGCTGGCAGGCGCGCCGTTCAGGGACCCGATGTTTTCAACCTACAACCGCGCGAGCCTTTCCGGTGAAGAATGGCCATTGATCGTCGACTGGATCTACGACGCCGTTGATGCTAACAATCAGCCCATCCTGACTGCCAGCGATAAAGCGACAATACGAGACGTGTTTATGATGTGGGAAGCTGCCTGTGAGACTGCAAGTACCACCGGCGGGGACAGCGCTCAGCTCCCGGGCGTAGTGAACAGTCTGCAATTGCTCCCCAACAATCAGCCGTATCGCTTCGCGGCGAATAACTATTACACCGCGCACGCCCGACTCATGATCATGCTGGCGCTGGCCATTGATCCCTCCGACGATTCCGCGGTCAATCCCAGCCAACCCAAATCTCTACTCGGCAATTCGCTGCGCAGCTACCTTTCTGATGGTTTGGGCGCATGGCTCTATCAGCAGTACGCCATGTACGGAGATGCTTCGGCCGTTTCTGAAGCTTACGGCATCCCGGGAGGCGGGACAGGATTGGGACTCGCCAGCGGCGGCCTTCCGCCCGAAGGAATGCTCTACGGTGTTTCCTACGGAAATTTACTGAGCGGCCTGTTGGCTCTGCAGACGGCCGGCTTCAACAATCCGTTGTATGCGACTATACCGGACCGCAGATCGACTTGATTTCGGCACCGATGTGGGATCGCTACGTTCAAGGTGTTTTCTCTTCACTGACACCAGCGTCGTTTACGCCTTCCGCTGCTAGCGAGAGTTACTTGGGGCAGGTCTATCAGTTCGCAAGTTATGGCGACCTCCTTCGTCTGTACGTAACGCCCGACTATATGACGCCGTTCACCCTGCTGGCACTGCTCGAGCAGGAGAATGGACAACCGACTCACGTCGCAGATGCCCGGTGGTTTAACTACAACGTCGTCCAAGGCGGGCCCGCAGCCTTCTATAAGCGGATGACCGACCCGTATACCTTTGCTGAAACGATCCAGTATTACCTGCTTTTTGATCCATCCGTTTCCTACACTGCAGCTCCTGATCCGCGCTCTAGCTATCCGACAGTGTTTGTCGACCCGGGCGGTGGCCGAATCCTAGCTCACACCGACTGGACTGCTTCGGGAACGATGTTTGACTATCGAGCCAGCTGGGAGTCCATCAATCATCAGGATGGAAATGCGGGACAATTTGAATTGTTCCGGAAAGGAGAATGGCTGACCAAAGAGCTGAGCAATTATGACAATAATGGTTTGGGGATGACGACCTATTACCACAATACCCTGGGCTTGCAAAACACCAGTCCGAACGGCGCACCAAATATCAATTGGTGGGAGCAGGGGGAATTGGCCAACGGCAGCCAGTGGATGATCGGTGTGAACGCGGGCGATCCCAGCACCATCGACAGCTCGGGTCCGGGCTACGTTTACGCCGCGACCGATATGACGAATCTATATAATCGTCCGGATTCCTACACGCCGTCGAACAGCATCAACAACATAACCCAGGCGACTCGCTCGATAGTGTGGCTCAGTGGTGACTATATTGTGATCTACGATCGAGCCACATCCCTTAACACGGGGCTCTTCAAACGCTGGAATCTTACCCTGATCACCAACCCACAAATCAACGGCAAAGTGGCATCCGAAACACTTCCGAGCGGTCAACAGCTTTTCATTCAGAGCCTGTTGCCCACCAACAGCACAATCACCGCACGCTATGCTGTCAGCGACCTCACTACGATTGCCGAACTGGAACCGAGTCAATATGTAATGACCGTCCAAGATCCATCCAACCCGGCCGATTCTCGGTTTCTCCACGTCTTGCAGGGAGCTGACGCCGGCGCGGCGATGGTCCGGCCAGTTATCTCCAAAGCGCCAGTGGCACCATCTTTGACGGCACAGTTTTTGGAAGCACGGCTGTCTATTTTCCAGTGAACCCGAGCACCGCGACCCAAACTACGACCTTCCTCGTCCCGGCCGGTGTCCACACCATGCTGATAACCGGCATGCAGCCAAGTGCGGTATGCGGTGTGACGATCCAAACGGGGGGCGGAGGCAACCTGGTCACGTTGAACCCGGGCGGGAATGGAACCAGTGCTGATGCAGGAGGCGTTGTGAGGTTACTGTTCTAGCAGGGTTTGTGGCTCAAATTACAACTCTGTCGTAGCCACATTCGAAAGCTCCATGGCCCGGCTATCGGCCAAAATCCGTTCCTTTTGAGTGAAGCAACCGGCCTATCCTTGGAGTCGTTCGCCGGAATGTGTATCCTTGTAGCTCGAGAAAGGCTGTTTTCGGGCCTCCCCGGCGATCGATTCGCGCCGTCTCAATCTCACATCGTCAGGTGCTGATGTTCGATTGTGTAAAACGAGACTTGTATCGTTGCGGAGATACATTCTCGGAGCGATTACGCGAGGTTTTTCTTAACCCTGGAACGTGGGCCGTATTGAGTTATCGCCTGCGGAGGTGGTTGTACACTCTGTGCGCACCGACGATCGTGCGACGGTTTCTCGGTCCGTTGTCGAGTATTTTTCAGCTGTGGACCATCCTGATGACAAGCATCGATTTACCTGTAACCGCGGAGATCGGTCCGGGCCTCTACATCCCTCACACTGGCTTCATCGTTGTCACAGTTGGTGCACGCCTTGGCAGTAATTGCACGCTGGCGCAAGGTGTGACCATAGGACACGGCAGGGGCGGAAAACAGCAGGATGAAGCGATGCCTGTTGTCGGGGATCGGGTCTACTTCGGGCCCTCGTCTGTCGCGATTGGCGGCATAACGATAGGCAACGACGCCCTCATCGGACCCGGCGCGATTGTGACTCGCTCGGTTCCAGCCGGGGGCGTTGTGGTGGGGAATCCAGCGCGGCTAATTTCAACGCGCGGGTCCTTCGATCTGATCAGCTATCAGGATATGGCGGACGACAGGGAACGGTCCTTAGCCATGACCGCGCTCCGACCCTCTGAAGATGGCTGAACCGAACGCCTCGCAGCCTAGGTGAATGAGGGAGGATAGAAGCGGGAGGGCGAGATGTCAGAGGCAATTTCTGACCTTGCTATCGTCTCGCGTGCCGACGACGGCAAGGTAAGAGTGAGTGTCTTGGTGAGAGAACTGCTGACGGGCAATTCCCTTTCTTGAGAGCAAGGAGTCTGCTTTTTTCCTTCCAGAATCTGGTTTGCTACAAACTGTGCGACCTGGGCCGAACCTTCCTCGGTGAGGTGACACTGATCGTAAAACACGCCGATTTGAATTTCGAGTTGCTGCTGCAAATCTACCGTTTCCAACCCATATTCCTCCGCAAGACGCACGGTCACTTCGTCGACGAGCGACACTAAATAAAACAAATCTGCGTTGGATAGGAATTTCCATTCGGCCTCGCTCTTTGACCGGCCCAATCGGCCCATCCACAGGTGTCGCTCCTCACGGTCCGTCATTTGATCTTTGTGGAACCAGGGTTGTCGAATCAGAATCACACGTCTCGCTTTGGCCCGGGCAAGTTCGATCGAGCGTCGCAATCCCCTCTCGAGCCCTCGCAGCATTCCCGATGGATCTGACGTAAGGGGATGATAGTCACCGTTTCTCTGTCTTCGCTGTCTTGCGCAGGTGATCAGCCGATTCCCTACCGGGGGCAGGATTGCCGAACGATGAGCCTTCCTGCACCAGGTGCGTTTCGCCAACTCGGCGATCGCCGTTTCCCGGAGACTTAGCCACGCGAATGGCTTATCGGGATACTGTTCAAAGCACTCTTCGACCGGCAGGGGGACAGCATCGACATTGGATGGTGCACCATCCAGCAGCCAGCGCATTGCGCAGGCAAACCCGGTGCCAAAAAGTATGAGATCAAGATCAGCATACCGTGGCAACACCTTCTCGAGCGCCAAGGCCAAGGCCTGGGCGTCCATTTCGGCAACACCGATGTTGCCCACGTGGACCTGCTCAGCATCAAGCTCGGGTAAGTGTTCGCGCAGGATGCCTTCGACAAGAATAGGCCAGGTCTTGTCCTGGGTAATCGCACTGCTCTCGACAAAGCTGCCCCCGACGGCAAGAACCCGATATAAGTTGCCCGTCACTCGCGGGACTTCACTGCCGCGCTCGCCGTCGGAATTGCAGACCACCTCGATGGGATTCCTGAGAAGAGGCGACACTTGTGGTAGAACTTCGAATATCTGCCTTGAATAAGGGCGCCGCACGTAGTAACGGCGATCTTGTCTAACCCAAATGCGCGCCAGTGTTTCTGCCAATATGAAGGCGCCAAGAACCAGGCATAGGAAGCTCAATGGCTTAAACAACAGGAAAAAGTCATTCATGGTTATAACTTCCATTTTATCGGACCTCGTCTCCCCAATATTTCACTGCTTATTGGCTCAGCTGATGTTACGACGGGGGTTGCCTGACGGTCGGAGGAGAGCTCCCTGCAAGACCATTCATTTGGCCTGATCAAAAGCAGGCAGGTTCCCTCAGAACGTGAGCCTAAGTAGTCCGGCGCGATCGCTATGGGTGCCGCCGGCGCCTGGTCTAATGTGTACCGAGCGAGATTCTCCATTCGCTTCTGGCTCGATGAGGTAGGAAGCTTGAGGCGTCAATCCGGTCACGAACATTGTACGGACGCCTGATGGAACAAGCAGAGTGGTTTCAACAAGGGCACCGTCATCATTCACAGAGAAATAGATTGCGGTGCTTCCACACTGGGCACCTTCAAAAGGCGTGCCGCCACTGCTGTGCAAGCGAACAGCCCGAATCATTGCTACGCCTCGATCGGCCGCCTGCAGCACATGAAGGAAGCGGACATTCGCTGGCCTGGACGCATCTTCTACAGTGAAGATATATTGGCTGGGCTCCAACTGAGCGATGGGATTCAAGCGCTTGGCAGCATAGGTCTCGCTAGTCAAGGGCTTTTCGGGCTGAAGCGTTTGAATGAATAAGCGCTGGCCGCTTGCTAGGGTTTCAGTAGCCACGCTGCCATCGATTTCGGGTTTCGTCACCAGACTCAAGTTAAAGCGCTTGAATAGACCCTCATCGCGCGAAGTAGCGCGGTCGTAAATCGCAATGAAGTTCTTCTCGAACCATGCGATCGACCGAGTGGCTTGAATAATATTGATCGCGCTGTCTTCGCTCGCCCCCCTGGCCGGTCGATTGTAGAGGTTTGTTAGAATGCTCGTTGCGTAGACATAGCCCGGGCCGGCACTGCTGGTGGTATGGGGATCACCGGCGTTTGTAGCTTCCATCCACTGGCTGCCGCCGCTCCACTCCCCATGCTCAAACCATTGAAGGTCAGAAGGTGCCCCGCCGGAGCAGACGCATTTGTTCTCGAGCGCCAGGGTATTATGATAGGTCGTGGTCATGCCTACGCCCGTATTGTCATAGTTGCTCATCTCCTTGGTTAGCCATTCGCCATCGCGATAGAACTCAAACTGGCCACCATCACCTACCTGGTGATTTATGGATATCCAGCTGCCGCGGTAATCAAATAAAGTGCTATTCGCACCCCAATCGCTGTGCGCCACAACGCGGCCTGCAGGCTCATCGTAGAAGACAGTTGGAAAGTTGGGACGCGGATCAGAGGCCGTGCGGCTGGCGGGATCAAGCAGCAAGTAATAGAGAATTGATTCGGTAGAACTCCAAGGCGAGGTTATTCGTGAAAGCAAGGCGTTCTGGCCACCCTGTGTGGCGCTCACAGAAAACCACCGGGCCGCATCGAGATGCGCAGTTCGACCCATTTGCTGCTCCAGAATCGCGAGCAGAGCAAACGGTTGCATGGCATCGGGAGTCACCCACAACCTCAGTAAATCGCCATAGCTCGCGTACTGGAAGACTGGTCCGATCCAGGGCTGTGCGGGAAAGATCCTTGCAGACGGCGCGAGCGAGGAGAGGTAACCGACAACGTAGCGATCCCATACCGGCGCATCGATTAAGTGAATTTGCGGGCCGGCATAGTTCACCTGGTCGAAGCCCGCTGTACGCAGCGCCAGAAGTTGCCCAAGCAGAAAGGCAAAGGATTCTCCGTACAGCATTCCTTCCGGCGGTAGTCCGCCACTGGCCAATCCAAACGCGGCGCCACTCCCGCTTTGTCCATAGGAGCGAGCTACCTCAGAAGGATCACCGAACATTGCAAATTCCTGGTAGAGCCAAGCGCCCGTAGCATCAGCGATGTAGCTCCGCAACGTATTGCCTAGCGCGGAGTCCGGCAGATTGCCGTCGACTCGCGGATCATCGTCTGGATCAATGCTCAGAGCCATCATTGTGAGCAGCCGGGCATGACCCAGATAGTAGTTGTTGGCTGCCATGCGATACGGCTGGCCGTGCGGCAGTAGTTGCGCGCTATTCATAATGCCGATCGGCTCAGGGTGATCTCCACCGGTCGTGTTGGCGTTGAGGCAATCCTTGGCCCACATAAGAAATACGTTGCGGATCGTCAGCTTATCGGCTGCTGTGAGAATGGCGTTTCCGTTGGCGTCGGCCGCGCTATAAATCCAGTCGACAATCAGAGGCCACTGCTCACCATGCCCGTTCGCTCGATTGTAGATGGCGAAACTTGGGTCGCGGAATGGTGCGCCGGATCGGTGTCCCAAGGCCGCTTGCTGCATTGCATACATCAGCAAATTACGCGCATATTGAGAATAGGTGATCCGGGCGCTGGGGTTCGGATCGATGAGCGAACCAAACGCAAGTATCAGACCGTTTTGTTCGGTCAGTTCCCCCGAATAACCTTGGGTATCCCCAGGATCAGGATATTGGGGATTGAGAGCTCCTCCCGGAAAGAATTTCTGGTGATAGACCGAAACTGCTTGCTTCAGTAGCGGCAACATACCTTGTTGGTAGATCGGATTGGAAGACATCGCCCAGCTTTGCAGACGAGGGACATCATTCCTGGTTATCCACAGCCGTGGGTGACTGGCAATCGGATAAGGAATCGATCCGGGCCGTAAATCTCCGTTGTCCGTATTCTGCAATGACGGAGCAAGTTTTCGATTTGAATTGGCGCCGCCCGGCAGACGACCCAGTGGCACAGGCAACCCCGGGCCTGTGGTAGCAGAAGCGAAGCGCTTGGGAACGGGCGGGCGTAGCGCAACCCGATCGTCGTCGCTTGAACCTACCAGATTACGATGGATGGTCCGGTAACCTGGAAGGACACAAACGAACAACAGAAATGCGATGAGAGAGGAGGACGCTTTCGTCTTGTCCATCAAAGTAAGCGAACCGCTCCGTTGATTCCTGACCGCTCCGGGTTGCTGCGCTCTATTGATGCGCGGGGCGTTTTCGGTAAAGATGAAGATATCGGTCACACATATTTTCGGGGGTAAAATTCCGTTCGTAACAACGGGAAGCGATTTGACCGATCCGGGGCAAATCATGGCTTCGCATGGCCGCCGCACATAGCGCGTCGGCCATGGCTTGAGGGTCGGAGGGTCGAACCCGCATAACTCCCTCCGAGAAACGGGCGATTTCGCCCATTCCGCCGACATCGGTAACGATCGCCGGCAATCCTGCGGACATCGCCTCCAGCAGCGCCAGCGGCAAGCCTTCGCTCAGCGACGACATCAAAAACAAATCAGCGGCAACCAGAAAAGAGGAGATATCGGCCTGTTCTCCAAAGAATGTGACGCAATCGGTCAGATCAAGACGATCGGTCAGGCGCCTGAGATCGGCTGCCAGCGGCCCGTCTCCTACTACCCAGAGGCAAAGGTCGTCAACCTTGGGGCGGGCAAGAGCAACTGCTCGCAGCATTGTTGCTTGATCCTTCTCGGCCACCAAACGACCGACATGCAGCAAGGTAAAGCCGGATTTGGCCCTCGGCATAACGGCAACATTCGCCGGCGGGGCGGCGTTGTAAATGTGAACGATCTTGCCGCGCTCGGCGAGAGGTGCTGCCAATAAATTGCTTTTCGTGCTATCGCAGACTCCCACAATCCAATCGCAAAACCGGGATGCAACTGCGAATCTCAGCTCCGACCTCAGCTGATAAGGCGGCTTGACCAGTCCGTGTCGTGTGGCCACGATGGTCTTAACTCCAGCAAGCCTGGCAGGCAGTGCACCCAAAACCGCCGCGGTGGTATTGTGGCAATGCACTACATCGGGCTTGGAAGATTTAAACGCGCGATACAGGCTACGCATCAAGCCGAAAGCTGACGGGGAACGGTGCAGGACTATGTCGAAACCTTCGCAGCGTAGTTCTTCCCCCAGTGCGCCAATCGAGAAAAGGCAATGAACCGAAACGGTGTGTTGCCTTAAGCGCTGCTCCCGGCAAAGCAGTGCCGTCAGCTTCTCCGAACCTCCGACGACCAGGCTATCGTTTACATGCACAATGTTGAGGAACCTTGACTTGGGTCGGGTTTCGCTTGCAGCGGAGTTGTCGTTCATCGAGTTTTGGCCTGAGGGATGACCATCGCGAAGGCGAGCAGGCAGCATATTCGGGCTCACAAATCCCTGCGCGAAGAACGTGTCTAATACTCACCACTCAATTTCAGCAGCGGTTGATCGGGGGCCACAAAATTCACCAGATATTCGTAGCAGGTTCTCGCAGGCCGCGGAACTAAAGCGGAGAGTGCCAGCAGACGCCGGCGATCATCCTGCTGCAGCATCTTAAAGACCCGGCTCATGCCCAGAAAAACAAGCGCCCCTGCCGGAATGGCTACTGCCAACTGGGCAGCCGGATCCAAGGGCATATGTATGATGGCGACCACAACTGCCGCCATGGCCGACGTCGCCGCCACAAGTCGCAGAACGATCGGTAGATTCACTCGCACCGGATAACGGGTGAAGACGCGAGTCCAGATGATCGCCGCAGCGAGCATCTGGGCCATTCCATTCGCCCACGCTGCACCCGTCGCGCCATATCCGGGAATCAAAAGATAATCTGCGGCGATGTTGACCACAGCGGCTATCGAACCAAGCTTCAAAACGAACCCAATATCGTCGGCCGAGTACAACAGCGTTCGTGCCGGTGTCAGCACGGCCGTAGGAATCCCGAGCAGGGCCACCACTATAAACACCGGTATAGCGGGGATGTATTGCGCCCCGTACACCACCCTTATAAATGGTCCTCCGATGCAAGCAACTCCTACCAAAATGGGAAGGGCTCCTATCAACAGATAGACAAACGCCTGTGAAGTGATCTTAAACAAAATCCTTTTATCCCGACCACTTTCGGACATTTGCGTCGCTGATAACGAGTTCGCAAGCGCCTGGGCAGGCAACATCAGCCGGTCAACCAAGCTGAAGCAGACTGAGAAAAAAGCAAGTTGCCGGATGTCGGGCTGCAGCAATTTGAGAAAGATGACGTCGGAGCGATCCCAGACCACGATCTGCAAGAGCACCAGGCCGGCACTACGCCCCGAAAAGGCGAACATCTTCTTGCGGATATCAGTTGGGAGTGGAACTTTTGCTATACCCTCCATCGATTTCAAGACCGGCACGAGCTTAATAAGCAGCTCAGCACAACAGGACAAGAAAATGCCCGCGGCAATACCAACCAGATCCCATCCCAGCAGAAGACTGAGGGTTACGGCGATAATGTAAATGGCGGCTCTGACAAATGCTCCTCGCGTGTTGTACACGGCTGTCTCTGCGACCATATTCGCCTGCGACGGTATGAAGGTGACCATATTGGGAATCATGGTCAAGAAAAGCATAACCGCACAGGTTCGATATGCAGGGTCGACAATCGTGAACACAGCGACCATGCTAATCGCTGTCAACGACGACGCCAAGATGGCCTGAACGCGCAAGTTGTAGAAGAACACCGCTCGTGCCAGCTCTGGTTGTCCTGCACCCAGAAATTGACCGAAGTATTTGAATGTCGTAAGCGGGATCCCTAGCGAACCGATCGAGCAGCTGATGCTGGTTAGCCACAGGATCAAATTGAAGTAACCAAGACGGGTCGGTCCTATTACCCGCGCGATAAACACAGTTGTCAAGGCCGTGGCAATGAGGGTAATCGCCACTTCCAGGCCCATAAATAAGAAGTTGCGCCCGATTATCCGAGTGTTATTTCGGAACACCGGCTGCGGCGCGGCGATGGGCTTCTCTATGGTCATTGTTGGTCTTAGGACCAACCAGAGCGCTTCGGTCTTTCAGGATGTTTGCCGAATGATTATCGGAGGAGGACGACGCCATAGATGAACAGAATCGCAGCCGCTTCGCTTGTGACAGTCATCAAAATCCAGGGACTGCGATCAGTCAGTTTGCCAGCAGAGCGTTGAATCGCGATGGTTGCGGTGGCGAGCCCTAGAATCAGATACATCGTAATACTGTAGGTGCGCGACAAAAACCAACTCGTCGCCATGAAAGAGATCAACGCTAATTGCATGACGACAATCCAATGGGTGGGAGCAAACGATGTGGCTTTCCGTTTTTGTGCCGCGGCCGACTGCTTCTGGTCGCCTGCCTTGGTCTGCGGCTTGTGTCGGCGCATCGCACTGTGGAGGCTGAGCGTGGTGGTGACGAGCAAAGCTACCCAAATTGTGCTTCCAACCAATCCTAATTCAGCAAGACATAGGACCAGCGAATTGTGCGCGGTTAGATAGTTATTGTTTTCAGAAAACGAACCATATCCCACCCCAAACAATGGAGCGCTTTTAAACATTTGCAAGCCATTGGACCACGCTTCGAGGCGGTCCTCACCATCGGAAATCGAAATCCCTCTCCCGGCCGCAAAGTCCAGACTCAACATAATCATTACCAGTGCAACGACGAGAACAATCGACACGCTGGTTGGAAGCTTCCTGCGGATCGCCATCAACGCCAATATTGCCAAGCCCATGAGCGCCCCGCGAGAATGCGTGAGATAGATTGCCCAAAGCAGAATGGCACAAGGCAGGATCACCGCAACCAGGTTGCCTGCCAGGCGGTGTCGTCTCCAGAAGATAAACATCAGCGCCAGGGAAATAATGAGCATCTGAGCGAAATCGTTGGGGTCGTTCAGGAAACCTACACCGCGAATCTGCATGAACTGCATCTCTAAATGATCCTGAAAGTAGACGCCATGTTGCAGCAGGAATGTCTTCTCGTTAAAGCCCGTGTAATAAGCGCACATTGCTTCGAGAGCAACGAAAAAACACGACCCGACCACAGCGGTGATGAGAATTCGTAGCCTACGAGCTGTGGTAACGTTGGCTACGATGAAAAAGAATACTGATGCTGCGGGCAGAAAAGCCAACCAACTGCTGACGGCACCTCCCAGCCATCCGTTGGCTATTTGTGAGAGGGCAATTGCAATGGTAAAGGCAATCAGAAGAAACGATTGCTTCGAAGCATGCAGGTGACGGTGACCGAGCAGTTCGGGCAGAGAAAACACGAAAATGATACCCGCGAGAATGAGGGCGGGATGAAATCTAGCTGCCAGCGGCCCAAATTGGTCCGGGGAGAGAATCGTTAAGACGATGTAGCAAACAGTGAGAGCAAAGGCCATTCTAGCCCACCCTGTCGCAGGCATTCGGCTGGTGTGCCGGGCGCCAGCAAGCGTCTTCGTTTCCCCGGGCACCGTGACTGCTGGGGGGCCGCTGGTTGCCGCTTTGCGCCGCACGGCCAGCCTGGCCGAGCGGTGCGGTGGTTTTCAATTCCTCTCGAAACGCGAGAAACGATTGTTCAAGTCCCTTGGCGGTTGACACCAATGGCTTCCATCCAAGGGAACGGAGCTTCGAATTGTCGAAGCGGTTTCCTCCCCACTGGCTAGCAACCTTGTAGGGGGTTAAGACTGCCGGCAGCTGGCCTCTTGAATAGGTGTGATATTTCGCGAGCATTCGGGACAAAAAGTGCGTAGCAAAATAGGGGACCCATAGTGAAGGGATGTTTTGAACCTCCCTGCAGTACGCACGCAAATACTGTCGGCACGTCGGAAGGTCGTCGTCATGCACATTGTAAATTTGACCGGCAGATTGTCGGTGCGTTCCGGCTACCACCACGGCCTCGGCACAGTTTGTGACGTAGGTCAGCGGAAGGACATTGTTGCCCCCAAGGTGCAGCTGCCATCGGCCGATCCTCAAACCAACGCGATCAGAAAAATGACTTCCGCCCGGGCCATAAACCACACCGGGCCGCAAGACTACGAGCTCAAACCTGTGAAGCCGCTGATATTCCCAGAAGAGCCTCTCTTGATGCACCTTCGCCTGGGAGTACGCATCCCGTCTCTCGGGATAGGGTTCGACCGCCGCTTCCTCGTTCAGTTTGGCACCTCGGCGGAGTTCAGCCGTCCCATAGACACCCATGGAACTCACCAACACCAGGCGCGGCGACGGCAATTGCATCGCGGCATCCAGGAGATTTCGCGATGCTACGACCGAATCCATAAACAGATCGGCAGGGTCGCCCCTCAGCCCGGCAGCAAGGTGAAAGATTAACTGCACGCCCTCAGTCGCCCGCGCGACCTCATCTCTGTACTTCAAGTTGGCGAGGCAATATTCCAGCCTCGCCTGGGGATATCGCGTTTGCAAAATATCGAGCTTAGCCATGCCGGCTTGCCTGCGCAGGTTGCAGCGGATATCCCGGTAGCCGTGGAAAAGCAAGCGTTCTACGAGGGCCGCTCCCAGGAAGCCGCCCGCCCCGGTGACCAGCAGTTTCATACCAGAATTCCTGGATAAACCTGCGCGAGAATTTCGTCCATTATTTCTGAGACGCGCAATATTTCCGAATATGGAATGGGCGGCGGAGAATCCTCTAAGATGCTCTTGTAGAAAAGCGTCAGTAAGCGGTTCAATCCAGCGAAAAAGTGAAAGCGTGTTGCGGCAAACTGGCCGACATTGTGCGTCGCTTGGCGCAGCGACTGCCACCCCGATTGGAAGGGCGGTAGCAATCGCCCGAGCGCGGTGGGGACGGTTTGCGATTCCTCAATGAGCATGGTGCGGAGCCGGTAATCAACATTCACCGTATTCCGAGTTCCATACACCCGTAGCAGGTGCCCGGTAGGGCGCGCGTGAGAACAAAAAGTCAAGTAGGCAGACATGCGATCGGCGATCATCATCACGCGGAGCTCGTCGAGAACCTCATCGGTCCTGTCATTATTGTTGAGCTGCCGACGCCGGTAGGCGCGGGCGATGACCTCAGGAGCCGCCGGCAGAAAGGGGACGACCTTGTTGATCACATGGTCGATTACGTTTTGAAATAGCTTGCCGGGCAGACCGTGGACCCAATGACGAGTATCGGACAGAACTGCCTGACCGAAGCCATCCGATAGGTCGTATCCGTAATAGCTTTCGATATGGACAGGCTCGCCGAGTTTACCGTTGGCGACAAATTCTTTAAACACCAGGGCCGGCGCTTCAAAATTGTTCCAATAGTTGATGGTCAGTTTTCTCTCCGCCCTCCGAGCAGCATCCATCAGACGCCTGGCGTCCTCGAGATTGGGTGCCAGCGGTTTTTCAAGAAATAGATGGCACCCCGCAGCTACCGACTTTTGCGCCAATGCCAGGTGGGACTGCGGGGGCGTCGCGATGTGCAGGACATCGAGCCGCTGTTCGGAGAGCATACGATCGAAATCGGTATAGCAATGAGGAACACCGTGACGTGTGGCAAGTCGTGTGGCGAGAGTCGGCTCGATGTCGCAAACGGCAATCAGCCGCGCGCAAGCAATCTTGCGAATTTCCTCGGCATGGCCGTCAGCGATTTTTCCGCAACCCACGATGCCAATGTTCAGCATGAATCTTTCTTTAACACGGGAATTTGGTTTCCCAGAGGGAATGGCCGCTAGACCGGAACCGCAGTCTCCGGAGCAGTCCATCGACGCAATACCGGCTTGGCAATACCGTGCAAGGACCCGATTCCATATAAGACGTGGGTCGCGGCGAATATCAAAGGCACCACGAAGAGATAGCGTGGGTCGCGTTCTCGCTGAACCAGAGCAGCTGAACTGACCACGCTCGCTAGAAAATAAGAGCACAGAAGACCGAGAAGCCAGACCTGACCGAAGCGGCTACACCAGGCCGTAGCCAATGAAACAAGTAAAGTCAATACGAAGGCCAAGGGAACGAAATTCCGTGCCGAAAGCAGGGATCTGCCAACCAGCTTACCGGCATGGAACGGCCAGAATCCCATGCGAAACGCCCACCGGCAGTATTCGATGAAGTTGCTGCGAGCATAGTAGATACACTTGATCTCGGGAGCCAGCAGAACCCTTCCCCCCGTTCCCGTAGCCTTTGGTTAAACTCCCGATCTTCTCCTACCCGAAGGGCCTCGTTGTAGAGGCCGCATTTCTCAAATACTTTCCGTCGATAGCACCCACCCCATACCGAATCAACCCAGCCCGGCGTCGAACGGCCGCGATGATAGCTTGCCGTACCGGCGCCAAACCGGTGAGAGGAAACGTAGGCAATCGATCTTCCTATGACGGTATTGCTTCTGGGCACCGTCAAACGAACGCCGCCAACATTGTCGGCAGTCGGATAGCTGTGCGAATAGCCAACGCATCGCCAGACGTATTCTTGGGGATAGATAGCGTGAGCCCCTGCGATCATCACGAACTCGCCGGTGGCAACTTTGATGCCCTCATTGGCGGCCGTAGCTGGAATCCGTTTTGGATTGTCGATCAGTCTTATGAACGGATATTTCTCTGCGTAAGATTCGACGATGCTTCGTGTTCCGTCCTCGCTCATGCCGTCTGCGACCAGCACCTCAAGACGATCTTTGGGATAAGTGTTCGCGACCAGAGAGTCCAAACACCCTGCGATAAAATCCTTTTCGTTCCGGCAAAGAACGATCATCGAAACCGATGGAACCTCTTCCACGGGACTCGCGGCCAAGCTTGAGAAAGGTGCGTCAGATTGCACTTTAACCTCGCGCATTGTTTTCCGGGTTATTTGGAAATGCTGTCAATTTGAATCAGTTGAGAACCGAAGGACTGTTCGACTACTGCCTGGTGGACGAAGTGATCAAAGCTTCTGTTGGCGCCATGATTGCAGATCCGTATTCAGGTGGCAGCAGTCCCACCTTGATGAATCTCTGCGCTTCCAGCCGGATGAAATCGAGCGCCGATATCCAAGTGTCATTCCACCTCTGCCGCTCCTCGATCAGCTTCCAGAAGATTCGCTCGATCTCCTTGGGCAATTGAGCCCCGCCAAATGCCGTAGGATGCCAGAGAATGGATATGCCTCCCCTGCCGTAGGTTCTGCTAGCGGAGAGCACGCGCACAACCTGATCGAACCACGTTTTTGCCGGAGTTCCGCTGGTGACTAGGCCTATCTCCATCACCGCGAGCGGTATTTCTAGAAATCTCGCCGCACGCTCCGATTCGAAGTTATAGGGAGGAAAAGCAAAGCATGCGCCGGAACGAAAGCCGCAGCAATCCCATCCAAGCGATGTGTCATAGAGAGTGCCGGATCGCTCCATGGCCGGGATTAGCCGGTCCAGTGTAAAACGCAGCCAATGTTGCCTGTTGCCATACACTTGGAAGCCTCGCTCGAGCATGAGCTCACATTCAGCAGTCAACCCATCGGGGCGATCCAGGCTGCAGTAGGAGCCGTGCAGCGCAACCTCCATTTGCTCACGCTCAACCGATTTCATCAGTTTGATTACGCCGGGATCATGGATCCGGTAATTGGCGTCCCGGCGATGCCCTTGATTAGCAATAAAGAAATACGTGGCGCCGACCTGTTCTGAGGCCTCCCTTCGAATTAGGGAGTCCGATTGATCCAAGCGATTCGCTCCGCCGAACGCTGCCGCCAGAGTTCCCGCGGCTTGTGAGGCCGCCAATCCCACAGACTTAAACTTTAAGAGCGAGATGAGTGAATACTTCGCCAGACGATACAAGCTCCGGAAATAGCCCGCCGCCAAGATGTCAACGTCGTGGGTATTGATGACAAAATGCGTTCGAGACTCATCCTCGTGGTCGCGCTCGAGGCCATAGGTTCCCAGCGATTGACACAGCGCCTCATTAAGAAACTGCATGGCGACCGCGGCATAGGGCACAGTCAGGTCCAGCCGATGGCGCCCGACGTAGCTGTCACGGAAATCGATTCGCCCCAGGCTATCTCGGCTGGTGATGCTGTATTCATCAGCGCACGAAACCCACTCAAAGATCTCCCCAAGCCAATCTGGCTCAGCCCCTCGAACAGGAGCGTGAAATAGAACGGTGCTCTTCGAGTTTTTCTCAAAAGGTGTCGGTCGAGGTGCCGGCTGATGAATCGGGCGAGCCGTGTAGAGACTGCTGAGCTGAAGCGTTGGTACCGAGGAGATTTTTCTTGAGGGGCCTGAATAGACGATGTCCATATCCGCCGGCCTGGTCTTCCCGGAGTCAACTTTCTCGTGTCCGCAGAGCGCACAGAACAGCGAAAAGGCATAGTCCAGCCGCGCCCTCTGCTGGCTTCCTTGTTCAGGCGAAAATTCTAAGCGGATGCGCATTGGGGTCTGCGTTGCGGATAGCAGCTCGGCGGGCGCACAACAGTTCTGGTGAGCACCGAGACCGTGAACATTGGTCGTTGATGATGGTGGAGCCACCCTAGCCGGGCCCTGGTGCTCATCGAGCGGCCACAGGGATGCCCACGGTCGGCGTCATGGCAGAAACAGTCGGGTCCGCGCCCACCCGAATCGCTTGGATCGCCTGGTACATCTGCCAAGCCGATACGAAATATAGTTTGCAGTCGCGACGAAATGCTTCTGCGACCAGTCGATTGAACGCGGACTCCAATCCGCCGTTCAGCAAGACCGCGGAATTCTTCTCCTGCGCTCCGTGCGTGTAAAGCTTGAGAAAGGCGTTTTCTCCGATACGCGGCGCCAAGTCAATCCACCGGCGCACACGATAGGGCGTGGCCACATTGTTCCCAGCCAGCTCGCCGGTTTCCATGCGCGGTAGCAGGCGGTCCCTCCAGCGGATTCCAAGCGGTCCCGGTATCATCAGCAAATCGCCTTCGACCTCGCCGCCGATGCGGACCCTGACGCCTTGGTCGTAGGACTTAGGGACATTCGGATCATCTGTACAGTAGTAGATGGTGTTGACCATACGTGCCTGCGTGGAGGAATCGCCTGATGGCATGGTGAAATCGGCGTAGCATCCCAGGTCCCGCAAAATTCGGATTTCGTCGTTGAGACCACAGCATCGCCCATCTGAACGGGAGTTATCGAGAGCCCAATTTCCATGGATAAAGCCGAACGTCAGTGCGCCATTGCGCAAGCGAAGCAACCCGTGGTCGCGATGCAGTACCTCGCAGAATCGGGCAATGCGCTCGATGAAATTCTCCGGGCCCTCTCCGTCATGGTGGATATGCACTTCGAGGTCGGCGATTCCCTGCCGGGCCATCTCGGCAAGAGGTTCAACCAGGCGCGGATCATATTCCTCTTCCGGAAAGAAATACGTATACACCGGTAGGTTGCCAACCGAATCGGGCAAACACCGCCTCGCTATGGTCGGCCAAGCCGAACGCCACAGGCCAACGCGGGCCTGCGCTGTCTGGAAATCAGCCCTTTCCCATCTGGGCTCATAATGGTCCGCCATGGTCACCCAAATGTTCCTGAGCGCAGGCTTGCGATGTTGCCAAAGCCGGCTAAATCGCTCTCGCACGTAACCGGGGAACCAGATTTGCGAATTGCGTACCAGTTTCATGGGCATCGACCTATTTTCGTCCTAGCGCCTCAGCCGCGGCTATTCTCCGCCCCAAGCATCGGGGACGACACGTAGGCGCCGGCCTCGACCAGGTCAGTAGCGCGCAAGCGTCGCGCGTCCCTGATGACCTGGGCATATTCGGCAGCAAGCCGTGGTCTCTCATATCGTCGAATAACCTCCCAATTTCGATGCTGGGGATATTTTCCAGCGAGCGCATGCATTTGCAGGAGCGCGCGCGCTAGCGCCGGCATATCGTCGATGTCCACGCACCAGCCCGCACGGGTTTGCTTGATTACGCGCGCGACCTCTGAATCCGGAGGGCATACCGCTAAGATGGGTTTTCCGGTCACCAGATACTCGAAGAGCTTTCCAGGGATATTGATTCGGTCAGACCAGGGCAGCAGCAGCACATCGGTCTCTTCCATAAACGCGAGCGCTTCTCGTTGCGGCACAAAATCAACGAGCCGGACCAAGCTTTGACGGTTTTCAAACATGGAGCGGTCCAATTCTTCCGCGATGCGGCCTACGAATCGGGTCTCGAAATCCGAACGGATGTCCACTAGCCCGTCCAAAGCGTCCAAATAAGGCTTGGGAGAGCAGGGCTTGTAAAGAGTCCCGGTGTAAGTGACCACCAGCCGATTGGTTGAATGGGGGCGAGGAACGAATTTAGAAAACGTTGCTGGATCATAACCGTTCGGGATCAAAACAAATTTGTAAGCCGGCTGCTCGGGATATCGGGAGCGAGTCTCGTTTAGCGATGTGGCGGTGACCGCCACGAGCCGGTCGCACAACTCGACCGTGCTTCGCTCAATCTGGGCCGCACGCTTGACCACATCGTCATCTCCCCGGAAGACAAACTCTTTCACGAAGTACTTCAGCCACTCATCCCGCACATCGGCGATCGTGCAAAGATGCGGAAAGCGCCGTTTGAGACCGTTGGAAACTAAGAAAGCTGAGAAGGGTGGCGCGGTAACGATGACTGTCTGGATACCCTGCTGGCGGATTAGCTTCGAAGCCCGCCGAATCGCGAACGGATACCACATCACCTGAGGGTCTGGGCAGAATAGCTGTTTGATCCAGCGAGTGAAAACCGATCTGCTTTTGGCGCCGAGCCCAGCAGCCGGAGAATTCAGTCGCGACCAGACCTTCTTCCTCAGCCGAAACGAAGGCTCCAAGGTCCAGGTGCGGTGTACCTCGACCTGCTCCGGAATCTGTTCCACAAGTCCGGCGTCAACAGCCGATACTGAAGATCGCGCGGTTAGAACGAAAACCTTGAAGCCATTCTGCGGCAGATAGCGCGCAAGAGATAGCGCGCGCTGGACATGCATCCCGCCCGCCGGAGGGAAATAGCAGCTGATCAATAGAACTTTTTCTTGTTGCATAGAACCTCGGTGCTCACACTTCAACTGCCCGCCGCAATCGACCAAGACGAGACGGCCTGGTCAGGCAACCGGTTGGCTTCCTCTACTTGATCGCAGATGTATTTGCCAACGGCCTCCGGGGCCAGATGGCGATCGAAATATTGACAATTGTTTTCCCGGATACTCCGCAACTTCTCTTTGTCGGATAGGAATTGTCGCAGCCGCTGCGGAATAGCCGCGTATTGTTGATCGCTCGCGAGTAAGGTGTCCGCATGTGTCGCCGCTGCCAGGCTCAGGAAGTGTCCTCCTTCGATCAGAGGAACCGGCCATTTCGATCTTGGCAGCTGATCGAGCACCGGGCAGGCTCCCATCGCAAGCAGATCCGCCATTCGCCAGGGAATGCACGAGTGCATGCCCAGGCGAATAATGTTCACGCTAGACTCCGACGACACCTTCCACAATTCACGCAGTTTAAGGGGCGTTCGACGACAAGGAATTCCCTGACGCTCGAGTCTTTTCGCGATTTTGGAGACGTCGCCAGCGACCAAGTAAGCGGCCAGGAATTTGCGGCAATCGCATTTGGCCACAGCCTCAAGCAGCCGAAGATTGTGTTCGACGCCCGAAATCTCATCCGCTCCGCCCCACACACGGACAACGAAACATAGGTCGTAGGACGGTCTCACCTTCCGCAGCGATTTCAGCAAAGGCATTTGACCGATCAGCAGCGGATTGCCATTGTACAAAGGTCTAACTTTGTGGTGGTAGTTGCGCGCCGGGGAAAAACTGGTTTTGAAGTAGAGGTCACTCCAATTGATGAGTTCGGCGCTCACAAAATCGTCCGCGTCATGAGCGTCAATGCACACCTTTGCTACACCACCGTCGGCCATTCGAAAAACATATTGCCCTACTAAATGGTGGAACGAACCGGCCGGGGGCTGCGCTCGACCACCAAGCGCAGAAGCCACACGGTCGATGGGAAGCTCCACAAAGGGCTGCAGTTTTCCGAGCCATTGTTTGAGCTTGAATGAATCGCGCGCCTTACAAAGCGATCGGACCAGATGCGGGAATCGAGATAAGGAGTAGTCGTTGACGACCGCAGCGCTCTGCTTGAGGGCTCCTCTGATTCCCTGGCGGTAGTACGCCTGATAGCGGTCATAGAAGTAGTCATAGGGAAGCGAAGGAGCATCGACAGCCACAATCTGGTTTTGAGGGCGAGGCAATTCAGTTAGGGTAGCAAAGAGATTCGGGAACGATCGTAAGCTTGTGTGGACCGCATACTCAATTCAGTAGCATCCTAATTGATCGGGCGGGAGCCGGACAGTAGTCGGGCAAACAGGTTTTCATACTCAGAGCAGGTCCGTTCAATCTGGAATCGCTGTGCCACTAACTGCCGGCCGTAGGCGCCGATCTGCGCCAAATTTGAGGACCGGGCCATCTGCATCATCTGCAGAGCCAGTCCATTCGCATCGCCCGGTTCGACGAATCGTGCATTCAGGCCTTCGATTGCCGCTTCATGGATTCCTCCGGCACGGGTCGACACGATTGGCAAGCCCGCGGCCATGGCCTCCAGAATCGTGACCGGAAGGCCCTCATTCAATGAGGTCATCACAAAAATGTCCAGATGGCGGAGAAAGTCAGGCATGTCGCGCAGAGCACCATGAAGAATGACCCGATCATTCAGACCGAAGTGATCGATCAGGTCCTTAATTCGCGCACGAAGAGGCCCATCTCCAGCGACGTGCAGCTCTGCATGGGGCAGTGACTCTGCAACTCGTGCAAACGCAGACAGAAGAGTGCAGTGATCCTTCTCGGGAACCATTCGCGATGCTGCGCCAAAACGAATGCGCGGGTGCGCGGATCCTGGCTTCGCCGGACAGCACGCAAATCGTTCAAGAGGTGCTCCATTTAATATGACGTGAGCCTTATGGGCCGGAAGTCCGCGGTGGCGTACCAAAAGCTGCCGGGTGACTTCAGAGATGACCACAACCGCATCGGTCCAGCGCATGGTAGCGCCGTAAATTATGTCGGCCTTCCTATCCGGCGACTCCATGGTGGCGACGTATTTTGTGCCTTGCTGCACGATTTGCATCTCTATTCGGTGGACCGTATTTACGATCACGGGTACTTCCGCCAGCCTCCCGGCGACAACTCCGTAATGATGAGCGAGGTGACTTTGAGTGTGCAGGATGTCTGGCCGATCGCTCCTGAGCATTTTGATGATGTCTCGAACCGTTCTGAGTGATGGGCCAGGTGTCTTCTGAAATGCGACGATACGGATTCCGTAGGCTTCCGCCTCTCTCGCGAAATAGCCGGGATAGGTGAGACAGTAGATGAGTGGGGTATGGCCGGCATCTTTTTGACGACGTGCAAGCTCGATGGCCAACCTCTCGATGCCACCCATGTCCAGGTTGTTGACGAACTGAATGATCTTCACGGGATCGCTTAGCCCTTGACTAGTTAGAGTGAGTCGTTTGAGCCGCCAGAGGAAGCTTACCAATTGGGGTATGGTTGTCTTTGCCAGGCTGATCGAAAACCAAGGCCAACTTCGGGTCTTTTATGAAGCGCGTAATCTCGTCGCCAGCGATCTGATGTCCACTAGGCGAAGGGTGAACTGGATCAATCGTGATCGATCGGTTCCGCAGGAACAGGTTTCCGTCATCACCTCTCCGCATCGCGGGCAGCAGATCGAGAACAGGAACCTGATAGCTTGCCCCGATCTGCTCAATCCATGCTTGTGGCTGCCCATTCAATGCCTCGGGCCCCAGATACAGATGCAACTGCTTTTCATATAACCGTAGAGATTTCGCCGAGAGCTGAGGTTCTACGGGAAAAACAACGATTACCAGGCGTTGCCCGTGCAGGCGAGTGAAGTTTGCAATTCGTCGAATATATCGATCTACCCCTTCGCGGGCCTTTTCTTGCTCCGGTGACGGCGGTTCGATCGCTAGAAACCCGAATCCTTCGTTATCTTTGAGGTGCAGAATGTTGAGTCGATAGAGAACCGATTTCGTTGGCACGTACATCGCATTGTAAAGGTAGGAATGCATGAATAGGAAGGCGTTAGCGGACCGCCAGGTGCTGCTCCGCGCTGTACCCTCAATCGGTTCGGGCTCAATTTGCGGATCGATATCGTTCAGTGCCATACAGACCAAAATAAGGTCCGGTTGCAAGGCTGGAGCTTTGTTTTCGATGAAGTGCGTGTAGTATTCAAGGCCCGTTGCTGGAACTCCCGCGTTCACCACTTCATAGCGTAGGCCAGCCGGAGCCGAGGCATTCAGATTTCGCTCGAGCACCTGCAGGAAGGTCTCCTCGACGCGTACACCGTAGCCAAAAGTAATCGAATCACCAACGCCCAGGATCCGAAACACGCCCGGTGGTTTTGCTTGAGTGATGTCCCGTCCGCGCAATCCAAGGTTATTGATGGCTACCGGAACCCCCACATAGGAATCGTCACGGGAGTTTGGCCGAAACGACCACGCAGATAGGCGAAACGAATGATCATCGAAAGAAGTAAGTTGTCGGTGCGTCAGTCGGGCGGCGCATTCGCCAAGAGCAAGAGCGACGATCAAGCTCGCCAGCATCAGGGCGGCGTTGAGCACAGGAGTTTGCTTTTTGCGTGGCGAATTTGTTATGGGAACGTAAGAGGTGGTGGCACTCACAAGTTTAGCTCCATTTTAAGATTGGCGGCGGGCGGTTGGTGGTAAACCGTCGGATGTTCATTCCTGTAAGGAGACACTTCCAGGGTGAAAAACCCAACCGCATCATCGCCTTCTCCTCGCGACTCAGGAAAAATCGTCGATCGTAGGTTTAATGACCAGTTCCGGGACGTGGGCGTTCGCCGGCAGATCGATCAAGAATCGGATGGCAGAAGCGATGTCTTGCGGTTGCAAAATCTTTTGACGGCGCTCATCGTCGATCGAGCCCCCAGGACGATCCGAACGCGCCCTGAGCAGATCCGTATTCACTTCTCCCGCATAGATTACAGTCGAGCGAATTCCCCGTCCGCGCTCCTCACGAGCGATGCAAACACCCAGGGCTGATTGACCGAATTTCGCTGCCGAATACGCAGCGCCGCTCACCACATTGGCGCGTAGTCCGGACAACGACGATATTTGGACAATCAGTCCCCCTCCCCGCTGACGCATCGACGGGAGTGCAAAGTGCAGGACGTTGTAGGTAGCCGTCAGGTTGGTAGAGATCACTCGATCCCAGTCGGCTGGTTCCAGTGATCGCAAGCTCCGCTTCTGAACGTTAAGGCCGGCAGCGCAAACCAGAACATCAATCGACGACATCTGAGCCAAAGCCTGTTCGACCATCGTTTGTACTTGTTGACGATCGGTCAGATCGCAGGTAATCACGCAGGCCTTGTTTGGATCGCAGAGCGCTATGCCGCTGTCTTCCAATTTTTGGCGATCGCGCCCCACCAAAGCCAGGCGATATCCCTGTTGTGAGAGCATAACGGCTACGGCTTTTCCAATACCACCGCTGGCACCGATGATGAGAGCTGTCTGCGGGGTCATGGTCGCTGGCGCTAGCCGATTCGCAGCAATCTCCATTGGTCGGGAACTTCGATGAAGCTGGGGCCCTCGTAGGTGATACATCGGCGGAGGGCGGCCGCAAACTCTGCGGCATTCCGGGCTCGATACGAGGGCACCCCGAAGGATCCGGCAAACGCGAGAAAATCCGGGTTGTTTAAGTCCACGTCCAGGTATCGGGAGTCGTGCTTGCTGCGCTGGATCGACTTGATCGCTCCATAGGTCGAGTCATTGTGGACAACTGTGATTAGTCGTAGATGGTAGCGGACGGCGGTGGCGAGTTCCTGGGCCGTCATCAGAAATCCGCCGTCGCCGCTGACACAAACCACAACGCGTTCCGGATGCGCAACGGCACCGCCGATCGCCGCTGGCAGGCCCCACCCCAGTGAAGCGTAGTTGGAGGGATAGAAAAAGGTCCGGGCAGAATAAGCTGGAAAATCGCACTGCATGCGAAGTCCCATCTCGCTGGCATCGGCAAAGACGATGGAAGTCTCGGGTAGCTCCGCGCGAAGGGTGTCAATAAGCCATTCGGGTTTCAGCTGCTCGGTCTGGCGACCTCGTTTCCAGATGCTCGGCCATGAGGTCAGCTGCGGCTCTATGCCGGACACGAGCGACTCTAGCACCGTACGAGCATCGCCTACGATGCCCAGCTCGACAGGATAATTTGTCCCAATTTTCATGGGATCGATGTCGATCTGAACGATCCTGGGAGGGATCGGAGTTGTTCCCGAGGCGGTGAAAACTTCGGTGAAACGGCAGCCGATCGCGATGAGCAGGTCGGCGCGCGATAGTATGGCTCGAGCACGACGGGTTCGGCCGTGGCCCAGCGAGAATACGGACCGCTCATCCAGAATACCTTTGCCATTAAGCGTGGTAACAACCGGGGAACCCAGCCGCTCGGCCAGGCCGACGACTTGCTCAGCGGCGCCCGAGGAAACGGCTCCCCCTCCAGCAAGAATTACCGGCCGCTGGCTGGTGAGAATGGTTCTTATAGCCGTCTGGATCAAGTCGGGATTGGCAGATTCGCGTTGCAGCTCCACCGGTAAGGTCTTGCCGCCGGCCCGAGCAGGCTCGGCCATCAGATCGCGCGGGAAAAAAATGGCCGCGGGTCCAGGGCGTCCCGCGATCATGGCCTGGAATGCGCGGTCGGTTACCGAAGGGATTTCGTCGTTATCGATCACTGTGGCGGCAAAGCGCAGGCAGGGCCGAAATATTGCTTCCAGGTCGAGCTCATGGAACCGGCCACACTCTTCGTGGATGCGATCATGGTTTACCTGCCCGGCGACAAGCAGCAACGGAACCGAATCTGAAAAGGCTTCCGCAATTCCGGTCAGAGCGTTGGTTGCTCCTGGGCCAGCCGTGGTACAAATCACGCCAGGACGTCCGGTTGAACGCGCGTAGCCATCGGCCATAAATGAGCCGGCCTGTTCGTTGCGGCACAGCACCGTTCGCATTCCACCGTGCCGATGGATCGCGTCGTAAATACTTGTCGAATGCGAACCAGGCATGCCGAATACGTGACGAACCCCATGGCGGTACAGACAGTCGACCAGCCGTTCAGCTCCGTTCGGGCTGACTTTGAAATTCTCGGTCGATGGAATAGCTATTCGAGAGCGATTATGTAGAGCGAAATCCATCCTGGTACCTGTCCGAATCCCGGAATACGATCGAGCAGTTTCGCTCCGGCTGACCGGATGATGTCTTCCCACTCGGCCGGATTGCGTAGCGGCCCCTGTCGTGACAGAGGATGAATAAAGGAGTAATCCAGTTGCGCATAGGTTCGAGGAGGAGCAGTCTGAAGCGCAACGGGATCGGCACGTTCTCCTTCGAGCATCAATAACTTACGGCCGGGGAATTGCTTCCGCAGCTGTGTCATCGCAGCAACAATGGCCGCGGGCCCACCGCGGCCTGCGAACTCATGCAGTAAATACATCGCCGTTAGCGTATCGACTTGGCTGAGGGCCTCCGGACGGATCGGCATGGGCGCGGCGGAAAGCTGGGCATGGCAAAACGTGAGCCGATCCGATACGCCGCATCGTTCGGCGTTTTGGTTTGCCTCAGCGACCACTTCGCGATTCATGTCGATACCGATGCCGGCGCCATCGGGCCAGTTGAGCGCCAGCTGAATCAGAAAATCCCCAGCCCCGCAACCAATATCCATTACGTACCGCCCGCCAAGCTGCTTGATCAGCTTCAAAATCCACGGAATTGTTCCGCTGCCCATTAGCGCGTAGCCGGAGCCGGAGGCCACCAGTCGCCCGCAGCGATTCAAACGGGGGTCATTTATGTCCATCTCCTTTCGGAGCAAAGGACCCAGATGCGTCAACAATTGGTTGTAACCAGCCAGATGAGCGGTTAGCACTCCGCGAGTGATGTAGTTCCAATACGGACGGCCCTTTTCGGTGAGAACAAAGGAAGTGCCCTGCTGCGCCATGATGCCCCAGCCGACAAGGTATTCAATGAGGCAGCCCAGGATTTCAGGATCCAGCCCGAGATTCTCGCTCGCCGCACCAATGTCGACGCTATTTCTGTTGCGGATATATTCATAGAGCCCACTGTCCCAAAGCGCCACCAGAACCTGCGCCAGGTAGGCTTCCGAGACAAGCCCCACGGTCTTGAGGTAGGCGCCAAGTGCGCGCCCCACAATGTCGGCGCAAATCTTGGTCTCGCGATTAACTTCCTGTTGGCTGAACCTGCTATTGGAGATGCTCATGCTGTTTGCCTGTCCTGTTGCGGAATCGTTTCTGGCACCGGCTTTTTGAGCCTGAACATGATCTTGGCGGGGTTTCCAGCTACCACGCTATAAGCAGGCACGTGACTTCGAACAACCGAACCGGCCGAAATGATGCTTCCTTCTCCAATCCGAACACCCGGAAAGATGATGCAACGCAAGCCGATCCAGACGCCATCACCGATCACAACCGGGCGCACCTCTTCTGGTTCCGGTCCTTGGCCATCCCATCGGGTTTGTGGGTCGGCGGGATGACCGTTTGAATCCATGATGATCGTGCCGCCTGAGAGATTACAATTGCGCCCTATCGAAATACGTTTCCCGATCCGGAAATCGCAATTGTGCCCAATTCTGCTGCGGTCTCCAATCTCCAACAGCGGGTGGTCGGCAAACCTAGCCGCGAAGGTAATGGAAGTTTTGCCATCGAGCCACACGTCGTCTCCGACCGTGATATCTCCCTTACCAGCCACCCAATGAAGATGACAGTCGGTGCGCAGGCGCCGGCCATAGCGTTTACAATAACCCTTAAACAATGGCTCGCAAATGAGCACACGCAATAGGAATTGATAGCATTCGCGCAGGCCGAGGAGCAGCCAAAGAATTGGTTTGATGATCCATCTCGGAGCGGGCACGCTGAAATGATTGACTGCCACATAGGCACGTCGCACAAGGCGGGGCCATCGGTTCGTCGATGTTGCCAGATACCGGCGAAGGCTAGGGCGCCGTTTGTCGGCCGGGGTAACACCGACCGTGGCTTGATTCGCTTCTATTTGCACATTGGAAATCATTTATATGCTTGGCTCCGTGATTCGCTTGCGACCTCGATGTGAACGTTCCTTGGCATTTCGCTCCGCCGGAGTAGTCGGCGTAGGGCCTCCCGCGGATTGGGCATCGCCTCGTCTGAGACGTCCAGGCGCAGCACCAGATCGAAATCCTCGTGCCCGTCTTCGCCATCGGTGATCAAAGTCTTGGCATGCACTACGTGCGGAAGCTGTGAGGCCAGACGGCGAACCGCAGCTAGACTGATTTTTTCACCTCGGCGGCTGATGTAATCACACAAACGCCCCTTAAAAAATAGATAGCCATGTTCATCTTGCTCGAACAAATCGCCGGTGGCGATCACGTCGGTGGCCATGGTCACCTGATTGGGCCGTCCTTCCACCTGCCCAATGGGCCGTTTCATGACGGTTGCAGATGAGACATACAGTTGGCGGAGACCGCCGCCATTCATGACTGGCCGCAGAAAAATTGTGGTTCCTCTGATCGGCTTGCCAACAGAACTGTGCCGATGCGGCGGTTCAGCGTGCGCAGCAAGTGTCGACACTCGGGGCCCCGCCTGGGTAAGACCATAGGTCAGGTAGAGTTCACCGTTCGGTCGCAGATCAAGCAAGCGACCTACCGCATACGTTGGCAGCGCGTCGCCACCGATAGAGAGCACACGCGTTTTGATTGGAAAGTTATGTGGATCTGAAAGTAAGGGCTGGACAAGGACTGGAGTCAGCGAAGACACGGTTACGGCATGGTCGTCTAGGACCTTCCTGTACCCTGCCACTTGAAACGGAGGTCCGTCGATCACCAATCGATTCCCTACTACGAGCGAACCTAGGGCTTGGGCTACCAAGGCGAACGAGTAGTACAGGGGTAGGTTGACCAGCACCACATCCTGGTTGCGCTGACCTATGGATTCGGCATGGCGTTCCCCATTCAGCAACAGCGCATTGATGTCAAAAACACACCCGCTCGCAAAACCGGAGGTTCCTGACGTCAGCACTACAACTTGCTCGGGAGCCGCCGGAGGCTCAGCAGGCGGATTGAAGATCGCCACCCGTAGATGCCCGATGCTCGCATAGGTGCGGGCGCCAAATTCTCCAGCCGGGAGGCGCACACCCGCAACGGCCCAGGCACCGAGCGTCTGAGAAAGCTCCTGCAAACGCGCAGCAGGTGTCATGGGTGCAACCAGCGCCGGAACCCCGCAAGCCATAAGCACACCAAAGAAGTGACGCAACAGTTCTCTGCCGTTCGGTAAGCAGAGCAGGACGATATCGCCCGGGCGAAGGCCCAGCTGCTGCCAGGCACGCCCGAGGGACTCGCAACTTGCGGGGCCGTCCGAGCTGTCCTGAAAGACGTCGCTTGTTCGCGCTAAGAAAGAATCAATGAGTTTGGGTGAGAGAGACTTCATGAAT
The DNA here is from genome assembly GCA_963718485.1 of uncultured Acidobacteriota bacterium. Lineage (GTDB taxonomy): Bacteria > Acidobacteriota > Terriglobia > Acidiferrales > UBA7541 > Palsa-295. The sequence goes on from CAVQZU010000058.1 coordinate 61,152, forward strand.
CCTGTTGACTTCTCCGGCGTATGCCAGCCATTCGGCTACCGCACAGTTCAAATCACTGGCCGGTTGCTTGAACGATGCCGGGTCAGCCAACAAAATCGCCCGGCTACAGCCAGTTTCAATTGAATGACCTCGGAAGGTCGCAAGCACCATCCACCGCGCCGAGCGTCTCCTCAACCAGCCGGCGCACAGATGTAAGGCTACCGAAACGCCATCGGTCGGACACATGGTCAGGTTAAGCGTCGGTCCCCGGAATCCGAATGCGATGCATGTCACAGCCACCAGGGATCCAGGATTCGCCGCGGCATAGCGCAAAGGAGAGCAGAACCCGCTCGAAGCAGCCTGCTGAACCTCACTCATGGCCGCAGCTGGCCCTTGGTCGCTTACCGCGATCATGCCGACTTCGTGCTGGTCCGCATTCATGCGATCCCTGAAATCAGCAATCGCTCGCGCGACTGCCGTGGCTGTTATCCAAGCCGACGGGTCGGCATATCGAATCGTGGCGCGGGCCCGAGCCTCAAACAGTTCGAACAAGGCTGCATTCGCCTCTCCAGAGCCAGCGACGGCCAAGGTCCCCCATCGGTTCACGAGGCGGCCTCAAATATCAGGCTGGTGTCAAAGCCACCAAATCCCAGGGTCAGGCTCAAACCAAACCGTGCCTTGCAGCTGGTGCTCGCGGAGCTTGCCAGCGGTAGTGGAAAATCGACGAGCGGTTCTTCAAGCCCGACAATGGGAGGAACGTCGCCTGATTCGAGCGCCAAAATCACAGCAATCGCTTCGATCGCTCCGGTTGCACCGAGGGTGTGTCCGAAGTTCCCTTTGGTCGCAAATACCGTCGGACCGTTTGGTCCGCTGAACACTTTCGCAAAAGCATTCGATTCGGTCGTGTCGTTCATGGGGGTTCCCGATCCGTGAGCATTCACCAATCCAATTTCCATCCCGGAGAGATCCGCATCCGCGAGCGAGCGCTGCATCGCGAAGGCAGCAGAGAGCCCGGTAGTGTCGGCGACGGTCATTCCGGTTGCGTCGTTTGCCGAACCTACCCCCCGGAGGACGGCCAAAGCAGGCCTTCCCGCAGAGTGCTGAGCCTCGAGCACGAGAAAACCTGCGCCTTCCCCCAGCAGCGTTCCGTCGTGTCTTACATCGAAGGCTCGCAATTGGGTTGGGGACATGGTCGTCAGGGCCGTGTGCGCCAATCGCTTGCCGTCTGTCAACACGTCAACTCCCCCGCAGACGCAGCGTTTCGCCATTCCCGCGCGGATCAGTTCCGCGGCTACCAGAATCGCGTCCGAACCCGACGAACAGGCTGTCGACAGTACGATGGGAGCAGAAGGGATCCCCAGTTCTTGGGTCACCTTCCTAGCCCATCCGGAAAGAGAGCATCGCCAAGCCGGGTTATCCAGATAAGCACCCAAACTTGTTCCGAGGACCAGCTGCAAATCCGGATCGCTCGCTGCCAGTCCCGCGACCTCGAGCGCTCGCCGAATCGCTTCGGTGGCCATTTTCAGCTGCCTGTCAAACGAAGGCATTTTTGCTTCCATGGCAGCAGCGGCCATTGAATTGCGCAGACGTCCCCGATAGGGTGTGGGTTTTAATCCCGACTCTCCCCTCAGCAGTGATTTCCAAACACACGGCAGGTCGTCCCCGAGTGCCGTCACCCAGGCCATGCCGGTCACCGTGATCGGTGCGGTTTTTGCCATTACCTATCCTGGCTAGTCTGCGGCACTTCGCGTGCCCTGAAGCTGATCGATCAGGTTTGCCAGCAAGCGAATAGAGGTGAAGTTTTCCGGCGTGTAATTCTCGTCGCTGATCTCAATGTTGAACTTCTGTTCACAGAGCACACGCAGTTCGACGAATCCCACCGAGTCGAGTCCCACTACGTTCCTCAATCCGTCGTCTAAGCCAATCTGGTCCTCAGAAATTTCAACAAACAAATCATTTACGATCATCTTGCGTAGCGCTGCGATCACATCGTCTCTCATGGTGCGGTCACCCCCGAAAAATTAACTAAAATTGAAAATAGATAAACTGCGTGTTACGTTCGTCGAAAATAATGAAGAGCAGAAGTCCGAAGGCGTACAGGGCAGGACGGAACAGATAGGTATTCGCCAGGGCGAGTTGCACGTATCGCTTGGCCCAAGCGTCGAATCGACCGATCACATTCCGCATACAGGGCTCCAGAATGCATATTCCCCCGACCAACAGTGTCGCTAAATACGAATTGAGCGAGAAACTGATTCTCGGGTTGAACCCGAAAAACATGGAATGCAACATTCCCGTCGCTTGCGCCGCGCTTGTGGCGCGAAACGGAATCCAGGCAGTAAAGACTGCGACTAAGGTGCCGATCTGCCAGGCCCAGGCCGAGAGCCGGGATGGTTCCCAGCCGGGAGTGCGTTTTAGTCGCAGGCCTTCCCAGATTCGGTAGGCCACCAGATAGCAGCCGTGCAACAGGCCCCACAGGACAAATCCACCCCCGGCTCCATGCCATAGCCCCACCAGGCCCATGATTCCGAGAAGACTGATAAAAAGCGGCCAGGGGGCCCCTTGAAAGCGCATATTGATCGGAAAGAACAGGTAATCCCGAATCCAGCGGGACAGCGTCATGTGCCACCGCTGCCAGAAGTCCGCTGGATTCTTTGCATAGTAAGGGAACCGAAAGTTTTCAGGGAGTGTTAGTCCAATCATGTTCGCCGCACCGATGGCCATGTTCGAATAGGCGGCAAAATCGAAATAGATTTGCAGGCCGAAGGCCAGAGCAAGAAACCAATTGTCAAGCCAGGTGTTGGCGAGGCTGGTTTGCAAGGCAAAGCCCTCGCCAACAAAGCGTCCGAGCGGATCGGCAAGCACGTTCTTCTGGACAAGGCCCCAGATGAGCCGATCCATTCCGGCGATCAGCATGGGAATCTGAAACTTCTTCTCAAAGCTGAACTGCGGCTTGAGTTCGTTGAAACGGACAATGGGACCTGCAATCAAGTGCGGCCAGAACATGATGAACAAATACAGATCGGAAAAACGTTCTGGCTTCACGCGCTTTTGCCGGACATCAATGAGATAGCTGATGGCTTCCAGTGAATAGAAGGAAATGCCCAGAGGCACGCCAAATTGAACCATCGTCCGGCCCGGCGCCAGGCGGAAGCTTCTGGCCAGGCTGGCCAACGGCTCACCCATTGCTTGGTGGTATCGAAATAGGATTAGGAATGCCAGCGAGTACGCAATCGCGGCTTTGAACCAGTGACCTTCGACCGATGCGAGAGTACTCATTCGAGCCAATAAAAAAACGCCAATGCACAAGGCCACGGGCACCAGCAGAAACAGGGGGCTCCAGCTGGCATAGAACGCTAGGCTGACACCCAGCACGTACCAGCGGCGTGCGTAGGACGGCAAGGCCCAAAAGCCGGCCACTGCCAGAAACAGCATCCCCAAATATGAATAGGAATTAAATTGCATGGCCCTAGTTTTTCTGAACCGAGTCGATCGCCTCACCCAATTGCTTAGCCATCAATTCGTGCCCCGCACGGCCCATGTGTAAGGGGTCTGGACTGTTTAGCAAGTGCCCCCAGTACTTCGACCCGATGCTGTCCTCGAAATCGAACAATGGCACATCGTATTTAGCTGACACGCTGGCCACAAAACTTCGATACGATTGCCGGTCCTCCACCGTGCGATACAGCGAAACGTTGGGATTCACAGGCGCGTGAAACAGAAGTAAGCGGGTTTGATGGGTGGCGCACAGGGCCGCAATGGAATCGACGGCGGAACGCGAAGCCAGCAACCGGGAACCACTTATGGAGCGGGCGGTGCTTGGCTTCAGCTGCAGGAAATATAACCGGCCCCGATACAATGTATTTTCAAAAGAGTCTTTCAAGGCGGCTCTACGATTCTCGGGAATCACTTCGTTCACCCACACCCTGGTTCGCGTCTCGATTGCGTATCCCGGTGTAATCACCGGGCTGAAAACCGAAGCAATTCCGGACTCATCGCGTAGCTCGGTGGTTGCCGCTTGTTTGGTTACCGTTCGGTCGTAGCGCGCAATTGCGTCCGCGTAAGCCGATGCGTATGGAAGACCCGAGCCCGCCAGGTCTTCGATACGTTTTCGAAACGCCGGGCGACGCAGCATAGGCAGCATGCTGTCGCGAATACCACCGGCCCAGAAGGACTGATAGTTCATCTGCAGAACAACCATTTGCGGCCGGAGATCGGAATCCTCGAACATATAGTAAAGATTCCAGAGAACCTCCGGATAACTCATATCACTAAATGACAGGCGGTAGAGGAGTTCATCCGGCTCACTTTGTTCTTCCTGCTCGATGATTTGATCGACGTAGGTCTTCTCGGGCCTGGCAGAAGGTAATTCGCCGGCGGCCAGGCTGATCGCGTGCATCTGGGAATTGCCAAAGAAGATGACGCGAGTAGCTCTGCCGCGCTCATGCCAGTACCGCTTGAGTACACCGATACTGTCGGTCGGGGCATCACCATGGGTGATTTCCTGGGTGCGCGGATCGCAAAACAGATTGGTTACTTGAGTCCAGTTGGGCGCCACTCCGAACAGCTTGTCCATCACATCGCTAGCGGCCTGGAAGGGATCAGCATGAATCAATCCCGCTAGTATCAGCAGAGATGATGCTAGGATGCCCAGGGCTGATGCCAGCCGCCGCATGGTCGTCAGGCCTGCCCCTCAAGAAGCTCGACAATAAGATCTACGCTATCGAAGTCCCCGGGCTGGAGGCGCGCCGTCGGAAGCTTTGTTTGCAATTTCTGTTCGAGCCGGGTGATCAAGCGCAGCAGCGAAAGCGAGTCCAGCAGACCCGATGAAACGATAAACTCGCCATCCTCTACCTGACGGCCAACCATCTCCGCAACGATTTCGCGCACGGCACTGCGCCGCGTGGCCGGTTCGGTCATCGGTGAATTTCCTCGACAGCCGAAACATCCTGCCACAGGCGATCGCGCTCCCGAAGATAGCGTTCACGAGTTTCCCGTCGAGAGATCTTGCCCGCGGTGCTTTTTACGATCCAACGTTCTGGCAACACGCACACGCGTCCAGGGGCAATGCCAATCGAAGACACCACCAAGCTAGAAATCTCTTTTTCCAAGGCCACCGCCCTGTCGCGGTCATAGGAAGCTTTCATTTCCGCCAAAATCACGAGGCTTTCTGTTCCCTGAGAGTTGTTGGTTCCAAACGCGACAACCCGCCCGGGGTAGACGCCTGCCACGGTGTTCGCTAATCCCTCAATGTCTTCGGGAAAAACATTCTGGCCACCGACGATCACGATGTCCTTCAAACGCCCGATGACATACAGTTCACCCTTCGCTAGGAATCCGTAGTCGCCCGTTGGGTACCAGCCGTCCTTGGTCCGGGGCGCCGTCCGGACGCCATCGGAACTCCAATAGCCTGAGAAGAGCGATTCACTGAACAGCTGAATTTCACCAGCCTGGCGTTCCCGGCAGAGTTTTCCCGCCGCATCTAGGATTCTTACTTGGGTGCCTCCCAGTGGTGCTCCGCTTGAAACGTAAACATCGTCGAGCAACCCAAATGGCAGCAGTGCGGGGCTATTTTCTTGAATGACTTCGGTACGAAGCACGGTCGCTGGCTCCCGGCCCAAACGGGATTGGGTCACGGCGAACACGTTTTCGGCCATGGCATACGACGATTGAATTTGCCGGCGGTTGACTCCCCAATCGCTAAAGGTTGCAACGAATGTATCAAGCGATCGAAATTGAACGGGCTCGGAGCAGTTGATGTAGCCACGGACATGAGCCAGTGCATGCGTGCTGGTCATGCGCTCGCGCTGGCAAGCCAGATAGGAGAACGCAAAATTCGGGAGCCAGCAAAAAGTGCCGTGATAACTTTCCAGAAGCTCAAAAAGCAGTCCGGGATTCAGCAGCCAGTCACTCGCCGCGCACTGTACCGATTCTGAGGCGTTCCACAGGGGCAGCCAAAGACATCCGATCAGGCCCATGTCGTGATAGAGCGGCAGCCAGGAAACGACCGTATCTTCAGAAGAAAAATCCAGTCCTTCTGTCAAACGGCTCAATTGGTGGTCTAGGATGGAGGCTGTCACGGCCACCGCTTTCTGTGCGCCCGTGGTGCCGCCGGAAAATTGAAGAAATAAGGTATCTGCATCCTCCAGGGGGAGGCCCTGGCGTCGCTTGGAGCCATCGGCTGGCAGAGAAAATGCCGTGGAAAGCGCTTTGCCGCACGGCGTATCTTCTGCCCAGCCGCATGCGGTTACCAGGTAGGGCACCTGCGATCTCACGTTTGCGGCGATTCCCGGAACCGTTATGAGTTCAGAAGCTGGCAGGTTTTGTAGCTGATGCGCGAGGTTCCGATGGTACTTTTCGGGATCAACCCGCGTGGTGGGCCAGGGCATAATCGCCGGAATCCGGCCCGTTAAGACCAATCCAATATGCCACAAGAACAGCTCTACGGAGTGTGGCAACAACAGTAAAACCACTTGACCGGGAGCCGCAGTCGAGCTGTGCGCCAAACGCTCGCTCTGTTTCAGAATCTGGTCGCCCGTCAGTTCGACCGCGGGGGTTCCGGCCCGCAGGATACGTAGCAGCACACGGGTGCCGTTACGGTTGAGGCGCGCAGTTAATTCGGAGCGAAATTCGCCACCAGTCATGGATTTCCGAATCGGTGCCTGACTTACCGGGCGGTCTTCAGCAATTCGATGCAAGGGTTCCTGGAGGCTTTCCCAAGGTTAGCTTGGGCTTGTTTACTTCGCGCCACGTCTCAGAAGAATGACTTTCAGGGTGCTGAAAAATATCAAGAGGTCAAGGCCAGTGGACATATTCTTGATGTAAAAAAGATCATAACGAAGTTTCTCTTTCGCATCCTGGACCGAATTACCGTACTTGTAGCGAATTTGGGCCCATCCGGTGATGCCAGGGCGCACGCTTTGCCGAAGTGAATAGTAAGGAATATCTCGAACGAGCGCTTCCACGAATTCGGGCCTCTCCGGCCGGGGACCCACCAAGCTCATGTCACCCTTGAGAACGTTCCAGAGCTGGGGGACTTCGTCCATGCGCGATTGGCGCAAAAACTTCCCAATCGGAGTGATCCGTGGGTCGTCGTCGGCTGCCCAGGTGGGGCCCGTGTCGGCTTCCGCGTCGGGCCGCATGGTCCGGAACTTGTAACATTCAAACACCAGTCCGTTCCGGCCAGCACGTTTTTGGCGATAGAGAACGGGTCTCCCGGAGGTCACAACGATGGCCAGCACCACAAAGGGGATCAGCGGCAAGCTCAAAAACAGACCAACGATTGAGAACAAGATGTCGGCAACCCTCTTTTGCAGCAAAAGAGGTCGGGAGGCGCGAAATCCCGGCGAGAATAGCAGCCAGCTGAGCCGAATCGCTTCGACAGGAACTTTGCCCGTAATTGCCTCATACACCTCGGTCCCTTCCTGCACGCGAACTCCGCGGCATTTTAGTGAAAGCAACAATTCAACGGGAAGCTTTCCGCGCCTCTCTTTCATGGCAATAACAATGCGGTTGGCGCGAAATAGCCTGACATGCCGGGAAAGATCTTCCGCGGGGATCGTGCCGGCGGCCTGCCTTGCCGAAGCAACCCCACAAAGCTCATCTGTTTCCGATGGGAGAACGTGACCCACGACCCGAAGACCCAATTCGGGGCGAGCGCTGAGCTCATGCTCAATAAGTTCGACCAGCGGGCTGTCGCCGACAAATAGGACCCGGTCCGCAAACTGGGCAACGCTGTTGAAGGTCGAAAACAAGTTACGCCACAACAACAAAACGATCGTCACCAGCAGGAATCCGATGAGAAAAACCCGCCGACTTAACTCCAGTGGGGGATAAACAAAGTAGAGTGAAACTAACAAAACGTAGACTGTGCCGAGCGCTTCAACCAAACGGATAATCACCTGACGACGATTGTTGAGGATAGAGGAATCGTAGAGATCGAAATAGTACATGCAGATGACAAAGGCGGCTGACACGATGGAAATCTTAAAATAACCGCGCTGGTATCCGAGCATCAACGTGGCGTCCGAGCTGCCCAGCCGAGCGACCGTCGCGCCCAAAAAGGTGAGCGTGACAAGACATAGTTCGGAGATCCCCAACAGAAGGGTGCGTGACGGGAAGTAGGCATTCAGAAGACGAATCAAGTGCTGGTCTCTCAGATACCTTTCGGTTTTCTGCCGTTCTTAGGACCGGCTCCGTAGTACCCGTCCCCATATCCGGTTCGCGAGCCCTCGGAAGCCTCGTTGAGCACAATCCCTATCAGGTTCAAGTTGTCGAGACTTTGGATCCCGGCGCTCAGCGCGGCGACCGATGCCACACCTTCTCTCACCACCAGCAGGGTGCCGTCTACCAATCGCGTCCACAGATTCGCGTCGGCAACCGGGTGCATGGGAGTCGAATCCACAATGATCCAGCTGAACAATCCGCACAAACGGCTAAAAGCTTCGATGAAACGTGGGGACCGCAGTAGAGCCGACGGATCCTGATGCCCCTCGCCGGCACTCAGAAACCACAGCGGCAGGTCCTTTACCCGGCAAAGATAGTTTTGAAGGTCCTGTTCACCCTCAGACCACCACTGACTCAGGTTCGGCAGCCCAGCCAATCCGAACAGGGATGCCAGGGACGGCCTATGTAAATCTCCCTCCAAGAGAAGAACTCTTGAGCGGGAGTATTTTGCGAATGTCAGCGCAAGATTTGCGGCAACCACGGTTTTTCCTTCACTTCCAATGCTGCTGGTAATTTGAAGCGATTTGATTGCCTGCTGACTGCGGCTATTCTCCAGGCGGGTGGCCAGGGCGCGAAACTTCTCCGCCCCCAAGGTATTGGGAGTTGTGAACGCCACCAAGCGCGACCGCTCCGAGATCTTGAGCGTAACCTCTTTGGCCGTTGCTAGTTCACCGGTTTCATCTAAGACTTCCCTTAGAAACTCAGGCCGTGCCGTGGACATCAACGGAGCGGACTGAGAGTCGTTATTATTTTCCCTCTCCATCTGCCTGAGAGCTTCGTATACCTTGCTCATCGCGTTTCCTGCCCTGCCTCTAGTGAGGCCAGCTTGCTGTCTATTTCGCGCGCGAGATTCGCGGGGCTATCCGAGATTTCCGAGGTTTGTGAATACGCATCAATCGCTTCGGAAGAGAACTCCTCGGGAAGCGCTCGATCAATTCGAAGTTCCTTAGCGACTTCGCGAATAATTTCCGGGGTGATCTGTCTGATTTGTTTGCCGTATCCTGAAATGAGTGAGTTCTCGCAGAGATTGTTGACCACCCGCGGAATTCCTTGGGAGAGCTCATGAATGCCACCCATCACCTCATCGGAAAAGATGGGCGCCGCAGCCAGATTGGCACCTGCCAGTTCGAGACGGCAACGAATGTATCCGCGCAATTCTTCAAAACCCAGTGGTCTTAACTGACAGCGCAAACCCACGCGCTGTTTAAGTTGGCGCAAATCAGAGGAATCGAGCATTCGATCCAGCTCCGGCTGGCCAATGAGAACAATCTGCAGCAATTTATGTTGAGAGGTCTCCAGGTTCGTCAATAGCCTGATCTCTTCCAGCATTTCAGCGCTGAGCAGATGCGCTTCGTCAACGATTAAGGCAGTCGTGTTATTGCGGCGGGAGCGCAGCAGCAGGAAGCTGTTCAAGTAGGCCAGCATTTCTCCCTTTTTGCTGCCCACCGCGGGGAGCCGGAAATCAGCCAGCACATACTGGAGAAAATCACATACCGAAAGTTTGGGATTATGGACAAAAGCGAATGCCACATCGTTGCGTGTGAGCGATTCCAAGACACAGCGAAGCAGCATGGTCTTGCCGGTGCCCACCTCGCCGGTCACCACAACGAATCCTTTTCGCCGGACGATTCCGTAGCTCAGGATCGCCAAGGCTTCGTTATGTGCCGGCGTAGGGTAGAAAAAGTATGGGTTTGGGCTTAACTCAAAGGGCGCCCGCTTCAAACCATAGAATTTCTCATACATCCGGTTTATCCCTTATGGAAAGAGTAGAAGGTGCCAGCGGCCATCAGGATGATCATGGCCACAGCGGCTCCGAAGGCGAACCAGCGCCTGAGGCGATCAAGGTTTTCGCGTCCGTCACTTAAGTGAGGAATGCTTCCAAGAACACGTCCGGGCACCAGGCCCTGAAGATCTCTCTCCTTCCAAACTCGCTTGTTTTTGAGTTCAAGAAAGGCAGTCAACCCCAGACCCGCAAGCATTCCCAGAATCAATCCCGCGGCGCTGATTCGAAAATGGTTGGGAGAAAATGGCTTCTCCGGAAAATCCGAAGGATCGATAATGCGGAACTGTTCGCCCTGTTGGCGCTGCTCGAGGCTGGTCGCCAACTGGGACTGGTTCTGCTTTTGTAGAAGCGAGGCATAATTCGCTTTGGATTCCTCATATCCCCGGCCGATGTCCGCTAGCTCTTGCTCGGTCTCTGGTGTCATATTCAAGCGCGCACGGTAATCCGTAATTTGGGAATCAATTTCTTTTGCGTGGCGCTCGTAGTTTTGAATCTCGAGTTCGTTAGCCTTGAGTTGACTTCGCACCTGCATCAACGGCGCGGACATTTCCTGCTGCGTGTCCGGTGGTGCCGTCCCTGGCCCTGCCGGCTGCGCTCGGTTTTGGCCGGCTGCAAGCTCGCCATCGACTTCCTTCTGCAGTTTGATGGTGTCGCTGATTTTCTGTCTGAGTGCCACAACGTCGGGATAGCTCTCTGTGTATCGAGACCGTGCTTCCGCCAAACGAGAGCGTAAATCGAGCAACTCTCTTTCGAGAACCTGAGGAGATTCATCCGTCGAGTTGGGCACGGCAGCACTGATCTGGTATTGCTGCTGAAGCGACTCCAAGTACAGTTTCTGTTGTTTGGCGGTATCGAGAGTCCGCTGGGTGTTATCGAGCTGCGTCTGCAACCCAGTGAGAATTTGCATATTGCTTTCGAGCTGGCTGGGAAGGTCGCCGAAATGCTTCGCCTTGAACGCCTTGACCTTGGATTCTTGATTTTCCAGTTGCTGCCGAGCGGTTGCCAGTTGGCTCTCCAGGAACGCGGTGGTATTTTCTGACTGTTGTTGCTGCGACATCAGATTTTCCTCGATGAATAGAGAGGTCAATTCGCGGTTCACTTGTTGGGCGAGCTTGGGTGAGCTGGCAAAATAATCGATTCTAAAGGCCGTAAGCTCTCCAGGATGACCCGGAGCGTTGACGAGTTGAATCTTGATATCGGCTCGCATTCTCTCGACCGCATCCCGCTGGGTCTGCATCATTTGTTTCAGGCCGTGACTGGGTGCATACAAGCCAAAACGATCGATCGTTGCCTGTAGCCGAGTTCGGCTCAGAATCTGCTCGGTCATGTTCTGCAAACGGTCCTGCAGGCTAATCGTGACGTTGGAAACGACATATTGTTCGGGAATCTTCTGCTGCTCGACTAAGATCAGCGCCTCGGAGCGATAGATCGTCGGCAAGAACCAGCTCGCCGACCAAACGATTGCCCATCCGAAGAAAAGGGGCAGAAGTATCCACCAGCGGCGCCGCCAGGCAATAGCCCAGTATTCTTCGAGGCTTCGCGGCACTACTTCGTCTGTCTCGTCGTGCATTGCGGTTCCCATTCGAGTAGGTTTTAGCAATCGTGGGTAGAGAGTCAGCGGCTCGAGAGACCGCTCTTGCTAGCAGTCTACCGGGGCCTCATTGCGCACCGATTTACGCTGCGGCGCAACCGATAGGTGCAGAGAAAGCGATGGTGAAATCGCTTCTGCGCGTTGTCAGAGCTCTGCGGTGAAAGCCTTGCCCAGGATTCCGGAGCGGGTTGAAACACCCATCTTTACCATCATGAGTCTGAGGAATGCTTTAACTGTATTTGGGCTAATCTGCATCCGCAACCCAATCTCTTTGCTGGTCAATCCCTGCAACAGCAATTGGGCTACTTCATGCTCGCGGGCGGTGAGACGGAACTTTTCGGAAACCTTTAGCAGCGACGCGGATCTTGCCCGTCGCTCGAGGAGCACGGCGCGCGAAGCCTGCGACTCGCCATTTCCCATCCCGCTCAATTGGAAACTGCGGCACACATAGGTCCGTCGCCCGGACTGAATCCTAGACAGAAGGGCCGGTCCCGCGTGGAGTGGCTCTGCTAGGAAGGCCTCGCGCATTCTGCCTGCAACATGGGCGGCCAGATCTTCCTGTGCGTCCGGCTGCTGAGGATAAGAAAGAATTTGCGCCGCGGCGGGATTGACGAACAGCGGATACATGGAAAAATCCAGAACGAGAAAGCCCTCGTGCGCTCCGTCTGTTGCCTCTGTGCTATGGTGCATTACCGTCGGCGCATTCATGCTCGCGAATTGTCCGCGCTTCGCATGAGGCAAAATCAAATGGAACCTTCCGGTATGACAACCGAGCAACCGCATGATCTATACGGCTCCGGCAGGTTGTGAATCGGGTTGCTTCCGCACATGCTTCCGCCCCTTGAGTCCCATGCCCGGTCCGCCCGAAATAAGCAGGGGACTCTGGCGGACCTCTTTAGCCCCGACTTTAGTTGATCACTGAGAGGGCCGCTTCGGCCTTTCCAGACTCATTCTTCGGGTAGATACCCCAAAGCCGCCAAGTTGGCCCGCCGTATCACTCTTTTCCGTCCTACGAACCTGCCCGCTGCCTCGAACAGTGACTTCGATACCGGTCGCACCTGTGTTCAGATCCACGGTAAAGTGGATCTTCGCGCCTACCGGAGGAGGATCGTCAGTCCATACAAACAAGCCTACTGGCGAGAAATCTCGAGAAATGCCCGTCCCTCTCCGTGTGCCTTCGTGTTGTGACTCCCATGCAAATCGGACAGCAGCGCTCAACTCTTGTCGCTCGTGCCTACGTCGCTCCATGTTCTAGCAGTAATAGAACATCTAAGCGCCTCCTCCAGTCGAGACGGCACTTCCATTTTTGGTCAACTTTGATCACTCTTTTTTCAAACTCGGCGGGAACTTAGACGATCTCGGGATTTAGAACAAGAAGCAGCAACGCTCATGGACATTTCCCATGCTTCGATCAGGCTGATGCGAGCAAATCCTGATCAGTGTAGCGCGGGGAGAGAATGAACCTGCGATTAGAGAATTTTCTCCATTGCGGTTACCGTCCGGTCCTGACTGCCAGCGAAAATCTCTCTCCACTCAACCGACAACATCCGGGCGGAAATAGAGAATAATCTCCCCAATTATTTCACCGCCATGAACAATCCACAGCAATCATCGCCATTGCCCACAATCGACTTGACGTCACCCATTTTGCCTAGTACATTGCGCCCCTACCCTTTTGGCCTAATTCAGTGAGAGTTCCTTAATTTGGGCTCTTGATCGGAAATCCATGAGCGTTACTTCTATAAGCGCAACGACCGGTTCTCAACAATCAGAGCTTAGCAGGCGGCCAATCGAGGTACTCATCGCCGATCACAGTCTGATGGACTGTCAGCTTCTACAGAATGTGTTCAGGCGTCCGCGTTCTCCGGTCAGGGTTGTTGCGTCTGCCGTTTCACAAGCTGAAATCATACGGTCAATGAGTTCTCATTGTCCCGATATCGCCTTGGTTAGCGAGGGTCTTCAAGACGGACCCCTTACGGGCTTCGGTGTTCTCAGAGAGCTGCGCAATTCTTTTCCCAAGACCAAGGTCATCGTTTTGCTAAAGGCATCCCGCGAAGATCTGATCGTGGACGCGTTTCGCGCCGGAGCGAGAGGAGTTTTTTGCCGGGCAGAACCGCTGGAGACACTGAGTAAATGTATTCACGCCGTGCACCAAGGGCAGGTGTGGGCAAATAGCAGCCAGTTGCGGTCTGTTATGGATGCATTTGCAAGCACCGCCCCGCTGCGAATCGTCAACTCGCGAGGACGCGCCGTGCTTACCAAACGAGAAGGCGATGTTGTGAATCTCGTAATAGAGGGGTACACGAACCGTGATGTTGCCGAGAAGCTAGGCCTAACCGAGCACACGGTCAGCAATTACCTGTTCCGCATTTATGAGAAGCTGGGTGTCTCGAGCCGGGTCGAATTGGTACTGTATTCGCTTAAGCAATCATGCTGAGCATCTCCCCAAAGTCCCAGTGCGCCGGGAGTTCAGTGGAAGTGGACCTGGTGCTTTCGATGGTTCTAGGGAGTCCACCCCGAACTGGATTTGACCTGCGATAATCACCCGGGTTACTATCCGCGCTCGTTGTTATGTGGAACCGCACCTTCATTCGTCTGAAGTCCTTGGGTTTCGGAAATCAGCGGTCGATTCCTGGGTTAGACGGACTTCGGGCTATTTCAATTTCACTGGTTATTCTCGGGCATCTGACGGGCACGCAAAATTTCCCTCGCATCTTCGACAGAATTGCCCCTCTTAGTGAATTCGGAGTGCGTGTATTTTTTGTAATTTCTGGCTACTTGATAACTTCCATTTTGCTGAAGGAGTTTCAAACCACTGGCACAATCTCCCTGTCGCGCTTCTATATACGTCGAACGCTGAGACTTTTCCCTGCCTCATACTTCCTGATCGTCGTAGTCGCGTGTCTTGCGGCGAAGCATTGGCTCAAACTTGAACATTGGGATTTGCTGTTCGCCGCGACCTATACGATGGATTTCTACAACACGCGGGGATGGCCCCTCGGGCATTTGTGGTCACTGGCGGTTGAAGAACAGTTCTACCTTTTATGGCCCTTGATGTTCCTGCACCTGCAACCCCGCAGGGCAATCACTTTGCTCTGGTGGGTATTGGCAGCGTGCCCGGTGTTGCGACTCCTGTCGCTCTATGCGGGACCGGCTTCTAATTTCCTGGTATGGTCGGATGCGCTTGCAACGGGATGCCTTTTAATGCTGCTCGGACACGAATTTGCCGCCAAGCAATGGTGGTTGCGGCTCAGCACATCAAGGTTCTTCTTCCTCGTGCCACTGGTCGCCATCGCCGCGAACTATACTCCGTCAACCAAGCTCACCTGGCTTTTTTCAGAAACCATCATGAACATGTGCATCGCCTTATGCGTCGCCTGGGTGGTCAGAAACCAGGGCACAACCAGCAACAAAATACTGAACGCTCCGGCTGTCGTTTTTCTGGGTGTGCTCAGCTACTCACTTTACCTTTGGCAACAACTGTTTCTGGATCGCTATTCAGCAAGCCCCTATTGTCGCTTTCCGCTCAATGTGTTTCTCGCCCTGCTCGCGGCCATGGCGTCGTATCTTCTGATCGAAGTGCCCGTACTGCGAATACGTGCCAGCCTCGAGTCAAGGCCGGTTACCAATAGAGAGCTTTGCAGAACGGCTTGAATTAGTATCCCGATGCCGGACCGACCGAACAGAGAACTGGGTGTCCGCCCGGATGATCGATGAATCAGGGGAGGCGACGTTCGCCCGGCATGGTTTCAAAACCGGCCGGGCGGGAGCATGCCGCCGAAAGGCCCATTACGTATTTCGTCTCTCTGCTTGTTCGTCACCTTATTGAACGGTCAGAGTGAACCCGCCCGCGACGCCGTACTGATTCGCATTGGTCGGACTCACATAGTTCGAGTCTCGAACAAAGAAATACAGGTTGGAGAACCACGATTGCGTTGGCGTTCCCGTGATCAGCCCGGTGCTCGACACACTCCAGGTTCCCGGCGGCCAGGAGCCTACCGCCAGGATGACGTAATACGGCGGAGCTCCACCGGTAATCGGAAGCTGATAGGAATAGGGAACACCGACCTGAGCGTTTGGTAACGGATTGATTGCGATCGTGATAGGTCCCGATGATGGTGGCGTGCACACGCCGTTCACCATCGTGTTCGGCGCATTGCATGGCGGTGCGCAGACGCCATTAACCATTTTATTCGGAGCGTTGCAGGGTGGCGGCGTGCAAACACCATTCACAAGCGTGTTCGGCGAATTGCAGGATGCAGCGGTCACGACGGTCGTAAGTGATGTTAGATTCTGCGTTGAGCCGTCACTGAAAGTTTCCACCGCGCTGACGAAGTTTTTGTTGCTGTCGACTGTGATTGTCAGCTTCATCAAAGTGGGTGTCGATGACGAGCCACCGCCGTTTCCAGTACTGCCGCCGCTGGAGAGTAGGCCGTAGACCGACAATGACGCCTGAATGCCCTGGCTAGCGTTGCTGACGGATCCAAGGTAGACCTTTCCATTGACGACCACAGGCGCTCTGAATTTCGACCACAGCCCTGTGCCATCCCTCGTTGCATTCTGATTGCTGTTCCAGAGTTCATTGGTAAGATTCGAGGCATCGAATGCTCGAAGGACGCCGTTGGATGTACCGCCCTCGGTGGTATTCGGATCACTCGGCATGGAAGCCCAAACCACTCCGGTGCCGGGTGTGCTGCCGCTGGCGGATACGGCGATGGCTGCCCCGTATGAATTGGACGGCCCGATTTCGCTGCTTTGCTGCACGGGAGTCGGGTTCAGTGATGTGCCATTGAACCGGAAGGCGCTCAACTGTCCGGCATTCGCCCAAATGTAAACCGCCGAATTGTAGTAAGCGGGTCCGCTGAATATTCCACCGCCATTGTTATATCCAACCGGGACATTCGGCGCTACGCTGAAAAACTGAATGGCTTGCGTGTTGCCCGCCCACTCGTGTCCCATGTTCGCGGTATTGACCCCATAGAGGGTTCCATCTTTCCCACCGCCGAAAACGGTGTTCGATCCCGGAACGAGCAGGGGTCCACCGGAGCCTAAATCCAGGTCATTGTTTGTGAGGTTTGCAAAATCATCCGGCGTGAACCAGTCAAGTAGCGCCAGGCTCGAGGATAACTTTAGAAATGACTCACCGAAGTTTGCGGTTCCGTCAAAGGTTCCGTTGGAAGTGAGCAGGATGATATTTCCACTCGGATCGACCACCGGGGCGCGCCCGGATTGCCAAATGGATGCCATCCGACCCGGTCGGCGCCACACAGAAGATGCCCTTCTGGGCTAGACCCTGTGCCGCACTGTAGCTGAACAGCCAGCCGTAATAAGCGCCGTTGTCAGCAAACGATCCGAAGGCAATGATGACGTTCCCGTTCGCCAGTACCAGCCCCGGTCGTTGCATCTGCGAACTAGGATTAAATACGGCCCCCCCAACGGAACCCGAAATGACCACCGGGCCGCCGAATTTTTCGGCACCGTTTGTGGTGTCGAGGGCATGGAGTCGATAGACGAATGAGGGCCCCTCCTGGGTGTAGGTGACTAGAAAAAGTGTGCCGCTTGTGGGATCGATTACCGGCGTGCCTTCGATGCCCACCGTGTCCTGAATATTGAACGTCCCGGTGCAGCAAATCCTGGATGCAAACGAAACTGCAGTGGCAGAACCGGGTTTTAGATTGACAGACCAGAGCGCCGCCATGCTGGTATCGGCATCGAATGCGTAGACGACATCGTTCATGGTCGCGACATAGACGACATTGTGCATCGTTCCATTAATCGAAACATTCGGTAGATATAGCGGCTGAGCATAGATTGCGCCGTCAACCGGCAGGGAAAAAAGCTTCCCGAAATTGCCGCCGGAAACCGAAGCTACGCTCAGTTGGGATTCAGACAGGTTTGCGGAGGTCCCGAAGTTGTCGTATCCCTCGCGCAAAACCCGAACCTGAGAGAACGCTGTGAGCGGTATTGCCAATAGGAGCAAAGGCAAGACTGCCGACCGGAAACCGGCGGTGCCCAGAAGGTGCCTCCACCTTCCCGGAACTTGGATGATTCGATTCAGTCGAGTGGGAACCATGCTTGCTCCAGTCAATCAAAAAGTCAGTCTTTGGCCGCGTAAGACTGAGCCATATTCCCGTGTCAGAGTCAAGAAAAACTAAATAGGCGTGAACAGGGAGGTTAGGCGAGCGCGACGTGCCAGGGGGAGACCTTTCAAGGAGATCCCCCTTTTGGCGGGCTTTAGGGCCCTTTATGTCTGCCGCCGGTGTAGGTGTAATGGCAGGCAGGACACCCGACTATTTCTTTCGTTTCGGTGCGTCGCCCGCTGGAAGCGTCACCGCGTTGAAGTAGGCCTTCTCATCCTGGACGCTGCAGTAACTTTCTTCGAGCTCCCATTTGGGCCTTAACTTATAGGTCCGTGGTTCTCCGATCCACGGTTTTGTATAGGCTTTTGGATCATCGACAGTCACTGTCAGCACCAAGGTGTCATAGTCGGTGCGCCGATAGCGCTCTGTCAGGTGCAGCTGATCGCTATGCGGATGGCCAAAAGAGTCCAGCCAGGTTCTATCGTTAAAACCTATGCTCTCGACAGCAAAGGTGTCGTCGTCTTCCCACTTGCCGATCGAGTGCCCATACCACCAAGGATCGGGATCCTTGGGAAGTTCGCGTCCATCGGTCCAGATCTCGCGCCAAGTGTTATGTGTCTCGAAAAACATCAATGTGCGGCCGGGTACATATTCGATTTCGAGGGGCCTCGGAAGAAAGAAAATTCGTGGGATGCCGGGAGGATCGCACTGGAGATAGGTATCATTTGTTGTCGTGGCAGCTTCGCGCGGACCTGAAGACGGCTTGTTAGCCTTGAATTTCTTCTCCCCCCAAGCGGTGAACGGGGGAGGCCCGTTGCTTGGGAATGACTGACCAAATCCTCCGTTGCCTCCCAAGCCTGGGTACCAGATACCAGAAAGGTCGTGCGGGGGCGCAGGGCTGCTCGCTTGAACCTTGGTGTCGACGGGTCGTTTATCATTTTGAGCTGTTACCGGCGAGGCGGAGATCAGCAGCAGTCCAATCATCACCATTCGTAGGCGCATATAATTCTCCACTCTGCTTAGGACCGATGAACTCTTTGCTTCCCAGGGGGCTACAGGTCTCCCATCTTCAACTCGTCTCCATTTGCCAGCACCACCTTTATGAGGTACCCGACAGGCTTGCCGTTCTTCGCAGGATGAACAACCACGGTTACCTCATCTCCCGGCTTGAGCGATTCCCTGGTCCAGCCAGCTCTGTGTAGCAGCGCCGGCTGTACAGTTTCGCAACTCCAGCGTATAGGCTGGCCTTTGTCGTTTTTTGCGTCGAAATAGATGACGCTGTGCGGATTGCCCCAGGCAAATTCGGCGATGGTAGCTTTGAGAGCTACCGTTTCATGCAAGTCGAACTGAGCATTTCCATGGTGCGCCAACGCAGGGCGAGCAGGCATCAAACCAAGTACTACCGCAATTGCCGCGAACCGGATTTTCATTACATCCTCCGCTTTAGGAAAACGTCCAGACAACCTTGGAACCGGCCGTCACCCTTCACCTGCTCTCTGAAAACATGACCAGGGGCGAATTCGATCGCGGTACCGACCGTGATCTTTGGCGGACCCGCGAGCCTATCGTAGGAGTGGACCTTGAACTTCGGCGGAGCAGCGAGCCCGCTCGCAGGTTCGGAAGGTGGCGATTGGTCTACTCTCTCTGCGCGCAAAGCCGCCCGAACTTCGCAGAGGCATCTGCTTTGACCCGTCGCCCGACTGTGGTCATCGGAGCACGCCATCGATCTTCTGCAACTACTCATCTACTCACCTCATTTTGGATCGCAGCGTGAGGCCAGCAGTCCTCGCAATTGGTGTCGCTCACAGGTGGGCTTGAGCCTCCAATAGTATTCCAAAGTAGAGCTGGTGTGATTTTGGCTGGCGCAGGCCGGCCGATTCGATCCACCCTGAAACCTGGGGCAGCCGGTGAGTACGGCCATGGGGAACCTCGACCAGCATCATCAGGTCAAATAAGGCTTCGACCGGATTGCTCTGCCCTCTCTCCGGAATAAGCACATCCAGGATAATTAATTTGCCGCCGCTCCGAACCAGACGCGCGGCGCGCGCCACGATAGTCTCCGCTGTGGGGGCGTCAAAGTCGTGCAAAACATGGGACAAAAAAACGCAATCAAACGATCTGCCATCCAGCCCGCAGCCGTCGGCTAGAAAATTGGCGGGCAGAAATTCAACGCGTTCGCTCAGTCGGTTTCGCTCGAGGTGTCGTTTCGCTATCGGGAGTATGTCGGGGAGGTCGGCCAAGCTCAGGCGCGCGCCAGGCAGCGCCCGGACCAGCTCGCCTGTGTAGCCCCCTCCGCCGCCGCCCAGATCGAGAATGCTCGACGCGCCGTCGAAGGCGCCCGTTGCGATCACCCCTGCCGCAGCCATCTGAGCAAGGTCGTTCAAGGCGAGCAGGAATTTCTCAACCGAAGTGAAATCCTCGGCAAGACGGTCAGAAAAAAGGAGGGAAGAGCGCGCTGTCTGATGAGATGGCCCAAGCCAGCCGGCTCCACGCCGTATAAAAGAGATGCTCCTTCCAGGCCAGCCGCAACATTCCGCCCGCACCGTCGCGAATAAATGTCTTCGAAAATTCGTTGAGCGCAAATCGTTCGCCGTCACAAGACAAATATTCAAGCGAGGCGAGAGCGGCCAAGAGCCTGGAGAGGGCGTCGACCGGAGCCGGCACGCGAATGGCCACTTCTGCCGGCGTCGCGGCTCCAGAAGCCAAGGCCGCAAATACGCCCAGCTTGGCCGCGGCCATGAGAACCGCCGATCTTTGATAGAGCGTCAATTCCTGGTATGGATCCATGGGTCTCGGTTGGTTAGCTCCACATTTTTCGCAGTCGCCAAGCGGCCCTAGCCAGTGAGAGCAACGATGGTTTGCCGCCTTGGGATTTTTCCCCTCGTCCATCGGCAAGCACAGCGCTTGCGGCCAACTTTCCAGGCAGGCCATGAACCCCGCCGCCGGGATGAGTGCCGGCGCCTGAAAGATAAAGACCAGCGATGGGCGTCCTGTAGCGCGAAAATCCGGGGGCAGGACGAAGAGTGAAAAGCTGATCGATGGTCATGTCTAAGTGGTTCGGATTTCCGGCGCGGTTGCCAAGCCGGTCCTCCCAATCCGCTGGTCCGGTGACCCGTCTTTCCACCACGGAGGCGGTTATGCCCGGCGCAAACTGCTCCAGTGTCGCAAACACGGCATCGGCGGCCCGATCGTTTGCCGAGGGCCAAGCAGAACCGTTGCTGAAAGCAGCCGGCACAAAGGCCGAGGCCCACAGCGTAGCCTTTCCGGGGGGACACTGAGAACCGTCTTCTGCCGAAGGAATCGCTACCATGAGTGGAAGCTGCGAGGGGAGGGAGCCTCCGGTTACCATCCTCATTGCCGATGGGTATGCGTCCGCGGTGTGCATCAGATATTTGAGCGAACCTGCAAACCCTGGCGGCTCGCCTAAAAATTCAGGCGGCCGCCCGAGGGCCGCATCCACCTTGATTTCGCCGACGTTGAAAAGCCCCGAGTGCGCCAGCGCACAAGCTCTTCGCCAAGGAGCGGTCAGCAACTCCGCCGGCAGCAGCCCGACCACGCGCTTCAGGTCAATTGTCGAGATAACGTTGTCGGCTTCAAGCCGAGCTCCGGAATCTAGCGCCACGCCCGAAACGCGGCCAGAGCGCACCTGGATTTCGCGCACCGGCGATCCGCATTGCACCTTGCCTCCATGGGCCGCGAGCGCTCCCAGAAGGGCTTGAATTAGCTCTCCGGTTCCCCCGAGGGGGCGCGCGCCTTGGCCGCCATGGGAGGACGGCAGCAGGCAGGCGAGCAGCCCGCTGCCCGGCACCCAAGGCGGCATCTGCGGATGGCTCGAAAATGCCATGGCGGCGGCACGCATTTCCGGACAGGTCAGCCATTCATCGGTCACTGCGCAAGAGGGCGCGAGGATCGTTCGAATCAGGCGTTCGGGATCGCGTTTGAAATCATCAAGCTTACCTAGAATATCGGTAATCCCGGCCATTCCCGGCGCCTTCACATGCTGCAAGGAACCCACTGCGGACATGACCTGATTAGCGAACGCAGCAAACTGCGACCACTCTTCGGCTTTTTCGGTGCCGTAATCGCTACGAAAACCGTCGAGCGTTGCCGAAAGGTCGCGATGAAACAAAGCAGTATGGTCGCCAATATGCGCCGCGAGCAGATGTTCGGTACGCAGCCAGCGGAGCCCGTAGTCGTGGAGGTTGAGTTCGCGGTCGATTCCGCCGTGCACCATACCTTCGAGCTCGATCGCCCCGATGTTGACACGATAGCCGGGAATAATCTCTTCGGTGAACGAACAGCCGCCGGGGACTCCCGCGCGCTCGATAACCGTCACGTCGTGCTTGGCGGCGGCCAGGTAGGCGGCACAAACCAAGCCGTTGTGGCCGGCCCCAATAATTACCGTGCGAGGCATGAAAATTCCGAAAGGTTGGCGGCCCTTGCCAGTACGCAGGCCAATTCTCGTGCCTTGGGAACAACCGATCGGGGATCAAATGATTCGAACTTGCCGTTGGCCAGCAGCCGACGGCCATCGACCCATACATCGGCCACCGACTCCGGGCCCGCTCCATACACAAGCTGCTGATAAGGATCATGAACGATCGCGGCACCGAACGAATGGCCATCGAACCGTACCACATCGGCGCGCTTGCCGGGCTCAAGTGAGCCGGTTACCGAATGCAGACCGAGAGCCCGAGCCCCGTCTATGGTCGCCAGCCTCAACAGTTCGCGAGCGTCAGCAGCCTCGGGATCTTGCCAGTGGACTTTTTGCAGCAGCGCTCCAAGCTTGAGCACCTCGATCATGTTGTGGCTGTCGTTGCTGGCCATTCCATCGGTACCAATGCCTAGCAAGACGCCTCTTGAGGCATGCGATCCAAGCGGGCACACACCAGAGGCCAGGATCATGTTCGCGGTGGGATTGTATATGATCGCCGCATGGGCTTCCGCGAGCCTTTCCATTTCAGCCCCCGAGACCCATATGCCGTGGCCGGCCACACAACCGGCCGCAAGAATTCCCACCTCTTCGGCGCGCAGCACCGTACTTTTCCCCCAGCGAAGCTGCGCGGCCGTTTTTTCCTCACGCACTTCCGCGAGATGAGTATGGATGCCCTTGCCGAGCGACCTAGCGAGCGCGGTCGAAGCTTCTAGAAGCGCATCGGTCTGTCCCAGAATCGTTCCAATTCCCAGACGAAATCCCACCCGCGCAGAAGCCTCGCAGCGTTCGGCGAGAGCCTCATGCTCCTCAACCACCCGGGGAACCGGCAGCGCCCGCAACGAACCCCAGGCCACATCCTCGGCGCCGAACGCTACCATTCCGCGTAATCCCAGCTCTTCGAGCCCGTCGACAACGCCGAGACTTGCGAACTCCGAGGCATTCGCATGGCAGAACATGTCGTTTACGCTGGTAACGCCAGAACGAATCAGCTCGGCGCCCCGGAAGATAGTGCCGATGCGAGCCATTTCTCGCGTCAAGTGCGCCATTACCGGCGCGATCAGCCGCGATCCCCAGACCCAGACGGAAAGCTTCTCGGCCATTCCAGGAATCAGCGCTTCCGACATATGCGTGTGGGCATTGACCAGGCCGGGAACGACGATTCCGTAGCCGTCGCCGACGACTTGCGCGCCCGGATACTTGCCGCTGAGCTCGGCAAACGAGCCCACATCGGTAATCAGCTCACCGGCAATGCCCACGGCGCCATCGGTAACATCTCCCTGCGCACCCATCGTGAGGACGTGGCCTGCTCGGACAACCGTGATGGTCTGACTCACAGGGTCTCCTTCGCGTAGCGGCGCCATGAAATCACTGTCTGTTCAACCCAACCCACCAGAAAGAAGAGAATAATTCCCATGACCGTGAGCACCGTGACCGTTGCGAACAGGCCCGCTGTTTCGCCGCGATTTTCAAAGTGGAGCATCAGGTAGCCCAGCCCGCGCGTCGAGCCGACCCATTCGCCGACCACCGCGCCCACAACGCTAAGAGCCATCGCCACCCGCAGGCCGCTAAAGATTCTGGGAAGCGCCGAAGGAAGCGCAACCTTGGACATCATCTGCCAGGGCCCAGCCCCAAAGGTCCGCAAGAGGCGAATTAGCTCCGGATTCACCGCGCTCAGGCCGTCAACGGTATTCACCGCCACTGGGAAGAAAGACATGAGCGCTACGGTCGCCGCCTTGGGAACGATGGTGAAACCAAACCACAAAACAAGGATGGGCGCGACGGCCGGTATGGGAACCATTTGCGTTGCGACCAACCAGGGATAGGCCGCCTCGCGGAACCAGCTCCAGGCTTGCATCAAAATGCCGAGAGACAAGCCGATGATCACGCCGCAGGCAAACCCGAGCAGAAGCTCTGACAGGGTTGCGGCGCCGTTATTGACGAATGTTCCGGCATTTTTTATCAAGTAAAGCGCGACCGCGCTGGGCGGCGGCAGCAGCAGCGGATCGATCCCAGCCACACGAACGTAGATCTCCCACAAGCCAATCATTCCAGTTCCGAGCAACAAAGGCGGCCAGATTCCCGATTTCATGATGAAGGATCGAGTCCTGGGCAGAGCATTCCGATCGCGCGCTCCGCTGCGGATGCGTCAACCGATGCACGGTGACGATGCTTATCTTCCTCAAACAGAAAGGAACTGCAAAAACGGTTCTTACCCAGGCTCGCCATCGCGGAGGGCGAAAACCAAAGCAGCTGCTGGGCTGCGGCGTAGTTATGATCGGTGTAGCCGCCGAAATAGGACCGACCGTGCGAATTCACTCGAACCCGTAGCCCGCTCGTCATAGGAACAACGACTGCGAGGTGATGACGCGGCTCGGCCCTAGCAAGGCCTGGGATGAACACTTCCTCTGATCGCATCTCGATCGCCAAAAGTCCCTCTATGGTGCCGCCAAACTGCTTCAGGTTTGCCGGCCTAACCCTTCGAGCAGGCGCGCCTTTAGTTCATTAAAATGAAGCGAGGTGACCACTTCGCCATAGTTCCGCGGCCGGGGAAGGTCCACCTCGACTGAAAGGGTGATCCGGCCAGGTCGTGGGCTCATCAAATGGACCAGGTCGGAGAGGAACAAGGCTTCGTCAATGTCGTGGGTAACAAACACGATTGTGCAACGGTTCTCCTGCCAATAATCGAGCAGCCAGGCCTGCATCGACGCCCGGGTGATGGCGTCGAGTTTTCCGAAGGGCTCATCGAGAAGATTTATCGTCCGGCCGCAGAGAAACGTTCTCAGCAGGGCGACTCTCTGCCGCATTCCTCCGGAAAGTTGGCCCGGGTAGCAGGCCTCAAATCCGTTGAGGCCGAAGCGAGGCAACTGCTCGCGGGCCCGCCGGCGCGCCTCCGGGCGGCCGCAACCAAGGCATTCAAGTCCAATGGCCGCGTTATCGGTAACCGTCCGCCAGGGCATCAGCATGTCCTGCTGCGGCATGTAGCCGACGCGCCCCAAAAGCTCGCCAGGGCCGAGAGCTGGAGTTTCAATCAAACCTCCATCCGGGTTGTCGAGGCCACAGAACAAATTGAGCAGGGTGGATTTTCCGCAAGAGCTCGGACCCACGATGGTTACGAACTTCCCGCTGGGAATATCGATATCGGTGCCCTCCAGAGCTGTGACCCTGCGCTTCCCGTCGCGGTAGGTCCTGCTGACACCGCGAACTCGCAAGGCGGTCGCTTCTGGCGGCGTCACGGCCTGTTTCCCTGGCCGCCCGAAACCGGCGGTAAAAATTCGTTTGTGGCAAACTTCGCCGGGTCTTCGCGAAGGTCTAAAACGCCGGTTTCTCTAAGCCAGCGCAGATAATCTTGCAGCACCGGAATATTCAGGTAACCGAAAGCGGGCGCGTCGGCACGCAAAACCGGGGTCAATGCTGCCAGGTAAGGCTTCAAACTGTCGGAGGTTTCTCCTTCCACGCGTGCGGCCATCGCGGCGCAGGCGGTGTCCGGTTTCGAAATAGCGTCATCATATCCGCCTACCACCGCTTGGAGAAATTTCCGGACCGTTCCGGGCTCGCGCGCCAGAAAGTCTTCGCGCGCAAAAACGATCAGTTCTGGGTAGGGGGGCACGCCATAGTTGTACAAACGCATCACGCTGGCTGGGTGGTGAGCCGCAACCTGAACCCCCTCCTGACTCCAGAATCCGAAGGAGGCGTCCACATTGCCGGCGATCACTTCCTGCGCGGTGTTAAATCCAATGTTGATCAGCCGGACCGACGCGGGATCGCCTCCGTCATGCTGGACCATCCATTTCACACCAGCGTCATCGCTAAGGACTCCGGTGGTGCCGACAAGACGTCCTTTTAAGTCGCTCGGCCGCTCGATACCCGATTTCTTGAGAGCGATCAATGCTGCGAGCGGGCGCTGCTCGACCGCCATGATGATCTTCAGAGGCTCACCTTGGGCCCGCACGCTCATGAAATCAAGCAGCGATACTAATCCGAACTCCGCCTGCCCTGCCGCCATCAGCCGCAGGGTGTCTGAGGAGGATGTCGGCGCATCGATTCTGACGCGGAGCCCTTGCTGGCGAAAATATCCCGCAGCCTCCGCCTGGTAGAGTCCGACGTGTATGGCATTGGGAAGGTAATCAAGAATGACGCGCAGCTGGCGAGCTGAGGAGCCGGCCGGTTTTCGGCCACAACTTGTGAGCATCAAAGCCGCAGCCACCATCACCAGCGTGAATTTTCGGGCACCGATCATCACGGATTCCCAGCAACACTGGCGTTGCGGATGCGCCTGAGCACCGAGTATCGAGGCTGGCTCCTCTCCTCTAACGCTCCGAGCAGACCAGCATGGATGCTCAGATGTTCCTGACTTAGCAGATAGGGCTTGGTTTTCTCACCGGGCAGGAGCAACCAGAATCGTGCGGGCCTTTCTGCCTTGCATCGGTCTGAAGGGCGGAACATAGTCTTCTGAGACAAATTTGAGCCACTGCCGAATGCGCGGCTGTCGCAGCGCTTCCACATTCTCCTGGGGACTATAAAAGCAAAGAGTATCGTCCAGCTTCGCTGGCGGCCAAATCTTTTTTCTGGCTTCCAGGATCCGGGCCTGACGGTCGGTTGTGGCTACCATGGTTGATACACTTCGGGAGTCCGCGGATTTCTTTTGTCTCGGACAGGATACGATCTTACGGCGAAGCTGCTGGCGTCGTCAAATTGGCGGCCCCAGCGAGATCCCCCAAGACAACCGTCGTGGTTGATCGGAAATTCAGATGAAAACTCGAATCCGCGGTGGTGCTTCTCCGACGCGGAGGCCTTTTACTGGTTTACGTCGGACGGCGCGCTCGACCATCTTCGCCATGGCGTAACCGGCGCCTACAACTTCAATTATTCAGCCAGCAATACTCTCACCAGCTTCGTCCAGGGAATTGACATCGGGGGTAGGAACGCAATGGTCCGCGGATCAAGCTCTCCCCTACTGGAAGGATCGAAGGCATTGAGTTGCGCAAATCTCATCTAGGATATACAATCGCAATGTATATCAAGGAGGGGACCATGCGGGTATCAAAATGGGGTAATAGTCTGGCGGTGCGGTTGCCAACGGCTGTCGTTGACGCGCTCGATCTCAAAGAAGGCGACCAGATCGAGATTCGAATCGCTCGTGAGCGGGTGTTCGAAGTGAGCCGCGATCAAAGCAAACCTAAGGCGCTCGCTCGTTTACGCAGACTCCGGCGTCCGTTGCCTCCCGGATTTGTCTTTGATCGGGAAGAGGCCAATGCCCGCTAAGGCTTTCTTCGATACGAATGTCCTGATTTATGCTGTGGCGAAAAACGATCCACGCAGCGCGCAAGCGGAGGAACTCCTCGCCTCGGGAGGGGTACTCAGCGTGCAGATTTTGAACGAATTTGCCTCTGTCGCTCGACGAAAAATCTCGATGTCCTGGAGTGAGGTGACAGAAGCATTGGATGCTTTTCGGGTTCTCTGCCCGTTAGCGCTCCCCATCACCATCCAAATGCACGAAGTCGCGCTCCAAATTGCGCAAAGTCACAACTACACCGTTTATGACTCGCTGGTTGTTGCTGCTGCGTTGGAAGCTGGATGCGCGACTCTCTATTCCGAAGACCTTCACGATGGCCAGACGATTGATGGGCAACTCACGATTCGAAATCCCTTCGCGCGATCATCCGGCTAGCGATCTCTAGAATGTTAAATCCTAGAAGCGTATATCCCTTCGATGTCCGAGCCACGAAAAACAGCCGGCAGAGATGACCTTCCGGTGGTACGGGAAAACCAAACTTTGGCCCGCACGGGACGCTGGCTCGCCAGTCTGGCCTGGAAGCGCGAAGCGCGTTCCTGATTTGATCGTCAGCGGCTAGGCTCTAGCTCTCAGGTTGGCCCTTTGGCGCCGTGCTTGCCCGCCAAAGGCTGGCATCTAGTGGAGTGCCTGTTGCGCGGGCGAGGGCGCAAAGCGACCTACGGGCCGGAGAAGATCCCGTCGATTGGCGAGGCCACGCTTCGCGCTACCCCTGCACCTCGTGATGGACATGCGTGCAAGCATGGCTGCAGCGCCATCCTCGTTTTGTCGCTCAGTTTTGTGTCCACGAGTTCCAGTTGGCTCAAATCTGGTGGAGCGCTGGTTTGACGAGTTGACCAGCAAACCAACCCGCCGCGGCTCCTTCCGCAGTCTGGAACACCTCCGAGAAGCCATCGCGGTTGCTGATTTGGAAACTCCCCTTCAGACTCGTTGACGGAGAATCGGGCCGCCTCTACGATCATCTGAAGCACGGTCTGGGGATCTCGCGGCGAAGGGGCGCCGTCCAATGCAGGTCTGTGCTCTAACGCCACCCTGATACGAGCGAGCCAAGAGTGACACCGCGAAAATCAGAGCACGAGATCCTCACAAGCAAAGCGGAAGAAGGGACCTTACCCGTCCATGAGGGGCCTTACCGCCTGCTCTTTGAGAGAAACCCACAGCCGATGTGGGTGTATGACCTTGAATCCCTGCGCTTCCTGGCCGTCAACGATGCAGCGATTAAGCACTACGGCTTTTCAACCGAAGAGTTTCTGCGCATGACCATCAGGGATATCCGTCCCGCCCAGGACATCCCGGCAATGCTCGAAAACGTCTCTCGGGAACTCTCCAGGCTTGAGAGGAGACACCGAAGGAAGGACGGAACCCTAATCGAAGTAGAGGTCACCACGAACAACCTCGATTGGGCTGGGCGGCCGGCAAAACTCGTCTTGGCCACAGATGTCACCGAGCGAAAGCGAGCTGAAGAACGGATTCGCGAAAGCGAAGAGTCCTACCGCCGACTTGTCGAGCAATCCCCGGATGCCATTCTGGTTCATCGTCGAGGGACAATCATCTTCGCCAACAGCGCCTGCTCGGAGCTTCTTGGTGCATCCTCAGTCGAGGAAATTCTTGGAAAGCAATACCTCGACTTCGTGCACCCAGCTGATCGGGAGGCCGTCAAACAAAGAATTCAAAAGTTTTCTCATGACGCTGAGGTTGTGCGGCGAAACGAGACCAAATTCCTTCGCATCGATGGAGGAGAAATATGCTCGGAGGTAATGGCACGCTCTGTGCTCTATCGGGGAGACCCTGCCATACAGGTGACGTTTCGTGACATTTCGCGGCGAAAACAGATAGAAGCAGCACTAGAAAGTCAGAAGACTTTTCTGAATTCACTTATAGAGACCTGTCCGGTAGCCATCGTAGCGATGGATTCCCAGTATTGCGTCCAGATGTGCAATCCCGCATTTGAAAAGCTGTTCCTGTATCGGCAAAAGGAAATTATCGGGCGTCCGCTGAGAGATCTAATCATGAACGCTCACACTGCGAATGACTTTACTCCCGAGCTCGAGAAGCAAGTCCACCGGGTGACCAGACGTGCTCGAAGCGACGGGAGCCTTGTGGACGTCGAAGTTCGCGCGGTGCCATTATTCATTGGTGAGAATGTAACCGGTCGTCTGGCACTCATCCAAGACGTCACTGAGCGCAAACGCACCGAAGAAGCGATGCAGCGGGCGAAGGAAGCGGCCGAAACAGCCAGCCGCGCAAAGAGCGAATTCCTTGCCAACATGAGCCATGAAATTCGAACACCGATGAACGGAATCATCGGCATGACCGAACTGGTTCTGGACACAGAGCTCGACCCAGAACAGCGTAACTATCTGAATCTAGCAAAGGTTTCCGCGGATTCCTTGCTGTCGCTACTTAACGACATTTTGGACTACTCGAAAATCGAGGCTGGCAAGCTGGAATTTGATGCCATCGGCTTCAATTTGGGCGACTGCCTGGGCGATACCATGAAGACGTTGAGCCTTCGCGCCCACCAAAAGGGCCTGGAGCTGGCCTTTGAAATCGAACCGGACGTCCCCGATGGGCTCATCGGCGATCCCGGGCGCCTGCGACAAATCATCGTCAACCTTGTCGGGAACGCGATCAAGTTCACCGAACAGGGAGAAGTCGTCTTGCGCGTAGAGAACCAATCCAGGACCGAGGACGCAATTCAACTCCACTTTACGATTGCTGACACCGGGATCGGTATTCCGGTGGAGAGGCAAGCCGCCATCTTCGAAGCATTTAAGCAAGCAGACGGTTCGATGACCCGGAAGTATGGCGGGACCGGACTGGGCCTGACGATTTCATCCCGATTAGTGGAACTGATGGGTGGGCGAATTTGGGTTGAGAGTGAGTTAGGCAGGGGCAGTCAATTCCATTTCACAGCAGGTTACGGTTTACAGAAATCGCCCATCCGCACCGTTCT
This sequence comes from uncultured Acidobacteriota bacterium, assembly GCA_963718485.1. GTDB lineage: Bacteria > Acidobacteriota > Terriglobia > Acidiferrales > UBA7541 > Palsa-295. The sequence continues at coordinate 91,492 of CAVQZU010000058.1, forward strand.
GCCCCGAAATCCTGAAACGTTGCGGGACATGCGAGTGCTTATTGTAGATGACAACGCGACGAACCGAGAGATCTTGTTAAAAATGCTTGAGAATTGGCACATGAATCCGACCGCTGTGGACAGCGCAGCAAAAGCGATTGTTGCATTGAAAGAGGGCCAGGGCATCGGAAGAACCTTTCCTCTCATATTGCTCGACGCACAAATGCCTGAGATGGACGGATTCGCCTTGGCCGAGACCATCAAGCGAAACCAGGATTGGAGTGCAGCCACAGTAATGATGCTAAGTTCTGCGGGTCAACGCGGAGATGCCATGCGTTGCCGCGAAGTTGGCGTTTCCGCCTATCTGACAAAACCCGTCCAGCAAACAGAGCTGCTGGACGCGATTTTGGCCGCCTTGGGGACACGGGTCAAGAACGAGCTTCAGCTTGTCACTCGTCATTCCTTGCGGGAGAGTCGAAGTCGGATGCAAATTCTTCTAGTCGAGGACAATGCGGTAAATCAGCTGGTCGCTCTCCGACTGCTTGAAAAGTACGGGCACTCGGTGACCGTAGCCTCTGATGGCAGGAAAGCGTTGGCAGCCTTGGAACAGCAACCGTTCGATGTGGTTTTGATGGACATTCAAATGCCCGAGATGAATGGCTGGGAGGCAACGCAAGCCATCCGCGAAAAGGAAAAGGAAACAGGTCAGCACATCCCGATTGTCGCTATGACCGCCCACGCCATGAAGGGGGACGAAGAACGATGTATTGCGGCGGGGATGGACTCGTACGTGGCGAAACCGATCCGCACCCAGGAACTGCTTACCGTTCTCGACGAGATTGGAGACCGAAAGGGCTCAAAAGTAGTAGCGCACTCAGCTTCCCAAAAGCCTGCAACCGATGCCATCTGTCTGAACGCTGCTCTCGAACGGCTCGATGGCGACCGCGCTCTGTTCGAAGAGCTGGCACAGCTATTCAAGACGGAGTGCCCCAAGATCTTGAGGGAGATACGCCGTGCCGTCACTGACGATGATGCAACAACTCTAGAGCATCAGGCTCACACACTAAAAGGATGTTCTGCCAATCTCGGTGCGTCCGCGGTTTCTCAAACGGCTTATGAGATCGAGAAGGCTGCGCACTCGACAGACATGAAACGCGCCAGGGAACTACTGAAATTCCTCGAAAAAGAAGTTGACCGCTTGTACTGCGAGTTGGAAGCTTTCTGTGCGGGATAACCGACCGAAGATTATCGTCCGATTCGCACGGGGACTTGAGATTTCAAAATGACGGACGAATCGAAGCACGACAAGATACTCGTCGCAGACGACGATCCCCTTTTCCCGTCGTGGCGACCATCCTGATCATTGCCACCATCTCAATTCCCTACCTTCTTCGCTCAAAGATGGCAGTCAGCTTCGACTCCCTGGGGCGAAACGCTAGGGCTGTCGCCGCGCGACCGAAGTCCTTCACTTGGGTCTGCAGCTCCGTCCGAAGAACCATGAATCGCCACGACGGCCGCATCGGGGCCGAGGCCCAGCCGGGACGCGGCGCGGCTTTTTCCTTCACTCTCTCCTCGCCTCCGGCTCTGATCTTGGGACTTTCAATCGGGTACTGGGCCGTTCTCCTACTTGGCCGCGTTGGGTCTCCCGGCCGTGCTGGCGGTTTGCAGCTTTCTCCAACCCTACAGTAAACTCTCTGGCAGTCCTTTCATTCACGGAGTATCCATGCTGGTCGTGATGCAGGCGCACGCCACCGAAGAACAAATCCGCGCCGTTTGCCAGCGCATCGAGTCGCTCGGATTCAAACCGCACGCAATTCCCGGCGCGGCGCGCACTGCCATCGGCATTACCGGAAATAGTGGCGCTGTCGATCTGGCCTCGGTCGAGTCGATGCCCGGCGTGGTGGAATGCATTCCCGTCAGCAAGGCTTACAAGCTGGTGAGCCGCGACGTGAAGGAAGAGGACACCGTCGTGCACGTGCCTACGCCCTTGGGCGACGTGGCCTTCGGCAGCAAAGCGGTGGGCCTGGTGGCCGGCCCTTGCGCGGTTGAAACTCGCGAGCAGGTTTTTGCCATCGCGGAGTGCGTGCAGCAAACTGGCGCGCGGCTGTTCCGGGGAGGAGCTTTTAAGCCGCGGACCTCGCCCTACAGCTTCCAAGGTCTCGGCGAGGACGGCCTGAAAATTCTCGCCGAAGTGCGGGAAAGATTCGGCCTGGGCATCATCACCGAGGCCGTCGACAACGAATCCCTGGACCTTGTGGAAAAATATGGCGATGTAATTCAGATCGGCGCGCGCAACATGCAAAATTTCTCTTTGCTGAAACGCGCCGGAAGAGCGCAAAAGCCCATCCTGCTCAAGCGCGGCATGTCCGCCACGCTCGATGAATTTCTGATGGCCGCCGAATACGTGATGTCGGAAGGCAACTACAACATCATCCTGTGCGAGCGCGGTGTTCGAACCTTTTCCGATCACACCCGCAACACGCTCGACCTAAGCGTCGTGCCCGCCGTCCAGCGCTTGAGCCATTTGCCAATCGCCGTTGATCCCAGTCACGGAACCGGCCGCCGCAACAAAGTGCTGCCCTTGTCGCGGGCCGCCGTCGCCGTGGGCGCCGACGGACTGCTCGTCGAGGTCCACCACGACCCCGATCGCGCGCTTTCCGATGGCCCCCAGTCGATCTTGCCCGAAGAGTTCGCGGAGTTAGTCCGCGAGGCGCGAGAAATTGCCAAGGTGCTGGGCCGCCGGATCAATTGAGCCGCGCCATTCGATCTCGCGTCTCGGTTCTCGTGGTGAAATGAAGATTCCTCTGAACTGGCGGCTCACCTTCCTGGTCCTGCTGCTCGGCGGACTGGCCATCCGCGAAGTCGCCTACGAGTTGCGCCCTTCGTTCCTGCGCCCCGGCCTGCATCTGTTCGCCTACGTTGGCAACACCGCCGATAGCACCGTGACCGCCATCGACTTGGTAAAGCTCGCCCCCGCAGCGACCATCTCTGTCGGCGGCCCTCCGGTAGGCATGCGTGCGCATCCCACCCGCGCCGAAATCTGGGGATTGAGCAGCGCCGGGGGATACGCCTGGGTGCTCGATGCAAAAACCGCGCGCGTTGTCGCACATATTTCCGTTGGCGCCGCACCCTACGCGCTAGATTTTTCGCCCGACGGCGCGCATGCCTACGTGGCCACCTCGGGCTCGAACGCAGTCATAGAGATTGATTGCAGCAGCCGCCAGATTGTCGGCCGCGCACGCGCGGGCCGCCGCCCCTGGATCGCACGCGTCTCGCCCAATGGAAAAATTCTTGTGGTCTCGAACCACGATGATGCCACCGTCTCCCTTTTCGATGCCGCCACACTTGCCACCCTCGCAACGGTGATGGCGGCCCCGCAACCCGAGCATATTGCCATCCTTCCGGATAGCTCCAAGGCCTTCGTAAGTTCCGGATCAACCGACCTGGTCTCGGTGATCGATCTGAACGAGAAAAGGCTGCTCGCCAATCTGGCAATCGGTGGAAAACCGGAAGACTTGATCCTGAAGCCGGACGGCGGTGAACTCTACATCCTGTCCCGCGACTCCCACGGCCTGGTGGTGGTCAAGACCTCGACGAATGAAGCAGGCGACTTCGTGCTACTGGGCATGTCGCCCACCGCAGGAATGATCACCCCGGATGGGCAGCTTTTGTATATCTCTGATTCTGCAGCCGGCCACATGGTGCCGGTGGCGATTGGTCTCCGGCAGAGCGCGCCCCCCATTCCGGTCGGACAAGGCCCCGGCACCTGCCTGCTAACTCCCGGCGGAGATATGCTGCTGGTCGTCGACAGCGCATCGAACGATCTCGCCGTGCTGCGCGCCAAAACCGGCGGCCTGATCACCCTGATCCCGGTAGGCTCGCGGCCCCGCGATCTTGCCGTAAAGGTCTTCTAGCGGCGCCGCACCAGCCTTGGTAGCGACGCCCTTCAGAGTGTGCGGCGATCACTCTCCTATTGGGGCCGCGGCACCGATTGCGCGCCTTGCAGTGCTCGGCCCTCAAGGTTCGCGCGCGAGCTTTACCGTCGCCGTGTCGCCCTTCAGCTCGACGATGGTGCCAAAGGGCTTCGACGCGCCCGCCAGCCGCTGCAAAATGTAGGCGGCCTTTGCGCCCGTGGCGGGCGCCGGTAAGCCGCGGGTATCCAGAAACTGGTTGTTTGTGTACTCGCTATGAATGTCTGGCTGGCCCTCGCCGACATTATTCAGGGCGATTGGCCGGAAGGTGATCGAGCGCAGGCTCTTGGCCTGAAACTCCACATAGGCGACCGCGCTCTCCCAATTGATCGGTTCGTCAATGTAGGTTAGCGTTGGCGGCACGTTGTAAATAAAATTGCCCAGATCGTAAAAAATGGGCCGCCCGCGATAAATCTCCACGCCGTGCAGCAGCGGCGCACCATGCATCACCACGATGTCCGCGCCGGCCTCCACCTCCGCATGAGTCCACTTCTTCAGCCACTGGTTCGGGGCCAGCCGCTCCGGTAGACCTTCGGTAAAAATCGTGGCGAACGAATGATTTCCGAAGACATGATTGTGCTGGTAGACGATCACTAGGTCGGCGTTTTTGCGCGCGTCGCGAATACTTTGGAGAATGCGCTGCGCATCCTCCCGGTTCGGTGTGTTTTCAAGGGCGCCGGGAAGATCATCGGTGGCCTCATTCTGCTTGCTGCCGGCTTCGATGCGCAGCTCATTCACACCCGGCCGCTCGGCCGTGGCGCTTGCTCCCTGCACAATCAACCCTGACGCACTCGCCACCAGCGCAACCGTACCTTTCGGAGTGTGCAAATAGCTCGGCGCTGCTGCTTCGGCAACCGTATTTCCGGTTCCCGCATGAACCAGGTGCCGGCTGTTCGCCTCCCGAATCGTGTTCTGAATGCCCACGGCTTTCAGGTCGAAGGCATGATTGCCGGATAGCGACAGCAAGTTAAAGCCGACGGTCGCGAGCGCGTCGAGCGCTTCGGGCGGGGTAAGGAATCCCCGGCCCTCGTGAACCGTCTCGCCTTTTTCAGCGACCGCCGCTTCCACGTTCGTAAATATCACGTCGCCCTTCAAAAGCGACCGGATCGCCGGAATCGCGACTGGCGCCGTCGAGCGTATATCCGAACGGATCATCGACTGCCCGGTCAAGGTGATCGACATCGCCGGCGCTTGCGGCCTCGCGGCCGTCCCTACAGCGGCCACCACCGCGAAAGACAATCCCGCGATGTAGGATCGCCGAAAACTGGATTTCATTGCCACCTGGGTCTCCTAGGAGATTCAAGATAACCGGAAGCTGCAGCCCGTCTCGGCCGGAATCATAGCACCGCGCTTCCATCGCCGGCTACTGCGAGGCTCCTTAGCTGGTTGCCGCGCAAACAGGTGTTTCAGTAGCGGCGGCCGACGGCCCTTACAGAGCATCGCGGTTCAATGCCCGCCCGGGCTCGGACATAATGGCAGGCGCGCAGCGGGTGCTTGGTTTGCCGGGGCTGTTTTCGCGAGTATTCGACCTGGCCAAGGGACAGTACCCAAAGAAACGCTGCATCAAAACATCCCCTGGCCGAATCTAAATTGACAGGTCCGCGCACTCACGATAGATTGAGGGCTACGCCAAACATGCTCGCTGCGTTCCTAACTGCTTGTTGTTGCTGCTGTTGTCAAAGGATGCACAGGTGTGCGTCTTCGGGGGCGGCCAGGTCCTGAGCTCGGGCTCAAAACCAAAACAGGATTCAGATTCAGCCCACCCTCGAACAAGCGAGAGCGGGCTTTTTTTATGACTGAAATCGTCGAAAAGCCGGAAACCAATACTTCCCTCGATCATTTGAAAATGCTCGAAGCCGAGAGCATTTTCATCCTGCGCGAAGCGGCGGCGGAGTTTGCCCGCCCGGTGATGCTCTACTCCATCGGAAAAGATTCCTCGGTAATGCTGCGCCTGGCGCAAAAGGCCTTTTACCCGGGCAAAATTCCCTTCCCGCTGCTGCACATTGACACCAGCTACAAGTTTCCAGAAATGATCGAGTTTCGCGACTGGTACGCCAAGCACGTGGGCGCAGAGCTGCTCGTCCACCAGAATAAGAAGGCCCTCGAGGAAGGCGCGAACCCCTATGCGCTCGGCACGCAGAAGTGTTGCGGCCTGCTGAAAACCCGCTCGCTGCTCGATGGCTTAGCCGAAGGAGGCTTCGACGCGGCTTTTGGCGGCGCCCGGCGGGACGAGGAAAAATCCCGCGCCAAGGAGCGCGTCTATTCCTTCCGTGATGCGCTCGGCCAATGGGACCCGAAGAACCAGCGGCCCGAGCTGTGGAATTTGTTCAACGCGCGCCACCACAAGGGCGAAAGCATCCGCATTTTCCCGCTCTCCAATTGGACCGAGATGGACGTGTGGCTCTACATCCACGCCGAAAAAATTCCCATCGTGCCGCTCTATTTCGCCAAGGAGCGCGAGGCCGTGGTGCGGGGCAATTCGATCCTGCTCCCGCAGAACGGCGTCCGCCTGCTGCCGGGCGAGAAAACGCAAATGGTGAAATGCCGGATGCGCTCCCTAGGATGCGTCCCGTGCACCGGCGCAATCCGCTCAGACGCCGACACGGTGCCGAAAATCATCGACGAGATGGTCTCCTTCCGCCGCTCCGAGCGCGAGAATCGAGTGATTGACCACGATGAGGAAGGCTCGATGGAAATCAAGAAGCGCGAGGGATACTTCTGATGGAAATACCGGCAGCCGAGCCGCCCACTGAATCGTCGGATCCCGCCGAGGTGACCAGCGCACCCGTCCTGGCGCCCACCGAAGGCTTGCTCCGCTTCAGCACCGCTGGCAGCGTCGACGACGGCAAGTCCACCCTGATCGGCCGCCTGCTCTATGACAGCCAAGCGATCTTCGAAGATCAGCTCGCCGCCGTGCGCAAGAGCAGAATAAACCGCTCCGGAGGGCCGATCGATTTCTCTCTGCTCACCGATGGCCTGCGCGCCGAACGCGAGCAAGGCATTACCATCGACGTTGCCTATCGCTATTTCTCGACGCCGCGCCGCAAATTCATCATTGCCGACACTCCCGGCCACGAACAGTACACGCGCAACATGGCCACCGGCGCCTCCACTGCCGACGCCTCCGTGGTCTTAATGGACGCGACCAAAGGCGTTCTGCGCCAGTCCCGCCGCCACGCCTTCATCGCAAGCCTGCTAGGCGTGCAGCACATCATCGCCGCCGTAAACAAAATGGATCTGGTCGGCTTCTCGCAAGAAGTCTTCGAACGTATCGCCGCCGAATTCCGAGAGTTCGCCGACCAATTAGGCGTAAAAAGCCTTTACGCCGTGCCGGTGAGCGCACTCGAAGGCGATAACGTCGTTCGCCGTAGCCCACGCACGCCATGGTTCGCGGGCCCGACGCTGCTCGAATATCTCGAAAATTTGCGCCTCAGCGGCAGCGCCGCGTCCGGCCCTCTGCGCTTCCCGGTTCAATACGTGATCCGCCCCGACGCGACCTTCCGCGGATTTGCCGGACAAGTTGCCTCCGGCATGCTGCGCCCGGGGGCCACGGTCGTGGCCCTGCCTTCGGGATTGAAGACCCAAGTGAAATCGCTTGTCTCCTTCGAGGAGGAACTCGAAGAAGCCGCTCCGGGCGCCTCGGTCAATGTCACCCTCGAAGACGAAATCGATATCAGCCGCGGCGACATCCTGGTCGACGAAGACCGCCGCCCCTGCTCCGGCACGGAATTTCAGGCCACCGCCGTGTGGATGCATGCCGACCCGCTCGACCTGCACAAAATTTATTTGCTCAAGCACACCACGCGCACGGTTCGCGCCCGGGTGAAACAAATCCGCAACCGCATCGACGTAAACACGCTGGAAAGATCCGCGGCTCAAAGCCTCGACATGAACGACATCGCGGAAGTCGACATCAAGACCACGCTGCCATTGTTCTTCGATCCTTACCGCGAAAACCACACCATGGGCAGCTTCATCATCATCGATCAGCACACCAATGCCACGGTCGCCGCGGGAATCATCGAGCGCCAGATCGCTCCCGGGCCCGCCGCGGCGCGCGCCAGCACAACAGCACAAACCGGCCGCACCACCCGCCAAGAGCGCGTTCTCCGCTTCGGTCACCCTTCGGGCGCCGTGTGGCTCCAGGGACGCCCCCGCGCCGCCGAATTGCTCGAGCGCCGCCTGTTCGAAGAAGGCTGGTTCGTGCAGCTGGTAGGCCCCATGGATTTTCTCGCGCATGAACTGATCACCATCACCAAGGCCTATCGCCTGTCGGGCGCGATCACCGTTTTTTCGCCACTCGATGACGGCACCGATCAAATCCAAGCCGTCCGCGCCATTTTCGGCCGCGACTCTTTCTTTCTCCTGAAGAAGCCCGGACTGACCGACGAAGAAGCCGTCGCCCAGATCGTGGAGATTCTCTACCGATGGCGCGACACACACTCTGATCCGCGCCCAGGACGCAAATGAGTCAACCCCACACACAGCCGTTGCCGGCCGAAGAATTCGAGACGCTTTCTGCCGAAGCGGCCATTGACCGCGTTCTCGCCGAAAATGGTGGCGCTCCCTGTTTCACCTGCAGCTTCCAGGCCGAGGACATGATTGTCCTTGATCTGCTGCGCCAGCGCGTCCCCGAGATTCCCGTTCTCTTCCTCGATACCGGCTATCACTTCGCGGAAACCTACGCGTATCGCGACAAAATGACCAAGGATTGGAATCTGAATCTCAGGAATCTCACCGCGAAAAAGACGGTTGCCGAGCAGGAAGCCGAATTCGGCATCCTGAACCGCACCGATCCCGCAAAGTGCTGCGGCCTGCGAAAAGTGGAACCGCTTTTCGCCGCTCTCGCGGACTACGACGTCTGGTTCACGGGCCTGCGTCGCGAACAATCGCCCACGCGAAAAAATCTGAAGCTGATCGAACACCACGAGCTCCCCACCGGCAAAGTGCTGCTGAAAGTCAGCCCGCTGGCCGCCTGGACCTGGGGCCAAGTGTGGAAGTACACTGCCGACAACAAGATCGCCTTCCTTCCGCTCTACGACGCAGGCTACACCAGCATCGGATGCGAGCCCTGCACCGCAATCCCGAAGCAAGGTGCCGACCCGCGCTCCGGCCGCTGGGGCGGTGCGAAGCTAGAATGCGGCATCCACACCGATTCGAAGCGGGTCGATTGATGCAGTTCGTGATCGGGTTTTTAATCGCCCTGGCGGTAGGCCTAACCGGTATTGGCGGCGGCAGTTTTACGGTTCCCGCGCTGATGCTGATTGTCGGATTGCCGGCCGCCACCTCGGTTGGTACGGCGTTTGTTTTCGCGGGCGTCCTGCGCTTGATCGCCGCCCCGTTCTACATGGCTGGCCGCCACATTCACGGCCGCTACCTGTGGCTTCTATTGCAAGGCGCAATCCCCGGCTTGCTGATCGGCACCTACTTGCTCCGCCTGCTCAGCGCGCGCGCCGGAAGCCCGGTAGTGGTAATCCTGCTGGGTGTGCTGCTCACCGCTTCGTCGAGCGTAACATTTGCTCCGCGCGTCCAGAATCACGGCTTCGCCCACAAAAATTCCCAATGGCTACGCTGGCTGGCGCTGCCTATCGGCGTCGAATCGGGATTTTCTTCAGCGGGAGCAGGCGCGCTAGGCACGGTCCTGCTGCTGAATTATTCCGAGATGACGCCCACGCAGGTCGTCGGCACCGACCTGCTGTTCGGGCTGGTGCTCGCGGTGATCGGCAGCGCCTTCCACTGGCAATTCGGCTCGATCAGCACTCCGGTCCTTTGGCAGCTCCTGGCCGGCGGAATCCCCGGTGTCCTGGTAGGCTGCCTGTTCGCCCGCAAAGTCCCGGCACGCAAACTCAAACTCGCCATCGCCATCATCGCCATCTTCGCCGGCCTGCAACTGATCTGGAACGGCACCCGCACCTTAGCCACCCGCGCCGACCACTCCACAAAGATCGCCGCTCCGGGAACCACTGCAGCCAAAGCCGAATAGCACTCACAGCAGAACGGCTTCTTCGGATTCATGGCAGGAAAATAAAAATCGTCGCAGATATAGAGCTCTCCACTCTCCAGTTTTTAGAAGATTTTATAAGGCCCGTCCATCCTTGAGCACATTAGGGCCATGGTGACAGCGTGGCTGTCAGGTCCGTCACTTGGGGTGCTCAACCGCGGAGCTGGGCGGCCGCCGTCATAAGAGGGATTTTCGTACGGTGCTTAGAACCTGCAAGCTGCCCGGTCGCTGATGAAACCCCAAAATCTGTGATTTTGCGAAGGGGGCCACCGCTTTCCTGTGCTCGTAGGAAACACGCAGCCCGATTACACATCCACAAACTTCAGAACAATCAGTGTAACAGTGACAAGATGGATGCCTCTGAGGTGGGAGATGCGAAACTGAAGCCGTGAAACCAACCCTATCCACCAGTACTCTTCTGTTGGACGATAGTTGCCGGAACCGTTACCGAGATCTTTGTGCCTGGCCCGTTCGAATGAACATTCAGAGCGCCGCCAAACGGACGGATCCGCTCACGCATGCCCGCGATCCCGACACCTGATCCTTGCGACTGAAGCTTGGCGAGCTTTTCCGCTGATATTCCCTTACCCTGGTCTTGGATCTCTAAGAGCGTGCTCTTGCCGCTTTGCGATAGCCGAATCCCGGCAGTCTTGCTGCCCGAATGGCGATGAATATTCGTAAGTGACTCCTGCACAATGCGAAACAGAACAATTTCCAAATCCCGCGGCAAGCGTCCAACATTTTCGGATATATCGAGTGTTACTGAGATGTGACTCCGTTGTTCAAATCCCTCCAGCAGCCACTTGAGTGCCGAAGCAAGACCAAGCTCGTCTAAAAGGGGTGGATGCAAGAGATACGACACGGTACGAAGTTCACGAGTTACCTCAGTCGAGAGCGAAATGCAGTCTTCTATCCATTGCTTGGCGCTCGAACTCTCCTTGGTGCTTTCCTTTTGTAACCGTGACAAGTTCATATTCAGCAGGGCCAGGAATTGGCCAGTACTGTCGTGCAATTCGCGGGCTATATGCCGCCGTTCCTCGTCCTGGATTTGCAGCAGGCGGCCCGACAGGTCGCGCAATTGTTCTGAGTGTTGAGTGATTTCTGCGTTTCGCTGCTCGAGCTCTCTGGTCCGAAGCCGTACTTGTGCTTCCAGGCTCTCGGTCAACGTGCGCAGCCGGTCCTCGCTCTCCCGTAATGTCTCTTCGACCTGTTTTTGTCGCGTCATGTCATTGTTCGCTTCGAGAACCGTCTGAGGGTTACCCGCGACATCCCGAATCAGTGTCCAACGGCTCATAACGATGATTGGCGTTCCGTCCTTGCGGGTGTGAATGAGTTCGCCGGTCCACCGATTGTCACGGTGCAATTCTTCTCTGATGCACTCCAGCGGCTTGGGGAATTCAGTGCGAAATAAATCGTGAGTAACATGCCTCACCGCTTCCTCTCGCGTGTACCCATACAGCTCTTCGGCGCTCTTGTTCCAATACGTGACCCGATCATTGGCGTCACGAACAAGGATGGCGTCATTGCTCAAGTCCAGCAGCCGACCTTGTTCCGCCAGCGCCTTTTCGGCCCGCTTACGTTCCGTGATTTCCCGCGCCACTTTGGATGCCCCAATTACACGAGCAGCGGAATCTCTTACCGGTGAAACGGTGAGCGAGATGTCAAACGTCGTGCCGTCTTTCCGAACCCGCACGGTTTCAAAATGTTCGATTCGCTCGCCTCGGCGGATTCGTCCAATAATTTCTTTCTCTTCATCGCGCCGATCGGCTGGGACGATCAGCAGTATTGGTTGGCCAATCGCTTCCTGGGCGGTATACCCAAATAGTTGTTCGGCGCTCTTGTTCCAACTCGTGATGACGCCATCCAGATTCTTGCTGATAATGGCATCATCCGAGGAATCAACGATGGCGGCGAGCAAGTTGGTGGCGTGCGCAGCCTGATTTCGCAAGCTAGGTAGTTCGTCCAAGAGTTTCTGACTTACTTCGCTGACTCCCGCCTCAGGATTACGAAGGACACAATCGGCGAGGGCTTCATGCGCTTGCAATAGCCGTTTTATGTCTTCTTCAAGGACCAGCTCTGGATGAACTTTTGTCCAATAGTGTGCGCTTCTTACAAACAATAGGAGCGTGATCAAATATTGCAATTGAACTTCGCCCAGCAAGGCCTCCAGCCGGGCAAGGCAAGCGGGTACATCGGCGGTCTGCAAGAAAACGTGGCCAGCAAAGACGAAGATGGAATTTTCCATCTCAGAACCCGGACTCGGTATTCCCTTCAAAGGTGCTTTTAAGGAATCGCGCAAGCTCAAAACGGAAAGTAGTTGGTCGCCGCGCGGAAACCGTTGTTCGAGCATCTGTATGATTTCGTCAACGGTTTGGACCGGTGATTGGGCATCACCGGAGGGACGACCAAGGCCCGCCAAGAACCCTACGTGCCGAGCAATACAGTAACGCACTTCACAAAAACGGGAGAGATAAACGAATAACCGTTCTTTAAAGAGCGAGGGCAACGGATTGTCTAAGTACGCGAACTTGGCAAACCCCCACAGGTTTGCTGTGATCTCTGGGGTTTCGGGCGAAAGACAGAAAAAGTTCGGAAGGACACCGAAGCGCTTTTCGACCTCAATCTCCAATTCAGATTTCTTTCGGGAACGCCCTTCATCAGCTCGCGCAGACCTGCGTTTGGCCTTTGTTCTTCGGTCCATTGTGCCTCGGAGCTTAGCACCCCAATTGCTCGATTCGCGAGAGGAACTAATCGCCAAGCTTAGACTACTCCCAAGCGCGAAATAATCGAAGTCCCCTGCCCGGCAAAGGTGGGAACTCAAAAATATCTCTAACTAACTAGCTTAAAATGAATGATGCCGGCGGAGGGAATCGAATCTCCCGATCCCTGTCAAGCGGGGGCCATGAAGGCGTGATTCTTCTCACTCACGTGTTGATCTGGCTAACTGGCCGAAGCGGAGGAATTCCTCCAAACAGGCGAGTCCTGCCACCTCGCCTGTCGCTTGAAGAAAGGAACGAACCTGCCAGAAGGGACCAAGAGAGTTTCAGCCCTCTTCGCCCGAACAAATCCGCATCCACACCTTGCCAGATTTCACACTCCCTCCGATAACGGCGTTGTAGCCCTGCCCGCATTGCGCGGCTGCCATTTACCGGCCCACGGCGGCGACGGCGCCGCTGGCGACCGTGCGTCCCACCGCCGGAGCAATTGCCCGTACCTGATCCATCATCTGCGTAAACTGCTCCGGATAGAGCGACTGCACCCCATCTGACAGCGCTCGCTCCGGATCAGGATGCACCTCAATAATCAGACCATCCGCACCGGCCGCCACGCATGCTCGCGCCATCGCCGCTACCTTGTCGCGCCGCCCGGTCCCGTGCGACGGGTCAGCGATAATCGGCAGATGCGAGAGCTGCTTGATCACCGGAATCGCCGCGACATCCAGCGTATTCCGCGTATAGGTCTCAAATGTGCGAATCCCCCGCTCGCACAAAATCACATTGTAGTTCCCGCCGGACATGATGTACTCCGCGCTCAACAGCAACTCCTCAAGCGTAGCCGACATCCCGCGTTTCAGCAGCACCGGTTTCTGGGTCTCCCCGAGCGCCCGCAGCAGATGATAATTCTGCATATTGCGCGCGCCCACCTGCAGTACATCCACCTGAGCCAGCATCACGTCAATCTGCGACGGGTCCATCACCTCGCTTACGACGAGGAGGCCGTTTTTATCCGCCGCCGCACGCATCAACTTCAAACCTTCTTCGCCCAGCCCCTGGAAGCTGTACGGCGAACTGCGCGGCTTGAACGCACCGCCTCGCAGCAACCGCGCACCGGCGCGCGCCACGCTCGCCGCAATGCCGTAAATCTGCTCCGCCGATTCCACAGCGCACGGCCCCGCCGCCACCACCACTTCGGTCCCGCCAATCGTCACGCCCTTGCCAAGATCGAGAATCGAGCCCTCGGGTCGGCAACTGCGAGCTGCGAGCTTGAACGGATGCGAAATCGCCACAAGCTCTTCGACTCCGGGCGCCGCCCGCAGCGCCTCGAGTTCCGGCCGGCGCTTGTTGCTGTTGCCCACAATGCCGATTACCGTCCGCTCCTCGCCATGAATCAAGTGCGCCTGAAACCCGCACTCCTTGATCCGCTCGACCACATGGTCGATCTGTTCCTTGGTAGCTTCCGCGAACATATTGACGATCATTTCCCCGTCCTTTTCTCGCCCTATTGTCGCCGCATTTGACTTTCAGCCGGAGCCCAACCACCACATCACTGGCCACTGCCTTTCCTACTCGTTCATCGCCGCAGCCTTCTGCGCCGAAACATACGACCCCAGAATGCGCAAATCGACCACCTGCTTCTCGAGCTCCGCCAGCGCCGCCGCAGCCTGCGCATTGCTACGCGAGGTCTGCAAATCAAGATAAAACCGATACTGCCAAGGCCGCCCGTGTACAGGCCGGCTCTCGATCTTCATCAGATTGATCCCCCGCTGCGCAAACGGTTCGAGCGCATGCAGCAGCGCTCCCGGCCGGTGATCCAACTGAAAGAACAAGGAAAGCTTGTCGGCATTCTCCGGCTCCGATTGCGAGGGCGAAAGCAGCCAGAACCGCGTGTAGTTCTTGCCGTTGTCTTCGAGATGCTCGCGCAGGATCACGCCACCGTAGATTTCTGCCGCCCGCCGGCCCGCAATCGCCGCCCGGGTCAGGTCCCCCGCCAGCACCACTTCCCGCACACTCCCGGCTGTATCTTCGGTAGCGATGCGCTTGAGCCGGGGATGCTCGCTGAAAAAATGCTCGCACTGCGCCAAGGCCACCGGATGCGACTCGACCACCTTCAGCTGATCAAAGCGCGCACCCGGCGGCCCGATCAAATTGTGCACAATGGGAATGATCTCCTCCCCGAGAATGTTCAAATTGCTGTCGACCAGCAGATCAAACGACCGGTGCACCGATCCCGCCAGGCTGTTCTCCATCGGCGCCAGAATGTAGTCGGCCAAGCCTTCGAAGATCGCGCGAAACGCCGCCTCGAAGGTCGAGCGCGGCACAAGGGTGATATTTTCACCCAGCAGCTTGATGGCCGCTTCTTCGCTGAATGCCCCGCGTTCTCCCTGGAACGCGACGCGCGCTCGGTCCGCGACTTTCATGGCCGTCCCGGCTTGCGCGAATTCGCCCGAGCCGCGAAGCGATTCCGCTTGCCATTCGACTTCGCTGCCTTACCCAATCCTTGCATCTCCTGCGACCGCACCGACTGGTCGAGAATCAATTGGTAAATTCTCTCAATCGCTTCGCCGTCCAGCGGCCCCGGGTTGAGTCCCTTCAGCCGATTCAAAATTTCCTGCTCGCGCGCCGGAACCCGCAAGGCGACTCCTTCTGCGGTCTTGAATCGGCCCACCTCGAGCGCTAGCTCCGTGCGCAGATTCAGCAAATGCAACATGGCCGTATCAATGGCATCAATTTTGCGTCGCCAATCGTCGATTTTCATGGGATCGTAGGCGCCTCCCGGCAATTCAAATTCACTCCGTCAAAAAAAATGGCCGCGTCCCCGTTCGGAGGTCGCGGCCGGCTTATCGAAACTTTGTGCGGTTTTTCGGGTGCTACGTCTTTTCCGCGCGCGTCTCGCCGGCCCGCTCCCCCGCAAAGGAGAAGCGGTAGGTAAAGGCGAATTTCGTAAAGGTTGCCGTCATCGCGCGCTTCCTGAAATCTCCGCTCGGCGCACAAACACCGCCGATGCCGAACTATACAGAACTCCTCACCGACGCGTCAATAGTTTGCAAGCGCTTGAAGCGCTTGATGCTGGGTGGGTCCGTTTCTCCCGTAACCTGGGTCGCTACAGGAGCTAAAGCAAAACCCTCTTCTTACCCAAGCGGTTGGGCGCGCAAAACGCTTTCTAGGCAGGCACGGACATTCTTGGTTCGCGCCAATGAGCGCCTGTAATTCATGCCCCGCTCGTCCTCAAAATGCACCGCTGCTGCTGGGCTTCACGGCGATGAAAGGGTCGAAGTCGATCGTGGCCACCGAAGGCACGCGCAGCTTTAGATCTTGAGCAGTTTGCTTAGGTTGCCTCCCAGCATCGCCACCTTCTCCCCGTCGCTGAATTGACCATCCACGATGAAGCTCAGGCTGTCTGGCCAATTGAACGGAATATCGGTGCCGTAGACCACTTGGCCGGCGCCCATTTCCGCCACCAAGTGCCGCAAGCCCTCTTCTTCATTGATAATCGTGTCCGCCCAAATCTGCTGCTGCAAATACTGACGTGGATGCTTCTTGTTCGCGCAATTCGCATTGGCGCGAACTTCGCAGGCTACGTCGAAACGTCCCAGGTAGGACGGCAGATAGCCACCGCCGTGCGCCGCGCAGATTTTCAATCCCGGGAAGCGGTCAAGCGTGCCCTCGTAAATCATGTGCGAGAGAAAAACGGCCGTCTCCAGCGGATCGCCGATAATGTTTCCGAGGTCGCCCTTCCCCTTGAGCCCGTCCTCCTTCACGACATTTTCCGCATTGCTCGGATGCATGAACACCAGCACATCCAGTTCCTGAGCCTTGGCCCAGAAAGGATCAAAGCGCGGCGACGAGAGCGGCTCGCCCAGCACGCTGCCGCCGATGGCCGCGCCCTTGAAGCCCTGCTCCTTCACCGCGTGTTCCAGCTGCGCGGCGGCCAGATCGGGGTGCTGCAAGGATACGGAGGTGAGCGCCGCGAAACGGTCGGAGTGCGCCGAACACCATTCCGCCATTTTCGCATTCTGCAGCATAACGATCTTGTCGGCGAGGTCGCGGTCCGCCGCGTACCACCAGAATCCGTTGATGTTCAGCACCTGCACGTCGATGCCGCGCGCGTCGAGCGCCTCAATGCGCTTGGGCCCCAACACAAACTGTGCTCCCCGCGCGCCTCCGCCCGCGCGGCTCGCCAGGGGCGTGTCCTTCACCAGTTCCGCCACTTCGGGTACCTGGCAATGCGCGTGAATGTCGATCACCTTGGCGCGCTTGCCGCCCACGGTCACTTCTTTGCGCGCGCTGCCGCCCGGCGCCGCCGCTTGTGGCAGTCGCGCCGCAAACGCCGCCGCGTCGAGCAAGTCGCATCCGGTAAACACGATTCCCGCTGTCGCGCCCGCCAGAGTCCTGATAAAGTGCCTGCGATTCGGCATAGCTTCTCCTTTGGTCCTTTACTCCTTCAGCCATCCCACGAACGCGTAAGTAAACATCCGCGCCAACCAGAAGTCAAGAAACCGACGCGAAGTGCAAACCCGCCGTTTCTGTAATGCCCCCGGTTGCTCCCCGGGATCGAAGATGCCGCGCCCGAGGCCGCGGTATTCACCGCGGAACTAGGCGGCGACAACTTCTGGCATTCTCTTTTTGGAAATTGCTGGACGCCGAGTTGAGGTTCACATCCGGGCGGTGTGCCTCGGAAGCCGCTGGATGTCTGTTGACGGTGACAGACCAGCAACAGGACAGAGTAACTCCCGAAAAATCGCTTCGCGGCACACACGACCGACCAACCTGTGATGGTCTGCCCACCGGTATGCCGATAATTTGATTTTTTTTTCAGGGCGATTAGAGTGAGGGTTCCCCCAAAGATGACGAACAGATATGTTCGTCATCGGAGAAACGTCAACCCGGAGCTTCAAACGGAAAGGATAGGGCCAATGAAACGTATCGGATTATTATTGGCAGGGCTGGGCGCGATGGCGGTTATCCCCGCGATCGTTTGGGCACAGGAACAGAAACCACAGGGACCCGGACAAGGACGCTCATTTGCACAATGGGACAAGATCGAGATTTCGGTGACGGCCAAGTTAGCGCCGAACCTTTACATCTTGCAGGGTTCGCCCGATCTTGATACGACCCACCCTGACGCGGCCGGAGGCAGGGTGGCCGTACTCTTCGGCCCTGACGGCATCCTGATGGTCGACTCCCAGGACGAGGAGCTGCATGAAAAAGTTCTGCAGACGATCAGAACCTTCAGCTCCGCGCCCATTCGAATTGTGGTCAACTCGCATATTCATGCTGATCACACGGGCGGAGATCCCTTCTTCGCGAAGCAGGGAGCCTTGATCTTCTCGCGCGAGGAACTGCGCGATGAAATGCTGCGCCCGCCCCGCCGGGCCGACGGTACCCCGGCTGCCGCGCCCGATCCGGCCGGCGTTCCCGTGGTGACCTATCGGTTGGGCGGGCCGGGCGCCAGCGCCGTAACGATCCATCTGGACGGCGAAGTGGTCGATTTGATTCCCGTTCCGGCGTCTCATACCGGCGGCGACACGGTGGTCCGGTTCGAGCACGCAAACGCGATGTATATCGGCGATTTCTACCGCAATTTCGGTTATCCCTTCGCCGATCAGGCCAATGGCGGATCCATCAAGGGCATGATCACCGCAATCGACATGATCGAGACCATTGCCGGCCCCGACACGACACTCATCACCGGCCACGGCACGATGGTCAAGAAAGCGGAACTACTTCCCTATCGCGCCATGGTCGTCGATATCATGGCAAAGACGAAGAAGTTGGTCGATCAAGGTAAATCGCTCGACGACGTTCTAGCCGCGAACCTGACCGCTCCGTATGATGCGACGACCAAGGGTGACACACCACAAAGCAAGAGCCGCTTCATCGCCGAAGTATATAGCGAGGTAAAAGGCATTCAGTAACATAGTAGCCGCGCCGCCGAAATGGGCGGCGACGGGCGCAGGCCGAACCGGCAGCGCAAGCGACGTCGGTGCCGTAGGCCAGAACAAAACAGGAGCAGCCGCCGATGGCAGGAGTCAACCTGCCGAGCAATTCTCTTACTGCAAGCCTCTCGGTCATCCGGAGTTAGCCCGGACTTTCTCTCCCGAGCTTAGAACTCGCAAATCCACGTCTTCGCCTCTTCGCCGCGAGTTCCACGCGCTTCGCCGCTCGGAACGAGACGTTCGACCATTCACGCTTGACAGCAAACCGGAGATGCAGTCGAATATTCAGTTGATACTAGATTGCAACTGGCATAGGGACGCAGTTTTTATGGATCCCTGGCCTAGCAGTCTGAGAGGTGTCTACGGAATTGATTTTCTGACAATAAAGAGGCCGATCCCCACAGCGAACCTTTTGGCGAGGAGCTGTGGGGACCGGAAACCGACAGCCCGGAGGGCTGACGACACCTTCATTCTAGGTGCGCCAGCCAGGGTTTTCAAGGAGACGATATGGCTGGACGCATTCTCGATTCGGGCGACGTGTTTCTACAAGCCGTTCGCTTAATTTATTCCTCTTTTTCCTTCCACTTACAAATATTACAAACCAAGATCTCCGAGCATTCAACCCGCCGTCTTCTGTGTTCTTTTGCACTCCTGTGCGGGCTCCTACGCTGCTCCGGAGCGTTCGCCCAGGAGAGCCCGTACATCGTCACCTACGACCATTATTTGGAGGAACCGAGGAGCCTCGAGGTTGAATATTTTTCCACCTATGGAACCCAGCGAAAGGCCCATGACTTTCACGCCTACTGGGTCGAGTTTGAGTACGGCGTTACCGCATGGTGGACTTCTGAACTCTACTTCGACGCACAGACCACTTTTCACGACAGCACCATTTTCACGGGCCTCCGCTGGGAAAACCGTTTCCGCCCGCTACGGGGCGAACACTTCGTCAATCCGGTGATGTACATTGAGTTTGAGGATAAGAATGGGGCGGACAAGATTCTGAAGGAAGTCGAAGGTCACGACCTGGAATCTGACAGCGCCGACGACAATACGGTTCTACGTCAGGAGCACGACCATGAACTGGAATTCAAACTCTTGCTCTCAAAGTCTTTCAAGGGCTGGAATGTCGCTGTGAATCCTCTTGCAGCCAAGAACCTGTCCAATAATCCGTGGGAGTTCGGATATGCGCTGGGTGCGAGTCGACCGCTCGCACTCAAGGCATCACCCAACCGTTGCAATTTCTGCGCGGAGAATTTTGTTGCTGGCGTTGAAATGTATGGCGGTCTGGGTGATCGTTACAGCTTTGGTCTCCATGACACGTCCCACTATCTTGCGCCCGTCGCGGCTTGGAATCTTCCCTCCGGCTGGACCTTGCGTCTCTCGCCCGGGTTTGGCTTGAACGACCAGAGCCACCGCTTCCTTTTACGCTGGGGAGTATCTCGGGAATTCCCCGGCTTCGGTGACACGGTGGCCCATCTTCTGGGAGGTCGTCGATGAAGAAGAATCGAACTTCGGTCAAGGCCGCACTCCTATGCGTGCTCGGGCTCACCACAGTTCTCATGTTCAATCTTTGCTCGGTTTTCGGGCAGACTCCAAGCCCGACGTCTGCGAAGGATGCAAAAACGTATGCGGCGCTCACCAGAATTCCGGAGAAGGCGCGCAGCAGAAGGAACCCGTTGGAATCTGATCCCGACGCTATGGCCGCGGGCGGGAAGCTTTTCGAGCAGCACTGTGCCCAATGCCATGGGAGAAAAGGAGAGGGTGGAACCAAAGGGGCAAGTCTGCTGCGTCCGGAAGTGACTGCGGCAGCTTCGGGCACTCTGTTTTGGATTTTGACAAATGGGGTTGTCTGGCGCGGGATGCCTGTGTGGTCCAAATTACCAGAGCCGGAGCGCTGGCAGATCGTCACCTTCCTGAAATCATTCAAAACCTCGGTAGACAATCCTGTTCCGCCGAACTCGCAATCGCGGCTCGCGGGGATGGCCCGCCATCAAACCTTGAGGAGTTTTGCCGCAGTACCGCCCAAAATCATCTTGTGTTGGGCCGAGTTCAACTGAAGCTCTTCGACCACTTGGACGGGTCGGGAATAACCAACGTCATAACAGTAGTCGCTGCCAAGCATAATCCGATCGGCGCCCACCTGCGAGATGACGTACTCCATGAGGGGCTTCGAGTGAGAGATCATGTCGTAGGTGAAACGGCGCAAATATGCGCTCGGTGTTTGCTCGCAGCGTTTGGCTGCTGGGATTACTTTCCACCCATGGTCGAGGCGCCCAATGAGGTTCGGAAGCACACCTCCGGCATGCGGCAGGGTGATCTGGAGTCTTGGATGGCGATCCAGGACACCGCCGAAAATCAGGTGGCAGGCGGCGATTGCTGTGTCCATCGGAAAGGCAATCAGATTCGTGAAAGAAAACGGCTCCAGCCGCTTCCCGCCTACCACCGGTGCCAAGGGATGCAAGAAAATCGGCAGGTCTAGCGCCTCGATACGGGAGAAAATGGTCTCAAACAGGGGATCGTCGAGATCGCGGCCGCCAATATAGGTCCCCATGTAAACACCGCGCACACCTGGCAGCTGACTGACGCGGTTCAACTCCTCGATTGCGCGGTCGGGATCAAGCATTGGGAGAGTTGCCAGGACCACAAATCGATCAGGGTAGGTTTGATGGGCCGCAACCGCGGCGTCGTTCCAGGTCCTGGCCAGCGCAAGGGAGAGCTTCCCGTCCACCCAGTACGTCATGGGCCCGGTGAGGGAAAGTGCGTGCATGGTGACGCCTTGTGTGTCCATGTCCGCAAGGCGCTGCTTCAGATCGATGAATTTGGTCGGCAATGGCCCGTAGGATTGAGTGGGAGTCGTGAAGAAGAACCCCGCTTCGCTCCTGCGGAACTCTGAATTGAACCCTGCTGTGTTGAAAAGATCGAAATACGCTTGCGGGAAATAGTGGGCGTGAATGTCGATCGAGCGCACCCCGGTCTTGCCAGCGGGCTGAGCCATAGCCTCGCCTACTCCCCCCAGGGCAGTAACCGCCGCCAGCAAGCCTCCTTGTAAGACCTCCCGGCGGGATACTCCGTCATAACAGCCGCATGCAAGTTTCGGTCTCACCGGGGCCTCCCGCAGTTCGAGTTCGCTTCGGGGACAGCGGAAATTGTCGTCTGCAATTTACAGGTTTGCACCTGAATCGGGCAGTAGGCTACATCGCTCAGTTCCCGAGCACAAAGCGAAAAAGAGCACGGTCCTACCGAAGCATTGTTCATGTCTGAAGTCGCGCCTAGTATGCCAGAGTCACCGGGGATGTCGCCTGCTTGTCGTGTAAGGTGGGGGCCGGCAGTGTCGTTGATGTCAGAGGGTATTACGACAACAAACGCTGGTAGCATTCTCCTAGCGTCCGTCGTCTGGGCCTAATTATCCGGAATCAGCGGATAAGGCTTCACCGAGCCGCAATCTGCGCCTTTGTAGACCGAGGAGGACGCCGACGTCCATTCTATCGGCCTGGTGTTTTGGGCAACCTGCATGGATCCGACAAAGTGCACCTTGCCCGTGGCGTGCTCGCCGTCGGTCCATGAGGATTCCAGGCTAGCCTTGCCGCTCATCTTTCCGGTGCATATCAGCTCGGCGGTCATGCCGCTGGCCTTCTTGACGAGGTTGGTCAGGCGACAGCCGCTGATGGGGGGAATGATGGCGCCGTATTTGTCGATCTGCTGCTGAGTGAGACAAACCGGTACGGTGTGCGCGCCGCCACCGCCGGGGGAATCGGACATGCCCGCAGGGAACGGAGACTTTTGCCACGTCGTGATCGTGGCCAAATCCCACAGACCTGCTTTTCTGGTCTGCGCCAGCGCGAGCACCGTTATGGCGCAAAGGCCACAGACCAACGTGATCCAAACTCGAGCGCTGCGCATGATTCCCCCTTTGGCTGCGCCAGACTTATCCTTGCACATTTAGTACTTCAGTGGCCCGAGGACTTTGGACATACGTGCACTTGGGTTACCATTTTTCACTCGCGCGACAGATTGCGATATCAGGGCCTACCATACACCGCCATTGCGTGCTCGATTAATGTTGGGTGGATAGGCTTCCTCGGCGTCGCGTTTCGCCGATGCTTGAGCATCCCTCCCTCGTTCCGAACAAGTCTGTTTGTTCAGTGGATGCTGTTTGGGCTGGCGGGGCTACCTTGTGGCTATTTCGCAATGGTTCGTACACCTCTCCGCTCACCCACAGCTTATGAATCGTCTGTGGCCTTACTAGGCCCGATGGATTTTCAGGTCATTTTCAGTTCGCGCTGGTATTGATAGGGGCGAATTGGGTCGGCGTCGTCGACGTCAACGGTTAGTGCCGTCGGTAGTTCCACGCTTTCTGCTAAAACTACGAGGTTTTATGAAAAATTGGCGTTTTAATTCTTTCCTATGTGTGCACCTCTCTATCTTCTCAGTTGCGTTGGTTTTATTGCGTTCGACGATGGGAGCTAGCACAGCTACCGCGCAATCTTCATCGGCGAGCGGCCGCTTGGAAGGATACGTTACCGACACCGGCGGAGGCTCGGTCGCTGGGGCAACCGTAACGGCTCGGAACACCGCGACCGGAGGAGCAGTTTCTCAGCAGTCCGACGATAGGGGCCATTTTCTTTTCCTGTATCTTTCACCTGCGCAGTACGATGTGGTTGTGGGGAAGAGCGGATTCGCGCCCTACACCGTCAACGCCGTTGTTATCAACGTGGGTACGACTTCCTCTTTGCGTCCTCGGCTCTCGCCCGGAACTGTTGAAACCAAAGTTACCGTAACTGCCGAAGCTCCTCTTGTGGACACATCCCAGTCGGCGCTGGCGCAGGTCGTGGATCGCCAGAATATCGACTTACTGCCCCTCAACGGCCGCAACTTTACCGATTTCGCCCTACTCACTCCCGGAGCCACCAGTGACGGAGATTTCGGGATGATCAGCTTTAATGGCATCGCCGGAAATTTCAACAATTACACCGTTGACGGGGGCAACAACAATAATGCCTTCTTCTCCCAGCAAATTGGTCGCACCAGCATTCCTTACCAGTTTAGCGAGGACGTGATCCAGGAATTTCAGGTCACCAGCACCGGTTTCGAGGCGGAATTCGGTCAAGCCGGGGGTGGCCTGGTAAACACAGTCACGCGCAGTGGGAGCAACGATTTTCACGGCGATGGCTATTACTACATCCTTGACTCCGCGCTGGACGCCAATGATGCAATCAATAACGCCAACGGAATTCCCAAACCGGCCAATCGCCGCCAGCAATTCGGCAGCACCGTAGGAGGGCCCATCCGGCACGAAAAGATTTTCTATCTGGCGAACTACGAAGGCCAGGTCCGCAACGAGCCCCTTACGGTTAACGACGCCCCTGCTCTCATCGGTCTTCCGCCTGATTTCTTCGCCAATAATCCCGGAATTGCCTCCCAGGTCCAGGCGGCTTCGGGCTCTTTCGCGCGCAGCTTCAATCAGAATGTGGCCTTCGGTAAAATCACCGCTTTGCTGAATGATAAGAACGCTCTAAACATCACCTACAACTACCAACGATTCCGCAGCCCGCACGGATACTTCAATACTCCCACGTCCACCGGCGACGGACTTTCTTTGACGGACGGCGCCACGAGCCACTTTTTTCAAGTTTCTCTCCAAACGACATTCAATAGCAGCACCACCAATGAATTTCGCTTCCACTACGGAAACGATTATCACTTCGACTTGCCCACTACGCCAGCCACCAGCCCCGCCATCGTAATTCAAAATCCGGACAGCGGATTTGTCTTCGGCGGCAATCGCTTCCAGCTGGCCACGACCGACCGGCGCTTCGAGTTCACGGACAATCTGACGAAAGTGCTCGGGAGACATACGATGAAGTTCGGCGTCGATATTAATTACAATCGCGACACTGACTATTTCCTTTACGGACCCAAGGGCGAATATCAATTCGGAACGTTACAGGATGTTGTCGCGGGCTCGTTTCAGTTGTACTTGCAGTCGTTCGGGCAGACCACCGCGGAAATTCATTCCCCCACCTATTCCGTATTCGCTCAGGACCAATTTCGCGTCGGCCGAAAACTCACTTTGAACTACGGGCTCCGCTACGACCTGCAGGTTTTACCCCAACCCCCCGTTTGCAATCCCAGCTTGACGCTGACTTGCCACATTCCCTATAGCAAGAACAATGTCGCGCCGCGTGTCGGATTCGCATATTCGCTCGGTGCTAAGGACACAACTGTAGTGCGCGCCTCCTTCGGACTGTTCTACATGCAAGAAGATCTTCTTGATACTTCGCAAGCGCTGCTATCGAACGGTATCTCGCGCCCGTTCCTGGTAGCCACAGGCCCGGGCTTTGGAAACACAAGCCCGATTGTGACTTATCCCACATCGCTTTCCTCATTTCCGGTGGCAGCGGGCGGCACTCCTTCAGCGGTCGTGTTTTCTCCGAATTTCCGCAGTCCCTATGTTGAGCAAGCGAATCTCGCCATCGAACATCAATTGGGCGCTAACACGGCTTTGAGCCTCGGCTACGTTTATAGCCACGGCCTGGCATTACTCGGAAATTCCAACGGTGTTACTCGACAAGCGCTCGGCAATGGCAGCGATATCAACCTTGTTCCTCCCGCTTTGCAACCACAATTTGGCGGAAGCTTTACCAACGACACCGTCATTTTTCCCAACGGGACGTCGGCCGTGGTTCCTGACTACGAGGCCATTGACGGGATCTACAATCCCAATTTCGGCCCGATCAATGTGGTCGACAACACCGGCCACTCGGTCTACAACGCCCTGTTGGTTTCTGTCCGTCATACGTCGAAAGAGTATTTCGCGTCGCTTGCTTATACCTTTTCAAAGCTGATCGATCAGGGCACAGGCTACTACGACCAGTTCGATCAGCGAGCCCAGCGGGGTCCTTCGCAGCTTGATCAGCGCCATCGGTTTGTGGTCGATGGCGGCTGGACCCCTACTTCCGGTTTCCTGCGTAATTTTGTTTTCTCGGGAGTGCTGAACGAGGCGAGCGGTCGCCCGTACACGGCGATATTCGACACCTCGCAGCTGAATTTCTCCATGGTTCCTGGCGAAGGATTCAATTCCTTCACTGGCCCTGGCGTAAACGACTTAGACGTCAGCATTGCTCGAGATATTCATTTGAGTGAACGTTTTGCCCTGCGCCTTCAGGCCGAATCTTTCAACCTGGTCAACCATCCCAACTATCAACAGAATCCTCTCAACAACGTTCAGTACACAACCTCGCAGCAGAGCGACTCGAGCGGAAATCCTATCAATGTCTGGAACGCAACGCTGAACCCAAGTTTCGGTAGTCCGGTCGCCATAGTGCCGCGGTTCGGCTCACGGGCATTTCAATTCTCAACCCGGTTCAGTTTCTGAGCCGTGTTCGGTTGCAGGCCCAGGGTGTGTTCCTGGGCAGACGGCAACGTTGTCATGGTTTGCGGAAGGATCTGTCCGCGGTTGATCGACCATTAGAAAATAAGGGGCCAAGCCCTCGCTCTTTTCGCACATAGCCTAGAGCTTCGCTTCTGCTGGTGCTTGGTAACTCCCGATTACGTGCTAACCGGGCCTATACCGGCCCAGTACCGTAAGAACGCGAATCGCCCATTTAAGAACGAAGCCCACGCGGACGCAATTGTGATTCTGTTGCCAGATCCGGGCACCGGGCCTAACATGGCTTACCCATAGGGAACCGTGGGGAGGCTTCCATGAAAAAACTACTCCTGATGTCAGCGATTTGCGCCGCAGCAATTTCGCTTTGGCCGGTGGCGCCGATCAATGGGCAGGGCGAAGGCGAGAACGAACAAAGCGGGCACATGGCCCGACCACCAATACCGCAATTGGCGTTTCATCTCGTGGAGAACTTTTTCCATTATCCAGCTAACTCTGTCGTGGGACGCGTAAGCGGCATCGCGGTCGGTCCCACGGGCACAATTGTGGCGCTTAATCGAGGCTATCACCCCGTGCTGGAATTCAAATCCGACGGAACCTTTGTGCGTTCCTGGGGGGAGGGCTCCACAATGTTTGCGGGCGCCCACGCGCTGCGCTTCGATCCGCAGGGCAATCTCTGGTATGTGGATGCCGCGGATAACATCATTTATCGCTTCGATTCCGAAGGTCGCACGGTGGGCACGTTGGGAACAAATCCGGAGCCCTGGACCTACCTGACTCATGTGATCGCGGGCGCCGTCCCGAACAAGGCCAGCTTCTATCAGGAGACCGACATCGGCTGGAGCAAGGATGGCAGCATGTTCGTCTCCGACGGATACGGCAACTCGCGGGTTGCGAAGTTCGATAAGGACGGAAACTTCGTCAAGTCTTGGGGCGAGCGCGGCGCCCAGCCGGGCAACTTCAACACGCCGCATAGCCTCGTGATCGATACGAACGACGTCATCTACGTCGCCGATCGTGGCAACAGCCGCATCCAGGTATTCGATACGGAGGGCGCTTTGAAAGCGGTCTGGAATTTGCCGACTGCGCCGTGGGCACTCTGCCTCACCAATGGACCCGCTCAGGTGATGTTCGTTGGCAGTGTCGGCCGGGTCTACAAACTGGAGCTAACCGGCAAGATCTTGGGGGCCTTCGGCCGCCCCGGCCGCATGCCCGGCACCATTGACTCCGTTCACGGGATCGCGTGTCCGGATGAGAAGGCCGTCTACGCTGCCAATTTGTATGCATCGCGCATCGACAAATGGGTCGCGCAGTGACCAGATGATAAGGCAGCCCGCCAACTTCACACCAAGATGCTTGACACTATGCAGGATGCGGCTATAAGGTCCCTGCTACTGAAATTCAAATTTCTATCATCGGCGCGCTCATGAAAAACTTCCGGTTAATTGCGATGTGGTTTCTTCTTGCAGGACTGGGATCCGGCCCGTTGAATGCTCAGACGCCGACGAAGACCCCCACCGGGATCCTCAAGATGGATCCGGCGATGGATGAGCTGATCGACACCAACGCTCAGGTGGAAGCAGTCATTAAGGATTTCTTCTATTTTACGGAGGGGATTGTCTGGGTACCTCAAGGGAAGGACGGTGGATATTGGCTGTTCGCCGAGATGGCCGCGAACAAGATCTTGAAGCTGACGATGGATGGCAAGATGGACTTGTATCTGGACAAATGCGGCTATACAGGATGGGACACTTGGAGGCACGGATTTACCCAGACCAACGGTAAACCGCCGACGGATCCCGATTATAAGAGATTTAACTTGCCCGGGTGCAACGGCCTTGCGCGTGACAACGAGGGACGCCTGGTCATAGTCACCTGGGGCGGCCGGGGCCTTGACCGGATCGAAAAGAACGGCAAACGCGTCACGCTGACCGACAATGTGGAGGGCCAGAAATTCAACAGCACGAACGACGTCGTTGTGAAGAAAGATGGTGCGATCTATTTCACCGATGGGCCGAGTTGCGGCGGCCTGCGTCTGCAATGCAACGACCCTGACAAGGGCATCGATTACAGCGGCGTTTTCATGTGGAAGAACGGCAAGACCACAACGATCGCCAAGGTTGACGGCGCGAACGGACTCGCGCTCTCTCCCGACGAAAAATATCTCTACGCCAACGGCAACCGTCTCGTTAAAAAGTACAAGGTACTGCCGGACGATAGTGTGGACGTGTCAAGCATGGAAATCATTATGGACAAAACCAAGGACCCGCTTCCGGGGATTACCGATGGGATGAAGGTTGACTCCAAGGGAAATATTTGGGAATCGTGTTGTGGCGGAATCGTGGTGCTTACGCCCGAGGGTAAGCAGCTTGGAATCGTCTACACACCCGAAGCTGTTGCCAATCTCAATTTCGGCGATCCGGACTACAAATCCCTCTACATCGTGGCACGTACAAGTATTTACAAGATTCGGACTACGGTCCCCGGCATCCCTGGAAGATAAGAAATCACATGCTGTTTCATTCTCCCAGAAAACTGCGGATAACTCTGAGTGCATCTTTTCATCTTTGCCCGATAAACGACTTGTTCTTCTGTACCGCGCTGACGAAAACCTAATGCAGGGGGATCAGCGCGAATGTCCAAATCGAGCCGCCAGTCGGTACTTTGGCCGCCGCATAGCGAGTGGCCAGAATGCCGCCGAGTCCCGACGCTATGGTCACATACTGGCGCCCTTTGTGGGTATAGGTGATCGCCGTGGAGTTAATGCTCGAGCCGGTCTTGAACTGCCAAAGTGTCTTGCCAGTGTCCTCGTCGAGCGCAATGAACTCACCGGTCAGTTTCCCGGTGAATATAAGCCCTCCGCCGGTCGCCAGCATGCCGGCCGAAGCGGGCAAATCGGTTAACGGAATCTCCCATTTCTTTTCGCCAGTCATTGGATTGATGGCCAGGAAGTGGCCGAAAACGTCTTCAGGCTTCATGTCAGGCTGTCTGCTCTCAACACCAGTGGAGAGCCCTCCGATGACTTCTGGTCTCGGCGGCGCGAGCTTCTGTAGACGTGGTACGTTCCAGGTACTCGCGTATACCAGCCCGGTTCTGGGATCAAACGCAATAGGCACGGCATTCGTGCCGCGCGACGGCCAGATTTCCACTTCTTCTCCTGCAAGAAAACGCTTCTGTACGTCGGTCAGCACCGGCCGGCCGGTTTCGACGTCAATCTGCGTGGCCCAGTTGACCTTGACATATGGGTGCGCGGCGATCAGTTTGCAGTTCGTGCGGTCCAGCACATACAGGAAGCCGTTCTTGTTGGTCTGAATCATCACTTTTCGGCGCTGGCTGCCGATCTGGATATCCGCAAGCACGTTCTCGTCGGTGCCGTCAACGTCGTACACATCGTTGGGCGTGTACTGAAAATAACAAGCAATCTCACCCGTTTTGGGCCGGATCGCGAGCACACTAGAAGTGAACAGGCTGTCCAGACCTTCCCGCGGTCTGGGATCATATGGTTCCGCATTGCCGGTACCCCAGTAGACAAGATCGAGCTCAGCATCGTAGGAACCCGAGCGCCACGTCGGCCCTCCGCCGTACTTCCAGGCGTCGCTGTCTTTGGGCCATGTCTCGGAGCCGGGTTCGCCGGGCGCGGGGATTGTGTATCGGCGCCACAATTTCTTTCCCGTGTCCGGATCCCAGCCGTCGAGGAACCCGCGCGTGGTGGATTCTCCGCCGGATACGCCGGAAATCAGCACGCCATTGGCAACGATAGGTCCACCGGTGGCATAGTAGCCCTCTTTTGAGTCGCCGAATTTCTGGTTCCACACTTCTTTGCCAGTCTTCATGTCCAGCGCGAGTACATGATTGTCGACCGTCACGCGAAAGAGCTTACCGTTATAAATTGTCGCCGCGCCTCTGTTGAAAGCGGCATGGTCAGTTCCCGCTTCGAGTTCCACGGGCGTGCGCCAGATTTGCCGGCCGGTTTCAACATCAATCGCAAAGCTCCAATTGCCGTTGATGACGTACATAACGCCGTTGTAAATCGTCGGTGCTGACAACTCACCGAGTTCATTCATGAGACTCGCGCTCCAGATGGGCACGAGACGGTGGATATTCGATTTATTGATTTGGTTCAGCGGACTGTAGCTCTTTCGGTCATAGCCCATACTCTGGGTGAGGACGTTGTCCGTGTTCCTGCCGTCGTGGGTCAGCTCTTCTGTCGATTGGCTCAATCCCGGGGCGGCCCAGAAACCAACCAGCACCACACACAGCAACATTTTTCTCATAGCCGACCTCCGAGCTTTGCTCACGCTCGCGACTCGATCAGGCGGGCATCCCCTAGCACACCATCTTGAAGATTTCGTGGAATTGTAGGTGGTTCTTCCTATGGACGCAATCGTGAACTGAGTTAGCCCCACGTACATACGGAATGTTGAGATCGGTGTAAATTCGAGCTACCTAAATACATGCAATTCCGTATCATGATGGCAGAGAGACCGAGCGTGTAGGCCGACGGGAGCTGGATTGCGTCGTTCAGGGCATAGATGCCGTGCAGTCGGTAATTCGGAGAATATCGCAACCGGCCCATCGGCAACCCGCGGAGTACCTGTTCAACGCAGTAACGGACATTTAGAGTACTGGCCCGTTATAGGTCAGGTAATCCGACATGAACGAAGCCGTCCGCGCGGCAGACGCTACGCGTGAGGCGAATGAGCGATCGTTGCCTGCTGCTTGAGATAAGTTGGGCCACAAGCAGGCGTCCTGGTGGCCCATCTGCGAAACATGATTTTGTATGATGACCTGGAACACTTTCATGTGGCTCTCCGATATTCGGTTTTGGATCCGAAGCGCCCGGAGCGATGCACAACTCCAGCGCTTGCGTAGCGAGTACGATAACGCCCAGAGCCTCGACCTGCTTTATGCACAGCGAAAGGATCCTTGGGGATTGGACTCCCCCCACTTTCGGTACCAGCAAATCAAATACGCCACGATGCTGTCCCTGCTTCCGGGCCGTCGTTACAAACGGGCACTCGACCTCGGTTGCGGTTCGGGGAATCTGACACGCCGCTTGCTCAACCGCGCTGACCAGGTTTTGGGGATTGACGTGTCTCGCGTCGCCATCGCAGAGGCCGCACGAGAAACGGCAGATCGGAGCAACCTGCAATTCCAACAAGGGGACGCGCTCAATCTCAGCCGAGACCTAGATAACGGCTTTGATCTAGTCGTGATTGCGGACACCTTATACTACCTCTCTCCACTATCAGAAGAGGTTCTAGAGACGGTGCGCGAGCGAGTGGTTGAGCTGCTTGTACCCGGCGGAATCTTATTGCTGGTGAATCACTTCACTCTCAATTTTGACCCTGGCAGCCGCTGGAGCCCGAGAATCCATCGAGTCTTTCGCTCCGCACCCGACTTCACGACCGTACACGAAAGCCGCCGTCTCTTTTATCTTGTCAGTGTTTTCGAGAAGTCTTTGTAACAAAAGAGAATTGGGTTGCGCAGGTCCTGCAGCAGATTTTTCACTTGGAAATCGGATACCCGGACATAGACCGGTCTAGTATTGCGTTTGTTGCTGGAGAGTGCTCAAGGATATGAGTCTTGGCCCCTTACGAGCGGGACCAGATCCGTCGCTGCGCTCAGGATGACTGCGGCAATTGAGAGAATGGCCTCGCTTCAGAAGGGCGGCCGCATGGCCCACTTGCCGGAATCCTTATAAAACACGGCAAAGGGAATGTTGTTATACATGGAGGCGCCGATATTCCGGGAGGCGACCTTCACGTCGAAGGTGCATTTGTAACCCTGCGGAGTCGGCGCGTCGCAGGCTTCCTTCTTGAAAAAGGTGATTTCCACGGGATCGGAGACGGTGTCGCCCGGCGGATGATTCATCTCCTGTAGCATGGCGTCCTTCATTTCGGATTCGGAGGGCTCGGAACCTGAGCTACCTCCGCTGCCACAGCCGATAAATCCAAATACCAACAGAGCCACCAGGACAACGTATTTGAAGAAGGTGAAGCGCATGGTTCGTCTCCTTGTGATGGTGTGCTTATTTGTGGCGCGGCTTGCATTCATTCGGTCAATCTTGCTTCGCCCCATTTCATTTCCCCACTCTCAATTCAATGGAGTCGCGTTACTGGGATCGAGCGTGATCGAGTTTGCTCCGGCTTTGAGTTGTATCGCCTGGCCCCAGATCAGCGCCTGATTGTTATAGCGAGTGGAGATCATAAGGTAGTAGCGGCCCGGAGGAACGCCGGGTAAGGTCCCGCTGCCGTTGGCGTCAGCGCGCACGGCGGAAGCGGCGTCTGCGTTGATGGCGGACATGATGGTGGGGCACTCGGGTGTGCGGGTACCGCAGGCTATCCCCACGTATTTGTAGGGCGACATTCCCGCCGGCACAGAGACGCCAGCTCTTGCAACCACGTCGGAGTAAGCGTCGCGCAGAAGAACGTAGGGATGTCCCGCGAGCGGATTGGGAACGCCCGGCTGCGCAGGGAATCCCGAGACAATCGAGAGAGTAGCGTTGCCGAGCGGGGCAGCGGGAGTCGAGAGCGTGCCGCCGCCGTTGGCTTGGTCGGCGCCGTTTGCGTTTGCTCCGGCCGAGGCCGACATGGTAGCCGCGCTGCCGCCAGCCGCGGGAATCGATTTGCTGGGAGCGAGCGCGGCGAGATTGCAGATCTGCTCGAAGGGCGCGAAAGTGAAATCGCCGTCGCCGTTCTGTCCAGTAACGGTGCGGCCATGCACCTGGTAGGGGCCAGTAGAGCCCGGGTCAAGCGAGCCGTCGGCCCGGAAAGCGAGCTTGAGAGGATGATCGGGCGCGGCAATGTCGACGACCACGTGACCGCCGTCCGCTGCGACCGAGTAGGGATAGGCGCGAGCGGCGTCCGGCCCGCAGCCGAGAACCGCGGACTCCGGGAAAAATTGCGCGCTGAACCCGGTGGAGGAGGCGTAGATGCCGTGCATGCGGATACCTGGCGGCGTTGGGGGGCCTTTGTCTCCGCCGAACATCGATTTCAGCAAGTCGGTTTGCATGGTCTGCACTCCGATGCTGGCACCCTTGGTGGAAAGGTTTTGCGCCGGGCAGCTAGCGGTGCGCGAAGAGAAGGTGGCGTGGCCAGGAAGATTATTGACGCTGCCATAGATGCGGTTGCCGCTGGAGTCGTACCGATTGCCGGCAGAGTCTTTATAAATGGTGCCGTAAGAAGAGCCTCCCTCTTGGTATCCGGTGGCGACCACACCTTCGATCTGCAAAGGGCCCGGACCGACAAGAGTGCCATCGTCGCGGAAGGTCAAGACCAGCGGTTTCGGCTTGGTATCGATGATGACTTGCGGGCGGCCGCTTTTGAAATCGAGCGTGTAGTTGTGCTGGTCGGGTGCGAGGAAGGCGCAGTTCACCAGCACTTCGTTGTCGATGAAATCGATGCGCCAGTTGCCGGCGCCTTCAAATACGCCAGCCATGTTGGGACCTGGAGGCGGTTCCTGGGCGGCGGAGGGCAGAACCTGCGAGACCATCTGGCTGAAGGCGCCGAGCATGGAATTGCCGGTGCAACTGGCTGGAAGCCTTCCGGACGTGACGCAGCGCGCGAGGGCGCGCTCTTCAGGAGTTTTCGGCTTTTGAGGCTGTCCGTAGGCCGCGGGCGGTGGGGCGGAGGCGGCCTTGAGCTGATCGGTGGCCTTCTGCGCGTTGGCGTTGTAGAGATCCTGCTGCTTTTTCTGGAAGGCCTGCGCAGCCGCGAGTTGCTGCGGAGTAGGCTGCTTGCAGGTGGGCAGAAGCTTCTTGAGTTCGCCGCGGCTCATGTTGGTGTAGGTGTTAAGGCCGCTGGGAGTGAGGTGGTCGGGATGAGCGATCATGCACATCGAGCTATCCGAGGTATCGCGAATGTTGCAGCCTTCGGCGTAAATGCGCTCGCCGTTGCAGACGTAGGTCACGCCGATGACGATGTCCTGCGCGTTACACACCACCGCCGCGAAGAGCGCAAGCAGGGCAGCAATGCCCAACTTGAAGCTACGGCGGAGACGTGCACGACGGTCGATCGAGCTGGATGGGTCCATTTCACCCCTCGATTATCGAAGTGCGGCGGGCGCCGCCGTCGGCGGTGCCTTACCGCGAGCATCGTCCCGGTACAAGCTGGGAAAGATGGGAAAGAATTGAGATAGTAATCTTCGAAGTGGGAAAGGGCAAGAAATGTCTTCTTTGGTTTATGTGGATTTTAGTTCTGGGGCCATCCTCGGATGGCGTCGTGGCGTGTGTATTCGGCCTCTTTTCTGCAAAAAGCTGACCAGTCGCGATTTTGGAAGGAGCGGAAGATTTGAGGAAAATGGTGCGCCTAAGGGGACATTCACGACCAGGTAAGTGTTGGGGCGGCTCCTTTCCCACCGAGCGAGATTGCCCATAACAAAAGATACGTGTTCGCCCTTCCAGCACGATACAACTATGCGTTCGGAACTGGATATGAGGAAGTCGAATACTGGGCCGAAACCCGCTTCATCCATACTGAGCTGTCCTAGCGTCATGGACCCGCCACATGTCCGATTAGGGCTGCGTTAATCAGTTGACTCACTTCCTTCTCAGAATGACGCGGAACTCGATAAAAGTCGCGTAGCCGATACGTCCAGTGCATCTCCCGATGATTCAAGGAGACTCGGACACCTTCACAGAAAATAGTGTTATTGCGAGTCAAACAACCTGTAGGCATCGGCCCTTATGTCGGTTTATTGCATGGAATTCGCGCGGGCCTACTAACTGGGTTCCTATAGGACCTTTATCGTGTGCAACTGCGACCGCTTGTCCACCAGCACCTGCCCGCCTTTTATCGTCATCACGTCCGTCAGAAGGTTCCAGTAGCCGTCCAGCGGATTCCCGGTCAGCACCACGATGTCAGCCAGCTTACCTGGCTCGAGTGTGCCGATTTCCTTGCTCTTGCCAATTACCGCCGCTGAATTCGGTCCCATAATCTTGATCAGATCGATCGGCGAGAACACCAGATTGAGCACCTTCAATTCCTGCGCCAGTGCTGCCGTTGCTTGGTAGGTTGTATCCGTGCAGTAACCATAGACGACGCCGTTGTCAAACAAGGTCCGGCCATTCACAGGCTTGTAGCCCGCCTCGCGTCCGCGTCCCTGGCCATCGATAATCCCGCTGGGCCATGGTTTGCCATCGCGGAAGGTCGGAATATTGTCGTGATTGAACACGTTGAACACCGGCGCGCCAAAGCCGGCGCAGGACGACACCAGCGCGCCTGCATCTCTTACAGCTTGCGCGTCCTCGTCAGTTAGCCAACCGAAATGCGGCGTGTGGATCAATTCCGTGCCGCCATCGCGCACGGCAGCCAGCATCGCTGGCGGACTCACAGCATGTATCTGCACCGGAACACCGAATTTCTTGCCTTCGTCGATTGCGGCCTTGAGGAAAGCCGTTTCTTTTTCGGTGGGTTCGGCAGGGAAGGTCGCCCGAGGAAAGACAACTTCGCCGAGCGACTCTGCTCCGCTCTTGATCTCCTCGTCGATAGCGGCTCGTAACTCGTCAACTGTTTCGTATTTGTTGAAATTCAGCGGGCCGGGCGCCACAATCCTGGGACCCTTGATCTCGCCCCTCTCGATTTTTTGCTTCAATTGCACGATTGCGGGAAAAGGATCGCCGCCGGACTGCACCGTGGTGACACCCGATTCCAAAAGCTCCATCATTTCCTTGTTGGCGCGATCCTCGAAGAAGTTATCAGCCCGGCCGATGAGATGCCGGTGATCGTCGGTGAAGCCCGGCATCAGCGTAAAACCGCTCGCGTCGATTGTCTCCGTTCCTGCAGGCGCCCTAGGCGCCTCGCCCGAGACAACAGCCGCGATACGCCCATCGCGCACAACGATGCCGCCATGCTCGATCACCTGGCCGTTGCCGACGATGATCCGCGCATTGGTAATCAACAGATTTTGCGCTTGCGACTCCTGTGCGGTTCCGAGAGCCGCGAAGATGCCGATTGCGAAAATCGACGCTAACCTCCCCAGGTTGTGCGGGCATTCTGGCCTGTTTGGACGCACGCTCCATAAAACAAATTTCATGTAAACCTCCTTCGCTCTACTCGACAGAATGTTGCAGGCCGAGGCTACCCTATTGCTTCCAGAGCCAACCTTATGGTTCCAAATCTACCGCCTCTGAGCCTCATCCTGGAAGTCGTTTTGGACCCCATGGTATTTCGAGTGAATCACCGGTTCGCTATAGGGCAGTAAACGATCTGCCCTTGTTCGGTTATTGGCAGTACTGTCCACCATCGATGCCGAGTGCCGAATTTCGCCTGCTAGTCTGGCATTTGTACCACAGTCTGCGTAACTCCCGAATCGCCAAACCGGACATTTACCGGCTCAGTCCACCTGGACGAGTAGGGCCTTAACCAGGAGCCCTTGGAGGACACCGCGGCAACCTCCCGTCTGTCGTCTGCCGATCTTCAGGGCGTGGCGTTTCATTCCGCTTGACCGGCTTGGCCGCAGTGAGTAAGAGTTCTGCTGCAACCCCAATACAGATCGCACCGTGACGAGTGCGAATCGAAAAAAGAGTGGAGAAATCATGCGCTTCGAGGCCCCTTGGTGGTCGAAATTTTGTTCATTCGCAATGCCGCTTGCGTTGATGGTGGGAATTCTCGCCGGATGCGGACAAAAATCCGCGGAGGTGGTCGATGACGATACGCTGCGCGCCGCGGATACGGATGCCAACGATTGGCTGACCTACGGCCGAACCTATTCGGAGCAGCGATTCAGTCCGCTGAAACAAATTGACGAAAACAGCGTGGGCCGCCTTGGACTGGTTTGGTCCTACGACATGGGGGTGAAGCGCGCGCTCGAGTCGACGCCGCTGGTCAAAGATGGAGTGATGTATGTCACCAGCGCGTGGAGTCTTGTGTACGCGATGGATGCGAAGACCGGAAAATTGCTTTGGAAATACGATCCGAAAGCGGCCAAGGATCACGCGAGGTACATGTGCTGCGATGTGGTAAATCGCGGCGTGGCTATGTACAAGGGCCATCTGTTCCTCGGCGTGATGGATGGGCGGCTGATTTCACTCGACACGAAGACCGGCGCAGTTGCATGGGAAGCGCAGACCACGCCGAAGGATTCATCGTATTCAATCACTGGGGCGCCGCGCATTGCGAAGGGGCTTGTGGTGATCGGAAACGGGGGATCGGAGTACGCGGTGCGCGGGTATCTTTCCGCTTACGATGCGGAGACTGGCAAGCTCGCCTGGCGGTCCTACACGGTGCCGGGAGATCCGTCGAAGCCGTTCGAGTCTGAAGCGATGAAGAAAGCGGCGGCGACGTGGTCGGGAGAGTGGTGGAAAGCGGGCGGAGGAGGAAGCCCGTGGGATGCGATCGTCTACGATCCCGACACGGATCTGATTTTTGCCGGCACGGGCAACGGCACGCCCTGGTATGACCAGTTCCGCGGGAAAGGCGACAACTTGTACATCGCGTCGATCATCGCGCTGCACGCGTCGAACGGCGAGATGGCGTGGTATTACCAGACGACGCCAAGCGACAATTGGGATTACGACGCGACGCAGCCGCTGATGCTGGCGGCACTACCGATCGACGGGCAATCGCGGCGCGTGATCATGCAAGCGAACAAGAATGGATTTTTCTACGTGCTGGACCGGGAGACCGGAAAATTCCTCTCCGCGAAAGCGTATGCGGCGGTGAATTGGGCCAAGGGTATCGATGCAAATGGCCGTCCAATCGAGAATCCGGAGATTCGGGAGCTCAAAGAGGCAAAGGTTGTAGAGCCGGCGACCGACGGAGGCCACAACTGGCATCCGATCTCGTTCAATCCCGCGACAGGGCTTGTCTACCTGGGCGCCGTGGATGGCAATTCCGTTCACGCTATAAATCACGATTTCAAACTCGATCTGAACGATCAGACGACCGGAGCGGATCGCGCATATCACGGCCCCGCAACGGAGGAATCGCGAAATATGAAGTTGAGCGGGCGTCTGCTTGCATGGAATCCGGTGAAGCAGCAAGAGGCGTGGCATGTCGATCTTGAGAGCCCGAAGAGTGGAGGAACGCTGACTACCGCAGGCAATCTTGTGTTTCATGGCCAGGCCAACGGAAAACTGGTGGCGTATCGCGCTACCGACGGGAAAAAATTGTGGGAATTCGACGCCGGCGTGGGCATCGCTGCGCCGCCGATGACCTTTGCGATTGACGGCAAGCAGTACATTTCGGTGGAGGTCGGTTGGGGAGGGCCGATGGTGCTGAACAATCGTCCCATCGCGCGGGGAAATGTGGGCTCGGGTATGTTACTGACGTTTGCGCTGAATGGAACGGCGACGATTCCTCCCTATCATCGCGAAGTGCCGCCCGTTCCGATGCCAGCATTCCATGTGGTGACGTCGCCGGCGGAGATCGAAAAGGGCCGCGTGCTGTTTGCGACTTTTTGTTCGCGGTGTCACGGAGTGGACGTTGTCAGCGGCGGAGAAGTCACCGATCTGCGCTATCTCGACCCGGAGACGCATCGCGTGTTCGAACAAATCGTGCGCGGTGGCTTGCGGCGTGAATTTGGGATGCCGTCGTTTGCGGACGTTTTAACATCGGGACGAGTGCGCTTCATTCAGGCCTACGTTTTAGATCGCGCTCGCGAATCAGCGCAAGCGCCGGCGAACGGCCGGTAACGAAAGGTCAATGCGATTGGCTCAACCGCAAGACGATTGACACATTCGTGTGCGTCGAATGATGAAAATATTGCGAGGGTCATCGGTGGAGCGAAAAAAACCATAAGCGATGGGATCAGAAGTGATCGGGCCCTTGGTGAGCGTAACTCCCAATTTGTTCGGACTGCCGGAAACTCAGTGTTCTAGTAGCGCGAAGCGGAGGGGCTGTCCTCTTCTCAGCGCCTAATTGAAAAATACTTCTCAAACAGCTCCTTTGAAAGCTTGGCGCCCTCTTCGGTCAGA
Organism: uncultured Acidobacteriota bacterium; assembly: GCA_963718485.1. Lineage (GTDB taxonomy): Bacteria > Acidobacteriota > Terriglobia > Acidiferrales > UBA7541 > Palsa-295. The sequence continues at coordinate 130,402 of CAVQZU010000058.1, forward strand.
ACCACGGATTTCGCTTTGGATGCAGGATCGGAGATGTACCCCTTTTCGTGCAGGGCGTCGAGGGTACTCCAGTCGTGGCTTTTCCATGCCCGCAGTCCCGGTCCGACCTTAAAGGTCGTCAGATAGAGAAGTGCCAAGACCATTTCTTCGACTTTTTCCTGGTCGATATCCATCTCGCACCTCTGAACTTCTTCGCTCACTTTCGCACATTGCGGTCTCCGCTTAAATATGCGACCTCGTGGCCAGCCGAATTTGGAGGCGGCCGATCATGAAACGGAGAAAGGGGCGAAGGACCACTCACCCGAAAGCGAAGCTTGGACTTCCTGATCTTGAACAGGCAAAAGCAGCAGTCCTCGCTAGCCCGCATTCTCCGCAGTCGCAGCGCAGCTATCGACAGTCGATTGACGAATTCGTGCTCTGGTATTGTTCGAGCCCCGACTGTCCTGCAATAAAACCGTTGTAACGCGCTATCGAATCTATCTCGAAGATCGACAATGGGCCCCGGCAACCATCAACGTCAGGCTGGCCGCTGTACGCCGACTCGCTCACGAAGCCGCAGATACAGGATTGCTGAGTCCTGAACTCGCGGCAGGGATCCGCCGAGTAAAGGGCTCAAAGAAATTAGGAATGCGGGTCGGGAATTGTTATCTTTCGGTCTGCGGAATACGTTTCATCCATGAGAAAAAGAATTCGTCCATACCTAGCAACGGAGGCAGCTTCAACTCCGTCTCGTATCGAGGGGCATAACGATGTAGAATGAGCCACCACCGGCTTGGATAGGTAACCTTCCCATGCGGCGCCCAAGAATTTGTTCCCGACTGAGCCGACGTTTGGATAACCACCCTGCCACTTCGATGGCGTCCTCGTAGAGAACGACGCGCCGATGCGTCCGCTCAAAAACCCATATTACGAAAACCACAACACTGCTGTTTATCCAGAGCAAATGACGTGGGGAAAGAGGATGGCTCATCAAGCCAGCTAGGTGCAGCACAGTCATGGAGGCAAAAAAATGCGAGAAGAAATATTGAGAATCCAACGAAGAACCAGCGGGCCCCCGGGTTCATCATGTAAATCCTAGGTTCTCCATCGAGAGAGCGCGCTTCAGCCTCAGATTTTATCAGTGCCAGATTACAAGAGTGTTCGCTTGCCGTCGGATACCGCCGATTGCGAGGTGCGGCAAACGTAACTCCCAGTAAGTCGGAAAACCCTTCATTTAAAGTACTGGGCGGGTATTTCTCCGATTTGGCTTACTCAGGACTTGATCCGCTCAGAGCTTCGCAGCATCAATTTCTCGGCCAGTTTTATGCACCCATACACGAGAAAATAGTCCCAAACCCCAACCGGCAGAACGGTGATCCACGTCACATTCCGGTCGTTCCAAGGGACCAGCACAACAAAGGGGGCCTGAAAGAATAGCGCGAAGCCGATTGTTATCCAGAACCAGAAATACCTTCTTAAGTCCCAACGGACTTGCACAACCATCAAGACGATCGTAGTGCAAACCCATGCGCCTATTCCTTCTTCCCATTTCCCCAAGATGGAAAATAGGATAAATACTGGTAGAGCGTAGAGCAGAGCAACATACGCCAATTTCGCAGTTACCTCACGAGGTGACTCAATGCTCTCAATCGACGTGGTTGGTTTACCGCCCATGGCGTATCGACGATAGACGGGCAAATGCCTTTTCACCAATAGTACCTATGCTTAAAGAGTTTGGACGCGTTTTTCGGAAGGCCAAAGTCTTGAGTAATCGGAAAACCGTCCATTTGAAGCAATCCTTCACTTTTGTGGTAAGGGAGTTGCGCGGTCTTTTGGGCCGCCGCTGCGGCTCTCCGCCAAAGGCCCTGTGCTAGAATCCTTTCGAATTGCGGATCATGCTGGCGCTTGGAGTTGCACAGACCGGCCACAATGATGATCAAGGAGGACACCGACTATGGGCTTAACCAGACGCACCATACTGACAGCGGGTGCCGCGGCAGCGGCGGCGTCCGCCCTGCCGCGCGCATTTGCTCAGCAGGCGAGCAACGGAGGAACTGGCAAGTTCTACGAAAAAGGCTCGGTTCGTATCTACTATGAGGAGGCCGGGGCTGGTTTCCCGTTGATGCTGCTTCCCGGTGGTGGGTTGAACGCCACCATATCCTTCTTCACTGGCAACTCGCCCTTCAACGCCGTTGAGGAGTTCAACGGACAGTATCGCTGCATCACAGCGGACCTGCGCAACGCCCCTAGCGGCCAGTCCACCGGCCCTGTCGAGGTCGACCGGCCGTGGGATTCCTACGCCGACGACCAGCTCGGTCTGATGGATCATCTGGGCATCGACAAGTTCATGGTCATGGGCTTCTGCATCGGCGGCCCTTTCATCTGGAGTCTCTTGAAGCGTGCCCCCAATCGTATTGCCGCGGCTGTGATGGCGCAGCCGGTAGGGTGGCGGCCGGAGATGCGCGACCGTAAGTACCCGGGCGCATTTTGGGCGACCTGGGGTCCGGCGCTGACCGCTAAGCGACCCGAGATTACGATGCAGACGGCCGACCAATTTGTGACCAGAATGTTTGAAACCAATCCCGACTTCGTCTTCACCGTGACACGCGATTTCGTGCGCAGTTGCCAAAACCCGATCCTGGTCCTGCCGGACGACGTCCCCGCGCACCCTTACGCCGTAGCCATGGAGTGCGCGATGCTCGCGCCGAAAGCCGAAGTGAGCATCTTCCCTTGGAAAGAGCCCAAAGAGCGGGTTCCGTTGGCAGTGCGCCAAATCCATTCCTTCCTCAAGGCGCATCAGCCTGCTTAGACGGCGGGGGTGTCTGCTCCGACCTGCCAGGGGTATTGGCGACGGCATGCAGGCAAAGGGGACCATGCGTAACACCGGAAGTCCCCGCGGTGATGGCGGTACGGATCAACTGGCGACCCGCCGGAAGCCACCGCACCCAGAACAAATCACCCGGAGCATAATCCCGAGCCGCGCCTCCAGCTGGGGGCACGCTTGTCGTCACCCTCGGGTATCTGTGGTTCCACAACAGAAGAGCGCGAGTGTCCGCCGGTGCTCGGTGAAGGCGCCGGGACGGCGAGATGCACAATGCTGCCATGCCGGGAAGATCACGCCTGGAGATACCGCGGCACGTCAATGATGATGATCTGCTGATCGCCGTTGAGCGAAAGCAAAGTCCCCAGAATTTCCGCCTGGTTGTCATGCGGCAGATAGCGATCCCTATGGTGAGCGACGAGTTCGGGAACAAGCACAGCAATTTGGCGTTTCTGATGTTTGTCTGCAACCTCGAGGACGTAGTCCACCGTGGGCGAAATCACGTGGCGGTACGGAGATTTCAACCTAACTGACCAGGTTGGCGGCTGTAACCCCTCCCGGGAGTTTACCGACAGATAAGAGCGACCCCTGCGGACCCGGGCGGTGATACCTATCTGGCGATAATACGTCAGAATGTGGTGTATATTCGGTCGGCTTGAGGACCCCGATGGAAATTCATCCAAGGAGATGTTCATGCGACCATTTTGCGTAGCATTTGGAGTTGCAGTGGCCTGCGCGATGTTGGCGTCGTTCGGATTGGCCCAGCAGACCCCCAGCGCTGGGCCTTATAAAATACTGAAGACAGCCAAAGTTGGCGGCGAAGGCGGTTTTGATTATGTCTTTGCTGACGCCGTGGGCCGCCACTTGTACGTTCCACGCAGCGGCCCCACTGCCCGCATCACCGTCTTTGATCTGGATACATTGGAGCCCACCGGTGAAATTGCTAATGTCAACGGACATGGCGTTGTTGTCGACCCCAAGGTCCACCACGGCTTTGCCACCAGCAAACCGGTCGTGATGTTCGATACGAATACCCTGGCGGTCATCAAGACCATCGATGTGCAGGGCAGCCCGGACGGCATTTTATTCGACGCATTCAACGAACACGTCTACGATTTCAGTCACGCTGCGCCTTATGCCACTGTAATTGACGCCCAGGATGGTTCTATCGTCGGCACGATCGATTTAGGCGGAGCACCCGAACAAGCCGTTAGCGACGGCAATGGTCATGTGTACGTTGATGTCGAGGACAAGGGCAACATCGCAGTGGTCGACGCCAAGACGCGCACGGTGACGGCGCACTATGAACTCGCCGGCAAAGGCGGCACCTGCGCCGGGCTGGCAATGGATGTCAAGAATCATGTTCTTTTTGCCACCTGCCGCAACCCACAGACGATGGTGATTCTCAATGCCGACGACGGCAATATCATCACCACTCTACCGATTGGCACCGCCACTGACGGCGCCGTATTCAACGCCGCGACGATGGAAGCATTCAGTTCGAACGCCGATGGCACGCTGACCGTAGTTAAGGAAAACAGCGCCACCAGCTTCGTGGTGGAACAGAACCTGAACACCTTGCCGAGTGCCAAGACCCTCGCATTTGACAGCAAGACGAACCGGATCTTCCTGATCGCGGCTGTGTTCGACCCGCCTCCGGCCGGGGCACCGCCTCTCTCAAACGGACGCGTTGCTCGCGGTCCCATGCAGCCGGGTTCGTTCTCGATTCTGGTGGTGGGCAAGTAGGCCGCCAAACCGAAATAGCACTTCGATTCGCAAGAAACGGCGAACAAGGAACGGTCACATATCGGAGGTCATGGGCTGCGTTTCCATGCGGCGTCGTTCATTACCGTGATCGGCCTTATTTCGATTGCTCCCTTGGCCCGGGCGCAGGGCGTCCCTGCGACAAGCTCAATCACCTCATTTAGGTCAGCCGCCTCGATGATGGAAAATCCGGCAAGTGTGGTCCTAGAGTCGACAAAGGAAGCCTCGGTAATGATCGGCTTGCCATCCCAGGCACGCACTGTTATCGCCTTCGTCTCCACGGCAGCCATCAAAGCTCCTCGGGTTCTTAGCGCCTCGTCTTGCGCAAGTAACGCGGTCTGTTCTCTCTTGGTCAGTGCGTCCCAGTCTTTCTTGTCTCCATAGGCCAAACACAGATATTTCATGGTCCTCTCCGATCGTTCAAAACCGGCAATTGTGGCCGAGTATAGTTAAGCACCAATCGGCCGTTTGGTTTCTTGGTGACGCTCACGACGATCACGGGCTTCACTCTCACTGTCATCGGTCTTCTCCTTTCAGGCTGCTCACTAATTAGTCGAACCGAGGGGGGCTAAATCGACAATCGTTCGTGTTGCCGCGCAGATCGACGCTACAGGAGAATACTTTCCTTCTCATCCCATGTGTCCTTCTAGAGGGCCTTCGGCCCGCGAAACCTTATGAAAATTGCTCAGTGATAAGATTGCCACGGTCTGATAAACGCCGTACCGGACAGTGCTAGGCCGGCTTTGTCCGGGAATCGGACTACGTCCAGTTGGTATTATCAGAAGCCAGCACAACGTTTGCGGGACTGAAAAGAACGACAGAATCGTCTTCTTCTGTGTACTGAGGCAGGAGAGAGATGATTTCCCAACCGCATCCTCCCCAGGCACCAGCAAGGAGAGGATCTTCGTGAACAGCGCAAAACAGAGTCCGTAGATCGACCAGTGTGACAAGCCAAGCGCGCATACAGCCGAGAAATCCGCACCGCCGCACTGATCGCGGAGCACCTTGCCACCACGTTCTACTGCAACCGCTTGTGCTGGCAGCTGTGATTCCAGGCCCGAAGCTCGCAGGAACTGGAGGAGCAGCTTTGATAACAGCCTCAAACGTAACGAGGGAGACCTGGACTACATTCGGGCAGCCCTAAACGAAGGAAATCGCGCATGCCAATCTGTTGCGGACCCTTATCGAGGGAAGTAACTCGGAAGTTGATCCCGTTTGAGACTTCGCTCGACTTTAAAATGGACGGGACCAAGATATAAGCCATTTTAATCACGGAGGACAACACGTAATAGCGAACTATTGATCTGCAGTCCGCCATTATATTTAATGTAGCCTAGCTTCCGAAACTTGTTCATGAAAAAACTGACGCGACTTCGCGTTGTGCCAATCATCTCCGCCAACGTTTCCTGAGAAATCTTCGCAACGATTTTCTCCGGCTGGTCCGCTTTGCCATATCTGGCGATCAACAAGAGGGTCCGTGCCAAGCGCTTCTCGCTGGAATTGAAGAGCTGGTCCGCCAAGTCTTCTTCAACGCGAACATTCCGCTTGAGCATGTGAGAAACAAACCGATCGGAAAACTGATGTTCTTCATGAATCACGCGAATCATTTCCTGCTTCCGAATTGCTAATACGACTGTGGCTTCTACGGCAGTGGCCGTCGCGCCACGTAACGGCTGGCCTGCTATGCATCCTTCGCCAAAAAAATCGCCTGGGTAGAGTAGTGCGATGACTGCTTCTTTTCCGCGAGAGGAAGTAATCGTGAGTTTGACTGCGCCTTGTTGAAGGTACAGAACAGACGGGCTTTCGTCTCCTTGCGAAAAAATCATCTGGCCCTTGCGGTAACTTACGATCTTTCTGGCGATACCGGCTGTGCCGAGATAATTTTCGACATCGAATGCAGACTTCCTGTTGAATTGGCTTTTAGCCATGATTTTCTCCGCATCTTCAAAACCCTCCCCGGCGGTTCGGAGAGCTGCGAATCATAATCTTAAACCATGAATGTGAGGAATTGGTCAAAAGTGAACAGTATTTCTAAAGAACAATTTCCTACACTCTTGGCCTGCAGCACTCCCCGACGCCACACCCGCAGCCCTAGGGGACGCAATTCCCGTGCCTTCAGCACAAAGAAGCAATCGTTCGAAACGGAAAGGACCGCATGCGAATTTTGCTGTACAACCCCGATAACGGGGTCACACGTAATTTCATGCCGCACCTTTGGATGTTTCTGCTCCAGGCACTAACCCCCCCGGGCCATGAAGTAGTGCTCATCGACGGCAACGCACAACCGATGGATGAAACCGGCATCGCGCGGTTCGTGCGCGAGCAGCACATCGGGCTCGTGGGAATCGGCGCAATGACCCGGATGATAGCGAAGGCCTACCGCATGGCTGACGCCGTGCGGTCCACCGGTGTGCCGGTCGTGATGGGCGGACCTCACGTCACGGAAATGGCCGATGAGGCGCTCGGTCGAAGCGGCGGCCCGCGCCATGCCGACGCGGTAGCCCTTGGCGAAGCCGATGAAACATGGCCCAGAATCGTGGAAGACGCCGCGTGCGGCACGCTCCAGGATGTCTATGCACCGCTCGACGGGTTCGGTAAAGAGCGCAAGCCGCCGCTGCAGGCCTATCCACAGATTCCCTGGGACAAGATCAAGCTCGATCAGTTCAACTTGCTCCCGGGTCTGTTGCATCCGCTGCTGAAGCGCGTGGGCGCCGGTTGGGGAACGTTTCGGATCGTTCCGGTGGAATCCGGGCGCGGCTGTCCTTACGGATGCGAATTTTGCACGGTGACGGGATTTTTTGGCGACTCCATCCGCTTTCGCACCAACGAAAGCGTGGTGAACGAATTGTTGCTGCTGAAAGCGCGCGCGCGGGCAGAGGGCGGCCAGATTGCCGTATTTTTTATCGACGATAATTTTGCCATCAACGTTAAGCGCACCAAATCGTTGCTGCGAGACATCATCGCCGCGAACGCACAGGTTCATTGGATCGCGCAGATCAGCGCCAATCTCCTGCGTGACGAGGAGCTTGTCGATCTGATTGCCGCTGCGGGAGGCAAGTGGATCTTTATCGGAATGGAGTCCATCGATCCGGCCAACCTTGCCGACGTCAAAAAAGGATTCAACAAGCCGGGTGAGTACGCGGCGGTCCTCGATCGCCTCGCCCAGCGCAACGTGTATGCAATCACCTCCTTTATCTTCGGCATGGACAATGACGCTCCTGGCGTGGCGGAGAGAACTCTAAGGGAAATCCGCAATTGGCCTCCGGGGCTGCCTATCTTTGGATTGCTGACGCCACTGCCTGCCACCCCGCTCTATAAAAGATTGGAATCCGCTGGCCGGCTGACGCGCCCGAAGCATTGGCAGGAGTTTATACCCTTTGCGATGGCGCATACTCCGTTGAAGATGAGCATTGACGAAGCGCATAACGAGGTACGAATCGGGTGGGCTAATTCCTATAGTCCAGAAGCGATTGAAACCGCCGTCGATTCGCTCCAGCATAAACCGCTCGGTTATCGCATAAACATATTGATCGCGCGCCTCTGCTTCCGGGGGATTTATTTCCCTCAGATGGGCCGTTTCGCGTGGGTAAAAACGATTTTCGAGAACCGACGCATAATTATGAAATTGATAACGCAGGGGTTTAGAGCAGGTCTACACGTCGCGGTGCCGCCAGTCGCAACACAACCCGTCACCAGGGGACAACACGCGGACTAGTCCTGATCTCAGCCGCAGAAGACCGCAATACCGACCTTAGGGAGGGAACCCAATGCAAAACAACGATCTTCTTGAAGCTCAGTTTTGGTGGGCGTTCTCTTGCCTGGCCGTTGCAGGCCAGCGCAATGAGCAAGACTTCCACGAAGAAGTGTTGCGCCGGCAGGAGGGACTCTATCCTCATGCAGCGGAGGTCGATGCAATCGTAAAGGAAGCGTGCTGCCATCTTGCGCTTGTCCTGAACCGCGCAAAGTCGGGCAAGGCCGTCGCCCGGCGGGAGCTAAGCGGGTGGGAGCGGCATCTGGCTCTTTTCACTCCGCCGGGGTAGTGCCCCGCGTCGCGAGAATGGGATTCCTGCGGTATGAGCCCGGTATTTGGCCCAGCAGTTGCGGGGCCGCTACGGTGTCTGACTCATCCGTGTTCCTTGTGACCCGCGCGTGTCAGACCGTACATGCTCTTGCCAAAACAAGATTTGAAGCGGCCGGGTACGACTCCGCTATGGCAGTTTTCCAATTACGCGAAGCAACATTCCAGTACCACTTGGCAGTTTGGCAAGTCGATCTTTTGAAGACAGCTCAATTACGCCGATCGGCTCCGTCCTTCCCGCATGAGAGATCGTCAATCCATTCAACCCGTAAACGCCGCAGGCGTTTGAGGAAAAAACCCACAACGCCTGCAGCCGCCGATTTTCGTCGAGGTCGCCTCGGCAGCCACCCTCCGGGTTCGCCGTAACTCTCACAAGTACTCCCGAGTCAGCGCCGACCAGCGGCCTCCCCACATGGCCGATGGCGCTTACCACCGGCCCCCCTCCCCAGTACACCGTGTCGCCTCCCACCTGAACCGTCGTCCGCGCGCTCCACGAATCGCCTTCGCCCATTCCGAACGCAGGTATCTGCGCACTCTCGACCGCCGTCACCGACGCGATCGCCCGGAGATCGGTCGTCACCGGCAACGCCATCCTAGAGGTGGCCACGCGATCAAACCGGAACGAGATTATCGCACCCGATCCCTGCGTCCCCGGCCGCACATCTACCACCTGCCCGGTAACCTTGGTCCCCTGCCGGATTTGCCTGTCATCAGGCAGCGGCACATCCTGCATCACCCGCGCCGAAAGCACCTGGTTGGGCTTGGCGTTTTTCGACGACAGCGTCCCATTCAAGACCACGGGAATAATCGTCCCTTGCGGTATGGCCTCTTGTCCGAAGGCGCCGGATGCTAGCAGCACACCAGCCAAAATGGAGTTCAATCGAATGGTCATTGCAGAATACCTCCTACTTCACAAACCTCAACCCCTCTAGTACATTAGAGCGTCGAGAAAAGAATCTAGCTGCTTGGTTCGCAAGTATCCCAAACGGGAGCGACGAGCGCAGGTTTTTTAGGGGAGTCGGATTTTCGGCTCCATGTAACCGCCGACGCGCAGCGACTTAGCTGTCGCGGTGTTTTCGCGCAAGTGTTCCTTGTCCGGTCTGCTGGCAGCCAGGACGCGAGAAGCATATAATGACGCGACCGATTGATCCTGTAATTGTAGTAACGATCCGGCCGGGGCCGCCGGTCTGAGCCGCGCTTAGACGCCTGCGCCCCGCACCTGACAACAGGAGGCGGGGCTTTTTTATTGCCCAAAAGTTCTGCAGTCGGGTCTTGGCAGCGAACGCGAACACCGCATGTAAGGACCGCCATTCGGGCGGAGCAGTGAGAGGCCAAACGTAGATGAACAGTGATGCCATCAAGAAAGGAATCGCCCGCGCACCTGCGCGCTCCTATTTGCGGGCCACGGGCATGACCGACGCCGATCTGGCGCGCCCGTTCGTAGCCATCGCCAACACCTGGACCGAAGTGATGCCCTGCAATTTCCACCTGCGCTCACTCGCGGAAAAAGTCAAAGCTGGCGTGCGCGCCGCCGGAGGCACTCCCATCGAGTTCAACACGATTGCCATCTCCGACGGCATCACCATGGGAACCGAAGGCATGAAAGGCTCCCTGGTTTCGCGCGAAGTGATCGCCGACTCGATCGAACTGTTCGTGCGCTCGCATTCCTTCGACGCCGTCGTGGCCATCTGCGGCTGCGACAAAACCATCCCTGCCACCGTGATGGCTCTGGCACGCCTGAATCTTCCCTCGCTTTCGCTCTACGGCGGATCGATCATGCCCGGCCACTTTCACGGCCACGACGTAACGATTCAGGACGTTTTCGAAGCCCCCGGAGCCTTTGCCGCAGGCAAAATGACCGCAGCCGAAGTCCGCGAACTCGAAGAAAAAGCCTGCCCCGGCGCCGGATCATGTGGCGGGCAGTTCACCGCGAACACCATGGCCACCGCTCTAACCCTTCTCGGAATTTCCCCCATGGGCGCGAACGAAATTCCGGCTACCGACCCGCGCAAAGGCCAGGCCGCGTTCGACTGCGGCAAAATGGTCATGCAGCTGCTGAAAACCGATACGCGCGCCGGGCAGATCGTCACTCACGGCGCGCTGCTCAATGCGATCGCCGCGGTTGCCGCCACCGGCGGTTCGACCAACGGCGTGCTTCATCTGATGGCCATCGCGCGCGACGCGGGCGTCCCGCTCACCCTGGAAGAATTCGACGTCGTCTCCGCCAGGACTCCGATTTTGGCCGATTTAAAGCCCGGCGGACGTTTCACCGCTCCCGATATGTACGCGGCCGGCGGTATGCGCCTGCTCGGAAAATACTTGCGCGAAGCAGGTCTGCTAAAAGATGGCCCGACGGTCAGCGGACGAACCTTATTCGAAGAACTGGACGAAGCCAAGGAAACGCCCGGGCAGGAGGTCATCCGCTCGCTTGCCAAACCCATCAAGAAGGACGGCGGCATCGCCATCCTTCGCGGCTCTCTCGCTCCCGAAGGCTGCGTTGTAAAACTCTCCGGCCACGAACGCGTGTTCCACAAAGGCCCGGCGCGAGTATTTGACTCCGAAGAGGCTGCCTTTGCAGCCGTCCAGGAGTTGAAGATCAAGCCCGGGGATGTAGTCGTAATTCGCTACGAAGGCCCCAAGGGCGGCCCCGGCATGAGGGAAATGCTAGCCGTCACTGGCGCACTTGTCGGCCAGGGCATCAGCGAATCGATCGCGCTCGTCACCGACGGCCGCTTCAGCGGCGCGACCCACGGATTCATGGTCGGCCATGTCGCTCCCGAAGCTGCCACCGGCGGCCCGATCGCTTTGCTGCGCGAAGGCGACATGATCACGCTCGACGTCCGCGGGCGCCGACTCGACGTCGACGCGAATCTCGACGAGCGCCGCGCCCAATGGCAGCCCCCCAAGCCGCGCTACAAATCCGGCGTGATGGCGAAATACGCAAAGCTTGTGTCGTCCGCATCGGAAGGCGCCATAACCAGCGCGGTATAGAAATTCAGCAGATGAAGCTCTGACAAACCAACGAAAGCGACAAGGAGAACGAGATGGCGAAAATGTTCTGGGAAAAAGACGCGAACCCCAAGGCCTTGCAGGGAAAGCGCCTAGCGGTGCTGGGCTACGGCAGCCAAGGACGCGCACAAGCCCTCAACCTGCGCGACAGCGGCATCGACGTGGTCCTGGGCCAGCGCCCCGGGGGCCCCTCCGGCAAATTGGCTCAACAGGATGGCTGGAAGCTGCTCTCCGCCGCCGAAGCGACCAAGGGCGCCGACCTAATCGTCATGCTCCCGCCCGACATGGCGCAGCCCGCGCTTTTCCGCAACGAAGTCGCGCCCCATATGAAGGACGGCGCCATGCTCCTTTTCTCGCATGGCTTCAACATCCACTACGGCCAAATCGTCCCGCCAAAGAATATCGACGTGACCATGATCGCCCCGAAAAGCCCGGGGGACCTGGTCCGTCGTCAGTACGAAGCAGGCCGTGGCGTCCCCTGCCTGTTGGCGGTTCATCAGGACTACAGCGGCCACGCCTTCGAGCGCGCCCTGGCCTATGCCAGCGCCATCGGTGGCACGCACGCCGGCGTGATCGAGACCACCTTCAAGGAAGAAACTGAAACCGACCTGTTCGGCGAACAGGTCGTGCTCTGCGGAGGCCTCCGCGAGCTGATTCTCAACGGATTCGAAACGCTGGTCGAAGCAGGCTACCAGCCCGAGTCGGCGTACTTCGAATGCCTGCACGAAGTGAAACTCATCGTCGATCTGATCTACGAAGGGGGCATCGCCAAGATGCACCAGTTCATCAGCGAAACCGCCAAATACGGCGATCTTACCCGCGGCCCTCGCGTAATCAATGAAGACGTGCGCAAGACCATGAAAAAAATCCTCGAGGAAATCCGCAACGGAGAGTTCGCGCGTGATTGGATCCTTGAATACATGGCCGGTCGCCCCGCATACAACAAAATGCTGGAGCGCCAAAAAGAACACCCAGTCGAGAAGGTTGGCCAGGAGCTGCGCAAGCAAATGTCCTGGATCAAACCCGAAAGCGCCAAGGCCGGCAAGTAGCGCAGAAGGCACTCCACGCGGCACAAGAAAGGAAAAGCGCCCGTGGCCAGCCACCGCTCACGCCAAAACGCTTGCTCTCTGGTTCACGGGCTGAATATTTAATGGCTGAACCAATTCCCTTCCGCCGCGTGGCGATCATCGGCGCCGGCCTGATCGGCGGCTCCTTCGCTCTCGGCGTTCACCAAGCATTTCCCGGCATCGTCACGGTCGGATTCGATCGTGCCGAGGCGGCCGAGAAAGCGCGCCGGCGTGGAGCGTTCGACGAAGTAACCACCGAATTCGCCACAGCCGTCCGCGGCGCCGATCTGGTCTACGTCGCCCTGCCCATCGCCGCCGCGATCGAAGCGCTGCCCGCAATCGCCTCATCGGCTGAGGCCAATGCCCTGGTCACCGACGCCTGCAGCACAAAAGTGGTGGTGTGCCGGATTGCGCAGCAACATTTCAACAACGGTGTTCGCTTCCTGGGTGGCCACCCGATGGCCGGAAAAGAGCATTCCGGTATCGAACATGCGGATGCGGACCTTTTTCGCGGCGCGCCCTACGGGCTAATCGCGCGCGAAGATGAAAGCGACTCTCGCGTAAAATCGTTCGCGAAGCTCCTGACAGTCATCGGCGCCCAACCCGTCTGGACCGACCCCGACACGCACGACTGGGCGGTGGGAATCGTTTCGCATCTGCCGCAACTTGCCTCGGTCGCACTTGCCCGCATCGTGCAGGATGAAACCGACGAAACCGGCCTGCCGCTCACCCTAGCCGGCCACGGCCTCCGCGACACGCTGCGCCTGGCCGGCAGTCCCTACGCCGTTTGGCGTGACATCCTGCTCACAAACACCGAAAACATCTCCCGCGCTCTCGACCGCCTGACGCAGGCAATCGACGATCTCCGCACGCAGCTCGCGTCAAAAGAAATCGAGCAGGAATTTAAGTCCGCCAACCAGTTGTACAAACTGCTCCGCAAGCCGGATAGTGACTGAGGCGCCCGGCGGATGGGTGGGCTTGGTTTACACCGAAGTCGCGCCCAAACTGCGGGCCTACCTTCGCCGCGCTTCCGGCAATGCGGCGCTCGCAGATAACATCGTTCGGGAAACCTTTATCGATTTCTCAGAGCCGATTTGCCGGCGCTAGAGAAACTGCAGATGAAGGCCTATCACTATCGGGACAGTCGGCTCTTTGCTCGGCCATCATTGGCGCCGGCTGAAGCGCGAACAGCGCAGGAATCTTATGGCGCTCTTTGGCAGAACCACGGCTGAGTATTGCGAACATGCCGGAGTCGCATTGTCGCTGTTCGAGAATATCAAACCGCAGGAACAGCTCTAACGCGCCACGGGTTGCTCCTTCGCACAGCAAAGCCAATCACAGCTTCAACAACTCCCGCAGCCGCTTGGTCTGCCCGCGCGAAACGGGAACCTCGCTTGCGCGCTTGTCATTCATCTTGAGCATGTAGCTCGACTTGAACCAGGGCACCACTTCCTTGATGTGATTGATGTTGATCAAATACGATCGGTGCGGCCGCCAGAACAAATCAGGGTCAAGCGACTCCGCCAGCTCATCGAGTGTGCGGAAATTCGAGGCGCCCTCCGCGTCCCGCGCAATGATGGTGATCGCCCCGTCCTCAATCGATGCGTAAATCATGTCCTCGGCATCAACCAGGATCATCCGCGCCTGCGACCGCACCAGCAGCTTCACCGGCTGCGCCTGCCGGGGCTTGGGCAGAGCGGCGCCAAGCCCCGCGCCCAGCTGTCCCACCAGCGTCTCGAGCCGCTCAACAGGTGAAGTGTTAGCCTCCACCATCTTCTTCACGCGCTGGACGGCCTTCGCAATTCTGCCCTTGTCGAAGGGCTTCAAAACATAGTCGACCGCATTCACTTCAAACGCGTGCACCGCATGATTGTCAAACGCCGTTGCAAAAACAATCTGCGGCATCCGCAGCTTCCGCTCCACCAGCTTCTTGATCACGCCAAATCCGTCCAGGCCGGGCATCTGCACGTCGAGGAACACCAGATCCGGATCGTGCTCCTTGATCAGCGCCACCGCCTCCAACCCGTTCTTCCCCTGCGCAATCACTTCCAGCTCAGGGAAGCCCTTGAGTAAAAATGCCAGCTCATCCCGCGCCGGCCGTTCATCATCAACAATCACCGTGCTAATCGCCATTAGTTTCGCCCCAGCGAGTATAGGCGCGCCCGAACGGCAGGAGCAAGGAATGGAATTCCGGGCATTCCGGGCCCTGGGGTCCCTTACCGACTGCCCAGCCCGATTGAGGGACCTCGCCCACACGGGTCAAAGTGCAGCCGCACGACATGGCACACAAATAAGGTAGAATTTCCACGCGGCCTGCTTGGGGAGCGCACGCAAAAATGCCGAAGAGCGCCACGTCGGGAGCAGCAAAAGTCCTCAGCAGCGAATCGATCTTCAAGGGCCGTAACTTCGAACTCAAGCGCGAGCAGGTCATTGAGCCCGGCGGCATCGAAACCACGCGCAACGTCATCGTTCATTCTGGCTCGGTTGTCGTCCTCCCGGTGTTCTCTGACGGGCGCATCCTGATGATCCGCCAATACCGCCACGCCGCCGGCCAATTCCTCTGGGAGCTCGTCGCCGGCCACCGCGAACAGAATGAAACCTTTCCGAAACCGCCCCGCGCGAGCTGCAGGAAGAAACCGGCTACCGTGCGCAAAAGTTCACGCGCCTGTTCGAAATCTATCCCGCTCCCGGACTCCTCGGCGAAAAAATGGAACTCTACCTGGCCGAAGGCCTCACCAAGGGACACTCCCAGCAGGAGCCCGACAAAAGA
>CAVQZU010000059.1:0-157382 GCA_963718485.1 uncultured Acidobacteriota bacterium
TTACGATCCGGTCGCCAGGCTCGATCCCGGCATTGGCGGCGGGTGTGCCGTCGATCGGCGAGATCACCTCGGGCACCTTGCCCTCCAAGGTCAGCTCGATGCCGATCCCGCCAAACTGGCCGCGGGTGACGGCGGTCATCTGCTGGTACTGATGGGCATCCATGTAATCGGAATGCGGGTCAAGCCGGGTCAGCATGCCTTTCAGCGCGTCCTCGGTCAGGTCGTCGCCGTTGACCGGCTCGACGTAATTCCGCTGCACCACCCGCGCGACATCTTGCAGCAACCCAAAATCGGCGGGGTCGTCCAACTCAGACGATGCGGCGGAGCCGGCCCCGGCGCTGTTGCAGCCGTAAAGCGAAAGCGAGATCAGCGCGGCGGCGGTCGCCCTGGCGACCAGATGGGGCAGGCGTGACATAGCGATCATCGGAGCCTTTGCGGCAAGACGGCCCGTCCCGCGACGGGTCTAGAACGGGGTCCCGGGGGGTCTCTGCCGCCGCCTCGCCGGAGCGCAGCCGAACAGTGATCCGGTCGCCGCAGAATGTAGTCTTCCGGCCGCCGGCGTCCAGGGGCACGGAGCCGCGGGGGCACTGGGGCACGGCCCGGACATTGGTTTCCGCGCGCCGCGGTTCAAGTCTATAACACCGCCAGGTGGCTCGGATGGAGGAACTGTCGCGATGAGGACGGGGATGGCGGCCGATCGGCTGACGGTGCAGGGGATCGAGCTTGAGGTGCTGCGCCGCGGCGCCGGACGCCCGATTTTGCTGCTGCACGGTTTCGACACGGTCGACCCCGAGGCGCCGTTTCTCGATCGGCTGGCGCGCCACGGCGAAGTCGTCGCCCCATCCGCGCCCGGTTTTGGCAATACGCCGCGGCCCGAGAATTTCGACACGGTCTACGACCTCGTCCATCTTTATCTTGCGGTGCTGAGGGCGTTGCCGGCGGACAAGACAACCGTGATCTCGAAATGAACGACCGGTGCTCCCATAAGTAGTCTCTCCCTTCCGTTGCTGGCCTTGACGTCGCACGGTTGACACGCCGGCGCTGATTGCACTGCCTCAGGAGGACTATAGATTCATGGAGGGGGGGACTGTCTTGTATAAAAACGACAACTGCCTGTCTGCGCTGATTATTTTTGCGGGTGTCTGTCCGATGAGGTGCTTGAGTGATCGCGTAAGATGCGCTTGATCGAAATAGCCAGCTAAGTGGACGGCATCGACGATGGAGACACCCTGCTTCAGCAGATTCGTGGCATATCGGGCCCGTTCGATTTGACGAAAACTGGTGCAGGTAATACCCGTGGCCCGCAGAAAGTGCCGCTGTGCGGATCGCAAAGAAAGTGTCCGCGGTTGACCTTGTAATGCAGCCTCCACAGTCGAGTCGCGCGAAATGACACCAGCCTTCGCGAGATGCTTAACAAACGTTTCCGCATTCTCAAAGTCAGGATATCGCCAGGCCGATCCGTTCAACCAGAAAGAGCGGCTCGCCGCATCGGGCAAGGTCACGTCTCTTTGGTCGCGGAGACTTCCAGGCGGCAGCTGTGGCATGAAGGTGCCCAGTTTGAAGCGTATACAGAGCCATTCACCCTCTGCGGGACAGTCAATTGTGGTTGCCTTGGTCTCTGGTCCGCGTAACGTGAGAAAGGTTTTGCCTCGGTATCGCGTCACGGCCATCTCAAAATGACAGGCCGCAATGGAGAGGAACTTTCCGCCGCGCTCACTGTGGCAACGCCAGACCCTTTCAACAAAAGGCGAGTCTGAAAGTCGATCCTCGAAGAAGATGAACGAGCTCTCGTTTTTCGTCATCTGGCTTACAGCCGGTCCCGGAGTCACTCTAAGCCTCCCGGTCAGCTCGGCGATTTGCACAGTGTACGGATATCTCGCACGCATTTGCAATCGAGGACTGTCTCTGCGCATATTGCGGCAAGGGTGCGGGTGTAGGTTGCGGATAGAAAAAAAATGGAGCAAAAGAGCCCATCTTGTATCGCTGACGGATCTGCAAAAAGTAACTTCCCGGTTTGCCGACTAAGCGCCGCCATACCGGGAAACAACTTCGATAACATTTCTGATCGTAACGAACGGCTCACCTGTCCATCGTCTTGGGCCTCATCATCATGCTTGCTCATCATCTCGGCCTCACCGTGATTGCCGAAGGCATCGGGAAACGGCCGGTCAGCGCGCCTGTCTCGAACAATTCGGCTGCGAATTTGGTCAAGGCTATCTGTAGTTCCCGCCGGTTGATCCCTTGGCGCTCCAAAAGCTTCTCGCAAGCGCGTCTCAAGTCTCTGACGAATGCGCCATGAAATTCGGTCCCCCATGGGCCCCCGCGAGATGAACGCTAGCACTCCTCGGTCAGCGCCGGAGGGAGTGACGGCGAACACTCTTTGAGTCTTAACTCTCTAATGGGATTCCCGAGCCAAAATCATGGGGTTCACCTGATTTGAGCGCCACCACTGTTGTGCAACGATAGAGCCTGCATCGTTCCACCATCGCTCGCTGACGAAGACAGGATCCCATGGCCAAGAAAAATCGGCAAAGCGGTGCACTCGCCGACCCTACGCACTTAACGCCGCTCGATGACGATCGACCGAACACCATCCACGTGATCATCGAAACGCCTAAAGGAAGCCGGAACAAATACGCGTTCGATCCGCAGCAGAAGGTTTTTCAACTGAAAAAGGTGCTGCCCGTGGGAATGGCTTTTCCTTACGACTTCGGCTTCATTCCGTCGACGAAGGCAGAAGATGGCGATCCAACAGATGTTCTTGTCCTAATGGACGAGCCTGCATTTCCAGGATGTCTTCTAAATTGCCGGATCGTGGGCATTATCGAAGGCGAGCAGGGGAAAAAGAAGCAACGGGAGCGCAACGACCGAGTCGTCGCGGTGGAACAGGAAAACCACAGCTATGCGCACGTCAAGCACGTGCGGGACCTGGGGAAGAAATTCGTGGTGGAACTGGAAGAGTTCTTCGTCAATTACCACAAGCTGATGGGCAAGAAGTATCGGATTCTAGATGTCAAGGGCCCGAACGAAGCACGCCGACGTATTCTCGACGGCATTCAGGGTCTTCACCGCAGGTAAGCGGCGGCTGGATTGCCGCCGGTCGAGAGTTCGGTTATATCCTTGGCGGCGCCTTTCCGCGGGCTCGCTGTTCGCTGTCCCTGGGTCGGCTCCAAGGCTTCCTTCGGTCTCGATTTGGCGTAAAATACCCTCATGGCGAAAAAGCTCCCCGAGACGTTTGTTGCCGAGTGCCCCTGTTGCCAGTCAAAGCTGACGATCGATCGCGAACTAGGCGTCGTCCTCTCGCACACTGCACCGCTGCGCGCCCCAACGATCGATCTTGACGACACCGCCCGTCTTCTCCGCGAACACGACGATGCCGTCGAAGCCAAGTTCCGCGCCTCGGTCGAAGCTGAACGCACCAAAGAAGACGTCCTCTCCCGCAAATTCGCCGAAGGCCTCAAGAAAGCCAAGGACGGCCCGATCGAAAAGCCTCTCCGCGATTTCGACCTCGACTAACAGACGATGCGAGGCTGCCTTTCCACCTCGCAGGACGCGCGCCAGGCAGGGCCCCAAAGCCGCACCGAAAGCCTGGATCGGACCGCGTCTCTAGAACGGGTACCGCCAGAGAGAATCTCTGTAGGTCGCAGCTTTCGGCCGCGACGAAATAGCGGCGCGCAACGGCCCTGCTTCTCGCGGTTGCTTTCCCGCGAGTTCTTCCCGTCGCGTTTGTCTTTTGGCCCTTGTCTGCGTTCTCCCCGCGGTCGCCCCCAATTAATGTTTCTCGCCGCATTCGCAATTCTGGTCTTCTCCACTTGCGCTCATCCGCAAACGAAGCCGCGAAACTCAAAGCCTCCGCGCCCTGCGCAACTCGATCGCGGAATCGCCTGGCAGCGCGATCCTGCCACCGGCGAACTCCGTCTTATCATGCCCGGGCATCGACAAGGTGACCCCGTCACGCCATTCTCCGAACCGGCCTCGATTCAAGTTGTTACCCAAATGGTTCCTGTCACCTGTGGCGTGTTCACTGGGGAAGGCCACCCCGTCCCCGGCCTGCGCCGGGAAGATTTCCGCATCTTTGACAACGGAGTTGAGCAGCCCATTTCCTATTTCGATGCCTCAAGCGAACCCGCCAGCGTGGCCCTCGTCATCGACGCCAGCCCCAGCGTCCTACGCGACAGCGACGAGATGAAGCGCGCCGCCTCGGCTCTGATCGACGCCCTCGCGCCTCTTGATCAAGCCGCCGTCGTCGATTTCGCCGCGCACACCTATTTGCAGCTCCCGTTTTCCGACGTGCGTGAACTCATTCGCCGCGCCGTCGCTCGCGTCGACCCGCGTCAACTCCTCGCAGACACCGGCGGTTCCAACATCTACGAAGCCGTCTACCTGGTGGCCCACGATCTTTTCCCTGCCCGCAAAGGGCGCAAATCCGTAGTCCTGCTTACCGACGGGCAGGACAGCGGCCTGGGCCTGACCTTGGATCCGGCTAGCGCCTCGCCCTCGCCCGGCACTGCAGACAATCGCCTGACCTTCATCGACGTCACGCGCCTGCTGGCCAGCGAAGATATCCAGGTGTTTGTCGTCTCGACCGAACCGCGGCCCAAGATCATGACGCCCGCCTGGGTAGCCTCTCACGCCAGCACCACGCTACTGACGACTGCTGCGCGCGAATCCTCCATTCCTCCCTACACTCTCTACTTGGCCGAACTGGTCCGCAGCACCGGCGGCCAGCTGTTCTTCCTGCGTGAAAAACAAACCATGGCCGACACCTTTCGCGAGATCGCCCAAAAAGTCCGCGCCGAATACACCCTGGGCTACTATCCTGCGACCACCGGCCCCGCCGCCGCAGGTGGCTGGCACCAATTGCGCATTGCGCTGCCCGCTCAAGCCGACCTGATCGTCAGCCATCGCTCCGCGTACTACGTCTCCTTCCCAAACTAATCGCCACTGCGCGGTTCCCGCCGTCATCTTCATTGCCGGCAGGGCCGATCCGTATTTTTTCTGCAGCTTCGATCAAGGACCTACACGACCGAAGGGCAGCGTCTTGAAATTCCTTTGATCGTCTTCTGGCTCGAGGCGGTCAGGCTGAAGACGAACTCCCGGGATGCGATTGCTATGGAGGGTAGCGAACAACGTCGCACCAGAGGTGCTTCGGCAGCTCGTTCTGCCAATTGGCCGACACTGAGTCCTGGCATCGCGGCCATCCTGCGGAATTCGGAGACCACTTGGTCAGCGAGTTTCGCTCGACCGGAGTGTGACTTCTTTCGGGGTTCTTCCATGGATCGATCGGCTCCTGCCCGTGCATACAGCTCCTTCATGGACGCGGAAGCTGGCCAAGCGGCTATCGGACGCGCTCGCCGTTCTTGTCGAAACCGTGTTTCAATAGTCCATCCATGTTTCGCCGCAGAATTTTCCACCTCAAGCTACCGTCGCGGACGCTGCTGCTTGGCGAGCGCACGCTCGTCATGGGCGTCCTCAACGTCACGCCCGACAGCTTCTCTGACGGCGGCCGGTACCTTAGCGCCGACGCGGCCATCTCGCGGGCCCTGCAAATGGAAAAAGACGGCGCCCATATTCTCGACATCGGCGGGGAATCCACGCGCCCCGGCTCAGAACCCGTCCCGGCCGCCGAGCAGTTGGGCCGCATTCTCCCGGTGCTCAAAAAGCTGCGAGGCCAACTCCAAATCCCCATTTCCATCGACACCAGCAGCCCCGAAGTGGCCGAAGCCGCCGCGCAGGCAGGTGCGGGGATTCTCAATGATGTAACCGGCCTCCGCGCCGACTCGCGCCTGGCCGAAGTCGCCCGCCGCCACAACCTCCCCATCATCTTGATGCACATGCGCGGTGAGCCTCGCACCATGCAGAAGAAGCCTTTCGCGCACAACCTAATCGGCGACGTCACCGCCGCCCTGCGTGAATCTGTCTCCGTAGCCAGGCGCGCGGGAATCCCACGCTCGCGCCTGATCCTCGATCCGGGCATCGGGTTTGGCAAAAGCTACGCCCAGGATTACGAATTGATCGCCCGCCTCCAGGAATTCTCACCTCTGGGTTTCCCACTACTGGTCGGCACTTCACGCAAAAAATTCATCGGCCGCGTTCTCGGCGGTCCACCCACGCACCAACGCCTCTTCGGCACCGCCGCCACGGTAGCTGCATGCATCCTCAACGGGGCGCACATCGTCCGCGTCCACGACGTCGCCGAAATGGTCCAGGTCGCGCGGGTTACCGACGCCGTGCTTTCTCCGCAATCTGTTGCTAAACTCCCAACGTCCGAATGAGCATAACCGCCTCTGGACCCATCGTCGATCGTGCCAATGCACGCAATGCTTTTCTCGCTGGGTTCTCCGCCTGGACCTTCGACGCCTTTGACTTCTTCATCCTCGCCTACGTGCTGGCGCAGGTAGCGCGCGATTTCCACCAGCCAATCTCCGCCATGGCCTTTACGCTAACCGCCAGCCTGCTAATGCGCCCGGTCGGCGCACTGCTGTTTGGGCTGATGGCCGATCGCTACGGACGCCGCATCCCGTTGATGCTCGACATCCTTTTCTACTCCGTAATGGAGGCGGCTTCGGGCCTGGCCCCCAATTACCACACCTTCCTCATCCTTCGCTTGCTCTATGGCGTAGGTATGGGCGGTGCCTGGGGCGTAGGCGCGTCGCTCGCACTGGAATCCTCCTCGGTGAAATCGCGCGGCATCCTCTCTGGAATCTTGCAGGAAGGTTACGCGCTAGGAAATTTGCTGGCCGCAGTAGCGTTCTGGACCGTCTTTCCGAAATGGGGCTGGCGCCCCATGTTCTTCCTAGGCATCATCCCCGCTCTTCTGACTCTTGTAATCCTCACTCGAGTGAAAGAAAGCGAAGCCTGGAAAGCCAGCGCCGCTCAGCACAAAGGTTGGGGCGACTATTTTCGTGAACTCGCCGCCAATTGGAAGCGCTTTGCCTATCTGGTCCTCCTGATGGCCATGGTGAATTTCCTCTCGCACGGCACGCAGGATTTGTATCCCACGTTCCTGCAGCAGGGCCGCCACTACACTCCGCGCCTCACCGCGATGCTCAGCGTGATCTCCATGCTGGGCGCGATCACCGGCGGCGCCTTGATTGGCCACTACTCTGATCGCGTCGGCCGTCGCAAAGCCATGCGCGCAGCCTTGATCGGCGGCCTGTTCGTAATTCCACTGTGGGTTTTCTCACCCATGCTCGTCTTAACGGCGCTGGGCGCCTTCCTGATGCAATTCATGGTGCAGGGCGCCTGGGGCGTAATTCCGGCGCACATCAACGAACTCTCGCCCGACCGCATGCGTGGTTTCCTCCCCGGCTTCTCCTACCAAATGGGCGTCCTCATCGCCGCCACCGCCCCGTACATCGAAGCTACCATGAGTCGCCGCTTCACCTACGCGCAGGTAATGGGGACCTTCGCCGGCATCGTAATGTTCACCGCCATTTTCGTCGTCGTGCTGGGCCCGGAAGCCCACCGCATCGCTTTCGGCCGCTCCTCGCCCTAAAATTGTTGGGCCCCGTTTTGCCACCGCTCTTGGTTCCTGATTCTGTGCTGCAGTTGTGCCGGGCCGTTAGCAGCGGTTCAGACGATCGATACCCCCGGGGAAAAAAACTGCTCAACGAGGCCCCTCCCTTTCACCGGACCCAGGATGGTTGCCGTCGGATTAAAAAACGAGAAAGGCCTTCGCCCGCCGCCGCCGAAGCGGGTAAGATGGCATCTGATCCATGAGGGGGGATTTATGAGCGCAACCACTGTCGCAAGCCCGTCCAGTTCCGCAATCGATGCCGTTAAGCAGAAGGCTCGCCGCCTAAGCGTCCTTTCGATGATGGCCACGACCGCTGCTGGCTCCGGTCATCCCACCTCGTGCATGTCCGCGGCCGAGCTTGTCGCCGGCACCTTTTTCTACGCGATGAAATTCGATGCCAAAAATCCCAATTCTCCCGACTCCGACCGCTTCGTGCTCTCAAAGGGCCACGCCGCCCCCGTGCTCTATGCCGCCCTCGCCGAAGCTGGCGTCTTTCCCGAATCGCGGCTGATGACGCTTCGTCAATTTTCGAGCGAACTCGAAGGCCATCCCACGCCGCGCATTCCCGGCGTCGACGCCGCCACTGGCTCCCTGGGCCAGGGACTTTCGGTTGGCGCGGGTCTGGCGATCGCCCAGCGCATGGACAAAAAGTCCACCCGTACCTATGTTCTGCTCGGCGACGGCGAAATGGCCGAAGGACAAATCTGGGAAGCCGCCGAATTCGCCGGCCACTACAAGCTGGACAACTTGACGGTGCTTGCCGACGTCAACGCCCTGGGCCAGAGCGAGCCCACCATGTATCAGCACGATATGGAAGTTTATAAAAAGAAATTCGAGTCGCAAGGTTTTGCTACAGAAGTAATCGACGGACACGACGTAGCCGCGGTGCTCGCGGCTCTGGATCGCGCCAAGGCCGCCAAGGGCCGGCCGCAAGCCATCATCGCCCGCACCATCAAAGGCCACGGCGTCGACTTCGTCGCCGGAAAGCAGCACTGGCACGGCAAAGCGTTTTCCAAAGACGAGCTAACCAAAGCTCTCCAGGAAATCGGCCTCACGATTAATGTTCCCGCCGGATCCAGGAAAGTCCTACGCTCGAGCCTCGCTGCCGCAGCCACCAGATTTTCCGGCGCCCGCCGCGCCCGACTATGCGGCTGGGAAGCTGGTCGCCACCCGCGAAGCCTACGGCTACGCGCTCAAGCGCCTGGGTGCGGTAAACCCGAACATTGTCGCGATTTCAGGCGACGTAAAGAATTCCACATTCTCGGAAGTCTTTGGCGACGCTTATCCCGACCATTTTTATCAGGGCTACATCGCCGAACAGAATCTGGTGAGTGTTGGCGTCGGGCTGGCCGCATTCGGCAAAGTGCCCTTTATGGACACTTTCGCCTGTTTCCTCTCGCGCGCCTATGACGAAGTCCGCATGGCCGCCATCAGCCGCAGCAACATCAACCTCTGTGGCTCGCACTGCGGTGTTTCCATCGGTGAAGACGGCCCTTCGCAGATGGCGCTCGAAGACATAGCGATCTTCCGCGCCGTGCACGGTTCCGCGGTTTTCTATCCGAGCGACGCCATGTCCACCGAACGTCTCACCGAAACCATGGCTCGCCGAAGTGGCATCAACTACCTGCGCACCTCTCGCCCCAAGACTCCGATTCTCTATTCACAGGACGAAAAATTTCCGGTCCCCGGATTCAAGGTTCTTCGCCAAAGCCCGCAGGACCGCGTCACCGTCATCGGCGCTGGCATCACCGTGCACGAAGCGCTCAAGGCGGCCGACGAATTAACGGGCAGGGGAACCGCCGTTCGCGTAATCGACCTCTACTGCGTAAAGCCCATCGACGGCCAAGCCCTGGCCGAACAACTAAACGCCAGCGCCGGGCGCCTGATAACCGTCGAAGACCACTGGCCCGAAGGCGGAGTCGGCGAAGCCGTGCTCTCGGCGCTGGCCAAAGCCGGCGTGGCTCCGACCAAGTCGCGGCTGCTCGCCGTGACCGGCATGCCCCATTCCGGCAAGCCCGAAGAACTGGTCGACGCCTTCGGCATTTCCGCCAAGCACATCGCCGCGGCCATCGCCGAAATCGCCTAGCCTCAGCTCTCCGGGCCGGGCTGCTGCGCCGCATCTCGCCCGGGGTGAATCGATGCCAGGCCGCTCGGCGGCCCGCTACGCGAGGTTCTGCAGTAATTCCGCGGCGGAGAATTTCTTCGTGGCTTTGAGCGTCGCTCCCAAAAGTCTTCGAGGATCCTGACTGAAGACCAGTGAATATTCGCCACCCTGAAACAACTTTGTAGCGAAGGCCTGAAATTCCGCATCCGCGTCCCTGCGGTTGGGCGCGTTGTTGGGAGCTAGCAGCCGATCGTTGATGAAAAGCTCGATCTCCTGACCGTTAAACCGGAGCTTCCCGCCCAGCCGCGGCTCCTGCTCCATCTTTTGGCAGGCGGTCAGCGCCGCGCGCCCGGCTTGTTGCAGCCGCTCGAGGTTACTGCCGTCCAGCCCGGCCTTGCGGTTGTAGCGCACGCCCAGCCGCTCATCGGTATAGTCCAGGCTGTAATCCGCCTGATGCCCGATCAAGATCACGCCCGGGCCGCCGGGCACGTGGCGGTAATCGGCCACATCGAGCAGCAACTCGTCAAAAACCTGCCCTTGAATCCATTCATGAAACACAGGAATCAACGGTTCGAGATCCACTTGCTTAGGGTTTTCGACAAGAAGCTTCACATTTACGTGCTGTAGGGTCATCGCTTGGGCCTGGCCCGGTTTCAGATGCTGACCGGCGAGCTCAATTTGTTGTTGCAGCTGTGGGCCGCATCAATGAAGAGCTGCGCCTCATCGATCAAATAGCGCGTGGAATCAGTTGTGAAAGGCTTGGGGGCGTCGGCGTGAGCTTCAAACAGGTAGCTTGCGAACTTGCCGCCGGCAAACGGGTCCCAGAATTTCTGCGTGTCGTAATAACGGATCCGGAATTCCGAAACGATCTGGTCCGGATCATCCGAGATGTCCGGCATGCTGATTTTCACCAGAGCCTTTGCGGCGTGCAGCATGGCGTGATAGGCCGTCTGACCGGCTTTCTCCACTTGATGGTTCTCAAACGCGATTTGCGCCTCGAATACTTCGCGCTCGGCGGCGGCCAGCTCGAAATCGATCGGCGATATGACTTCGCCCGCGCACTCCCCCACGCCATGGTCGCTCAAGCTGTACTCGCGCGGATCGCCCCAGTCACTAAAATAGGAGCGATCGCCGGCCGGCGGCTTTGCCAGATCCTCGAGCATGTTCTTCATTTCCACCTTGCCGGTGCGCTTGACGAAATCCTGGAAGCTTTCGCCGTGGGTGCGTCCCGCCAGATAACGCTCCGTGAGCCGCGTCACGACCTTCGGGATATTCTTGGAGGGCACCGCCGCGACAGGCAGTCCGTAGGACCCCGCGTTGTGCTCCCATTCGCCGCCTAGCACGACCTGGAAGTGCGGCACAGCGTAGTTTCCAATCTTGCGGCTCACGCCGTAGAAGCCCAAATCCGCCACATGATGTTGCCCGCAACTGTTGTAGCACCCGCTGATTTTGATGTGCAGGCTCTCGACGGCGGCATCGAATTTGGCTTCGGTCTCCGCCATTTCCTTGCGCAACTCTGCCGCCAGACCGCGCGAGGAGGAAATTCCGAGTTTGCAGGTGTCGGTCCCTGGGCAAGTCACGATGTCGACAATCGTTCCGGCTCCGGGCGCGGCCAGCTCGACAGCAGCGAGCGCCTGGTAGAGTTCGGGCAAGTCGGTTTGGCTTATCCAGCGAATGACGAAATTCTGTTCCACGGTCGTGCGCACGGTTTCCTTCGTAAATCGCCGCACGATGTCGGCGAGCGAACGGAGTTGGTTTGCGGTGATGTCCCCGAGCGGCAGCGCGACGGTGACCACGACGTATCCCTTCTGTTTCTGCGGGCGCGTGTTGGTCGCAAGCCACTTGTCGAAGGCCTCAGAGGTCGCCGCAGGCCAATCTCCAGGTGCCTTGAGCGCTGATTCCTCGAATTGTTCCGCAGTGCTGATCCATTCGGTCCAGCGCGGATCGGCAGGCAGTATTTTGCGCTCTTCAAGAACGAGTTCCTTGAATTTTGCGATTCCCAAATCTTGGACGAGGAACTTGATTCGCGCCCGGTTGCGGTTCTTTTTTTCGCCCAGCCGCCCGTAGACGCGCGCAATTGCCTGCGCCAGCGGAAGTATCTCTTCAGCGGGGATAAAGGCATCGAAGAGCTTGGCTTGATAAGGAACCGCGCCCAGGCCGCCACCCACGTACATGGCGAATCCGCGCTTCTGCTGGCCATTTTCCGAGCGGGTCGTGGCAATGAATCCCAAATCATGCAGGTTGGTCAGGCCGCAGGCGTGCTGCGCGCATCCGCTGAA
This sequence comes from uncultured Acidobacteriota bacterium, assembly GCA_963718485.1. Lineage (GTDB taxonomy): Bacteria > Acidobacteriota > Terriglobia > Acidiferrales > UBA7541 > Palsa-295. Next base: position 11,903 of record CAVQZU010000059.1, read on the forward strand.
CGCCGGCTTGAATTTGCGCCCGAAGTTTTGGCAATCCGGGTGCCCCAGCAGAAACTTGGAAAGAGCGCGAGAGTATGGCGTCACGTCGAACACTTCGTCCCGGCAGGTTCCGGCGTAAGGGCAGGCGGTCACGTTGCGGACCGAATTTCCGCAGGCCTCGCGCGTGGTGATTCCAACCGCCGCCAGCCGCCGCATAAGCGCCGGTGTGTCCTCGATGTGGATGTAGTGGAGCTGAAAATCCTGACGGGTGGTAACGTGTCCGATGCCGTCTGAGTATTCCTCGGCTAGTTCGGCCATGGTTTCAAGCTGCTCCGCGTTCATGCCGCCGCCCGGAATCTTGATGCGCTGCATCCCTGGTGCATCCCACATGGTCACCGGGCCCTTGGTCAAATCGCCGGACGGATAAATCATCGGCTGGACTTTTGTTCCGTCGTGCCGCTGCCCGTTATCGTAGCGCTGGCCGTAGGTTCCCCTGCGCAGTCGCGTTTCGGCGAAGACGCGCTCCTCGATCTTGCCCTGTTTTCGGAGCGCCATCTCGGATTCGAAGATATCGACCTCTCGCGCCAGATCTGCGGGCATCTTAGCGGAAAGCTTTTCCTTCCATTCTGCGTTGGAGACTTTCATCGAATTGACCTTGTCCCTCCTCGGGCAACAAAAATCCCACCGGCGGTCATCGGACCGGCGGTGGGTTGGACTAGGGCTAATCTTGAGCAGGGATTAGAGTGATCCGCCACGCGCCGGCGCTATGCCCGGGCGACAACACCGATCACGGAAACAGAACCACGCCGGCGACGCCTCGCTCATAAGTTCGCAACCATTTCACAATCTCGCAGAAATGCCAACATCAAGTATACCTCAATCGGTTCCGATCCACCCATCTCTTGGCTGCCTCCCAGCTGATGCCATCCCCTGCCAAACAAGTGTGCTATGTTTCTGATCCCAGGGCTGGAGTCTTGCTGGGGCAGGCGGGAGCCACAAAAAGGAAATCCGATTGTCTGACAAAATGGTAATGGTAGGGGTGATTCCTGAAGTGGTGGTGGTCGATCCGGGCGACCAGGCGGTTTGGTATTCAAACGCTGGAAACCTGAAGGTTGAATTCGATCCGCAGCGCTGTCCCTTCTCTTCCAATGTGTTTCAAGCTCCTCCGGGAATTCGCTTGCTAAGCGGACCGTCGCGCCCGGGAATCAATCCCGGCTCATACAAGTATCGGTTATTTCTCAACGACATTATGGTCGTGCAGGGCGAAGTTTTGATTCGCGGGAAGTAGCTCGCTTTTTTTAGACTCCGGTCGTAACGGGGTTGTCCTGAATTGTATAATGCTGAGGTAAATGACGCAGGGAGGCAGTTTGCCATGAACCTAGGGAGGCTTCGCTTCGCGGTGGTGGCGGTTACCATTTTCGGCTGGTCGGCCTATCTGCTGTTCCCATTCCTTCGAGCGCAAACTGCGCGCTTTCACGATGCTCCGGCGTCGGCGGCCGATGGCAGGAATCCTGACGCGGGGCAAAAAGACGCCGCGGAGGCCGGCGCTAAACTCTATGCGGCGGATTGCGCCCAGTGCCACGGAGTGAGTGGCCGTGGGAGCGGGAATCTGCCCGCATTGGCCGACGGCCCTGTGCAATCAGCCAAAGATGGCGAGATTTTCTGGTTCATCACCAAAGGGGACGTAGACAACGGGATGCCCGCGTGGGGCCAGTTACCCGACGAGCAGCGCTGGCAGATCATTACCTTCCTCAAGGCTGGTAGGTGGCCTGAAGCGCCGGCGCCCAGCAATGCCGGCGCGGCCGGAGCCATAAATTCGCCCCCGCCGAAGCCGCCCTTTACCGACTTCCGCTACGAGCAGCCGGGCACCTTCCGAAAGATCAGCGTGCAGGATCTTCCCGCTCCGTTTGCAACAGAGTCGGCGCGAAACAATGCGGAAATGGTTGGCCGTCCGCCCGACATCTGGCCGAAGGCTCCCGCCGGCTTCAAGGTGGACCTCTATGCGACACACTTGAATGGACCGCGCACCATCCGCCGGGCCCCGAATGGCGATTACTTTGTCGCTGAAAGCGATCCGGGGGACATCAAGGTGTTCCGCGGAATCACCAGCGATGCCAAACCGCAGCAGATGGCAACCTTCGCCAGTGGCCTGAGCCGCCCCTACGGGATAGCGTTTTATCCCCCGGGAGCCAATCCGAAGTATGTCTACATTGGCGACACCGACGCGGTGGTTCGCTTCCCTTATCAAAACGGCGATTTGAAGGCGAGCGGCAAAGCCGAGCACGTCGTCGGTCTGCCGCATGGTATTTCCGGGCACTGGACGCGCAGCGTTCAATTCTCTCCCGACGGACAGAAGATGTATGTCTCGGTAGGATCGGTGTCAAATATCGATGATCCGGATACGCACTCCGCCGAAAAGGACCGCGCCGATATTCTCGAGTTCCATCCGGATGGTTCGGGGATGCGCATTTATGCCTACGGCATCCGCAACGCCGGCGGCGGTCTGGCTGTCGATCCGAAGAGCGGAGTGTTGTGGGTTTCCACCAACGAGCGTGACGCGTTGGGCGATAACCTGGTGCCCGACTACATCACCCATGTGCAGGAGGGCGGATTCTATGGCTGGCCGTGGTGGTACATGGGTGGCCACCAGGATCCGCGGCACCTCGGCAAGCATCCCGAGCTGCAGGATAAGGTGATTACTCCCGACGTGCCGCTGCAACCGCACAATGCTTCCTTACAGCTCACCTTCTATGACGGACAACAATTCCCAGAGGAATACGACGACGACATCTTTGCTTCCGAGCATGGTTCCTGGAACAAGTCGGTTCGCGTGGGATATGAGGTGATTCGCGTCCCGCGCCACCAGACTGGAATAGCTTCCGGCGAGTATGAGGATTTCCTCACCGGATTCGTGCTCGATAATGGAGAAGTTTGGGGAAGACCGGTTGGAATCGCGGTGGCGCAGGATGGGTCGCTGCTGGTGAGCGACGACGGGTCAAATTCCATCTGGCGCGTAAGCTACATCGGCAAGTAGCTTTCTAGGCCGCTGACAAAAAGGAAAGATGGCACCGCAAACGATGCCGCTGCGCACAGATCCCGGGTTACCAGCGAAGCGCCGCGAGCGTTTCCCAGCGCTTGCTTGGTCTAGTCTCCGGCCATGGCGACGCGATGCGCAAGCCGCTCCTGCGCCAGTGAGTCGGCCAGAGTGCGCCGGACCGAGGCGAGAAGCGAGGATGATACCGCCTTCTCGCGAGGGATGCCGAGCTCGGCCACCTTGCGAGGCAAATCCTTGCGCCGGTCAAGCGCCAAACCTAGTTCCTTCAGCAGGTCGCCGGCCAGATTCGGATCGTCGGTGCGCTCGACGGCCCAAAAGCGCAGTTTCTCTTCGTTCTTTTGCAGAAGCTGGAGTGATTCGGCGAGCTTCTTTATGGCCGAATTGAATGACGAGGAGAGGAAGTAGACGGGAAGAGTCCATCCGTCGCGGCTAAAAACCGCCCGGACGCGGACATCGTACTTGCCACTTTGGTTCTTCTCGATCGCACAGAGGTAGTGATTCCCCGCCCCGTTGCTTCTGGCAGTCATGGCGCTCGCTGGCCTCGCATTTCCGGTGATGACTCCAAAGGCGGTCTGCTGAGAGGCCCGGCTTCTGTTTCTGGCCCTGAGTTGAATCCTGATCCTGCTCGTTTCTGATCGTTTCGCCGGCATGGAAGTTCTCCTTGGTAGGCTCAAGACATCGCTGCCAGAATCCGGCTGGGTAAGGGACCGCCTCTGTTCAACATCCCCGCTGGCGACGGGGCAGACACTGCGGATGGCTACATTCTAACCAAGGGTCGGGATGGGCGGCAAGGGCAAGTTTTAAAAAATAAGGTCCTTATTTACATATAGATACATTGAAATCGGGATGTGCCACGCGAAACCAGGGCGAAAAACAGGTTTTCGGCTAATCGTCCGAGTGGCCGGCGAAGAATTCGTGCTAGCTCGACGAGGTCAGCCGTTTGACGGCGTCTTCGTTGATGGTGAGCTTGCCTTCTTTTTTCAGCCGGTCCTCCAGCGCGGTGCGGAAGGAATCGAACGCGGCCTCCTGCTTTGATTGCAGAAGCTGCTGCTGAATATCTTTTGCCTGCTTGGCGAAATCATCCGGATTCGGATCGGAGTGCTCGGCCACTCGGAAGACCACCCAACTGCTGCCGATCAGCGTTGACTGACTCGCTTGACCTTGCTTCATCGCGAACGCCGCTTGCAACTGTTCTCCGGTACCAACTTCGTTGACCGAACCGTTTCGGGCGAAAGCCTCGGAGGTTTTCAGATCCAGGCCGAGAGATTTGGCCGCCTTGTCGAGCGCTTCGCCGCCTTGCACGCGCTTGGCGAGCTCATCAGCCTTGCTGCGCGCGAGCTCGACCGACTTTTCCTGCTGGTAGTCGGACAGAACCTTGTCATGAACTTCAGCGAGTGTTCCCTGGTGAGCCGGCTGAATATCTTTTACGGTGAGGATTACGTAGCCGGAATCAAGCCTGAGCGGTTCGCTCAACTCGCCCTGGCGCAATTCAAAAAGCGTCTGGTGCAGTTCGGGGCTGGTGCCCAACTGCAGGATTGGGTCGGTGATCGAGACGGCTGCGGTTTCGCCCACTTGCAGATTGAATTTTTTGGCGATGTCGTCAAGCGGTTGGCGGTCCGATTGCCGGACGGCGGAGGCCATCTGGTTCGATTGGTCGTTGGCCTCGGCGTTCACCTTGGCTTCGAGAACCGTCGGTTGGATTTCGCCGCGCACTTCGTCGAAGCTCTTGGTGTGCGCGTTTTCGTGGTCGAGAACCCGGATGATGTGGAAGCCATACTCGGTTTTGACCAGGTCGGAAATCGAGTCCTTCGGGAGGCCAAAGGCCGCCTTCTGGAATTCGGGAACCGTTTGGCCTTCGACGATCCAGCCCAGGTCGCCGCCCTTGGCCTTGGAGGCGTCATCTTCGGAATACTTTTTCGCCAGATCTTCGAAGTTGCTGCCCTTGTTTGCCTGCTTCAGCACGTCTTCGGCCTTTTGCTTGATTTCGGCGACTTCCGCATCGGTTTTGCCGACGGTCTTGAAGAGTATGTGCTCGGCGTGGACCCGGTTTTGAACTTTATAATCGTCGATGTTCTGGTTGTAGTAGGCGCGCAGGGCCTCCTCCGGCACCTGCGTAGAGGCTTTGAGCTTCGCCAGATCGAGCAATGCGTAGCGCGCCGAGCGCTTTTCGGGAACCTGATATTTCCCGGAGTTTTTCGCGAAGTAGGCGCTCAGGTCGGCGTCCGACGGATGGATGGTCGGGGCGAGATCGGCGGGCTTGATCAGCGCGTAATCGATCTTTACCTTTTCATTCCGGCGGCGGAACTCCGCTTGGACTTCCGCAAAGCTCACGCTGATTCCGGAGGTGACCATGTCGCGGAATTTGTTGGTGAGCATCTCATCGCGCAAGGCCTTTTCAAATTGCGCGACCGACATTCCGGTGCGCGTCTGCACTTGGTTGGTGTAGAGATCGCGTTGCCACACCCCGCCTGCCCATGCCGTGGGGAGGATCTGCCTGATGCGCTCGGCCTGCTCCTCCGGAGTGATGCTGATGCCGAGGCGGTCGGCTTCGACGTTGAGCGCATTCTGGAAAACCATTTGATCGAGCACCTGACGGGCGTACAAACCCTTCAGCATGGCGGGGACGGGCTGGTTCTGCGTCATCTGAGTGAGCTGCTGCTGCACCTCGAGCAGGCTGATCGGTTGTCCCGCAACCGAGGCAATCGTGTCGGGGCTGGTGGTATCGACGGCGCCGCCGACCAGCCCGGGAACCAGGGTGACCACCATGCTGACGCAGATGACCACCAAAATGACGGTCATGGTGATCTTGATCCAGCGATTGCGGTCAAGATCTCGCTGCTGAATGCTTTTCAACATACGATCATTCCGGCCTTCCTTATGGGACCTTCCTGACAGACGCCTTTATAGATTTAGACGATTATAGTGGAGTTTCGTCGCCGGTCCAAAGCAGATTCGAGCCGGGGGCTTGCGCAGTGGTAGGGCAAAGCCAGAGATGGGGGATTTGCTCCCAGCAGCCTGGGCCGAGGTTCTGTATCGGCAAGCCCCTGTCGGGCAGGATGGGCGCAGCCTGGTCGGAAGGTTCCGGCGCCCGGCACTGGCCATCCGGATTTACCTCCTGCGCTAAGCCAGTCGCTGACCATGAATCACACCTCGGTTTAGTTGTGGGATTCGGCTAGCATTTTGCGGATTTCGCCTGCTTGGCTGTAGTTGGGGTTGATTTGCAGAGCGTCCTCGAATTGTTGTTTGGCTCGCGGGTAATTGGCCAGTTTTTCGTAGACCATGCCGAGGTGGTAGTGGTAGTTGGCATTTTGGGGGTCGGCTTTGATGGCTTCCTCTAGGAGGTCGGCCGCGGCGGGGTAGACGCCTTGGGCGTAGTAGGCCCAGCCGAGAGTGTCGGCGGAGTTCGGAAGATTGGGCAAGCCCTTGCGCGCGGTTTGCGCAAGCGTTAGCGCTACGTTGGGATTTTCGTTGTGGGTGAGCATGAGGTAGGCGAGATTATTTGCGGCAACCGGGTAATCCGGTTGGACCTGCAAAGCTTTCTTGTATTGTTCTTCGGCTTGCTGCCACTGATTTTGCGTTTCATAGAGGCCGCCAAGAGATACGTAGATGCGCACGTCTTTGGGATTGGCAGCGATGGCCCGCTCATAGGCGTCGATGGCTTGTGGAACCGAGCCTTTGGCCACCTGAACACTGGCCAGCAGCAGGAAGGCGTTGGTGTTGTTCTTGTCGAGGTCGATGGCTTTTTGCAAAGCGGCTTCGGCTTTGCCGGAATCCTGGTTGCGGAGCTCGAGTTGGCCTTGGAGCAGGTAGAAGCTGCTGTTGTTCGGGACGCGGGCGATCTGGTCCTGGACGCGGCGGAGCGCTTTGGCCACGTCTTTGTGCTGCAGGTAGATATTGATGAGGCCGGAGAGCGCGGTTCCGTCGGAGGGATTGCCTCTGAGGGCTTGCTCGTACAATTTTTCGGCTTCGTCCAGGCGCTTTTGCCGGAGGCGCAATTCGGCCAGCAGTAAGTATCCGGCGGAATTCGAAGGAGCGACTGCGATGGCTTTGTTGATGTCCTTCTCCGCACCGGCCGTGTCACCTGAGGAAAAAGCGGCGCGTGCCTGGAAAAGATAACCCTCCGGGGCGTTGGGCTCGATTCTGACGAGCGCTGCGCTCGCGTCGTTTAGCAGACCATTGTTGCCGTTGCGTTCGGCCAGGACTGCCAGAGCGCGTTGCGGTTCGACGGTGTTCGGCCGCAGCCTCCCTGCAGCCCGCCATTCCGATTCGGCCTGGCCCCAGTTTGAGAGTCCGGCGTAGGCGATGCCGAGCTGGTAATGCGCCATGGCGGAGTCGGGCGCATCTTTCACAGCACCGGCCAGCAGATTCACGGCGTCCTGCGATTTCCCCTGCTTGTTGAGAATTTCGCCGCGCAGGACCTGCGTGTCGGTATCTTTGGGAGTGGTTTTCAGGATGGCCTCGGTCACCTGGGTGGCTTCGTCGATCTTGTTTTGCAGAATCAGCACCTGCGCGTAGGACTTGGCTACAGAGAGATCCTTCGGATGTGCGGCGTACAAGGAAGCGAATTCCGCGGCGGCCTTGTCGGTTTCTGCCCGGCTGACGTAGAAGTCGCCCAGCATGCGGTAACCGGTGGGATTGTCTTTGAGGGCGGCCTTGGCGTCGCGCATGACCTGCTCGGATTTTTCCGGCTGGCCCTGACTGAAATAAAAGTTAGCCAGGGTGGCGCGCAGGCCCGGATCTTGGGGGGCCAGCGCGATTGCCGCCTGGAATTGCTTTTCGGCGTCCTGCGGGCGCTTCTGTCCCATATAGAAGCGGCCGAGGGCGCTCGCGGTGCTGGCCGAGTTGGGGTTGAGCGCCATGGATTTCTGGAAATTCTGTTCGGCAGCGGCGAAGTCCTTGTGGCGTTCTTCAAGCAGAGCCAGGTTCAAGTAGGCGTCGGCACGCTGGGGGTCGATGGCGATGGCTTTTTTCGCTTCTTCGATGGCTTTTGGCAGGTTGTCTGACGCATAGCTGCTGGCGAGAATGACCTGCGCTTCTGCATTTTTAGGATCGGCTTTCACGACGGCCTGGGCGTGGTCGCGAGCTTCGGCGTATTTGCCGCCGGCGAGCAGCAGGCCGGCCAAATCGAGTTGAGCAACCGTGTTTCCGGGGGCCAGATCGACGGTGCGCAAGAATTCGCTGTAGGCGGCGTTGTATTGGCCTTGCTTGAGGTAGCACTGCGCGAGTTGGAGATGCGCGTCGGCGAATTTCGGATCGATCTGGATGGCGTTGGCGTATTCGATCGCCGCTTCGCGATACTGCGCCTTCTGGAAATAGGTGTTGCCCTTGTCAAAGGCGCGCTGCCTTCGGACTTGGGGATCGCGGCTGCATCCCGCGATGAGTAGAGTGACAACACCGAAGTAGATGCCGGCTCGGATGAGCCCGCGCAGTTTCCGATCGCTCATAAAGAAGAACTATGCTCCCGGATTCGCTTTTTCTCCTTCTTATCATATCGGAAGATTTCATGGGGCCGCTAGGGATGGGTTGGAGTGCGTAGTTTCAGTAAACACGGCCCTTTGAGACCGGGGTCGCCCGAGACGGTTCCGACCTGGCGCAGGGAAGATGATGGTGCGGTCGTGGCCAGCCACCGGGGCAGGCATGAGGGCTAGATAGAACGTGCTACCTAAAAACCCTTAGATTGTTCCCCACCAGAGGGGACAAAAGGTAAGTGATTTGCCCTTTCGTGGAAGACTATTGGGACATTTTATGTCTGTGGGGGCTATTCCGATGCCGGACCGCCAGAATTTAAGCTGCTGAATACGAATGGTTTAGGCGGCAATGAGTCTGCGGTTGTAGCACTTTTGCCGCTGGCATGTGCATTGCACGGAATCAGAGGGCATCGCACTGGTGCGTCCGTCGTTGGCAAGCGTCGGGGTCATAAAGAGGCCACGGAATGGGTTCGAATTCTCGGGGAATGATGTCGGAGGGGCCTTACGCCGGAGATCGGCCCTTAAGAGCCAGCCCGGAGTTTATCGGGGGGCTTTGTCCGGCACTGGTGACGCTGGAAAGCGTCGTTCGCGAGATTGCTACCACGATGATTCCGGTGCTGGTGATGGGCGAGAGCGGCACGGGAAAAGAGGTGTTTGCGCGGCGCGTCCATGCGCTGTCGTCGCGAGATTCCGAGCCGCTAGTGAAGATTGCGTGCGCGTCGGTGGATGCCGAGACCCTGGCGGCGGACCTGGGGCTGCGCGGAAGCAATGATCAGGGCGCCTCCGGTGTGCCGGGAACCGTGATTTTCGACGAGATCAGCGAACTCGATCCGATTTCACAGAAGTTGCTGCTCTATGCTTTGCCCGATGGCGACCTGCGGCCCCGGCCCGGAGTTCTGGCTTCGCGGATCATCTCGATCACCAGCAGGAAACTTGATGAAGAGATGCGAGCGGGGCGATTTCGCAGCGAGCTATACTATCGTATTAACGGCGTCTGCTTGCGGCTGCCACCGCTACGGGAGCGCAAAGAGGATATTCCGGTGCTCAGCGAGTTTTTCCTGACCAAGCATGCGGCGCAAATGGGACGGCCGCGGCTTTCGCTGAGCCAGCGGACCATGAGAGTGTTCCTCGAGCACAACTGGCCGGGAAACATCCGCGAGCTTGAAAATACGGTGAAAAACATGGTGGCGCTCGGAGACGAACAGCTCGCGCTTTCCGGGCTTATGTCGGCGCCGGTCAGCTTGCCGCGTGCGCTGGGAGTGGAGACCGCGATCCGGCCACTCAAGGTTGCGGCGCGTGCCGCTTCGCGAGAAGCGGAAAAAGAACTGATTTTGAAGGCGCTCGAAAAAACTCGCTGGAACCGGAAAAGGGCCGCGCAGGAGTTGCAGATCAGCTACAAATCGCTGCTCTACAAGTTGAAGCAAATAGGCGTTCCAGATTCAGAAGCCGTTTAGGCAAGGCGGGGGAGAAATGGCGATACCAAGAATTTTGTGCGCGACCGTTGCCGCGCTGGCAGTGGCAACAATCAGTTGGGGCGCTCCCGGTGCGCAGCAGAAGGCAGCCGAAAAAGCCATCCCCGCAGCCGGGGGCAGCTCGACTGCCAGCGGTTCGGCAGCAAAGGCCGCGGCCGATCCCAACTACGTGATTGGGGCGCAGGACGTGCTGGACATCAACGTGTGGAAGGAAGAACAGCTGACCAAAACGGTGCCGGTCCGGCCGGACGGGAAGATTTCACTGCCGCTGCTTAACGACGTGCAGGCCGCCGGGCTTACGCCTACGCAGTTGGGCACGCAAATCACCGAGAATTTGAAGAAGTTTGTCACCGATCCCCAGGTAACCGTGATTGTCCGGGAAATTAATAGCCAGAGGGTTTATTTGATTGGCGAGGTGACCCGGGCGGGGGCCTATCCCTTGCTGCCCGGCATGACCGTATTGCAGGCGCTATCGAGCGCGGGCGGCTTCACCCAGTTCGCCAACATCAAGAAAATTTACGTGCTGCGGGTGGAGAGCGGAAAGCAGGAGAAGTATCCGTTCAACTACAAGCATGCGCTCGAATCGCCTGAGCAGAACATCGCGCTCAGAGCCGGCGACACGATCGTGGTTCCATAGAGGGATGATGCCCATTTTCGATTACAAACTGCCATTGGGTCTGCTGGCGGCGCTGCTCTGCTTCCCGGCGGCAGGTGCCCAGCAGGGAACGGCCCCAGGGTCGCAGCCGGCGCAGGGTGCCAAGCCCAATCAGAATCAGCCGCCTGATCAGTCGACGGCGCCGATCCCGGCCTATCACTCGCCGCTGGCCTCGGCGGCCGATCAAAGCGCAGACGCCGATCAAACGCAACAACTGACTCCCGACGACCACGCGGTCACGGGCGCGCAGACGCTTTCGCTGGGGTCTCCGGAGACCTCGAGGAGTTACTGGCAGCCCCACATCGATGTGAGCGCCTACGGCCAGTCGAATGCCCTGGGAGCAAACAGCAGCGGCACGAACTGGACCGTGTTCTCGTCACTGCTTGGCGGGATCGACCTGCATAAGGTTTCCGGGAGCTCCGATCTGACGCTCGGCTACGTGGCGGGAGGATTGATTTCAACCGACAGCGCCATCGGAACTTCGCCCATCCAGGAACTCAATGTCACCGAAAAACTTACCGTGCGCCGCCTAACCTTGTCGTTCTTGGATTCGATGACCTATTTACCTGAAGCCGCGTTTGGATTTGGGGGAGTGGGCGGACTATCGCTCCCCGGTGTGGGTTCGTTCGGAGTAGGAGGCTTGCAGCCCGGGCTGACGCCTGGCGGATCGATTCTGACGACCCGCGACAACAACATCGCAAATTCGTTTTTAACCGAGGCGGACACGCGAATCACGCCCCGGTCCTCCATTACGCTGGTAGGCGGTTATTCGCTGCTGCACTACTTCGACGATAGTCTGAATCTGCTCGATTACAGCGATACGATCGCGCAGGTGGGGTATAACCACACGATCAGCCGGGAAGACAGCGTCGGCGTGCTCTACCGCTTCAGCGCGTTTCGATACAGCAGCAACGCGCAGACCATTGACGACAATGTGGTTCAGATTACGTATGCCAAGCGGCTCACCGGGCGGCTGTCGTTTCAAGTTTCCGCGGGGCCCGAATACACCCTGTTTGGCACGCCCGTGGCCACGGTCGGCGCCACGACGACGTCGAGTTCCATGCTGGGCTGGTCGCTTGCAAGTTCACTCACCTACCAGGTGAAGAGCGGGAGCTTGGCAGCCGCCTACAGCCATGGAGTGAGCGGCGGGTCCGGAGTATTTGCCGGATCGGTGGGAGATTCTCTGACAGGATTGTACTCGCGGCAACTGTCACGCACTCTAAACGGCGGCATTTCAGGCGGTTATTCGCGAAATCGGGGACTGGTCGTCCCCGGATTTGGTATTGCCAACCAGGCCTATGATTACTGGTTTGGCGGAGCGCACATCAGCCATCCGTGGGGGCGAAGCCTTAACCTGTTTGCCTCCTACCAGGCGCAGTATCAGACTTCGAACGCTTCGTTCTGCGCGGGCGCTACCTGCGGCACGAATTTTTTGGTGCACATCATTTCGGCAGGGTTTAGCTGGCGGCCGCGGCCGATGCTGTTTTAGACGATTCGAAAACAAGAGGCGGATATGACACAGCGTGAACTGACTCCGGCAGACTATTTGACAATGCTTCGCCGGCATTGGGTGCTGGTGCTGGTCCTGACCTTGCTCGGACCCGCGCTCGGCTATGGGGTTTCGCGAGTGATTCCGCCGCGCTACAAGTCGAGCACGCTGGTGCTTGTCGAGCAGCCGTCGGTGCCCGTCGATATCATCAAGCCGGTGGATACAACCGATATCAACGAGCGCTTGGCGAGCATGCAGCAGCAGATTCTGAGCCGCACGCGGCTTGAGCCGATTATCCGGCAGTATGGGCTGTTCCAATCGGATATCAACAAATACTCGATGGACGATCTGGTGGGCCGATTACAGAAGGACATCGACGTAACGCCGGTGCTACCCATGGCGGAAACGCGGGCCAGCAATCTGCCGGGCTTTTTCGTCAACGTGACTCTGGATGAAGCGCGCACGGCGCAGGAAGTCTGCACCACCATCACCTCCATGTTCATCGAAGAGAATCTGCGGCGGCGGCAGGAACATTCCGAGGACACCACGCAGTTTCTGTCCCAACAGTTGAGCGATGCGAAGGCCAACCTGGACGCGCAGGACACCAAACTCGCAGCGTTTAAGAGCCGCTACATGGGTTCATTGCCAGAGGAAGAAGCGACGAACTTGAATCTTCTCACCGGACTGACAACCCAATTGGATGCCGCCACCCAGGCGCTTTCTCGCGCCCAGCAGGATAAGACCTTCACCCAGACAATGCTGAACCAGCAGGTCTCGGGCTGGCAGGCGAGCAAGACGGGGCAAAATCCGGACACCCTCGATATGCAACTCGCGGTGCTCGAAACACAGCTTACGACCTTGCAAGGACGATATACCGACGATTATCCCGATGTCATCAAGCTCAAGGGCGATATCGCAGCCATGAAGCAGAGGATCGCGCAAAGCGGCGCGCAGGGCGCGGCTGCCGACCAAACCAAGGATCAGAAGCCGACCGTCGAGCCGGCCCAAATCGCGCAATTGCGAGCGCAAGTCCACAACTTTGACCAGGTGATCAGCGAAAAGGCCAAGGAACAGGAACAGATCAAGCAGCAGATCAAGACCTACGAGGAACGGGTTCAATCCAGCCCGGCCGTCGAGCAGCAATACAAGGAACTTACCCGCGGCTATCAAACGGCTCTGGATTCCTATAACGAGCTGCAGAAGAAGCGCGATGAGTCGGCCATGGCGACAAACCTCGAGCGCAAACAGCAGGGAGAGCAGTTCCGGGTTTTGGATCCCGCGAACCTGCCAGACCGTCCTGCTTTTCCGAACCGGCCTCTTTTCGCCGGCGGAGGGTTGGCCCTAGGGCTGGCGCTCGGAGTGGGACTGGCGCTGTTCGTGGAACTGCAGAACTCCTCGATGCGCAGCGAGCGAGACGTCGAATTCGCGCTGCGGTTGCCGGTGCTGGCCATTGTTCCGGCGATCGACCCGACCGAGACGAAGAAAATCAAAGGCGGCGTGATGCCGCAGTTGCCGCCGGTGGATTCAACGCTCGGCCAGGGCGCGAGGGCCTGACGAAAACATGTACCAGAAATTTTTCGGGCTTCGCGAGAGCCCCTTCAACGTCAACCCCGACCCTCGGTATCTGTATCTGACCAGGCAGATACAGGAGTCGCTCGCCGGGCTGACCTACGGCATTCAGAACCGCAAGGGCTTCATCCTGCTGACGGGCGAAGTGGGGACCGGGAAGACCACGCTACTGAACCGGCTGCTCGACTGGCTGCACGGGCAGCGGGTAGCCACGGCCTACATCTTCAACTCCAAGCTCGATGTGAATCAGCTGTTTGACTTCATCATGGCGGAGTTCGAAATTCCTTGCGAGTCGCGAGAAAAGAGCCAGGTGCTGCTGCGGCTGAACCAGTGGCTGCTCGATCGCTATCGCGTGGGGGAAACGGCCGTCCTGATCGTCGATGAAGCGCAGAATCTTTCATCCGAAGTGCTCGAGGAGATCCGGCTGCTGACGAATCTGGAAACCTCGACTGAAAAGCTTCTGCAGATCGTGCTTACCGGACAGCCGGAGCTGGAAGAGAAGCTCAAGCTGCCGCAGCTGCGGCAACTGCGCCAGCGGATCACGCTGCGCTGCCGCACCGCGCCATTATCAATTGAAGAAACCTTCGGCTATATTGCCGAGCGCCTGCGAATCGCGGGGGCCAACGGCGAGCCGGTGTTTTCGAAGGAAGCCATTCAGACAGTGCATCTGTATTCGCGCGGGATTCCCCGGGTAGTGAATTTGCTGTGCGAACACTCGCTGATCAACGCCTACGTGGACAGCATCCGGCCGGTGCCATCGCAGTTGGTCGAGGAAGTAGCGCGGGAATTCCAGCTGGACGAAATCGCGCCGATCGCCCCGGTGGGGTTTAGCGGCCCTCAACAAGCGGCGCATACGCAGGCACTGCTCGAAAATCTGGATGAACTGCTTGGCCGGCTGCGCCAGGCAAACGCCGTTCCGTCGCGCGAGAGGAAACCATGAGCCGTATCCACGAAGCACTCAAGAAGGCCGAACAGGAAAGGGCCAACCTACCGACGACCGACACGGCGGCGGTGGCCACGCCCGACGGCACGATTCTGGCGTCTCCGAGCGCGTGGCCAGGCCGGTCGACGGGCACGGCTTCGATGGAAGCGGCAACAGCCACCGCGACGATGACCACGCCTTCGGGCGATTTTCTGAGGTTTGACGATTTGCGGGCACGGTGCGCGCACCCGGTTTGGCATCCTGACCCGAATGTGAATGTTTTCGGGAATGAGAGCCTGAGCCCCCACGCGGCGGAGCAGTTCCGGACGCTGCGGTCGCGGTTATATCAGCTGCGCAGCGCGCAGACGCTCAAGACGATTCTGATGACCAGCTCGGTGCCCGGAGAGGGCAAGACGTTTGTTACCACCAATCTTTCACAGGCGATCGTGCGCCAGCCGGACCGGCGGGCGCTGATCATTGACGGGGACTTGCGTTGCGCGCGCCTGCACGTGCCGCTGGGAGCGCCGAACTCTCCCGGACTGGCCGAATACTTGCGCGGCGAGGTAACCGACGAATTGCAGGTCATCCAGCACGGGCAGGAAGGGAATCTGTGCTTTATCGCCGGGGGCGGAGAAGTCAGCGACCCGAGCGAACTGCTTTCCAACGGGCGGCTGAAGAAACTACTCGACCGCATCACGCCGGTTTTTGATTGGGTGATTATCGATTCGCCGCCGTGCTTGCCGGTGGCCGACGCGACCATCTTGGCGAATTACTGCGACGGGATTCTGCTGGTGGTGCGGGCCGGCTCGACGGCCAGCGAAGTGGCCCAGAGGGCTTGCCAGGAACTGCAGGGCAGGAACGTGATTGGCGTGGTCCTCAATGCGGTCGAACAGTCGCACATGTACGGGTCCTACTACTATCAGGGATATGGCTACGGATACGTGTACGGGCGGGACGGAGAGAAGTCAAAGGGCGTCGAGAAGAAGACTTAGCCGATAGCGAAGTAGGGCGGGTTCAGTTCTGAAGGGCGGGGGCCGGTGGTGGCTTTCGCCCCGTTTTTATTTGGTGGCTGTTGGTGGCGATGACCCAGCTGGAAGGGCCTCACTTTATCCACGGTTCGCCCGATGCCCTGGTAAACCCCGCGGCCCAACATGGAACCGCAGCCGAACCAGGTTCGCTTGAAGAAGCACCGGCTCGAGTGCCGCTGCCCCTTTTGGTTCTGTGGCCCGGTTAGTCGTTGGTGCCGTAGCCGGCAAGCGTGGTTACTTTGGTCATGTCGGGATACATGACCCCGACGCCGGCATTTTTGCCCGAGCGGGGGGCGTACCACACCGCGCCGTCGCTGGCCACGCGGATCATGGGAATGTCGGTGCGCTGCGGAGCCGGGTAGACTACGAAACTGGCGTTGGCCGGATCGAATTGCACCAGAGCGCCGCCTTGGCCTCCATCGCTGTACCAGATTTTGCTGCCCCATTGTTTCTCGTCGTAGGGCTGCGCGTTCTCGTAGGGAATATTCCATTCCTTCACTTTGCCGGTCGTCGGATCAAGACGCTCAAGTTTTCCGGCGCTGAACAGGCCGAACCAAACGTTGTCCTTGGCGTCGACGGTTAGCCGGCGGATCAAGGCGGGGAAGGTGGGTGGTGCGAATTCGGTGTACTTCAGGGTTTCGGCGTCGATTCTGGCGATTTTGCCGCCATGGAATTCGGCGATCCAGATGTTGTCCTTGCTGTCTTTTACTACGCCATAGGGAAAGCTATTGGGAGTCGGCAGAGTGGTGACGACGGCTTTTTTGGTTTCGGGGTCCCAGCGGGTCATGCCGTTGCCTACGATGAAATTCATGTACACGTTGTGCTTGGAGTCGATCACTACCGACTGGCCGGATTTACGACCAGAGATGAGGTGGTCGGGGTCCATGGGATATTGCGCGACCCATTTTTGGCTCTTGGTGTCAAAGACGTCCATGTTGGCGCCGTTGCCTTCCGCCATCCAGATTTGGCCGTCCTTGTCGATCATCAGGTCGTGAATGCCCTTGGTAGGATTGGGGGTGATGAATTCAAGATACTCGCCGGTGCGGGCATCGAGGCGGCAGAGGCGGTTGGGAGTGTTGCGGTCGGTGACCCAGACAAAGCCTTGCTGGTCAAATACCACGTCCTGGCTGACGCGGCGCTTGCCCCAAGGCGTCGCCGGCGCAGAGGCGTATGCGGGGGAGTTCATGCCCTGGCCGGGAGCATCCGGTGCGAGGTAGCGCTCGATGTATTCGGCTTTGGCGATCTTGGTTTCGTCGACTGGCATTTCGCGCGTAACCCTCAGGCCGCGCGGTTTGGAGTCGGGGCCGAAATTTTGGGTGAAGTACCGCACGATCGTGGCGCGCTCGTCCTGGCCGAGATCGCCGGGCTGAATTTGCGCCCCGTTGGGATTGCCGTTGCCGGACATGAAATCGATGGCGGAGTTCCATTGGTCGGCCGACCATTGATGGCTGGGTACGAAGTCCGGACCGTGGCAGCGGATGCAGAGGCGCTCGGCGATTTTGCGTCCTTCGCCAGCGGGATACAGCTGGTCGTAGGGAACCAGGTCGACGCCCGAGTCGCTCTGGTCGGCGTTGGCGGCCGCATGCAAGCTCAGGTTTGCGGTTCCTTTTTCACCGGCTTGTAGGCTGAGTTTTTGCGCGTCCGACTGAAGACCTTGGGCCTGGACGGTGACTTCGTAGTTGCCGGGCATGAGATGCATGGCCTGGAACTTGCCGGCGTTGGTGTAGACCATGTACAGGACGCGCTTGTCGGTGTTGCGGAAGAAAACTTTGGCGGCATGGAAAGATTGCGGGCTGTCGACTTTGCCAGAGACGCTGGCCAGGGTGCTCAGGTCTTCCATTTTGGAGGTTTTGCTGGCGGCGCGGGCCAGGCCGAGCATCGCGAGCACGGCCAGTAGAGTGATGGACAGGGCCGAGAGAATGGGGGGGCTGAATTTCGTGGCGGTCTGGTTCATTTGCGTCTCCTGTGTAGTTCTGAGCGCGAGTGCGGGAAGCGCGCTCGGTAGGGCGCTCTCCCAGTCAACCTCTTGTGCAGGGATGATAGAACTTTCAGACGTTCGGTCCTACGGGAATTTTGTGAGTGAGAAGGCCCTCGCTCGGTTACCCAGTAGACTCGCTCTGGTGCAGCAGGTCAGGCCGGAAGAGATTTCGAAAACCGCCGCAGGGAAGCCAAGCAAATCGACGAGCCTTGCTGCTCTGGTCAGCTCGATCGTCCCGACAGACGTGGGGTAAGTCAAACTACCCGGGCCTGACGGGACTGCCGGTGACATGACGACAGTTGAGGGACGCTATCCTGCACGACTGCACTCCACAGCGGATGGCCTGTAGGAGTCGACACACAAGCAAGCTGGTGTTGATGCTCAGCTTTTCCAAACCGGATCTCAGAACCTCTGGCCGCCCTGAAATCACCACGAGCTCAATCTCGTGTCCCGGACTCGGACAATATAGACGCCGGAACGGTATCCTGAGATCGTCACGCCGATTTAGCCTGGGGGCGGTGGCCGCAAAATCAGCCGGACTTTTTCTTATGGGAGAGCTTGAGCGTTATTTCGATGTCGCGGCTTGAATTGAAGTTCGATACGGTGCGCGTCGAAGAAGTCAAGTCGCCGTGTTCGGCGTGTAACTCATAGTCGGCGTTGGGATCAAGACCACTGAAGCGGTAGTTTCCAGATTCATCTGCGATGTAGGTTTTCACGGTCTGGGTTTTCACGTTGACAAGGTAGACGACGCCGGAAGGAACCGGGTTTTCGCTGCCGTCGATGACGCTGCCGTGCACGGTGCGGAGTTGGGCGTCGGCTTTCTTGTCTTGCGCGCCCGAGGGAATGGCCGCAACCACCGCCAGCGTCACAATCAGCGCACAATTGAGGATGCGATAGATGCTCAAAAACGACCTCTCCTGGTCGGGCACAAGGCTCCTGGTGATGCAAGGTTAGACGGTAGCTACCGACGAAGGTTATTCGGCTTCTTCTTCCTCTTCTTCTTCCTCGGCGCTGGATTCTTCCTCGGCCTCTTCCTCTTCTTCTTCCTCGTCTTCATCTTCGGAGATGACGATGAGATGAACGGGATGAGTTTGCGTGACTTCCAATTCAGCATCGCATTCGGGGCAGCTCAAAATTTCGCCTTCTTCAACCTCGTCTTCATCCAAATCGAGCTCGGCGTCGCATTCAGGGCATCTGGTCACTGGATTGGCTCTCCTTCCTCAGGCGAACGTGTCATCGGAAAGCGTATTATATAACGCCCGTGTCAAACTTTTGTGCCGAGGATGGTGTAAGCGTGACCAGGAGCCGCGAATATCCGGAACGCCCGCTTCTGGGGGTGGGCGGCGTGGTGATCTCCGAGCGGAGCGTGCTGCTGGTGCGGCGCGGGGCCCCACCGCTTGAGGGGGAGTGGTCGATACCGGGTGGAATTCTGGAGACAGGGGAGACGATATTCGAAGCAGTCCGGCGGGAGCTGTTGGAGGAAACGGGGGTGGAGGTGCGGGTTCTGGAATTGATCGAGGTGTTTGAACGGATTTCGCTCGATGGGGACGGGCGGGCGAAATACCATTTCGTGGTGCTTGACTATTTTTGCGAGGTGATTCGGGGCCAGGCGCGCGCGGGAAGCGACGCCGCGGAGATTGTCTGGGCTCTCAGGGAAAATCTGGGCGAGTACAAGCTTTCCTTGAGCGCGCTGCGCGTGATTGAGAAGGCATTCGAGATGGCCCAGGAGCGGCCCGGACGGACCGACTAGCACGCGTGAGGCCGCGGGGAGTTTTCGACCAGATGCGGCCCTCAGCGCCCGCCTTGACCGGCGGCGGATGCCTTGCCAAGAAGCCGGCTGATGGGCTGCTTAGCTGGCGGCGGCTTCCGGGAGCCGGCCGAAGCGGCGTTCGCGTCCGCGGAAGTCTTCGACGGCCGCGGTCAGGTCAGCGGCTTCGAATTCCGGCCACATGCGCGGCGTGAACAGGAGTTCGGCGTAGGCCGATTCCCAGAGCATGAAATCGCTCAGGCGATGATCGCCGCCAGTGCGGATCAGGAGGTCAACGTCGGGCGCGGGAGTATCGGCATGGGTGACCTGGCCGAGGCGGCGGGCGAATTCGCGCTCAGAGACTTCGAGGCTGGAGAGCATCCAGCAGGCGGCGCGGAGAATGGCTTCGCGGGAGGAATAGTCGATCGCGATGCGCACGTTCAGAAGGCGGCCTTTGTCGGTTGCGCGCTCGATTGATTCGATAGCTTCGATGAGGGATTTGGGAATGCGGTCGCGGCGGCCGATGATTCTGACCCGGATTCCTTCAGCGGCGCAGGCCGGCGCTTCGTTGCGGAAGAAATTCTCTAAAATGCCCAGCAGCGACAAGACTTCGCTTGCGGGCCGCTCCCAATTGTTCGAAGAGAAAGCGTAAAGAGTCAGCGTGCCGATGCCCAGCCCGGGCGCGGTGCGCACGACACGCCGAACCGCTTCGACGCCGGCGCGGTGACCCTCGGAACGCGGCAGACCCCGCGACGCGGCCCAGCGGCCGTTCCCGTCGAGCAAAATGGCAACGTGGAGTTTGGAATTGGGAACGACTCGAAGGGGAGTTTTTGGCATGGCGTCTTGGGGACAGCTGTGGCCCTTTCCGTAGCGTTCAACCATCCACTTCCACCCCGGCCTAGCCTTCGCGGGTGGCGCGGATCAGCGCTTCCATGTGATCCAGATATTTTTCAAGCGCGCGGCGTCCCGCGGAGGACAGACGAAATTCGGTTTTCGGCAAGCGGCCGGCGAACGATTTGGTGCAGGCGATGTAGCCGGCATCTTCAAGCTTGCGCGCATGCACGCTCAGGTTGCCGTCAGAAACGCGAAGAAGGTCCTTGAGCTCACTAAAGGTCAGCGAAGTGTTTACGGCGAGCGCACTGATAATGGCCAGCCGCGTGCGCTCGTGGATCAGGCGGTCGAGGTTTGCGGCCGTCGTTTCGGGCGGTGCGAGGCCCGCAGCGGTTCGTTTCGATTTGTCCTCGCGCGAACTGCGAAAGGCGCTTGATTTACCCGCCATATTTGCTCGCAATCACTGCTCCGAAAACAATATGCAGGCCACCGAATCCGGCGGCCAGGAAGGCGGTGCCCCAGGCGGGAGGGCAAAAAAAGGCCACCGCACCCAGGACCATGAAGCAAAGACCCATCAGCGGGACGATACGGATCGAGAAAGCCCCGCCGGTAACGACGCCGGTCCCATACAGCAGCAGCCAAACACCGGCGATTGCGCCGATGATATCGATGCGAACCAGCAGCAGCGTCAAGAGCGCGCCGGCAAAAAGCGGCGGAGCAAAGCTGTACACGAAGCGGCGGCCGGGACCCGCAAAAACAGAGGAACCCGCTTCGCGTGCTTTGGAGACCATGGTCCACGCGGCAATGGCGATGGCGATAGCGGCCTCGATGACCCAGGTGATGAGCCAGGCGAGCGAGGTGGTTTGCTGAGACGCGATGACTGCGGCCCCGAGAGCGGTAATCCCCATGGCGATCACGCCCCAGCCGGGGAGGGCGGTGAAAGAGCCGGCGCGCTCCATGGTTTCACGGATGAAGCGCAGGTTATCGCGCGCCCGGTCATCCAGGGCGACGGGCTTTGGACCGGGGGATTTCAGGGGTTCAATAGGCACGCTCCCAAGCCTAACAGGGAGCCGATGTTTTTCAAGTACTTTGTAATATAAAGTTAACGAAGGTGTAGAAATGGTTACCGATCCCGTTCGGGCTCGAGATTCCCGGGCGATTTGATAAACCGCTTGTGGAGGGTGGGCGCCGGGACTATGCTTTTGGTCGCGGAGACTTGAGATCAACTGACCGACAACGGAGGAGAGAAATTGATGAAGCGATTCACGGTAGCGATGGCGGGTGTGCTTTTTTGCGGATTGGGAGCTGCGGCCCAAAGCGATAATCCTGTTTCAACGGCGGTACGAAACCAAGTGGCGCGGCAGACCAAGAATCTGGTGGGCGCGGCCGAGGCGATGCCCCCAGACAAGTATACGTTTCACCCCACTCCGGAGCAGATGACCTTCGGAAAGCTGGTCACGCACATCGTTCAGGAAGATACCTTTCTCTGCGCAAAAATCGGAGATCTGCCGGCCCCGACGATGGAAAAGGTGAGCGATTCAGATCCCAAGGACAAGCTGGTGGCGGCGCTGAAAACCTCCACGGATTTCTGCACGCAGGCGCTGGCCAAAGTGGATGATTCGAAGCTGGGCGAGAACCTGACGCTGTTTGGCGGGCGCATGGCGACGCGGGCGGCGGCGATGCTGAATCTGGCCGTGGATTTGTCGGATCACTACAGCCTGGCGTCGACCGATCTGCGGCTGAATGGGCAAATGCCGCCTTCGGCGATGAACGGGATGAATATGAGGTAAGCTTTCTCCGCCCTCCTCAGCGCGGAATCAAAATCCCCACCCTTCTGCAAGTCAGGGAGGGTGGGGCCTTTCTAGACGGCCTCGGCCAGCAAGAGTTTTTTCCTCCGCTCCGGACAATCAATCGTCGCTGTGCGGCAGGGCGCCGCCAGCGGTTGAAACAGGCAGAGCTCGCTTGGATGGCTCTTGATGGAACCGTTTCAGTCGTTGGGGGCGCGCTGGGGGTAGCGGCCGCGGAGCCAATTCCAGCGGATCATGAACAGGTCGGCGAACATGCGGAGACTGTCATGGAGCACGTGGACGCGGGTGGCTTCGTCGTGGGACCAGCGGACCGGGACTTCGGCTGAACGCAGGCCGTGGCGCTCGGCGAGGAACAGGATTTCGGGGTCAAAGCCGAAGCCCTCGATGCGCTGCTGTTCGAAGATAATTCTGGTACGGTCGCAGACGAAGGCTTTGAATCCGCATTGAGTGTCCTGAAACCGCAGGCCGGTGAACAGTCTTACCAAGCCGTTGAAGATCATGCCCGCCATTTCGCGGAAGCGCGATTGGTGGACCTCGATCAGGGTGCGGTCCATCGCACGCGAGCCGATGGCCACCTCACTTCCCGCCTGGATGGCGGCCAGCAGCTTCGAGGACTCCTCGATCGGCGAGGATAAATCCGCATCGGTGAACAGAGCGATGCGACCGCGCGCTTCGAGCATGCCATGGCGGACGCTGTGACCTTTTCCGCGGTTGCCGCCATTCGATACGAGACGGAGGCCGGGAAGTTCGTTCATCCACTGGCGAACGACGCTTGCTGTTGCGTCGGTCGAACCGTCGTCTACGACCAGGATTTCCGTTTCACAGCTCTTGATCCCTTGAGCTGCAAAATAATCGCGAATGCGGGCCAGGGTGCGGGCCAGGCGCTTTTCTTCGTTGTAGGCGGGAATGATTACGGAAAGTTCGGGCCGGGTGCGCTCATCCGCGCGCCATCCGGGACTGCCGGGACGAAGCCGTACCGGCCGATCAAGGGAACGAACCGGCAGGCATAGAGGGATTCTTGTGTCGTTTGGCCATGGCTCCTGGTGATGCGGAGCAATTCCTGACGGTCCGGGGGGCCTACGGGAATAACCAGGCGGGCGCCTTCAGCCAACTGCTCAAGCAGCGGCTGCGGAATTTCGGGTGCCGCGGCGGTGACCAGGATGGCGTCATAGGGAGCCTCGGAAGGCCAGCCCAGGGAGCCGTCGCCTTCCTCGATTCGGATGTTGGCGTAGCCTAATTGTGCCAGTCGCTTGCGGGCGGCGATGGCTAGCACAGGCTGTGCTTCGACTGCGATGATGAGGCGCGCCAGGCGCGAAACAACCGCGGACTGATAGCCCGAGCCGGCTCCGATTTCAAGAACCTGCTCGGGACCTTGCAGCAGAAGCGCCTCGGCCATGGCGGCGACCATGAAGGGCTGAGAAATGGTTTGTCCCTCGCCGATGGGAAGCGGGGTGTCGCCATAGGCCTCTGCGCTGTGTTCGGCGGGGACAAAAAGATGGCGCGGCACGCTTTCCATGGCTTCCAGAACCGGTTCTGAGCGAATGTCGCGGCCCCGGAGCTGGCGAGCAACCATCTCACGGCGGGCCGTCTCAAAGTCCAGGCTGTTTGCCGTGTGGGCGGTTCCTTTTCCGTTCTGGCTCATGAAGAGAGACTCGGTCCAGTATGAAAGTCAATTTTCGGGATTGGCGACGGGCAGATAGTATCATCGCTCGGAATTGTGGGGTATTTTCCCAAGTTTGTGAATACGGCGAATTTGCCTCCCCCGTCACCCTAGACTGGCGGAATCGATTGAGGCGCGCTGGAAAAGCAAATCGTGACGCTCGATGAGGCATTCGCTATGATGGTCTGTAGCTTCCCATGGCCAGCCCTAATAAGGAGATTTGATGAGATTTTCAATTGGAATCCTGGCCGCGAGTATGTTGATGGCCGGACCGGTGCTGGCACAGACGCCGGCCACCGCACCGCAGCCGAAACCGCCGGCACAGCATCAGCCCGGCACCGCAGCGCCGGGCACGAACCCGGCGGCGGATGCGCCGGGGAAATCCCCGTCGCTTGACAAACCCGATCCGGCAAAAGAAGCCGCGATCCGGCACTTGATGGAGATTACGCAGACCTCGAAATTGGGCGACAACATTAGCAATGCGATTGCTCAGCAGGTTCGAGGGGTGATGAGCCGGGCGATTCAGCAGCCTGAGGACCTGCAGAAGTTCATGGATGCGTTCACGCAGAAATTTACCGCGGCCGCTCCCTCAAGCGCGGTGACCGATGCGGAGATCCCGGTCTATGCCCACTATTTCACGATGGAAGACATCGAGAGTCTGATCAAATTCTACGAATCGCCTCTGGGGCAGCGCGTGGTGAAAAATCTGCCGGAGGTGGTGCAGAACACCCAGCGGACCGGGGTGGAGATGGATCAGAAGGCGGCGCTCGACGTGCTGCGGAGCATGTCGACCGACTATCCGCAGCTAAAGCAGATGCTTCCGCCTGAGCCGGGGGCCGGTCCGGCGCCCGGGGCCGCACCTGGCGGCGGGATGGCCCCAGCGCCACCGGCTGGGCCAGGTGCTGCGCCGCCCAAGTAGTTCGCGCGGAAAACTACACTGAAAAGCGTTGATGCAGATACAATCCAGAACCGATGACGGCCATGGATTGGTCTCCGATCTGGATCTCTCTGGCAACCAGTGCCACGGCAACCGCGTTTACGCTGGTTGCCGGTTTAGCTGCGGCGGCTTGGCGCGAGCGGCGGCCGGGGCCGTTGATGGCGCTGGTTGACGGAATCTTTCTCTTACCTCTGGTTTTACCTCCTACCGTCGTGGGCTTTTTTCTGCTGCTGCTGTTTGGGCGCAACGGGCCGGTCGGAAAATTGCTGCTTCGATTTGGTGCCAGCATTGTTTTCTCCTGGCCGGCTACCGTGATGGCCGCGGCGGTGGTGGCTTTTCCCCTCATGTATCTGACGGCGCGCGCCGCTCTGGAACAGGTGGATCCGCAGTTTTTGCAAGCGGCGCGCACTCTGGGGGCTTCGGAGTGGCGTGTTTTCCGCGAGGTGGCGCTGCCGCTGGCCTGGCCGGGGGTGTTGGCGGGGACGATCCTTTCTTTTGCCCGGGCTCTGGGAGAATTTGGAGCGACGTTGATGGTTGCGGGCAATATTCCGGGCCGCACAGCGA
Organism: uncultured Acidobacteriota bacterium; assembly: GCA_963718485.1. Classification (GTDB taxonomy): domain Bacteria; phylum Acidobacteriota; class Terriglobia; order Acidiferrales; family UBA7541; genus Palsa-295. The sequence continues at coordinate 37,065 of CAVQZU010000059.1, forward strand.
CGATTCCGATTGCCATTTATTTTGCGGTGGAAGCCGATGACCTTGGGCGGGCGCTGGCCTGGTGTGCAATCGACGTGGTCATCTCGCTGGCGCTGCTGGCTGGACTTTACTACTGGACCCATGCGCAGAGTCCGGGCCGCGCGCGCTGGGCGCGGCGCTGAGCGGTGCCGCTCGAAATCCAAATCGCGAAACAGCTGGGGGAGTTCGCGCTGGAAGTGTCGTTTACGAGCCCTGATTCGCCGCTGAGCATCCTGGGACCTTCGGGCGCAGGGAAAAGCATGCTGCTGCGATGCATCGCGGGGCTGGAAAGCCCCGACCGCGGGCGGATCGTGCTCAACAATCGCGTCTTGTTCGATGGCCGGAAGAATTTGAATTTGCCGGCGCGGCGGCGGCGCGTGGGGATGCTGTTTCAGCACTATGCGCTTTTTCCGCATTTCACCCTGGCCGAGAATATTGGTTTCGGAATCAGCCATCTGCCGGAACAGGAACGGCGAGCGCGCATTTTGTCGCTGCTAAGAAAAACGCACATCGAGGGTCTCGAGAATCGTTACCCGCGGGAGGTTTCCGGGGGTGAGCAGCAGCGGGCGGCGCTGGCGCGAGCGCTGGCGATTGAGCCGGAGGCCTTGCTGCTCGATGAGCCACTATCGGCGCTCGATACGCATTTGCGGAGCCAGGTGGAAGCGCAACTTCAGGAAGCATTCGAGGAATTCCGGCGGCCGGCTCTGCTTGTGACTCACAATATGGAGGAGGCTTATCGGCTGGGAGAACAGCTGCTGGTCCTTGCGAAAGGGAAGGTTGCGGCGTTTGGCCCCAAGGAGGAAATCTTTTTGAATCCGCCGAGTCTGGAAGTGGCGCGGCTTACTGGATGTAAGAACTTTTCGCGGGTGCGGGCGATCGACCAGCACAGTATGGAGGCCCTGGATTGGAAATGCCGCCTGCGGGTGTCGCGAGAGGTGGCCGGTGGGCACGGTTTTGCGGGTATTCGCGCGCATCACATTCAATTCGTCGAAGCGCAGAGCGGTGAAACCGATGAGGACAATGTTATTCCCGCGTGGCTGGCGCGGCCTTCGGAAACGCCCTTTCGGGTGACGCTTTATCTGCGACTGCACGAGCCTGCCGAGCGCAGCGGCGAGTATCATTTGCAGGCCGAGGTAACCAAGGAGAACTGGGCCAAGCTGCGCGGACGCCCTTTTCCCTGGCAGGTTCGCTTGCCCCCGGATGCGCTTTTTCTGCTGCGGGAATGAGAAGCACGGCGGATGGCCCGATGGGGCAGTTTGGTATGTTGATTGCTACCGGGGCGCCTGCAATCCTCGCCAAGCGCGCCGCCAGCCGGACGCGGTCCCGCGCCGCGCTTTTATGTCGGAGCCAAGGGACTTGCTTAAAAATCATCCTCGCGCGACAAAAGCGGTTTGGAAAGTCTGAAGAAAGATGGCGCCCTGGCAGGCGCTCGAACCAGCCCGCGGCCCATCCCAAGTGTGAGTCATCGTTCCACTCCCAAGGGAACGATCGTAGATCGCAACCCTCCGCCGCCCTTGCCAAAAACGATTGCGGACAGATCAGATCAACACGGCAGGACTTATTTGAAGTGCTTGACCCACTTGATGTCGAAGCCGTTGGTGCCGTTAATGTCGCGCAGGAATAGAACCGAGAGGTCGCGCTTCACGGCGTATTCAACCTGGATCAGCTGATATTGGTTGGAGGTAGCGGCGTTGGTGGAATAGGTGATGGTGAGGTTGTTTTTGACTTGCTGCTCGATAGTGATGCGGGCGGCGGCGTTGGACTCGGTGGCCGTACCGGCGACGAAAGGATCCACGCGGAACTGGCTGATTCCGAACAGGCGCTCGATTCGGCCGCCTAAGCCGCTAGAAATGGCTTCAGAGAGCAGCGCCGTCGCGCCATAGTTTTGCGAGGCCGATGCGGAACGAAGGGCGCTTGATTCGCCGGGGGTCCCGAGGGCCAGCAGCGCGATGATGTCGCTATCAGGAAGCGGAGGATCGGAACGGTAGTTCATGGTGAGGCGGCTAGCGGGACCGGAAAAATCGATGGTGACTTGATACTGGCTGATGGTTGAGGTGGCTTCCACGTTGAGAATGGGATCCAGGCGGAAGGGATTGGCGAAATTGATGTCGCCGCGCGTGAGTTGGTAGGTGTTTCCGCGAAAGGGCATTTGACCGCCGAGCAGATGGATGTGGCCCAGCAGAACCGGGCGCGACCATGTGCCGCGCAGGCGGACGTTGCCGTCCATTTCAATTTGCGCACCCGACCACTCCAGGCGCGCTCCTGGATTGGTCTGCCCCTCGATGTCGAAGCTCAGATTCTGGAGAAAGGGCGAGGTAGAGGTGACGCCGGCGGAAGGTTCTGAGGAGGCCGCGAAAAATGAAGCGACGTCGACGCCTTGGGCAAACAGCAGGCGCTCAACCTGCACGCGTCCGCTGAGGATTGCCGCGTTGCGAGTTCCTGACAATTGCAAGCTACCGCCGGCAAGCCAGCTCATCCCGGCGGGATAACGGATGCGCACCTGGCCGGTGGCGGCGGTCACCTCGTAGCGCAGAGGGCCTTCGCCGTAGGTGACACTTCCGCTCAAGGCCAGTTGGCCGCCGCCAGATTGGGCGGTGAGGCGATCGAATACCAGGCGATTCTTGTCAAACAGCATATCCCCGCTGAGTTTGCTCAAGCCGATGGGAAAATCAGCGTACATGGCGGCGGCGTCGCGGACGGTGGCGCGGCCGGTGATGCGCGGCCGGGCTACGCTGCCGTCGATTGAAACGTTGGCATCGGCGCGGCCCTGGGCCTCGAGATCGGGCAGCATGCCTTTGAGCAGGCGGAGGTTCATGCCGCCGGCGAGGGTGAAGTGTAGCGCCTTGTCGCGATCGAAACGAGCGGCGCCGCTTACTTGCAGGTCGGTGTCGATGCCATGGACGTGGGCTTGCAGGATGCGGATTTCGTTGCGGCGATAGGTCAGATGAAGGTTCTGGTCGTTTGTGAGCTGGACGAATTCATAGTCGAAGGAGATGCGGGTGATGTCGGCGTCGACTTCGATCGAGTCGGGGTGACGAAGAGCGCCGGAGATGGTGAATTTTCCATCCGCGCTGCTGTGGCCGGTGAGCTGGCGAAGGTGCAGACCGGCAATAATAAGCGGATCAAGGTCGAACTGCTCGGCGGTGAGCTGGCCCGAGATGGGCGCGTCTCCGGAAAAGCCCACGGTTACCTGTCCCTGGAGCTTGCCGCGTTCGAGGTCAGAGGACATGGTCAAGCGCGCGGTGCGACCGTCGGAGGAGAGCTCGCCGTCGAAATTTCCTTGCATTTCGGTACCCAGAGTCAAGTTGGCTACGCGGATCGTGGCCTGCGCCACCGGCGCCCGCAGCGGACCGCTGCCGCGAAGCTTGAAGTCGAGGGTCCCGCCGACGGGAAGCGAAGCGTTGGCGAGTTGCGGGATATTTTCAAAAGAGATGCCCGTGCCGGTGACATCGAAAACGGCTTCCTGGGTTTGCGTGTGATAGAGAAGGTCGCCGGCAACATGTTCGGGGCCTCTGCGCAGGTCGGCATGCGAGAGCTGGAATTCGCCGGGTTCGAGGTGAAGCTGGGCCGCTAGGCGGTCAAATCGCAAGCCTGCTGCGTTGATATCCTCAAAAGTGAAATCCGAATCAAACACCGGTGCGGCGCGCGTGCCCCCGGCGCGGATGTTTCCGCTCAACAGGCCCTGCAGCGGATAAGCGGTGTTAAACAAGGATTGCAAATCTTGGCTGGGGGCGTGCTCGATCTCCGCCCGCAGTGTCCAGGAATTGCCGGGGAGAAAATTCCAATTACTGTCGAAGTGAAGCGCGAGATCGAGATCGGCGCTCGCGCTGCCGCGGCGAACCCTGGCCTTGGCGAGCTCGAAGCCGTCGGGAGAATACTCCATCTGGCCTTCAATTTCGTCCCAATAGAGCTGGCCGTATCGTATTTCGTTGGAATGTACGTGGCCTGCGAAGGTTGGGCCGAGCAGAGGTCCGAGAACGCGGCCATTCCAACTGGCCTTGCCGGTGATGCGTTGCGCCTGATTGCCCGGACCGCGGATCTTGTTGATGAAATCGTTCCAGTCAAGCAGCTCAGCGGCGCGGAATTGAACTTCCAGTGCCGAATCGGTGGCGCCGAGAAAGCCGTCCATATTTAATTGCATGCGCGGAGTTGCGATTTGCCCGCCGGGAATGCCGACGACGCCACGAGCGTTGTCGTAGTCGAAGTTTACCTGAGCCGTGGTGGGGATGGTGCCGGACTCCGGTGTGGGAAGAGGCGACCATCGCGTCTGGCCCACGGTGCGGAAGTGCAGGAAGTTCTTCTCCCAGGTATTTACGGAATCGATATCCATCGCTGCGGACCAATGAAGTGTGTTGACCGGGAGATTCTCTTCGTCATTGACGGCGGCCAGGGTTGCGGCCAGACCGGCGCCATGCATGCGGGTTACGGTGTGGAAGGTGAGCCCATGGAAATTCATTTCCAGCTTTCCATCGAGCGAGCCGCCTAGGGCTCGGACCTTTAAATTCGGAACAACCAGGATGCCCTTGTTGATCTGGTAATCGCCCCAGGTTTCAAATCCGCTGGCGTGGAAATAGCGGTAATGCATGCGAATCTCGTGGCCCCGGTAATAGCCTGTCGCCGTCCATTCCCCTGGATGATTGGGCCGGGAGGCATATTGCGCTTGGCCGGAGAAATCGGCGATGGCGTCCGGGGTGCTCGGGGCGCGGAAGATGGTGCGCACGTCGACCAGCGCGAGTCGCCCGCGGTAATGCAGGTCCCAATCGGGATGCGCGAAGCTGGCAAGCTCGGCGCGGAGGTTGAACTCCGAGTGGGGTAGGGTGCAAACCAGGTCGTCGAGTTCGAAGGAATCGCGGTGCAGAGTGAACTTGGTCGAGATATCGAAACGAAATGGCCGGTTGCGTTTGTCGGCGAGTTCAACTTGCTGCCAGCGCAGATCTCCGAGGAAGGAATCGGGCGCTCCCCTGGGGGCGAAGTAGCGCAGACTAAACTCCAAGTCTTGGCCTTGTAGGGCTAGGGGAACGCGACGGTCGTTGAACGAGGCGCTACCGTCACGCAGTTCGAGATGGCCGATCCGCAGGCTGAACAAAGTGCTGCGCCAGGGCCGGCTGCTCGCCCCAGATTGGGGAGAAGGCAGGTTGCTGCGGCCGTCTTTTTCGATTCGCACCGACACTTGCGGGCGGTCGAGAATCAACTCATCGAGCGCGACCTGCCGGCGAAACAAGGAGATGACACGGAGTCCGAGATTGACGTGCTCGGCATGAAACAACGGCGGGGCGCCGCCAGATTCAAGTCCGTGGACAGTGAGCGAGCCGATCTCGAATCGCAGCTGCCAGAGGTTGAGGCGGAACGAACTCATTTCGACCCGCGTGCCGGTGCGCTGTTCGATCTGGCTGATGAGCTGGGCGCGGACCCAGGTCTGCCCGAATTCGGTTGCGAAAAACAGGGCGGCGGATGCCGCGAGGACGAAGATGACCATGGCCAAGAGCAGGCCTGCCATCCAAAGCTTGGAGCGGCGGCTCACCGCTTATTCTCCTGAGAGATTACGTCGATCTGCAGGCGCTCGCGGGTTTCATCCAGCCAGGCGGTGGCGCGATCGTTGATGGCGCGCTGGATCAAGACTTCGCGAATCGTGTCTTCCACATCGCTCAACGGCGGGACCGGTTCACCGCGCTTCTGGAGTTGCGGGACGAAGTCCTTCTGGTAATAGGCAGCGACCTGCTGGTCATCGACCTGGGCTGCGGGACGGAAGCGGAAATCGAGGAATCGAGAGAGATAGAGTTGTTGCGCGAGCAGACGCTGGAGGGCCGCTTCGGTGAGGCCGACAGCGGCGCGGCGCTTTTGGAATTCCTCGGCCGAAGGGAACTGTTTTTCAAGCTGCGCGTAGGCGTTGTCGATATCCTGGGCGGAAGGTTCAGGATATTGGGTGGCTGTGGCTTCGCCGCGCACGATCCACTGATCGGCGAGTTCGCCAATGATTTCGCTACGCGGCTTGGACTGTCCGTCGACCATCGTTTGGAACGCTGCGAGTTCGGTGACTTCGCTTTCCGTAAGGATATCGTCTTCGATTCGCGCGGCGATGCCATCGACCGTCTGTCCGCGTTCTGCTCCGGCAACCACAGCAGGCAGAGCGGAATGCAGGTGCGCCTGGGCCCCGGTTTTGGTCGGCGCAAAGGCCAGGGCCAGGAGTAGCAAGACGAGAATCAGAGCCGTTCTTGGCATCAGAAGACCGGGCCGATATTGAAGGAGAATTGGAAATGCGGCAGGCGATAAATCTGCGTGACGCTGGTCATCGTCGCCGTATCCGTGACGGTTGCTTGATACTGCGCGGGATTGAGCTGGTAACCGAAATCAAGACTCACCGGGCCGACAGGGGTCGGGTAACGCAGCCCCAGGCCGATCGTGTGCGAAAAATAATTCAGGTCGGTGACCGAAGGGGGTTTCCAGGCGAAGGATATATGGTTGATGTCCTGATAGACATTGCCGCCGTCGTAGAAGATCGTGCCTCCCACGCGGCTGCCCGCGACGGAAAAGCGCGTGGGGAAATGCAGTTCCTGGTTGAGAGCGAGCATGGCCAGTCCGCCTATCGGGAAACCCGCGCAATCGCGCGGGCCCGCCTGATTCAACCCGAAACCTCGTATCGATGTTCCGCCACCGGCGAAGAATCTCTCCGGCAGCGGTATGGAGGGTTGCACCGAGGAGGTCGCGGAGCAGGAACTTGAAATGCCCTCGGTCGTGTTTCCGTAGGTTTGTTCCACTCCGAAACGCAGGGAACGGGCGAAGACGAAATCGCGACCAAAGGATGTAAAGGTGGAGTTTTGAAAGGAACCGCGAAAGAAATCGGAGCCCGAGCCCATGGCTGTCGAGGCCACGCTGAGGTCGATCGTGTTGAAATTGCCGTGTTTTGCGTCGCTCGGATTGTCGCGACGGTCGCGCGCGTAGGTCAGGCCGAAGCCCGAGACCAGGGTGGGCTGGCTGAGGAGCGGGATTTCATCGGGATTGCCAATCGTACTGGCGATCTGCGATACCGTGACCCGGCGATAGAAATAGCGGTAGAGCAGAGAACTCGAGGGCGAAAGTTTTTGAACCAGCTGCAGGGCGCCCTCGAAGCGGGTGGAGGTGAAGGTGTTGATGTCCTGTGTTTTGTCAGCGTAGCCGGTAAGCTGCAGGCTCAGATTTTTCTGCGCCAGTAGATTGTCGGCCGTATAGCTCAGGGCCGCGCGATATTCCAGGGTGCTGAGGCGGCCTCGGAAGGAAAGCGTTTGCGCGCGGCCAAACATATTGGAGCGCGCGATTTCAAAAATACCGCGCGGGCTCGAGCCGATGGTGGTGCCGTTCGGGTTGGTGCTGCCTCCGGCGAGCGTTTGGACTTCGAATCCGGCTCCATATCCGATGGTGTAGCGCCTGCCTTCCTCTGTGTCCACCACTACTGCTTTTTGGGGGTCCGCGCCGTTGGGATTTTGCGGGGCGATCTGCACGCGATTGAACACACCGAGATTATAGAGCCGCCGCTGTGTGTCGACGATGTCCCCTTCCCGCAGCGGACCTTCGGGCTTAATCGTCACTTGCCGGGCGATGATGCCGGGCCGGGTGAATTGGTATCCGGTGAGCAGTACTTTGGAGACCTCGATTCTTTGACCCTCGGTGATGTGGTAGGCCAGAACGGTTTCGTTCGAGTTCGGGCCGGGCAGTATGTCGTCCTCCAAACGCGCTTCGGGGAAACCGTCGTTGTAGTACATGGCGAGGATGTTGTTGCGGTCGCTGACCACGTCCGCCTCAGAAAACGGCTGTCCGGCGGTCGATCCGATCACCGCGAGCAAATCGGCGGTGGAAATGGCGTGATTGCCGTCAATCTTCAGAGCGCTGACGCGGGTTTGGGAGCCTTCGACGACGTGGAAGGTCACAAAAAGATTGTTCCTCTTATTGCGATAATTGTCCTCGACGGCGGAGGTGACCTGCGCGTCACGAAAGCCGTTCGAAAGATAGAGGGCGCGGATGGAATCGGTGTCGGCCCGCAACAATTGCTGGCTGAAGCGGCCGCTCGATTGGAAGGAGGCCGGCTGGAGCTGGAGGCGGCGGGCGAGGAGGTCGGCGCTGAAATACTTGTTGCCGTCAAACCCGAGGCCGACCAGGCGGAAGCGCTCGCCGCGATTCACGTCATACTGAATTACGCGCTCGGCGCGTCCGTCGCGGCCCTTTTCCTCGCCGGAGGTGACCCGGACATCGGCATTGAAAAAGCCCTGGCGCTCGAGGTAATCGCGAATATTGCGCCGGCCTTCCTGAAGCAGGTCGTCATCGACGGCGCCTTCCGCGTAGATGGGCAGCAGCTTGCGACGTTGTGCCCGGCGGATGTGCGCTCCTGCGAGTGCCACACGCACGCGCGGGCCAGCAGTTACCGAGAACATCAGCGGAACGCGATTGGTCGCGGGGTCGTATGCTCCGGGCGTGATTACGGCGCCGGCACCGAGATAGTCCTGGCCGACGAGGAATGATTTTAGCCGCAGGGAAGCGCGGGTGAGGCGGGCGGAGGTCATTTCATTCTTGCTCGAAAGCTTGGAACGCTTGCGAATGTCTTGGTCGGGATAAGGAGTTTGATTCGTGATGGTGATCGAGCCGATTTTGGCTCGAGGTCCGGGATCGATCGTGAAGTAGATATTCATTTGGCGCGTGTCTTCGTGAGGGCCCAGCAGCCAGGTTACTTTTGCCTGGTAAAGGCCTTCGCTGTGCAGCGTATCTTCGAGCCGGCCGATGGCTTCGCGAAGGGCACTTTCGCGGAACGGCTCGCCCAGGTTTAGACGAAGAGCGGCGAGCGCGGCGGGCTCGGTGGGAGGTTCCCGGAGACCTTCGATTTGGATCACATTGTTGTAATAGTTGCGCTTGACCACGAAGTCGACCCCGATGCCCGCCGTGCTGGGCATAGTAGTGACGCGGATGTCGGCAAAATCGCCCAGGGCATAAAGTTTGCGCAGGGCGTTGCGCTCGGCGGCAAAATCGAAAGGCTTTCCAACGGTGAGCGGGAGCGGGGGAATTGACTCAGAGACCGTTCGCCCCGATTCATCGACGACCCGGATCTGAGTTACCTGCCGCCCTTCGAGGGGAACCTGCTGCGCGCGGACGAAGGTCGGCGCAAACAATCCCCAGGACAAGGCTGCGATCCATCCGGCAGCGCGGGCGAGCTGGCAGCCGTGCGGGCACGAGGGTTTCCTCAGTCGTATCATTCGCCTAAAGATGAGAGCAAAGGTTAGCACAGGCGCGTTGCCTCGCCGTGGTGAAAAGGCGCTAAGATGTGTTTCTGGCGAGGGAGATCGATGAATTCTGAACAGCGGGAGAAATACTCGCGGCAGATTCTATTTGCCGGAGTGGGAGAAGATGGCCAGGAAAGGCTCTCGCAGGCCGGCGCGGTGATCGTTGGGTGCGGGGCGCTGGGGACGGTGGCCGCAAATCTTCTGGTGCGGGCGGGTGTGGGGCGGGTGCGGATCATTGATCGCGACTTTGTGGAGATGTCGAACCTGCAGCGGCAGACTTTGTTTGAGGAATCGGATGCACGCGAGGCGCTGCCGAAGGCGATTGCGGCCGAACGGCGGTTGCGGGCGATCAATTCCGATGTGGCGCTGGAAGGCATGGTCGCCGACCTTACGCCAGAGAATGCCTCCCAGCTGCTTTCGGGGTTCGATTTGATGCTCGATGCGACCGATAACTTCCAGACCAGACTGCTGCTAAATGATGCCGCGGTCGCGCTCAATATGCCGTGGATTTATGCGGCTGCGGTGGGCAGCTACGGCGTGACCATGACCATTCTGCCGGGAAAAACGGCCTGCCTGGCTTGCTTGCTCGAGGGCCGGGACGGAGCCGTGCTGGCAGGCGCCGAGGACACCTGCGATACGGTCGGCGTATTGAATGCCGCCGTAGGCGTGATTGCTTCAATCGAAGCTGCGGAAGCAATCAAGTGGCTGGCAGGAAGGCCAGAGGCGCTGCATGGGAAGCTGGTGTCGTGCGATGTGTGGAGCGGGAGGTTTCAGTCCATTCGCGTGGCGCCCGATAAGGGCTGCCGCGCGTGCGTCCGGCGGGAATTAAGGTTCCTGGAAGGGCAGGCGCAGCCGCATATCACCATGTGCGGCCGTGATTCCGTGCAGATTCACGAGCGGAACCGGCGGCTTGATTTGCGGGAGCTCGGGCGGCGAGTTTCGGGGGCGGCCTCCGAGGTGCGGAATAACGATTTTCTGGTGCGCTTTCTGGTGGCCCCCTACGAGGTTACCGTGTTTGCCGATGGCCGGGCCATTGTGAAGGGGACGAAGGATCCTGCCGTGGCACGTTCGCTTTACGCGCGGTACGTTGGTGCGTAGGCGGCCTGCCCGAAGGCGGCAGCCACGGCTAAGAGTAGAGCAACCGGGGCAGTGAATGGCGCTTGGTGCCGAGGAGAGGAAAGAAACCGAGGTCTTTTGTCGCTGCGCTCGCCCGAGATTGTCAACCACAGCCAGCAGCGGATGCGAGTGCCATCGCGTTCTAGCGAGCTAGCCGGCGAAGCGGCGTAGGGCGGATTGGCGCATGGCCGCGCGGTCCATATTCTCGCGGCAATTCATCAGGGTGAGAAGGGTGCTAAGGATGCGGGCTTTGATCTCGTCAGACATGGGGAAGCCGCTGGTCGCGATTTTGACCAGGGTGTCACCGCGGGCCACGATGCGCTTCATGAGTTCGAGCTGGCGCTCGTGGACCGTATTACCGGGTGCGGTCTCGCGGCGCATCTCGGCGCATTCGTTCTCGATAAAAAGCGTGAAGTGCAAGATGCACATGTGCTCCGCGGCAAGACCCGCGGGCATCGGAGCCTTACATCCTTTTGAACTGCAATTTTCGGACACGAACACACCTGACCGCGCTTCTCGTTTTTAACACCGTCTGCTCGCGATTTCCAGTTTACGCAACCGTATTGTTTCCAATTGGTTAGCTGGCCTCTAGGGCACTTGCGGCCGTTTCCTTGGGGGCGGCTGCAATCGGAGCCGGTCGGCGATCAGGAGATTTGCCGATCGTTTGATCGAGCAAGGTTGCGCCGGATGGGTGAATTCCGCCAGGCGACAACACCGACCTTCGGTCCAAGCTTATTGCCGTGGCGTTTTCTGCGTAGCGAACTCCCAGATGGAAAACCAGCAGAGCCGCCCGCCGCCCGCTCGGAGCCCTCAGGCCGTCATTGCAGAGATTGCGGGGAATGCCCGCCCGGGTAACCCTCGGACGGACACTTTCTTTGGGGGCAGACGCGCGACTTTCCGGCTTAGCCGGGGTTAGAATCCTGGAATCCGCTGCTTTATGTGGAGGATTCGATGGTTTTCCGCTTCTTGAAGGCCGCGATCGCTTCGTTTCTAGTTCTGTGCATTGCCTGGCCCTTGTTTCCGCAAAGCGTCGCGCCGCCCAAGAAGAAAACCAACCAGTTGCGATCTGCGAATGCTTCCGGGGAGCTGAACGAGCGACAGAAGGCTTTGCATGCCTTGCACCGGCTGACGTTTGGACCGCGCCCCGGGGAGCTAAACGCTGTGCTTGCCAAGGGGCTGGATGCTTGGATGGAAGACCAACTGCATCCAGAGAGCGTGGACGATTCCGCGCTCAACTCGCGGCTTGCCGCTTACGCAACTACCCGCATGAGCCTGAAGCAAATGGCAGAGCTGTTCCCTTCCGACAATGTGATCACGCAGATTGTCTCTGGCAAGCGCGCCCTGCCGACCGATCCGGTCGAGAAGATGATTTATTCGGTACAGGCGGCGAGGATCGAGCAGCAAAAAGCGAACCAGGCGGCTGGGGCGGCTAATGCCACGCATTCGCCGAAGCCTGAATCGGAAATGGCCGCGCCCGCCGCTGGCGATACGGCTTCGCCGCAGGATGTTGCGCGGGGCATCGCGGATCACTTGCTGGCTCTGGCCAAGGATCAACGTATCGCTGACTTGGAAAATGAAACGCCCGAGCATCTGATCGATTTTCCGACGCAATTGCGCGCCGACCAGCGCGAGCGGCTGCTGGCGGATTTCACGCCCGAGGAACGGGAAATTTTCCGCGCTCTGGCGGTCCCGCGAAACGTGGTTGCGAACGAGCTGCAGCAGGCCAAGGTGATCCGGGAGATTTATTCCGAGCGGCAATTGCAGGAGGTGATGACCGATTTCTGGATCAATCACTTCAACGTATTTCAGTACAAGGATCAGTGCGTTTATTTTACGACCGCCTATGAGCGGGATACCATCCGGCCCCATGCGCTCGGGAAATTCTACGATCTGCTGGTGGCCACGGCCCAGAGCCCGGCCATGCTCGTTTATCTGGATAACTGGCTAAGCATCGGACCGCATTCGCAGGCCGCGGGGAACAATGGGATGACCGGCCTCAATGAAAACTACGGGCGCGAATTGCTGGAGCTGCATACCCTCGGCGTCGACGGAGGCTACACCCAAGCCGACGTTACCGAGTTTGCGCGCGTCATGACCGGGTGGACAGTGGCTCAGCCGGAGGACGGGGCGAAGTTTCAGTTCGATGCGCGGCGGCACGATCCGGGCGTGAAGACCGTGCTCGGCCAGAAATTCTACGAAGCGGGAGTGGACGAAGGACTTCGCGCGCTCGATATGCTCGCCCACCAGCCCGCGACCGCCCATTTTGTTTCCCGGAGCATCGCCACGCGCTTTGTGGCGGACGATCCGCCCGACGCCCTTGTCGAGCGCATGGCGGCGACCTTCCTTTCAACCGATGGCGACATACGGGAAGTGATGCGCACGATGCTGAGGTCGCCGGAATTCTGGTCGGTGAAACTCTATGACGCGAAGTTTAAGACGCCGCTCGAATTTCTTGTTTCGGCGATTCGGGCGAGCGGGGCGGAGGTGACGGCTGCCGATTCACTGGTGCAGAACCTCAATGCCATGGGGATGCGGCCGTACGGGATGGAGGTTCCGGCCGGGTATTCGATGAAGGCCCAAACGTGGCAAACCGAGGGCGCGGTGCTGGCGCGAATCAATTTTTCGACAGCATTGACGCAAGGCAAACTTGCGGGAGTGCAGTTTGATGCTGCCAGCCTGGTCACCAGGGGCTTGTTGGCGAATGCGGAGCTGCCCAAGTTCGATGATTCTGGCCAGAAACAGGCGGGTGTCGATCGGGCGATCACGCTGATGGAACAGGCCCTGCTGAATGGCGATCTTTCGGTGCAGAACGAGAACGTGATTCGCAAGCAGATGCAGGATCCGCAGGTATTGAGGCAGCTGGCCTCTTCGCCGCTCGAAGCGCTGCGGCAGGTGGCGGGATTCGTGCTGGCGTCGCCTGATTTTCAGCGGCGATAGTCTCGGTTCGGTATGGGGGGAGCGCTCGGATGTTCGGCCGGTACAGGGCGGCCGCGGCGCTACAGGCAAACCTTATCTCGCGGCAGAAGTTGCGGTCCTGGCGGCGTGTTCGCCGATGCGGAAGGGAGTCCAGGGGCCGGTGTCCATGTTCTCCATCACCGGGGATTGCCAGGAAAAATCCTGGTGGTCGTTGAGGAATTGAGCGGCGTCGAAGTTGGTGCCGCAGGGATGGCCGATGCGGGCGGTGAACGTCATGGCTTCGGCCATGCGGCTATCGATCACTTTGCCCTGAACCGCACCGGAGGGGTCGTAGGGTTTCACGTCCCAGCCGGGCTCGCCTTCCATGGACGTTTCTCCGTGGCCGCACAGGGTGCGCAGGTTCGCGCCGGTCTTTTTCGTAAAGGTGTCGTAGTGGTCGGCTAGAAAAACTTCCGCCATGGCGGTGTCGATCTTGCCTTTATTTTCGGTCAGCAACTGGTTCCACCGAACGTGGCGGGCGTTTGGTGAGCTCGAAGGATTGTCAGGATTGAAGGTGGTCTCGTCTTTGGTAATTTCGGGATCGCTTGGAAAATTGGAACCTTCAAAATAGCCGTCACCGGTACGCCACAGCTTGGTGTGCTTGAGGCCGAGTTCGAGGCGGGCGATTTCGCCGGTTTGGCGATCGCCTAAGAGCCAATCGTTGGCATATCCGCCATTGTTTCCATCGGAGATGATCTTCTGGAAGTCATCGATTGAATCCGCATATTGCATGGCTTTGCGGGCGCGGACAAATTCAGGCTTGCCGCTGGGGTCCCAGCCGTGGAATCGCGAGATGGTGGTCTCGGTGATCATCATTCCTGCCGAATTCACCCCGAAGTCGTCGTCGCTGGCGATGATTCCGGGCAGGCCGTCCATCAGAAGACGATAGCCGGAGCGCGGGACCAGGTCAAAGACGATGCGCCAGCGGGCGCCCTCGACGTAGGTAGTCCAGTTGTTGTGTCCCATTACGATGCGGTGGTCCTTGGTCCAGCTCCCGGTGGCGACAAAGGCGCTGCAATGGCCGGAGACGGGTCGATCGGGTGCGTGGACGGCCTTGGTCTGTTCGTTGAGCCAGGGAACGTAGTAGTCCGGCAGCTCGGCGAAGGCATTCATGGCAACGACATCCCACAGATCGAGCTTTACGCCGTGGTCTTTGAGGCCCTCGGTGATGCCTTGTAATTCTTCCTGATATTCACCGTCGATTTTGGGCCAGAGCATTTCGCGGCCGGCTCGGCGGAAGAATTCCCAGTTGCGCTGGGTGTTGTGGGTCATCTCCAAGCGCACCACGCCGTAGAAATCGGCGATTTCCGCAGCCATCAGATAGCCGTGCTGTACGCCTATATCGTGCGGCGCGCCTTCCAGATGGACATAGGTCCATCCGCCGCGTTCGAAGCGGTAGCCTTTGCCGAGGGAAACGTCATAGGTGCTGTCGGGTCTGGCGATCCGGAAACCGGCGGCGTGCGAGCTGGGAGCGTGGAGATCGACGACCAGCCGGGTGGTGAGTAGCAGAGCGAACACAGCAAGAAGCAGAAAGAGCGGGTGGTTCTGCGACGCGCGCATGGTTGAGAATCTTAGGCGGGGGCCAGGGCCGCTGTCAACGAGGAGCTCTGATGCAGTCTTTGCAGCCGAGGCGGCCGCGGTCTTGGGGATCGATGCTAGAGGAATTTCTCCGCAAAGCTGCTAGATTGTATGGATAACGCAATTTCTGGCCTCTTGGCCCGGAGTGTGATCGTCCGACCATGCTTTACCGCACCGATGATCTGCGCATCAAGTGGACCAAGGTAGTGTTGCCGCCCGTTTTTCTCGAAGAGGAGTTGCCGGAGACCGAGAATGCTTC
Source organism: uncultured Acidobacteriota bacterium (assembly GCA_963718485.1). Lineage (GTDB taxonomy): Bacteria > Acidobacteriota > Terriglobia > Acidiferrales > UBA7541 > Palsa-295. The sequence continues at coordinate 52,233 of CAVQZU010000059.1, forward strand.
CTCGACGGTGTATCACGCGCGAAAGGCGATTGGCGACATTCTGGGCGGCCGGGATCATCGGCTGCTGGTGATTGTCGGACCGTGTTCGATTCACGATACCAAGGCGGCCCGCGAATATGCGGGGCTTTTGAAAGGGGCGATTGAGGAGCTTTCCAAAGATTTGCGGATCGTGATGCGCGTCTATTTTGAGAAGCCACGCACGACGGTGGGCTGGAAAGGGCTGCTGAACGATCCTTACCTGGATGAATCATTCAAGATCAACGATGGTCTGCGGCTGGCGCGGCATCTGTTGCTCGATCTGGCGGAAATGGGGGTGCCTGCGGGGACTGAGTTTTTGGACATGATCTCGCCGCAATACGTGGCGGACCTGGTGAGCTGGGGGGCGATTGGAGCGCGCACGACCGAGAGCCAGGTGCACCGCCAGCTGGTCTCCGGCCTTTCGTGTCCGGTGGGATTTAAGAACGCCACCTCGGGCGATGCGCAGATCGCCGTGGAGGCGATCGTGTCGGCGGCGCAACCACACACGTTTCTGGGCCACACGAAAAATGGGCAGTCCGCGATTTTTGTAACCACCGGCAATCCCGATACGCATTTGATTTTGCGCGGCGGAAAAAGCGGCGTGAACTACGGCGCCGAAGCGGTGAACCTCGCTTGCCAGCAGTTGGAGGATGCGGAGCTGCCGGCGCGCGTGATGATTGATTGCAGCCATTCCAATAGCGGCAAGGATTACACACGGCAGGTCGCCGTGTGCCGGGATGTTGCCGGGCAGATTGCCAACCGAGATCAGCGCATTATCGGCGTGATGCTCGAAAGTAATCTGGTGGCGGGGGCGCAGAAGCTGGTGCCGGGCAAGGCCTTGGTTTACGGGCAGAGTATCACCGATGCGTGTCTCGGCTGGGATGAAACGGCGGGGTTGTTGCGCGAGCTTGCTGCGGTTGTGCACTCGGCGCGGACGGTTCAAACGGCAGAATGACACCTACGGCTGCAGAGAAAGTCTTCGATGGTCTCCTGGCGGCGGCCGGGGAAGTGGAGATAGTGCTTCCGGAGTCTTGGAGCGGTCGTATATAATTTACGGGCTTGATCGGTTCTCTTGCGCATTCTCGAGCAGAACGGTTCAAACCGGAAGCAGGCACACCTTGATGTCGGGAACTGTCGCAGCGGTTTTATTCGTCCTGAGCGGAAGTCCATTCACCCAGTATTGGCACAAGCTGGTTGATCCGACGTTTCGGGGACTGTATCAGGTGAATGCTTTCGATTTGGCGATCATGCTGCCGTATTTTGCGGTGATGGTCGTGCTCGCCGCTTACGGAATACACCGCTACGCTCTGGTCTACAATTTTTATAAGCATCGGCGGAATGTGCCGGGGCCGCCGCCGCCGATTGTGGCCTGGCCTGCGGTTACGGTTCAGCTTCCCATTTACAACGAGCGCTACGTGACCGAACGGCTGGTCGAGGCTGTGGCGCAATTCGATTATCCGCGCGAGCTGTTCCAGATTCAGGTGCTCGACGATTCGACCGACGATACCCAGGCGATCGCGCTCGATTGCGTGGAACGGTATCGCGACCTCGGCGTGCCGATTGAATACCTTCATCGCGATAATCGCGAAGGGTTCAAGGCGGGGGCCCTGCAGGGCGGGCTCGAGACCGCTAGCGGAGAGCTGGTGGCCATCTTCGATGCGGACTTCATTCCGCCCGCGGATTTTCTGCGGCGCACCGTGCCCTATTTCGTCGATCCCAAACTGGCGATGGTGCAGACCCGCTGGAGCTATATCAACCGGAATTACTCGGCGCTGACCGAAGTGGAAGCCATTCTTCTTGACGGCCATTTTGCAATCGAGCATTCGTCGCGTTACCGCAGCGGGCTGTTTTTTAATTTTAACGGTACGGCGGGCATCTGGCGGCGCCAGGCGATTGACGATGCGGGCGGCTGGCAGCACGACACGCTGACAGAGGACACCGATCTTTCCTATCGGGCGCAAATTCGCGGCTGGCAATTCCTGTATCTGCCAGAGATTGATTGCCCGTCCGAATTGCCGGTGGAAATGAATGCCTTTAAATCCCAGCAGGCGCGCTGGGCCAAGGGGTTGATGCAAACGGCGAAGAAAATTCTGCCCCGGGTGATGCGGGCGGACGTGCCGACTGCGGTCAAGACCGAGGCGTTCTTTCACCTTACGGCGAATATTAGTTACCCGCTGATGATTTTCATGTCCATGATTCTGCTGCCGGCGATGATTGTGCGGTTTTATCAGGGCTGGTTTCAGGTACTGGTGATCGATCTGCCGCTGTTTTTGGCGTCGACCTGCTCGATTTCGTCGTTTTACCTGGCCGCGGAGCGGGCGCTTTTTCCGCAGACCTGGAAGCGCACGTTTTTGTATTTGCCTTTGGTAATGGCGGTGGGCATTGGGATTGCGGTGCGCAATGCGGTTGCGGTGCTCGAAGCCATCGTCGGTAAGAAATCGGAATTCGTGCGCACACCGAAATACCGTGTGGAAGCAGGGGCCAAGCAGAGCGCAGCCTGGATCAAAAAGAGTTACCACAAACGCGCGGGCTGGATGCCTTACGCCGAGGTTCTTCTTGGGTTGTACTTTGCGGCCGGGGTTCTCTATGCCATTCAGAACGAGAATTATGCAACGACTCCTTTTCTGCTGCTGTTTGTGTGGGGCTATTTGTATACCGGATTGATGTCGCTGGCGCAGACCTACCTCGGGCGCTTGCGCTTTGGCTCGAACGAAGCTTCCGCCGAAGTGCGCCCGGCTTCGACCAGTATCCCGGAGTTTTAGTGATTAAGGGAAGCAGTTCGCCTGCGATGGGTTCGCCTTTCCGCCACAGTCTTTTCTCTCCCTGGGGCCTTCTGCTTGTTCTCGCGGTTTCGCTTGTCTCCTTTGTTGCGCAGGGACGCTTTCGGCAGCCGAGCGTCGAGTATCAGGGGCGGCGAGCGGAGTTGCGCTCGAAAGTGGACGGACCGGTGCTGATTTTCGGATATACGGGGCATGAAGATGCATCGGAAGTCGCGATTTTCTTCCAGGAACCTTACTTCTACTATTTGACCGGACATGACGAGCCAGGAGCGGCTCTGCTGTTGATTCCCGACGCCGGCAGCGCAGGGCCGGTCGACCAACCGCACGAGATTCTTTATTTGCCACCGCGGGATGCCCGGCAGGAAAAATGGGAGGGGCCGAAGACCGGGGCGACTGATCCGGATGTAGCGGAGAAGACCGGCTTCCAGGCCGTTGAGCCGTTTACCAATCTTCATGAAGATCTGACCAAGCTGGCCAACCGGTACGGGAACTTCTACACGCTTCTGCCTCCCAAGGAAGAGGCAGGCTATCCGCATCTCACGATGTCTCTGCAATTGGTCCGCGACGCGCTGCCGCAGGCGAATATCAAGGATGTGACGGCGACCCTGGATAGGATGCGGCAGCTCAAATCCGCAGGCGAACTTGAGCTGCTGCAAAGGGCGATCGATGCCTCGGTCGATGCCCAGCTGGATGCGATGAAGCACCTGCGTCCGGGGCTGTTCGAATATCAGGTTGCGGCGCGCATGAAACAGATTCACGAAATGGCGGGCTGCGCTCGCGAGGCCTACGCACCCATCGTCGGGACGGGCTTCAATTCAACCGTGCTGCACTACAGCGGCTTGAACGATCCGATCAAAGATGGCCAGGTGGTGGTGATCGATGTCGGCGGCGAATATGGCGGATACGCAGCCGACATTACGCGCACGCTTCCGGCGAATGGAAAATTCGCACCGCGCCAGCGCGAGATTTACCAGATCGTGTTGGCAGCGCAGAACGCTGCGCTCGCAGCCGTGAAGCCGGGTGCCAAGATGTATGGCGGCCCAGGGAGCTTGCAGCAGATCGTGACCGACTATTTCGCAGCGCACGGTCACGATCAGCAAGGCCGGTCCCTGGAGCGGTACTACATTCACGGCATCAGCCATCATCTTGGGCTGGACGTGCACGATCCGGGCGACCGCGAGCGCCCGCTTGAGGCGGGCATGGTGATCACCGTCGAGCCGGGTCTGTACATCCCCGACGAGAACCTCGGCGTGCGCATTGAAGATGACGTTCTGGTCACCAAAGATGGATACCAGATTCTTACCGCGCGCCTGCCACGCGCCCCAGAGGAAGTCGAGAAGGTCATGGCCGAAGGCGCGGAGACGGCGAAGCCTTAGGTTTCACGGTAGCGGCGCGGCATTCTCCCCGAGGTCCAATCAAGGTCACTGCTCGCAAAGCGATCGGCTGCGCGCTCGGGTGGGCTGCAACCCAAACTGTGCGGCGGTAATCGAATAGGAGTAGGATGTTGATGGTTGCACCGCGCCTCTCGGCACGGTGCCCCTTTGTCTCTCTTAATGGAGGTAGTCGCCATGAAACACTCCTCCTGTTCTTCCCTTAGGTTCCTGCTCGCACTTGCTGCCCTTTTCGTCTTGGCTTGCCTGCCAAATCCTTGCTTTGCTCAGAGAGGCGGGGGGCATGGCGGTGGCGGCTCCCACGGTGGTGGCGGCGGATTTCGAGGAGGCGGGGGAGGCGGGTTCCGGGGCGGTGGTTTCTCTGGCGGGCGTGGGTTTAGCGGCACTTCGCGCTCTTTTGGAGGCGGTGCCTTCCGCGGAGGCAACTTCGGGGCGGCCCGTTCATTCGGGGGATTCTGCATACCGTGGCGGAGCCTATGGCGGTGGTTCTTACCGCGGCGGAATCTTTGGTGGATCGCGAGGCTCGGGCTTTGCTGCTAATCACGGACCGGTTGGCGGCGCGAGTCGATTCTCGAGCGCACGAAGCGCGATGGCCGATGGGCAGTGGCATTCTTTCGGCGCTGCTCGCAGCGGCTCGGGATTGGCGGGCTCCCGCGGATTTGCCAATGGCGGCGCTTCCGGGTTCCGCAACGCGCGCGCGGCCCTGGCGGATGGTCAATGGCACTCCTTCGGTGCTCAAGGAGGTGGGATGGCCGGAGGTTCTCGGGAAGCCTCGGCTTTGATGAGCGGCTCTGGTCGCGCCCTGGCGGCCGGTCGCGGCGGAAGCACCGCGCGTGGCCGTTCGGGGTTCAACAATTCGCGGCTGGGCTCAAATTCCTCGCTTTCGGCTTCTTCAGGCTTCGGTTCTGCGCTGCGTTCTCAGACGGGTGGGCTGGGGAGTTTGTTGGGCGGCTTTGGCAATCGTGGCCTCGGCGGTTTTGGGAATCGCGGATTGGGCAACGGGTTCGGTGGGCTGGGCGGCCGCGGATTCGGGAGTGGCGGCCGCGGATTCGGCTGCTGGAGTTGCGGTTGGGGCTGGGGCTGGGGTGGTTGGGGCCTCGGCTTTGGATGGCCTTATTGGGGACTTTCTTGGGGGTTCGGCCCTTACTGGGATCCATACTGGTATGATCCGTTCTGGAATTGGGGCGCCTACTCGTCTTATGGCGATCCCAGTGTCAACGATGGTTACGATTCGGGCTATCGGGGGCAGTATTCCGATCCAGGGTATTCAAGCCCGGACTACAACAATGGCGCATTCGCTTCGCCCTTCAACGCCACGCCCGGAATACCGAGCCGCGATCCTCTGAACCGGCGGGACATATTTTCATCGCCTCTTAGCGCGCCGCCCGCGCCATCGGCCCCGGCCGTTGCTCCGGCACCTGCTCGGCAGCCTAGGCCGCAACTGCCGATCGCCTCACAGCCACAGTGGCAGACCTAAGGCTGGCTACTCGAAGATCGGCAGGCAGAGCGGAGCTTGGACGTGAAAGTCCATGCTGGCGATTTCTTCGAGAGCGCGATTGACCAGCTCGCTGCTGCATTCCTCGAGAGTCATCACGAATGGCAGGCGGTCGTGCGGGTAGCCTGGCTTCTGCAGCACCGCATCCAGGCTGATTCCATGCCGGGCAAGTACGGTGGCAATTCCCGCGACGATTCCCGGGCGGTCTTTTACAACGAAGCGGATGTAGTGCGGGACGGTGAAATCGCCGCTGACCGTATCCGGCACTGCAACGGTCGTCTGAAGGTAGGCCTGGGGCGCGTTCGCGGTGCGGGCGATCGAGTACAGATCGGACACGACTGCCACCGCTGTCGGGTCGCCTCCCGCTCCGTAGCCTGAAAAGATCATGTGGCCCGCGAATTCGCCAGAGGCGGTGACCATATTCTTGCCTCCTTCGGCGTGGGCGGTGAGCGAAGACAAGGGAACCAGCGCGGGCTGGACGGCGGCAAACAGACGCACTCCTTTGGATGTGTTCTTCTGCGCACAGGAAATTTGCCGGATCGTGCAGTTGAGTTCGCGCACGTAGGCGAAGTCCACGGCTTCGATCAGTGAAATGGGCCGGCAGGAGATTTGTTGGTTCTTGACGCGCAGGTGGAGACCGGCCTGGGTGAGGATTACCAGCTTGGCGCGGGCGTCATAGCCCTCGACGTCGCTGCTGGGATCGGCTTCGGCGTAGCCGAGTTTCTGGGCCTCTTGGAGTGCCGAGGCGAAGCTCGCTCCGTGGGCTTCCATCTGGGTAAGGATGTAGTTGCAGGTGCCATTCAGAATTCCGGCGATTCGATAGAGCCGGTCGCCGGCAAGGCCCTCCTGGATGCCGATGATTGCGGGAATTCCACCGGCTACCGAGGCGCCACACTCAAGGCGCCTTCCCATCTGACGAGCCAACTCCGCTAGCTCCGCGCCTTGCTCGGAGATCAGCATCTTGTTCGCGGTTACGACGGATTTTTTGGACTGCAAAGCCTTGCGGATCCACGTGCCCGCAGGCTCCATGCCACCGATCAGCTCGACCACCACATCGACATTGGATGACAACACCTCGTCGGCGTTTTCGGTCCAGCGAATGTCTGCCGGCAAGCCAGCGACTTTTTTCTCTGCGATGTTGCGGTTGCAGATGTGTGTCAACTGAAGCGGGCCGTGTGCATCGCTGGCAACAATCTTGGCTACCGATCGCCCCACTGTCCCGAAACCGATCAGGCCGATTCTCAGACGCTCACCGCCGCTCGAGCTCCTTTTCAAGGTTGGCAATTCTGCGAGTTCCGACCCCGACGCGAGATTGTTCACCACTGTTTCCCACCCCAATCTTTGCTTGCGCTCTGTGTGCGCGGCCTGGGCCGCTGAGGCCCTACCCTGGTAGCAGGCGGAGTGGCCGTCGCTTGAGCTTGGCATTGTATCAAAAGGGGTGAGTGATTCTGAGCGCGGAAGAGCGTGGTGTAGTGCGCAGGAGGAGAACCAGTGCGGAGGGCATCGCCGGGAGCTGCAATGATGCCCGACAGCGTAGCCTACGCCGGTCGGCTGGGACAGCAGAGGACCCCTTGCTTGAAAGGTTGCTCATCCTTGGGTAAACGGTCCTGCGGGCCGATCGCAGGCGCGACGCAATGGCGGCTACAACTGCTTTCATACCAGCCCAGGAGAGTTCGCGGGCAGGTAAGGATCTGTGATACGATTTGGTTTCTTCAGGCTATATCGAGAAGGGCAACGTTTTGGCGCATATTTCCCGCAAGGAACTGAAAAAGGACGAAGTGCGCGACACCTTCGCGCACGGCGCCGAAGCCTTGTTGTCGCACCAGCAGCTGACCATGTACATCATCATCGTTGCGCTCGTGGGGGCGCTGGGCTTCTTTGGCTGGAAGACTTATAGCGAACGGCAGACGGTTCGCGCCTCGGCGGCGTTTGATGACGCCATGAAGGATTTTCAAGCGCGGGTCATCGCGCCGGGTGAATCGACGCAGCCGGGTGAGTTGACCTATGTCGACGAAAAAATGAAATACGGAGACGCTTCGAAAAAGTTTGCCGACGTTGCCGCAAAGTACGGGCGTACCCGGCCAGGGCAGCTTGCCAAATACTATCAAGCACTGAGCCTCGAAAAGCTTGGAAAGAACGATGAGGCGAGCAAACTTTTCCAGGAGCTCTCCGACAAAGGTGATGAGGAATTCGGAGCCATGGCGAAGCTGGAACTGGCCGGCCTGAAGGATCGTACGGCCAAGCCCGACGAGGCCGTGAAGCTCTACCAGCAGCTCCTGGCCAAACCTACCGTGCTCGTGCCGAAGCCTTTGATTCTGCTTTCGCTTGCCGAGCATTACAGCGCTAAAGATCCCAGTGCGGCGGCCAAGTACTACGGCCAGATCAAGTCGGAATTCCCCGGCACGCCAATCGCTCAGCAGGCTGACCAGGAACTTTCGCTTCTTCCCGGTAAGTCCTGAACGGAGGCGGGTGGGCCATGCCGCTTGCGCCTTACGCCATGGACGTAAGGGCTTCGCGCGGGCGGAGATATTCTGAGCCAGCACACCCTTACCGCGACGACTATGTGCGCGACCGGGATCGGATCCTGCACTCCCGCGCTTTCCGACGGCTGGAAGCAAAGACCCAGGTTTTTACCACACGTTACTCGGACCACTTTCGTAACCGTCTTACCCATACGCTCGAAGTTGCGCAGATTGCCCGCACCGTAGCCGGCGCTTTGAAGCTCAACACCGACCTTGCCGAAGCACTGGCGCTGGTGCACGACATCGGGCACCCCCCGTTCGGGCATGCGGGGGAACGGCAGCTCGACCTGCGGATGCGCGAGTATGGCGACCACTTCGATCACAACCTGCAGGCGCTTCGCACCATCGAGCAATTCGAGCAGCGGTACCTGGCTTTTCCAGGGCTGAATCTGACCTTCGAGGTGCGCGAGGGAATCGTCAAGCATTCGCGCGATCGGTTTTCGGCCGAGGATACCGAAGTTCGCGAATATATGCTGGACCAGCGGCCTCCGCTCGAGGCTCAGTTGATCGATGTGGTCGATGAGATTGCCTACAACACCGCTGATCTTGACGACGCGTTTGAGGCCCGGTTGCTCGATCTCAATTTGTTGCGCACCGAGGTAGCTTTGTTCGGCGCCGCTTTTGAAGAAGTGGAACGCTGCTACCCGGGGGGCCGCGGCAAGCTGAAATTCAACGAGGCGCTCAAGCGTGTTTTCGATCGTCTGGTGACCGACCTGATCGAAACGACGCAGGGCCAGGTGCAAGCCAGCGGCATTCAGACGGTTGAAGACGTGCGTCTGCTGGGTAGGCGAGTTGCGGGTTTTTCGGTGGACGTCGCTGCGGAGAATGCCACCTTAAAGCGCTTTCTGAACGCGCGGCTGTATTCCATTCCCGCGATTTCCGAGGATCGAGATCGGTCGGTGGCTGCTCTGGATTCCCTGTTTCTGTTTTTCATGAAGCACCCTGACAAAATGCCCGTGAACTATACACAGGCTGCGGAGGCCGGGCCGCGGCATCGGGTGGTTTGCGATTACATTGCCGGCATGACGGACCATTTTCTGCTTCGCCAGTGCCGGGAACTGATCGGTTTGGCCCTGACCCCCGCCGGATAGAGGTCCGCCGTTTGCGAACTTCCAGCGGCGTTTCACGGCCAGGCTCTGGTTGTCCGTTTGGTGTCAACTCAGCTGCCAGGGTAATGGGCCTTCCTTGACAAAGCAGGTGCCCGCTTTATAATGAGGTTTCGCTGCGGAAACTACAGGGAAAGCGATGTTTTTAGACGTAAACGAACTCGGTATCCGGAAGATTCGTATCCGGAAAAGCTACTCCCCGGGCACGCTTGATTTTCATTCCGGCGAGTTCCGCCAGGTCGAGCCTCTCGAAGTCCGTGCAACTGCTGAACTTATCGAGGGGCAAATCCGTATCTTTGGCAATCTGCATACCCGAGTCGAACTGGTTTGCGCCCGGTGCCTGGACACGGTTGTCGAAGAGATCAGCCGTGATTTCGATCTCTACTACCGGCCCATGACCTCGATTGCGGCCGACGAGGAATTCCACCTCAATCTGGACGATACCGAGATCGCCTTCTTTGAAGGCGAAGGACTCTTCCTGGCAGACGTACTCGCCGAGCAGGTCAATCTGGCGATCCCCATGAAGGTGATCTGCCGCAGTGACTGCCGCGGTTTGTGCCCGCACTGCGGAGTGAACCTCAACAATGACGAATGCCGCTGCGAGACCCACGGTTCGGACCCACGCCTGGCCCCGCTTGCCCGTCTGAAGCAGGACTGGTTCAAAAAGCAATAAGACGCTACACTAGCCGCTAGTTTCCCGAGCCGCTGTGTGTCGCGGCCTGTTTGGTTATGAGGAGCAAGAATGCCGAATCCAAAGCGACGTCACTCAAAGAGGCGCACCAGCACGCGGCGTGCCCACGACCATCTTCACAAGCTTTCACTTGCCGAATGCCCCAATTGCAAGGAAAAGAAGCTGCCTCACCGGGCATGTCCCAATTGCGGATACTACAAGGGTCGGGCAGTGATTGACACCTCGGCCAAGACGGCCTAGGTTTTCCCCCGCAAAAGCTTCTGGATCCAGTGTCACTGGTGCCTGAATGATTACGATTGCTCTGGATGCAATGGGGGGTGACCATGCCCCCCGTGCGGAGGTCGAAGGCGCGATTCTTGCGGCCCGCGAGCTAGGGGTCCGCGTGCTGCTGGTAGGGGTCGAGGCGACGGTCCGGCAGGAGTTGCAGCCGCCACCGGCAGCAGGACCTTCCCTGGAGATCCTCAACGCCGACGAAGTGATCACCATGACGGATTCGCCGTCCCACGCCTTCCGCCGGAAGAAGGGGAGTTCGCTGCATGTTGCCGCGCATCTGGTGCGCGACGGCAAGGCCGATGCCCTGGTGACGGCCGGTAATACCGGTGCGGCGATGACCGTGGCGCGATTCGTGATCGGTACGCTAGCGTCGGTTGACCGCCCGGCGCTGGCTGCCGCTTTCCCGAACATGAAGGAGAAGGTTTCAATCGTTCTCGATGTGGGCGCCAACGTCGATTCCAAGCCCGAGCAACTTGAGCAGTTTGCGGTGATGGGCGAAATCTACTACCGGGCGATTTGGGGAACCAAGCGGCCGCGCGTGGCGCTGCTTTCGATTGGCGAGGAAGAGACCAAGGGCAACGAGCTGACGCGCGAAGCGGCCAACCGGTTGAAACAGACCGCGCTGAATTTCGTGGGCAACGTCGAGGGCCGGGACGTGTTTCGCGGCAATGTGGATGTCATCGTGTGCGACGGCTTCATCGGAAATATTGCGCTCAAGTTGAGCGAGGGTGTGGTCGAGCAGATCGGCAGCATGTTGAAGAAGGCCATCAAGAGCAGCCTGCGTTCCCAGCTGGGCTACGCGCTTTCCAAGCGGGCCTTCGACAGCTTGAGGAAGAGCACCGATTACTCCGAGTATGGAGGGGCGCCGCTGCTGGGTGTGCGCGGAATCACCATCATTGGCCACGGGCGCTCGAATGCCAATGCCATCAAGAACGCCATTCGTGTCGCAGCCGAGCTGTGCCGGGCCGGCGTCAACGAAAAAATCGAACAGGAGCTTTCCGCGATAGCCACGGTCGCCGCGCGCGGCTGACTGGGTGTATCGAGCGGTCAACCGCAACCATCCATGAGCAAACTTGCGTTTTTATTTCCCGGACAAGCCTCGCAATATCCCGGCATGGGACGCGACCTCGCCGAGAATTTTCCGGAAGCGCGCGCTATCTTCGAAGAAGCCGACGCGGCGCTGGGGCTGGCGATCTCGAAGCTGTGCTTTGAGGGGCCAGAGGAAGCGCTCAAACTGACCGAGAACACGCAGCCGGCTATTCTGACCGTTTCGGTGGCCGCCTATCGGGCACTGGAAAAGCGCGGAATTGTTCCCGATTTTGTCGCCGGCCACAGCCTGGGAGAGTATTCGGCGCTGGTCGCGGCGGGATCGCTCGAGTTTTCGGCGGCGGTCAGGCTGGTGCGCGACCGCGGGCGTTACATGCAGGAAGCTGTTCCCGCGGGCGAGGGGGCGATGGCCGCGATCCTGGGAATGGCGCCAAGCGAGGTCCTGGAAGTCTGCAGGAAGGCGGCGGACCAGGAAGTGGTGGCGGCGGCCAATCTGAATTCGCCGGAGCAAACGGTGATTTCCGGCCACGCCGGCGCGGTGAAGCGTGGGGTGGAAATTGCTTCCCAAAAAGGCGCCAAGCGAGCCGTGATTCTGTCGGTTTCCGCGCCGTTTCATTCGCCGTTGATGGAACCCGCGCAGAGGCGGCTCGAACATGATTTGCGGGCCGCCGCGTTTGGCCCGCTGCGTTTTCCGCTGATCACCAACGCCGACGCCGAAGCTATCAGCTCAGGTGAGGAAGCGCGGGAGGCGTTGATTCGTCAGGTGACCCTACCGGTGCGCTGGCTGGACTCGGTTCGAGAAATGATCGAGCGAGGAGTCACGATTTTCGCCGAGGTGGGACCGGGGAAGGTGCTGTCCGGCATTCTGCGCCAGATCGATCGCTCCGTGCGCTGCTTCAGCGTGGAGGATTCGGCCAGCCTGCATTCGACCATCGATCGGATCGCTCAGGCTCGAACGGTGCCCGCTGAAAACTAGTTCCGAGAATTCCTTCGCAGTTCTACCAGCCGAGCACGTAGGCGAAAATCAAGGGAGCGACGATGGTCGCGTCCGATTCGATGATGAATCGCGGCGTATCGACGCCCAGCTTGCCCCAGGTGATCTTTTCGTTTGGCACGGCGCCAGAATAGGAACCGTAGCTCGTGGTGGAATCGCTGATCTGGCAGAAGTAGCCCCAAAGCGGGACGTTCTGGCGACGCAAGTCCTGGTGCAGCATGGGGACCACGCAGATCGGGAAGTCACCGGCGATTCCGCCGCCAATCTGAAAAAATCCCAGCGGCGTTTGGTGCGCGACTTCGGTGTACCAGCCGGCAAGCTCCATCATGTACTCGACGCCGCCGCGAATGGTGGTGGCGTTCTTCACTTTGCCCGCGATTACCTGGGCTGCGAACATATTGCCCAGAGTTGAATCCTCCCAGCCGGGCACGAACAGGGGCAGGTTTTTTTCCGCGGCGGCGAGCATCCAGCTGTTCTGGGGGTCGATCTGGTAATGCTGCTTGAGGTTTTTGCAGCGCAGAATTTTATATAGAAATTCGTGGGGGAAAAATCGCTGAGCGCTGCTATCGGCCGCATACCATTCCTGCATCACGATGCGTTCGATGCGGCGCATGGCTTCTTCCTCGGGAATGCAGGTATCGGTCACCCGGTTCAGATGGTTTTCAAGCAACTCCACTTCCTGCGCGGGAGTGAGATGGCGATAGTGCGGCACACGCTTGTAATGGTCGTGGGCCACCAGGTTGTACACATCTTCCTCCAGGTTCGCTCCGGTGCAGCAGATCGCATGCACTTTATCCTGGCGAATCATTTCCGCAAGCGAAATGCCCAACTCTGCGGTGCTCATGGCGCCGGCCAGGGTGACCAGCATCTTGCCACCCTGCGACAAATGATCGCCGTAAGCCTCGGCGGCATCGAGCAGGGTCGCCGCGTTGAAATGGCGGAAGTGATTCTTCAGAAATGCTGATACGGGACTTGCTACAACCGTTTCGGACGGGTTCATGGAAATCTCCTTGGGAGTTGAATTTTGAAACACCCGTAGGCGAATGTGAGCGTATCGGTTGCAATCCGGTTAGAAATAGCTGGCGGTATAACTCAACAGCCGGAAAAACTCATGCGCGGAGACATGGAGTTGAAATGAGCTCGGATGGAACTCGAGTTGCATATATAGATGGATAACACAGAAGTAGCCGACGGCGCTAATAAATTTCTCTTGGAAAGCGGAAAAAAGCTACCTGGATTGCGGCGAAATGGCAGCCGTACATCGCTATCGTCCATGTCCCATGTTGCTCTGCGGGTCTTGATGCGGTAGTTTTCCTACTTCGAGATGCCTTCTGAAATGGGGGTGAATTCGTAATGAATGGAGTTCGAGCGACATTGCTTGCGGTTGCCGTGGCGACGGCGGCGGCGATCTTTTTGTTTTCCTCGCCAGGATCAGCGCAGCAGAAGCCGCAACGGGATCCAGCCGAACCTCGTCGGATGAAACTTTCTGAATTACCGCGACCGAAAGGCGCGGTGGCGCGTTCCGAGGTGGATCAAACCGGCATGCGCGCGCTGGTCGAACGGTTGGTTGCCTGCGGGACTCGCCATACGCTCTCCTCGTGGACCAATGAGCATCGCGGTGTGGGATGCGGTCGGGATGTGGTGTCTGGGCGCCTGAAGGAAATCGCCCAATCCGCGGAAGGAGAGCTGCAGGTGGTCATCGACCGATTTGAAGCAACCTCGCCGCGCACCAGTAACCGCCCCGCGCCGCTTGAAAATGTCTATGGCATTTTGCCGGGCCGTGATCCCGTGCTTTCGAAAACGATTTTCATCGTCTCCGGACATTTTGATTCGCGCGCTTCCGACGTTATGGACCCGACGCTTGACGCTCCCGGCGCCGACGACGATGCGTCGGGCGTGGCCGTCAGCCTGGAGTGTGCGCGCTTGCTCAGCCGGACACCCACCGCCGGAGGCAGTCCTTATCGCGCGACGTTACTCTTTGCGGCTGTTTCGGGGGAAGAGCAAGGTTTGCTCGGAGCCAGCCACTTCCTTGAGTGGACCAAGGAACATGGCTACACGGTGGGCGGCATGCTCGACGATGACATCGTCGGCGCCGATCCGGCGCCGGGAGGGCCGCACCGCGTTCGGCTGTTCTCAGGAATGGGAGCCGGGGACGATGGCGATTCGCCTTCGCGCGAGATGGCGCGCGCGATCGAGGAGATCGACGGCGAGCAAGCAATCCGTCTGATTTTCTTCATCGATCGGTTGGGGCGCGGCGGCGACCATTATCCTTTCTATCAGGCGGATTTGCCGGCGGTTCGTTTTACCGAGCCGCTCGAAGATTACCGCCATCAGCATCAAACCGTGCGGATCGAAAATAATGTGGAGTATGGGGACAAACTGAAATACCTGAATTATCGATTGATGGGCGACGTGGCGCGGGATAACGCCGAGGTGTTGCGGCAATTCGCTCTGGCGCCCGCCCCGCCGGCGAATGTGAATCTTTCGGGCGCGGTGACGCCGGATGCGAAAATAAAATGGTCTGCGGATGATGATGCGGAACGCGCGGGATTCGAAATTCTGTGGCGGGAGACGACCGCCTGGCGCTGGCAGGTGTATGACTTCGTGCCATCAGCGGGAGAAAGCGTGCTCACAGACGTCTCGACCGACAATCACTTTTTCGCGGTGCGGGCGGTGGGCAAAAATGGCGCGCGTTCGGTGGCGGTTCCGGCGCGATCAGCGCAGAGGTTGCCTCCCGTGGCAGTCCCTGCGGCCGCTAAACAGTAGGTTCGGCGGCTCTTGGATTAAAACTCGAACTTCAGGGCCAACTGCATTTCTCTGGGATCCTGCGCGCTCCCTATTACGCCGAAGTTGGCAGCCCCGAAGATACGTCCGGGAAGGTTGAAGTTCGGGTGGTTGAGCGTGTTGTAAGCGTCGACGCGAAATTGCAGGTTCATCGATTCGCGCAACGCCCACTGCTTCTGGACCGAAGTGTCCAGGTCGATGTAGGCAGGGCCGAGCACGGAATTACGCGGATCGTTTCCGAAGGTGAAGCTCGCCGGAAGCGAGAAAGCAGAGGTATTGAACCATTGGCTGGCCGTCTTGGGACCAGCGTTCGGATTGCCGGCGACCATGGGGCGCTCGATGTTACTGCCGTTCACCAAGCCGATGTTCGCGACGTCATTCGAGGTTCCCAAGTTTACCGTGAATGGGGGGCCACTTTGAACGATGAGGATTCCGCCAGCGCGCCAATTTGCAGCCAGCTGGCGCATCCAGCCGGTCGACCCTTTTCCGATCGGCAAGTCGTAGAGAAGGTTGCCGACAAAGCGGTTGCGGTGATCGAAGCTCGAGTCGGCTTTCTCGACGGCCAGATTATTAGCGTAGATATTTTGGGGCAGATTGAATTCGGCGTTCGTGCTGCCGGCGTCCGATGCATCGTCGATCGAGTGAGACCAGGTGTAGCTGGCATCGAGCGAAAGACCGTGAGAGATGCGGTGGGTGGCTTCGATGGTCAGGCCGTTGAAAGAGGCCCAACCGTCCCAGCGAATCGTGGTGTACGCATTGAGATTGGGGAAGGGCCGTCGCGCCTGCACCGCTCCCGGTCCGCGCAGGGGCAGGTTCACGGCGGTAGAGCTATCGGCATGCACGGTACGAGAACCCACGTATTGAGCCGAGAGCGTGGTGTTATTTGTCAGTGATTTCTGCACCGTCAGGTTCCACACCTCGTTGTATTCGATCTTAAAGTTGTGGTTTACGCCGTTTGCACCGATGGCCCCGTTTGGATTTGCCGCCAGAATGCTGGCCGTTGTCAGCGTGGGAGTGCCCGTCGCGTTGTTCACGGTCTTGTTCAGGAAGAAGGGGATATTCTCTGCCAGGTTCTGCAGCACGCTGTAGGCCGCCTGGTTGGTGAAAACGCCGAAGCCGGCGCGCACAACCGCTCCGTTCAGCCCCGGGACTTGCCACGCCAACCCGATCCGGGGCGAGAGACGAACGGGCCTGGTGTTGAGCAGGCTGTCGTTCCAACCGGCAGTGGCCTGGGAAATAACCGGAATTGCCGGGCTTTGCGCCGCGGCAAAGGCGGCCAGGGTCGCAGCATTGCCAGCAAGATTCGCCGGATTGCCGGCTACGATAAAGCGCGCCACGCCGGAGCTTAAATCCACATCGGAGGTCTGATTGCTATCCGCAACGAGATTGGAGTTGTACTCATACCGCAGGCCGGCATCGAGCTTCAGCCTCGGCGTGAGTTGCCAGCCATCCTGGAAATAAAAGTGCGCCCAGTTGGTATGAGCATTTTCAGCCCCTTCGCCGATACCCACCTGGCCTTGCGACGGGTAGCCGAGCAAGAAGTCAGCGAGCGCGTTGCCGCTATAGGTTCCGCTGTAGGTGTAGGTGCCGCGCGCGTTATTGGGGAACGAAGGATTGAAAGACAGATGGAAGAAATAGCCGCCGAAGGAAAAGTTGTGGCGGCCGTGATGGAACGAAACGTTGTCGAAGAATTCGAAATCGCGATCGGTGCGTAAGTTGAAACCGGTGGCCGTTCCGATGGTACTGAAAAGCCCGCTGAGGTTCGCCTGCGGGTAGCCTCTATCGGCGGGATTGGCGGTGGTGCCGCTGAGCCCGTAGGTGGCGGCGAAGGGATTGCCCGCGTTCGGGTCCTTCTGGCCCCCGGATACGCGCAGCCATCCCCAACGAAATTCGTTTACGAGGTTCGGTGAGAAAATATGCGTCTCGCCCCCAGACAAGTTGTCGGTGTGCGTTTTGAGGATCCGGCCGAAACCTGGGAGCAGCGCTTCGTTCAGAATGCTCGAGCCGAAAGGGTCGAGCTCGTTGGCATCGAAAACCGACGCGCGCAGGAAGGCACTATCCGATCCGGAAATCACCTGGTCCAAGCGCGCGTCGTACTGGTTGGTGCCGATCTTCTCCTGCCCCACGCTTCTCAAGTTGTTGGTATTTCCCGCCGTGGTGGGCAGCGGGACTAGATTGAGCAGGGCCAGCGCCGCCCTGGTGGAGGGATTATGGGGATCGAAATTCGGATCGTTGTTCAGATTGTTGTTAAGAATCGGGGCCTTGGTCGTCGGATCGACCAGTTGCCGCGTGGAAACCGGAACCAGGCTCGCCAGGTTTCCGCCACGCTGCGCGGCAGTCGGAACGCTGAACAATTGGGACAGCGAATCGCGCACGCGCTGCCCTTCGTAGTTGACGAAAAAGAATGTTTTGTTTTTTACGAGCGGGCCGCCAACCGCCGCACCGAACTGATTTTCGCGAAAGGGCGCCGGGACATTGGGGGGAGCGAAGAAGTTCTGGGCGTCAAATAGGTCATTGCGGACGAATTCGTAGACGCTTCCATGAAAATCATTGCTTCCTGATTTGGTGATGACGTTGATCACCGCGCCGGACTTGCCGCCAAACTCCGCACTGTAGTCGGTAAGCTCCATGTTGAATTCCCGGGTGGCATCCGGAGAAGGGCTCAGAGCGACGTTGTTGTAATATTCGTCGGTTACGCTGACTCCGTCGACCATAAACAGATTGTGGCCGGTGCGGTTGCCCAGCACGTTGATCAGTTTTCCGGTTTGCTGCAGCGAATCGCCGCGCGTGCCGCCCGGGGGATTCACGACGCCAGGGCTCAGGACGGCCAGCTCCATAAACTCGCGGCCCTTCAGGGGCAAATCGGCTACTTGCCGGTTCTCGATGACATCCTTGATTTCGGCGGATTCCACTTGCATCAACCCGGCATTGGCTTCCACGGTTACCGATTGGCTGGCATCGCCCAGTTCGAGAGAAAAATCCTGCCGAAGATGACCGGCCGCGTGCAGCAGGACGCTTTGCTGCACGGCTTGTTTGAAGCCTTGTGCGTCGACTGTTAGCTTGTATTCGCCCAAAGGCAGCTGGGGCAGCAGAAATTGCCCCGAATCATTGGAAGTGGCCGTGTGTTTTTGCTCCGTGGCGACCTGCAGCGCCGTAACGGTCGCGCGAGGGATGACCGCGCCCGTTGGATCGGTGACCGTACCCGAGATGTCGGCAGTATTCATCTGCCCGTATGTGGTCACCGACAGAAACCAAAGAAGCGCAGCTAAAAGCAGAAATGCGCTTATCGACGCCCCCGGCCCTCGGTAGCGGTTCAAAACTGCACCCATCATGTGAATGCCCCCGGAGTCTTTGCTCGATGCAACCCGGCGTCAAGAAAAGCGCCGCAGCAGATCCCGGGAGCCTCAGCGAGAAGGGTCATGTGGAATCCCGTCAAAATGAAGTCCTCACACCCACGAGCAACCTGAGGGCAGGCTACAACAGGGCAGGATGAGAAAGCTGTAAGGAGGTTGTAAATCCTAGTCGAACCCGAGGACTCCGGGATGCGCGAAAGCGACGAGCTGGATTGCTAATGCGACGCAACTGCCGGAGCCGTCTGGACTTCGCCAGGTTCGGGCGATTGTTCGGCCCAGGGCAGGTGGAGAGTGAATGCGCTACCTCGGCCCAGGCTACTTGTGACGGTCAGCGCGCCTTTCATGGTTTCGGCAATGCTTTTGGCCAGGGGCAAACCCAGGCCGGTGCCGTGGATTTGAGCGGCGGCAACCGAGGAACTCCTGTAAAACGGTTCAAAAATATGCGGCAAGTCTTCCGAGCTAATCCCTATACCGTGATCGGAGATGGTGACCTGCACCTCTTTGCCGAGATGGGCCTGGTCGACGAGCCGGGCCTCGATTCCGATCCAGCGCTGCTCGCCGCTGTACTTTATGGCGTTGGTGATCAGGTTCTGCAGGCACTGCGAGAGCGCCGAGAGGTCGCCCATGACACGAGGAAGCCCGGAGGCAATTCTCTGGTCCACGGTGAAACCGCCCGCACGGATGAGCCCGGAGGTATTTGCCAGGGCGGCCTCGAGGATATCGGAAACCTTCAACGGACGCGGGCTGTAGCGTTGCTGGCCTTCGCGCGCTGCGGCGAATAGCAAGATCTGCTCGACCAGTCCGGAAAGCTGGCGCGCCTGATTGCCTATCACGGAACCATACTGGGTGAGTTGCTGCCGTCCGTCGACGACGCCATGGGCGATATTGTCAGCGGCCGAGGTGATCACCGTGAGCGGGGTGCGCAACTCATGGGAAATCGTGGTCACGAAATTCATCTGCAGCTTAGCAAGGCGTTGCGCGCGATAGCTGGTTATGATCAGCATGGCCATGCTGATAACCAGTAACAATAGAACTCCGAAACTGATCATCAGGTCGCGGCGCCGCAATTCGGCCACGAAGGCACCCATGGGACCGCCGCGGCGGTGACGTACCACGAGGCGCCAGTCGCGATTTTCCGGGGTGTCGGTTAGCAGCGGAAACCAGGAAATGCCGACCGTTCCCGCCGGTCCTTTGTTCAGCGAAGGCTTGTGGAAGACCTGCACCGGGGAACCGAGCGCTTTGTCTTGGACCCGTCCAAACAGATCCATGCTGCCGTCTGCGTCCGGGACTTCTTGCCGGCCGAAGTCGGAATCGGAGGAATAAATGACCCGCCTCTGCTGGCCATCTGACACCACCGCCACCTGGAAATCGAGGCCTTCGGTTCCTTGGAAATAACGCTGCGCCAGGTCTGGAAGGATGCGGGTCTCGATCACCTGATTGTTGAGCACGAGAACAAGCCACTCCGCAGGCAGGACAGCCTCGCCCGCAGGCGAAAACCGCGTCTTATAGATCGGATGCAGCAGAGCGGGAATTCCGGGATCAAAGCGCCATCCGGCCAGAAGGCCTCCGGGATAGAAGCCATCGACGAATTGCTCGGTTGATGCGTGCGCCGGCCGATCGCTCGGGCCCGCGTTCCAGGCAGTCTGGCGCAGAGAAGCCTGTTGCATTGTCTCGCGCAAGCCTTCTAGACTCGCCGGCCAATCACTTGGTTCCAACTGCCGTGTGGAGGGATCGAAACGCAGTTGAGCGGCACGGGAATCCTTGTCCGGCTGCAAGAGATAGAGATTGGAAACAAGCTCAGGATAGGGGGCCCCGGCTTTCCATGTGGAGTAGGACCGGGCGAATTGCTGGAAGTCATCGGGAGCCTCGCCGCTCGGGTCGATACTCAGGGCCAGGCAAATTTGGGAAAAATCGCGAAACAGGTCCAGGTGCCAGTTGATCATGGACATCTGCAGGCTGTCAGCCAGGCGCAGGCTGGTAGCTTCGCTTACCTGATTACTCCAGCTGTACTGCAGGTAAGCCAGCACGATTACGATGATCGCGGTGGGAACCACAACGACCGCGGAGAATGCGCGCTCTTTGAAAGGTATCTTCACACGACCTTCCTGGCCGCACCAGGCTCGGTATGATTATTTATACTCCCAACCGGGCCGGGTCAGCAAAATCAGATAGTTCCTGCTGACATCAACTGAGCTTGAATTTGTAGCCGAGGCCCTGCACGGTGAGGATGAACTTAGGCTGTTTTGGATCGCTTTCCAGTTTCTGCCGCAGGCTCGCGACGTGCACATCCACGGTGCGCGTGAAGGTATCGGCACTATAGCCCCAGACCTCCTTCAACAATTCATCGCGGGACAGAGTCGTCCCGGCATGATCGATAAAGTAGCGCAGCAGCTGAAACTCCCGGGCGGACAGATTTACCGGCTTCCCATCGCGTGTTACCTCGGTCCCTCGCAGATCGACGCGCACCGATCCGAATTGCACCGAGCCAACCTGGGCTGCAGGCCTGCTGGGAGCCCTGCGGAGCAGGGCCTCTACGCGGGCCATGAGCTCTTGCATGTCGAACGGCTTGGTGACGTAGTCATCGGCGCCGATTTTCAATCCGTTCACTTTGTCCGCGGTTTGGCCCCGAGCGGTGAGCATCAGGATCGGAGTGATCAGGCCAGCTTGGCGGATATCGCGGCACACGCTAAAACCATCCCGGCGGGGCAGCATGATATCAAGAATGATGAGGTCCAGAGGCAGGAGGGTGGCCTTTTCAAAGGCGTCGTCCCCATTGGTTGCATACTCAACCATATAGCCCTCATTGCGCAGGCGGTCGCCCACCGTCATGCGCAGGGCTTCTTCGTCTTCCACCAAAAGAACATTGTCGTGCATGCATTCGGCCCGTTCGGAGTAACCAGATACCATCTTCCATGAAAGTTAGATGCGGGGTTCAAGGAAAATGGCGGGAGGGAGAGAAAAGAGCACGGGGAGGATTGAGCCCGCTCCCCGTGCGCGCTTTTCCGTCTATGGCAGGACGTAACGGAAGGAGGTGAATACCATGTTGTCGGTGCCGTGCGGCGCACCGCTCGTGCCCACTCCGGTCGTATTGCCCAGTCCGTTCCAGTCGTAACGGAGGAAGTAGGATTCCTGCATTCCAAACTGCAGGGTGCCCTTCGATCCTCGGTAGAAGCGATACCAGAAGCCGACCGTACTTTCCATCTCGTGCTTGGTATCGTTGGTGCAGTTGGCGAGGGAGCCTGGAACGAACCCGGCTGCTCCACCAACGCCTGTGGCGGTCGATGTTGCCGCGCCGGGCAGAGGTTCTGTCCAGCAGCCGCGGTTGGTGAACAGGGGCGAGCCGTACCCCACGGCGGTAGTGGGACTGGTTGCATAAGCCGCCCGAGCTTCGTACTCGTCCCCGAAGTACATGTAGACGTCAAGCTTGTTGGTGAAAACCTCGATTGTGCCGAGCGATTGATAGTTGCGGATCGGCACAAGCGTACCGTCTGGCCGAACCGTTACCTGCGCCAAGCCTACCGAGCCGTATCGGCCAATACCGTCACCGCCAAAGAAGTGCACACCCAGGTCCACGTGCTTAAAGAACCGGGCGCGCGCGTTGGCTCCGATGCCGCCGCCGTTTCGGGTGTCATTAAAGGCGCCGGCTGTGGGATTCGTCGTGGACGCGAAGTTGGGGAAGACCCGGTCCCGAACCGTCGTGAGAACACCGAAGATTTCGTAGTGGCCCCAGCCAGGCTGAAAGGCGGCCTTAACGACGAAGTCCGGCGCGGTCGAGAAGGCGTAGTTGGCGACCGGGTTATAGAGTCCGCCGGTGACACCGAAAGAACCTACCAGGAAGTTGTTGTTCTGGTTATGGGCCGTAAGCGTGGTTTGGGCTTCTTCCACGGCCGCCGCCAGCCAGAACTTGTTGCCAAAGTCCTTGGCCACACGCAAGCCGTATTGCCGTGTCCAACTGAAGCCAACGTTATATTGCGCGTCAATCGTTTGTGTGGTCGCTTCGGTCCGATTGTCGACGCCGGTCTTGGTTTCGGTCACCAAACTCCACATCTGGCCGCCGGTGATGGTCCAGCCGCTATCGAATTTCGCTTGCCCCCAGAATTGCCGCTGGCGGAAGGTGTAGCTGTTGCTCTGGTTGTCGTTGGAAGTCGTTCCGGCAGACAGGAAATCACCTTCGTAGTATCCGCCGATCGTCACGTTGCTGAGCTTGCCCTGTGCCAACATGGCAATACGCGACTGGCGACCCGACGCGTTGAACTCGGTGATGTGGCTTTGATTCTGTCCGGGAAGAGGGACGTTGTTGAACGCCGTGTTGATGTCGGATCCGACGGCGCGGTTTCGCCACACGGTTTCCGCCGCCATGTAACCGCCGGGCGTGAGCGTGATTCCCTTGAAACGAAGCGAGGGCGGTTCGTCGCTCGGCGCCGCTGCGCCTGCCTGCGCGGCCGCCGGAGGGGCGGACACGCTTGAAGACATAACCCCGGTCGGGACCGGCGCTGCGGTCGAGGTAATCGGAGCGCCGGACGCTGAAGCGGCGCTCAGGCTGGCATTCGACATGACTGCTGAGCCCGAAGCTGTCAGTTGATTCTCGAGCGTCTGCATCTGCTGCTGCTGCTCCTTCAACTGCTCACTCTGGACTTGAATCTGCTTGGACTGTGCTTCAATCAGGTCGCGCAGTTCCTGGAGTTCACTCTCGAGGTTTGATTCCTTCGGTTGTGCGGTTGAGCCACCGTCTGAAGCAGCGGCTGGTGGATTGCTCGACTTCGAGCTGACCGCCGAGGTATTGCTTTCGGCGTTTGCCGCAGTTGTTTTATCGCCAGCACCGCCGGCTCGGGTTATCGCCGGAGATAAGACCATGCCCGCGACCATTAAACACCTTACAAATACTCGCATTCATTCCTCCCTGAAATTTACAGCAGCGTCGATCGGTCGATCGCTCGACCAACTTCCCTGACGACCCTGGCAGGGCGCAAAACTACACACCTGGGAATTGGCGGCCTGCTGATCACGCGTTTTTTCCCACCCGAGGTCGTAAACTGACCGAAAGGATTACCGGGCCTACTCATCGCCGGCTAAAAGAATCCCGACTAGCTGACAGATCTTGAACTGGGCGAAGTGCCGCGGGGATTTCAAGTCCACCTTCCTCCGTTACACTTCGGATGTTCAGTAGCGGCGGTACCTTAATTCATCGCTCTTCAATCGATTGTGACGGGAATGTTAATTATGCGTTACCGACAGGAGATAGAAGCAACGCTCCTGGTCCCTAGGAAGGATTAGCTTTGCGTCTGTACCGGAACCGACAGCTTGCGCTCGGCAACCGAAACCGTCGATGGAAGTATCCGACGAAACCGCCGAATACTGAAGAAGCGCTCCCGGCAAGGATCGCATCGGTAAGCGGGCAGGCGCAGAAGGCGTTTCGCAAATACCAGGGCGCCCCGGTCGACCCGGTCACGCGAAATGTGGTCGAGGTCGAAGTTTCCGCACTTTGGGCAATGCGCGAAGTGGGTGTGAGAGAGTGCCACGCGGCGAGCGTGAAAGCGGAATTCACAGGTTTTACAGCGCCAGGGACGGCATCCGCCCAAGGTGAAGAAAAAATCCGCGACGCCACCCCGGTGAGAACGAAAGCAATCTGCACTGCGGCACTGGGGACAAATCATCGCTGACACACCTTAACTAACTTCGCGCAAGCATAACGAAAACATTACCAGCCGGCAAGCGCGCAGCTTGGCGCGAATGGCATCATTCCGTGTAGAATGACGGTTTGAGGATCGGCTGGCTCAGGGACACGGCCGCCCCGGCGCGCGCCCGAAGCGATAGAAAAACTGTCCGCCATTGAAACCTTTGCCAAACCATTTTCCGGGCCACGACATCACAGTTAGGTTTCCGGAGCCTGCGGCTCGGTGCGCCCCCAGGTTGCCGGACCCAGGGGCATGATCTCAAGTTTCCCTATCCCGGCGAGGGGGATTTACCACCATGCTATCAACCGGATGCTCGCGGCTAAATCTAGACTTCTCAAGCAGGCTCGGCCATAATTTAGCGAACGCGGCGCTCGCCGCTTCGAAGGAGGTTCGATGAGCTTAACTCCCAATCCCGTGCCGCCCGAAGACCTGCAGGCGGTTGAAACATCGGCGCTGCCGCGCTGGGTCCTGTTGCTTTTCGTGGTGGCCTTTGCTCTGGTCGGCTACCTGTTCTACCAGAACTACAACGACCGCCAAGCCGCGCACGCCGCTCAGAGCGCCGCTGACCAGAAGGCTCAGGCCGTCGAACAGGAATTCGGGAAAACCAATGCCCGCCTCGCCGATCTTCAGGCGAAATTGGAAGTGACCACGCAGAAACTCGGCTTGACCCAGGATGAGCTGGCGCGCGCTCGGGGGCTCGCGCAGTCGATCAAGAAAGACCAGCTGCAGTCTGACCAGCAGCTGCGCCAGCAGATCGGCGCGGTTCAGGCTGACACCACGACCAAGTTTGGCCAGGTAAGCACCGAGTTGAGCGGCACCAAAAACGACGTTGCCGAGACCAAAGCAGATCTGGAAGCCACCAAGGGCAAGCTTCAGAGCACGGTGGGCGATTTGGGAGTGCAGAGTGGCCTGATCGCCCGTAACCACGACGAAGTCGAAGAACTCAAGCGCCTCGGCGAACGCGACATTTTCGAGTTCTCGCTCAAAAAGGAAAAGACTCCGCAGCACGTCGGCCCGATCCAAGTCGTGCTGCGCAAGACCGATACGAAACACTATAAATACACCGTCGACGTGGTTGCCGATGATAAGAACATCGAGAAGAAGGACAAAACGGTCGGGGAGCCGATTCAGTTTTACGTGCGAGGCGCTCGCGCGCCCTACGAGATCGTGGTTTTCGATCTTGGGAAAGACGAAGCCAAGGGCTACCTGAGCACTCCGAAATCGGCGAGCGCCGCTCCTCCGGCAGCGGCTAAGCCTAGCGGCAGCTAGTTTTGGCTTGCTGCGCCGGCGTTTAGCGGATGAGTGCAGTGCAAGCAGGTGCCCTGGCTCGGGTTCGGGCGGGTCATTTGATTCTTCGGGACACTTTCCTGCGTCTCTCTCAGTTTGTGCTTTGGATGGCCGCGCTGTGCACCGGGGTTTGCGCGAAGTTTTCTCCGCTTCCTCAAGAAACCCTGCAAACTACTGCCGACCTGGTGAAAGTCGAGGTCAGCGTTGCGGACAAGCGCGGGAATTTTTTAGCAGACCTCACCCAGGATAATTTTCGAATTCTGGATAACGGAGCCAAGCAGCCGGTGGTGTTTTTTACTCCCGTGGAAACGCCGGCCGAAATTCTGGTGATGATCGAAACCGGGCCTGCCGTGTACTTGATCAGCGACCAGCATCTCCGCGCTGCCTATGCTCTGGCGAACGGCCTTGATCCGGGCGACCGGGTGGCCCTGGTTGCTTATGACCAGGCTCCGCGCCAGATTCTGGGGTTCACCGCGGATAAAACAATGCTGATGGCAGCGCTCGGGAAAGTGCAATACAACCTGGGCATGGGAGACCTGAACCTGTACGAGTCGCTCTCGCAAGTGCTGGATTGGATGAAACCAATCCAGGGGAAAAGGGCCCTGGTTCTTCTAACGACCGGACTTGATTCCTCGCAGTCGTCGCGCTGGGAAGCGCTGGCAGCCAAACTGCGGGGCGACGATGTGGTTATCTTTCCGGTGGCCCTGGGCGGATCATTGCGCACTGCCACCAAAGCCAAATCATCCCAGAACACGGGTGATCGGCAGAATCATTCCCATGGGAATGACCCATCTTCTTTGGCCGAGAACCCGGTCAGCTTCGCGAAAGCCGATCGCGACCTTCGTGCCTTGGCCGCCATTACCGGTGGCCAGGCGTATTTCCCGGATTCAGGAGGAGAATTCTTAGCAATCTATGGCCAGATTGCCGCTGCCCTCCGCCATCAGTATGTCCTCGGATTTGTTCCCTCACATGACGGACAATACCATTCGCTCCGGCTCGAACTGGAAGGCCACAACGGTCAAGCCCCGGGGGACAGGAAGCCGGATTACCAGGTGTTTGCTCGCGCCGGATATCTCGCCCCGGGGCCTTGAAACAGTACAATCTGATTCGAGAGAAACAA
Source organism: uncultured Acidobacteriota bacterium (assembly GCA_963718485.1). Lineage (GTDB taxonomy): Bacteria > Acidobacteriota > Terriglobia > Acidiferrales > UBA7541 > Palsa-295. Next base: position 78,769 of record CAVQZU010000059.1, read on the forward strand.
ACACTCGGGAGGCTCTCATGAATCGCCGCGTTGCCATATGTCTCGGTTGTTTCGGAGTGGGGTGTCTGGGACTGTTCTTCCACCCAGCTTCGCACGCACAGGCAAAGGGAGCGCCGGCCCCGGCCTCGGCTCCGGCGCAGTTTGCCTACGGAGGAGACGCCGCGCAAATTCCCGCCGAATTCATCGGCAACGCCGTTCTTCTGCCGGTTCGGCTGAACCAAAGCAAGTCTTCCTTGTTTGTTCTCGATTCCACGGCGGCGACTTCCTCAATCGATCCCGGCCGGCTTTCCGCGCTGGGAATTGCGGCCGCGCAGGCGCCCATACTCAACTTGAATGGCCTGGATCTTATCTCTAGCCGCCCTGCCGGCAATGGAAAGGGGAGACTTCGGGCGCGAGATCGGCCGGGCTTACGAGGGCACTCTCGGAGGTGATTTTTTGCAGCGTGTCGTCGTTGAAATCGACTACGCCCGGCAAACCGTGCGTCTGTATGATCCTGCGGTGTACACCTACTCTGGCGGGGGGGCAGCCCTTCGTCTGAGTTTTGCCGCAGGGCTGCCGGTGATTGCGGCGAAATTCACGAATGCCAAAGGGAAGACGCAGGAAGGCAATTTCGTGGTGGATACCATGCTGGGCGCCTCAACGGTGATCTTTGACCGCTACGCCGAAATGCACCACGTTTTTTCCTCGCATTGGAAGACGATTCCGAGCGTGGACCCGGCTTTGAACAGCCCGGGAGGAGCCGTCGTGGGCCGCTTGAGGGAAATGCAATTGGCGAAGTATACGGCGCAAGACACGCTGGTCACATTTTCGCGGGCTGATTTACCGGGAGCAGGCGATAGCGAGCTTGCCGGTGCGATCGGTGCCGGACTTCTGGCTCGATTTACCGTGGTATTTGACTACGCGCATCAGCAGTTGATTGTTGCGCCCAATTCCCATTTTCCAAGCGACGACCAGGAGGACAAGAGCGGAATTTCCGTGGTGGCCAAAGGCAACGCGCTCAAGACTTTCGAAGTCATACAGGTGGCGCCGGGCACGCCGGCCGCAAAGGCCGGGATAGAGAAAGGCGACCTGATCGCGGGGATTGACGGAGACCCTGCAGCGGATTTGACGCTCGCGGAAATTCGGGAGTTATTCCGGCAGATCGGCCACAAATACACTTTGGTGATCGACCGCCAGGGACAATCCAAACAAATCACGATTGAGATGAAGCGCCAGATTTGAAGTGCGCCCATTGCGGCGCCAGAGTAAAGAAACTCGACGGCAAGGCAGCTTTACAACGTAGGTTCAATCAAAATCGCGCATGGTGTCCGCCATCTGCCGAAGCCTGGCGTTGGCTCGCGCGAAGATACTATCGGGCGTGAATTTTCCGGAGCTGCCGTTATGGCCAGCGTGGACGCTTGTGAGGATCTCAATTCCTTGTTCGATTGTCGCGACCGGGTAAATGTGAAAGGTGCCTTTGGCCACGGCGTCAATCACCTCGTCGTGCAGCATTAAATCCTCGACGTTTTCCGCCGGGATCAGAACGCCCTGTTTTCCCGTGAGGCCTTTCAGGCGGCAGACATCATAGAAGCCCTCGATTTTTTGGTTTACTCCGCCAATGGGCTGCACGTCGCCTTGCTGATTGACCGAGCCGGTGACGGCGAGTTCCTGCCGGATGGGAGCATCCGCCAGGGCCGAGAGCAGCGCGTATACTTCGGTTGAACTGGCGCTGTCGCCGTCAACTCCCGAATAGGACTGCTCAAAGCAGAGGCTTGCCGAAAGCGAAAGCGGTTTATCCTGCGCGAAGGTGCGGCGCATGTAGCCGGCGATGATTTGCACACCTTTGTCGTGGAATCTCCCGCTCAGGTTCGATTCGCGCTCAATATTGATGATGCCCACCTTACCAAGAGCCACCGCTGCCGTGATGCGCACCGGCTTACCGAATGCATATCCGCCGATTTCCATGACGCTCAGGCCGTTGACTTGCCCTACGCGCTCGCCCGTCGTGTCGATGAAAAGAAGATTCTGCTCGATCATTTCGCGGATTTTCGTTTCGAGCAGGTTGTGACGCTCGATTTTCGCGTCCAGAGCCTCTCGCACGTGAGTGGCGGTGACAAGTTGCGTGCTCTTGTTGCGCGCGGCATAGGAAGATTCCCGCGCCAGGTCGGCCAAATCGAAGAATCGCGTGGTGATTTTACCGCGCCTTCCGGCGATGCGAACCCCGTGCTCGAGAATCGTGGCCACCGCCGAGCGGTCAAAGGGGAGAAGCTTTTCATCGTCGCACAGCTTGCGCAGACGTCCGCCGTACTGGCTCAGGACCTCGTCGCTCCACTTCATCTCTTCGTCGAATTCGACGCGTACCTTGAAAATCTTCTTAAAATCATCCTCAAAGTCATAGAGCAACTCGTACATGTCCCGGTCGCCTATCAGAATAACCTTCAGGTGCACGTCAATTGGCTCGGGCTTGAGCGCGGCGCTGCTGAACGGGAAAAACATGTCCACGGGCTGGATTTCGAGTTTGCCGTGATTCAGGGTGCGCTTGAGCGTGCGCCACACGCCTGTTTCGGTGAGCGTGTCCAGTGCGTACATCACGAGAAATCCGCCATCGGCGCGCAAAAGCGAACCGCCGCGCAAATCCATGAAGTCGGAATTCCACCCGCCGCGCGTGTCGTAGCTTCGATGCACCGTTCCAAAGACGTTCGCATAAGTAGGGATGGTCTCAAAAATAACCGGGCATTTTTCTTGTTCGCCGTGGGCTAGAATCACGTTGATGCCGTATACCCGGAACGGGTCGCGGTCGCCGCGTTCGCTGCGCGGGCCGACTCCGCCTTCCGAGGGCGGCTGTTCGTCTTCTCCCTCGCGCTCCTTGAAGGGGTCGAGATTATCGAGCACGTGATGGCGCACTTCTTCAAGATATTCGGTAATCTGCGCGTTCGGATACTTTTCCTTGAGTTCCTCGATCACGCCGTCCACCAGAACCGAAGCGGCTTCCTGCTCGAGGTAACTCATTTCGCTGGCAAGTTCCCGCGAGAGCGAAAGAGTTTTCCGGTAAACGACGGTGAATTCCTGGCGGAACTGGTCGTACTTTCGTTCCAGCTCTTCGGCGGCGGCATTTTCGATTTTCCCGTCCTGCACCATCTTGGGTATTTCCTCGATGGGCACCATCTGGCCATCGAGAACGGGAAAGATTTCGGGCAGGGCCACAGCGCCGACCTGCATGCGGCCAAGCGCGAACTGCTCTCGGGCGATGCGCCGGGTAAAATCGTCCATCAGTTCCTTTTCGCGGACCGTGAAGCGTTCGACGATCCGCGTTTTCTGGCGTTGAAACGGCTCGCCTTCGAAAACCTGAGGAATGCGGCGCCGCAGAAAATCAATTCCGGAGTCTACTTCCTTCTTAAAAGCGGTGGCTTGTCCCCGCGGCAGCGTCAGCAGTCTTGGCCGGTCGGAATTCTTGAAATTGTTTACATAACAGCGGTCCGGAGCGGGCTCGCTCTGCGGGTGCATCTCCTCGATCATGCGCACGATCATTCCGCCGCGGCTGGTTCCCGAAAGTCCGCAGACAAACAGATTGTAGCCCGACGCGGTGAGCTCGACGCCCATCCGCAGCGCCCGCAGCGCCCGTTCCTGGCCCAGGTCTCCGGTAACCGGTTCGATGTCCGCGGTTGTCTCATAGGGAATGCTCGCGGGATCGCATCGCCACCGGAGCTTTTCAGGCGGCAGGCAGGCATGTTGTGGAATTGTATTCTTCGTGGTCATTAGAAAATCGTCTGGGTCCCGGAAGGAGGTTACTCTAGCACGCTTGCGTTGCTCTCCGCACTCGCTTTGGATCGTGTGTTGCGTGTCCGCGCACGGGGAAGGTATACCCCCAGCAGGGTCGCAGCAATCGCAATGATAATAGGGCCCAGCACCACGCCCAGCAGCCCGAATACCTCGATACCCCCGAGAACCCCGATAAAGATGAGAAGCGTACTCATCTCCGCGCGTCCGCTGATGATCAAGGGTCGCAGGAAGTTGTCCATGATCCCGAGCACCACGCTGCAGATGGCGGTCAGAACGATGCCGGCGGCAAGCTGCCCGCCGAGGATTAGGCTCAGCGCCAGGGGTACCCAGACCAGGGCCGTTCCGATCACGGGAATAAAGGAGAAAAACCCCATGAGCACGCCCCAGAAAATCGGAGAGCGGATTCCGGTGAGCGCAAAAGCAAGCGTTCCAATCAGGCCATGCATGACTGCGGCGGCGAGCGTCGAAAATACGGTGGCAAAAATCAGGCTGTGGGTGTCGGTCACCACCCGGATGCGCTCGGCTTCTTCAAACGGCAATCCGTCTCGGATTCGTTTCACAATCTTGTCGCCGTCCCGGTAGAAATAGAACATGGCGATAATCGTGAAGGCCACGTCCATCAAGAATGTGGCTGTATTTCTGAGAATGGCCCCCACACGTCCGGCAACGTAGGCCGCCGCCTGCTCGGCATAATTGTTAACGGCCGAGCCTAAGTCTGAGGGAATCAAGCCAGGGAAGCGTTTTTGCAAATCCTCCCACAGGCGGTTCACCCACGCGTAGCGCCCCAGTTCAACTCCCAGCCGGACCGAATGAACTGCGCCGACCGCTTCTCGCACGAAGGAGTTGAGCATGAAAATCATGGGCACAATCAGCAGCAGGGTCACCCCCAGCGTGGTCACAATGGCGGCTCGCCCGGGCTGGGCTGGTTGCCGCAGCCTGTTGAACACCGGGTAGGTCAAAACAACCAGAATGGCCGCCCAGCAGAGAGAGGATAGAAACAGCTCGAATATCCGATAGGCCAGATATCCTAGCAGGATCATGATGGCGTAGAACAGGGCCGTGCTCAGTCGCTCTTGCCTGCTCGAATCAACCGTCACTGGGCTCTCTCTTATTCGATTGGGAATCAGATGATGATGGGCAATCGAATCATGTGCGAACCACGTGCCTTCGCCTTGGGGAATCGAATGCTATAATCCGGACAGCTCGAGAGATTATTTCATGCCCGCTCCAGTCTGCAAACACGAACATACACGGCTCATCGCCCAGGATGCTGATTCCCAGTACCGGGAGTGTCTGGAGTGCGGGGAAATCCTCGAGGCCGGCGAGCTGGAGGCCCGGCCCAATTTTGATGAGTCCCTTTCTGACGCCTGAGATGGCCTTCGGCAGCGCGCGGCAGAATCGAGTGTATCCTGGACATCGATTGTCGGCGGATGTATTGAGTCGCCCCTCTGAACCAAACCCGTTTCAGGTTAAATACCCGTTTCAGATTAAATAGATGTCCAACTCCTGAATAAAAAATGGACCCCTTGCCGTCGCTCTATTCTTGGCGACACTCATTCTCAGCAGGTGCCGCGTGATCGCAGTTGACGAGCAAGCCGATTGTGCGCCTCGATCGAGCCTTTCGATGCTCTGGTGTCACCAGAGGCCAAGCTGGATTCCATCCAGTCGGGATTTGGGTTTACCGAGGGCATTCCCTATGTGCAGCCCGGCAACAATGGGTATCTGCTGATGAGCGACATGCCTGCGAAGGTCATCTACAAGCTCACTTACAAGCTCACTGCGGATGGAATGGTGACGGTCTATCTGGACCATGGCGGAACTAGCAAGCCCGGTGTGTGGAAGGCGGGCAGGGATCAAACCCACGGAAAAGATCCCCAGTGATCCGCTCTTCCCGGGAAATGGATGGGCAGTGCACCTGATCAAGGACCGACCAGTATCTACAAAATGCGGGTCAACGTTCCCAGGAATTCGTTAGCGCCGGTAGCGATTGGCGATCGTTCTACTGCCCGTGAACCTGCTCTTGGCGTTCCGCCTGGGCCCTCAGTTGCTGCAAATCCTCCTTGCTGCGGAAGGTCATTTTGGCCACCTTCCTGGTTCTGGAGTAGGGAAGAATCACTTGCAGGTGACCCTCTTTTTCGAGCAGTGACACGTAGCGCGTCTCGGCTCCGAGCGTTGGGAAGGGATACTCGGTCCACTGCTTGGCCTTCGGGTCGTATTTGAGGACCTCGTCGCCGTTCATGATGTTCATCCAGACGTTGTGTTCCTGGTCGACGGCGGCTTGATAGGGCTGCTGTGCGTCTGGTCTGGGGAGAGGAACGATCGTCACTTTCAGCGTGCGCGTATCGATTCTGGCAAGGTTTCCTCCCCACCAGTCGCAAGCCCAGACGATGTGGTCGCTCTTGTCGGCTCCCATGCGGCGCGGGCCTTCTGCCCAGGGCACGGCCGCGTTCCAAGTCGATCCGGCGGCCTCGTACATTTTCCGTGCTTCCGCGCTGAACTGATCGCTTTCGCCCGGAACGGGGGGATGTGCACTTGCGTGGCTTGGCCGGTTTCGATATCGCCCTTGGTTACAACATCCATGTTCATCTGGGCCCACCAGCCGTTGCCGTCTCCGTCAGCAGCCAATCCGTAGGTGTTTCCAATGCCCTCTTGGTTCTTGTAGACGGGAGATTTGAAGGCGGTGAACTGCTTGGTATCGGGATCAAAACGAACTGCCCCCGGGCCAGTGGTGGCCCAGATTTTGTTTTTGCCGTCAACGTCTATGGTTCCGGCGACGGTTGTTGGACCGTCAATTCCCGCTGGCGGCGAATAGACTTCCATCTGCTGCGTTGCGGGGTCCATCCGGACCAGTCGTCCCGGGCCGCCTTCGACTCCCGGGCTCACGTGGAACCAAATGTGGCCTTGCTGATCCCTGGTGATGCCGTGGCCGTTGGCGGCCATTCCGCGGAGGCCGTCGACCTTGAACCACTTGACTTCGCCGGTCCGCGCATCGACTCGACCCACGGTAGCGATGGGATTGGGGACGTTGTAGGAGAACCAGATGTTGCCGTCAAGGTCCGCCTGCGCGTCATGCACGCCGTGAGCGCCGTTGAGGCTCGAGGGCGTGCCGAGCGACCAGTCGCTGCCGTTGTTGGAGACGTACTTGAATCCGGGAGTGGTTTCTTCAATGACTGGCACATCGTATTCGGTGAAGACCACCCGCGCCGCATCGCCGGTAGGGCGCGCGCGCACTTTGAATTTCATGGCCGTTTGTCCGGGGCCGCGAACCTTTGCGAGGTAGGGCGCCAGCTCCGGTTCGAAGAAGTCGATTGGCGGAGCCGGCTGGCTCTCCGCGCCCTGATACCCACCGCCCACGTTGACGCGCTTCATCAAATCCATAATCGAGGTCCAGCCGTCTGCGTCAAAGCGATTCTGCAGAATGTAGTTCGGCTGATGGCAACTGGTGCAGCTGTTGCGGAAAACGCGCTTGAGGCGCTTGTCATCGGCGGTTTCATCCGGCAACGAGGCCAGAATCTGGTCACCTGTCAGTTGCCGCTCGAAATCCTTCAGAGGCTTCAGAGTAAAGTCCTGATGTGGCGTCGAGGTCAGATTCACCTTCCCCCGGGCGGTTTCAAACGTATCGGCCTGAGCCCAGACATCGTATTGCCCGGAAGGCAAAGCAGGAAAGTAGTAGGAGCCGTTCTCATCGCTAAAAACGGTCGTGGTGATGGTTTGCCCATCGGCTTTGGCCGAGATGGTCACGCCGCCCAGCTTTTCACCGGCCGCCGATTTTATGGTCCCCGTGAGTATCGAGCTTCCGGCAGCCGTCGTCGGTGCCGGGAGAAACAGTTCCAGTGCCCCTGCGAGCACCAGAACGGCGAACGCTCCAGCCAAAAGGAAATTGCCTACTTTCATGAGCTCTCCTCGCGATCTAATCGACAGCATTTCCGGCCCGCGGTTGGGGATTGCGCGGGGCTGGTTTCGGTACGGTCTTCAGATACTCGACGATGGCATCAATTTCGGCTGATTCCAATCCGTATTTAAACCCGGGCATGCGCTTGGATCCATTTTGGATGATGTCACGAATCATGTCTTCGTTCCCATCGACAAGGTCTTTGTAAAGAGGGATTCCATACATCGGGCTGGCGGTTGGCTGGGTGTGGCAGACGCCACAACGTTGCTGAAAAATCCGGCGTCCGAGCAATTGTGTCTTGTTGAGCTCGGGTGCTTTGGCGCCGGATTGCTGGGCAGCGAGCGCCACAGGGAAGAACCACAGTACCAGAAGCGAACTAAGCGCGACGGTCCTCATTCCTGCTTCCCCCACTGTTTGCTTCGACGTGGCTATTGCAAAGGAGGTTTCTCGGTAAAGGCAGCTCTTGGTCGCTTGAACGATAACAATGCCTCCCAAGTAGTGTCAATCCTGTTAACAGTTTAGCAGGCCAATGAGGCCGATTCCGACGGCCCGCTTCGGTAGAACTCAGGATTTGCCCGATTGTGTTTGACAGCAATGCGGCGCCCGGAGCATATTGTCCGCGAATTTTCAGCCTGGCGGCCCAAAACATCTCTCGAAATACCGCTCACTGGGGGGAGGGCGTGATCAATCGCCGCAGATTTCTGAAAAAGTGCGGGACGGCCTCGGCAGGGGTGCTGTTTGCAAACTGTGCTGGTCTCCAAGCTGCCGGCTTTCCGCCGTCGGCTGCTTCGGCACAGCGTCGTCTCGTTTCAGTGGGTGGGCGGCGGGCGGTGACCATCGATGTCCATAGCCACTGCATTGTCGACATTCGGGACCTGGTTCGGGATCACGAAGAAGGCCGCTCGGATCCCTTTCTTGATCCGAACCGGCAGAGATTCCTTGATCCGACCCAGGTGGAAGACCGTCTGCGGCACATGGACACCCATGGCATCGACATGCAGGCGGTGAGCCTGTTTCCCAGTTATAGCTATTGGGCCGATCGTGATTTGGCGAAGCGCATCGTTCAGCGGCAAAACGAGAAAATTGCGGAGTTGTGCGCGGCGCACCCCGACCGGTTTGTGGGCTTGGGCGCGGTTGCCTTGCAACATCCCGACCTGGCCGTGGAGCAGATGGACGACGGCGTGAAGAAGCTGGGAATGCGTGGATTTGAGATTGAAGGCAGCGTCAACGGAGAGGATTTGTCCGCGGCGAGGTTCGATCCTTTTTGGGCCAGGGCTGAGGAACTCGGAATTCTCATTTTCATTCATCCCTCGGGCTTCGCCGGCGGGCGAGAACGTCTGCAGGGCAATGGTTTTTTGACAAATGTGATCGGCAATCCGCTGGAGACCACCGTGGCCCTGTCCCATTTGATTTTTGATGGCACCCTGGACCGCTATCCTGGATTGAAGATTTGCGGCGCGCACGGAGGCGGGTATTTGCCCTCCTATCTCGGACGCTCGAATCACTGTGCCGAGATGAGCGCGAACTGCAAGCCCGTGAAGAAAAAGCCGGGCGAATATTTCCAGGGCCCGCTCTATTGCGACTCGATCGTATTCAGCGCCGAAGGCCTGCGGCACCTCGTTGCGGAGGTCGGCGCGAGCCATGTGCTTCTGGGATCGGATTATCCTGCCGATATTGATGAGCCGCATATGGGCGACGCTCGCGAGGTTGATTCCGTGCTGGGCGTTGCGGGGCTCAGCGGTGCCGAGCAGAGAGCGATTCTCGGTGAAAACGCTGCGCGGCTTCTGGGCATAAAAATTTAGTTTTGTTTTTCTAACGACGCTCGTAAATCGGTTTCGCTGCGAGGGCAACAATGAGGATGCGTACTTGGGGAGCCGCATGGATTGTCGCGGTCGCTTTCAGCCTTGGGGCCTCGGCGCTGCGGGCACAAGTCGGGCAATGGCAAATGCCGCCTGATAGCCAGCGTTGTCCTTCGAAATGGGGAGCGGCCGACCAGCGCGGCTCGGGCAATTTGATGAAGCCTGAAATGGTCTTGCGCGCGGCGAAGCTGATTCGCACCGGGCAAGTGTTTCAACTCGGATTTGTGCTCAGTTCCGACATGCCGCTGATCGGCACGCGCCGCTTCGATCTGCACATGAAACGCAGTACCACGACCAAGCCGGATTCGCGCGGTGAAAATGAAGAAATTGTGATCACCGAGCTTGGCCAAGTGGGAACGCAGTTCGATGGATTTGCCCACCAGATTTACGGCGGCGAGTACTACAACTGCTTCACGCAAGACGATCTCGAGTCGGGTGGAAGTGGAGAGCTGGCCGCTGGCGCACGGCAAGGCTTCGCGAAGCTGGGAATGGAGAACGTCCCGGACATGATGACGCGGGGAGTGCTGATCGACGTCGCCGGCCTGAAAAACGTGGATATGCTGCCTGAAAACTACAAAATCACACCTGCTGATTTGCAGCAGGCTCTGGCGCGCGAGAAGCTGGCCCTGGAGCCGGGAGATGCGGTGATGATCAACACGGGCTGGGGAAAGCTGTATAACAAGGACAAAGCGCGTTACCTGAAAACCTCGCCCGGTATTGGCGTGGAGGCGGGGGAGTGGCTGGTGAAACAAAACCCGATGCTTGTCGGAGCCGACAACTGCTGCCTGGAGCTCCGGCCCTATGCAGAGCAAAAGATGAATCTTCCGATTCACGCGATGCTGATTATCGCGAACGGAATCCACATTGTAGAGAACCTCAAGTTGGATGAACTTGCGGCCGCGGCCGCATACGAGACCGCCTACATTATGGAGGTTCTGAAGATCAAAGGAGGCACCGGCTCGACGATCGCACCGATTGCCGTCCGCTGATAGGGCGGAGAAGAATCCAGAGCAATAATTCGGGAGCAAATTCGAAGATTCGGAGCGATTCGGAGCAGATTCGGAGCGGCGCATCTTGCCATTGCACGAGGTTCTAGTAAACTGTTCCGGCCGAAGTTTTCAAAATACTTGCCACGAAACGAGGGCAAGTCCTCTGCAAACAACGACTGGGAGGTCGTACAATTGGCAGTACATCAGATTCTGGATCTGATTATCCTGGTTCGAGTCCAGGCCTCCCAGCCAATCCCTTCAATGATCTAGCTTGGTGCTCGGCCCAAATTTGGGGACATTTGTTCCTCCAATTTGGCGATCGCGCAGCGCTGGGATCCCCGACCGACTGGACCTAGAAGGCGAGCGTAGCTTGTGGCGATGAATGTCTGAGGACCTGCTGAATTGTTCAGACGGGCTCCCGCATCTCACTCAGAGCTGTTGCCACAGATCGGCGAAAGGCATGCCATCCGGTTTTGGGCAACCGTAGAGCGGTGAATGCTGGGTAGAGAATTCTCTTCAGCAAATTACCCGCCTCGTAAGGCGACCGACAGCGTTAAGGGTTCATGCCACGGATCGAGACAAACCCGCTAACTTTAGAAAAATACGGCAGGAGAAACGTGAAAGCGATGGCTGAGCTTTTCCATCTGTTGCCGGTTGAGTTGTCTTTTTTCCTGCAGGATCAGGGACACAATACTCTCGCCGCCTAAGTCGTCGGCCAGGTCTCTCTGCCTGAGGCCATTGGCCGCCATCAATTCCCGCAGCACCTCGACGCCCGAGGCTTTTTCGACCACGAAATGCCTAGCTTCGTAGTCGGCGATCAGAACGACGAGCAGTTTGGCCGTTTCCGTTTCCTCGGTACTGCGATGCGCCTTGCGCTGCAGTTCTAGAAGACGAGAAATGTAGGCTTGGTGTTGCTCGGGCGAAGAGATGATCTTCGGAGCCTCTTTGACAAGATATTTAGCTGGCAGCCGTTCAGCAGTTGCAGGCACTTTTCCACCCTCCTTTGTCGTATTCTTTGTGGGGCAACACCGCCAACACCGTAACCGTTCCCATCTCGTAGTTTATGTAGGATATCAAACTGGCTTCGTTGTTCTTGATATCGAACACTACGCAGTCTCCAACCCGGTCCGCATCCCTGCGCGTCCGCCTGACAGCGGGCAAGTTGTTCCAGGGCGGCTCTATTCCTTCCACGATCCTGACCCAAGAACCAAGAGAGCCTTTCCAGTTCGCATGTTTCTTTTGCGCAGCTTCTATCAGGTGTTTGCCGATAATCTGCACAGGAGAATCTTAGCAAATTGCTAAGTTTCCTGTCAACAGGACCCGCCGAGAGAACACAACGAGTTGGGTATTTGTCACAACCAAGTGGCAGATTTCCACCGGCAGTGGCGTGGTTCCCAAGTGGTCGCGCAACCGCAGGGAACTTGTTTATCGTACGTCGGACAGCAAGATCATGGTTGTGACCTATAGCGTCTCCGAACTCACGCCCGAAACGAAATGATGTCATTCGTCTACGGTCACCTCCGGTCCCCGCACCAGGCCTTCCGCGACGGCAACTTCAACCGTCCTGGGTAGACCAGACGAATCGAGCACCGATTTCCGCACTTCGCAAAGGGAGGCTTCCCCTGATGGGCAGGGAGCCCTTCGCTGGTAGTGTTTCGGGATTGACCATCGTGCACCGCCTGAAATCCCGCGCTAGAGCGGACCAGGTTCTAGAGCGATCGTTGCCTATTGCCACTGCGTACCAGATAACGCTTCATTCTCCTGTCCCAGATGGTCTAGGATCGGCTGAGCGTTACCGTGACGATTGTGTGGAAGTGGAAACGGTACTATGTATTAGCGGTTTTCTTTGATTTTATGCCGAAGGCGCCCAATCCAGGCCTCCCAGCCAACATTTCAGGCTTGGCCTGCGGTCGATCCCCGGTAGGTGTCGCCGAGAATCCCCTCCGCAATATCAGGGCCCTTTTTGGTTATCAGTAAGCAAACATGAAGAATGTTCTGATGGCATGGTTCTCAGCATCTGGATCAGAATTGGCCGATAGGCATACGTTGGGCATTGAAAATATGGCTACCCTTTCTACGCTATGTGCCGTGCCGTCCTGCGGCCATCCTAGATCCGTTTCGTTGGAAGGGCAGGATTTGTGCCGCGCTCACTTCATCTCCACCTGCTACCAGCAGCTGGAGGCCTACAGCCAGCAGCTTGACAAGAATGAGCATTGGAAATCCCATTCGGGAGAGGAATTCATCGGAACGCTGGCGGAGATTGTGGACCAGACGGCCACGCTTGGTCTGACGGCCAAGGACCTCGATGGGCTCGAGCAAGCGCAACTGCTGGACATTCTTTTTACCGCGGGCAACCTGATGAAAAACCTGCGGCGCAGCATCCGGAAATACGTTTCCATCCCCTTGAAGCTCCTTTATGAAGTGACCGGGCATAACTGGACCGAGGAGAGCAGCACGCTTGAAGTGAGTTTGCACGGCGCGTCGATCGAATGCCGGTTACCGATTGCCAAGGGCGAAGTGATGACGGTTGAGCGGGTCGACAATCACCGCTGCACGAAAGCCAAGGTCCGCTGGCACCGGCGAAGAGCGGATGGATCGCAGATGCTGGGCATCGAGCTTCTGGATTGTAGCGACTTTTGGGAATTCAATCGAGCGTGAACCAAGCAACTAGCAGACTCCTAATTTCCGCGGCGATGGTCTAAATTAGAAAGGGTTTCTCGAACGGGTCGGCTTGTAGTGGGCCGGACCCACATATGTCCGCTTGGGCGAGCCATAAAACCAGGGGTGTTATATGGTTAGCCGATTGTTTTACAATTTTTGTGATGGCCAGCAACGATACCAAGTCGGGCCAGGTTTCGCGGCGGGAGGTGCTGAAACATCTCGCGGCGGCCGGGTTATGCCTGCCTTTGGGAGGGCTGGCGACAAACGCATTTGGTAGGGGTTTCAACCCCTTGCTGCTGCCGCAAATCTCCCCCTCACCCGCACAAAGCTCTTCTGCTTCGGCGACGCCGGCGAGCCCTGTCACGGCATACATTCTCACCCCGAGCGATGATGCGTTTCTTGAGGAGCTCGAGCGAGCCAATTTTCTTTATTTCTGGGAGCAGACCAACCCGGATACCGGGCTCGTGAAGGACCGGTGCAACGTTCGGGCCAGCGACAATCGAGTGCTCGGCAGCATTGCTTCGACCGGATTCGGGTTGACCGCGCTGTGCATTGGAGAGAACCGGGGGTATGTTTCCTACGCGCAGGCCAGGGATCGTACGCTTGCGACGCTGCGCTTCCTGTGGAAAAAGCTGCACAACCAGCGCGGGTTCTTCTATCACTGGGCAAACATCAACACGGGCGAGCGGCTGTGGGAATCGGAAATTTCGTCGATCGATACCGCTATCCTGCTCTGCGGCGTGCTGATGAGCCGCCAGCATTTCGTACATTCCGAGATCAACGATCTGGCACAGGAAATCTTTAATCGCGTGAATTGGCAGTGGCTCTCTGAGGACACGCTGATTCTTCCCCACGGCTGGGCCCCGGAAACTGGCTTCCTGCGCTATCGCTGGGACAGCTACAGCGAGCTGATGATGCTGTATCTGCTGGGGCTGGGGTCTACGACCTATCCTTTGCCGCCGGGATCGTGGGACGCGTGGAAACGATCGGAGTTCACCTACGACGGGATCAAATATATCGGGTCGTTTGCGCCGATCTTCGTGCACCAGTATTCGCTCGGATGGTTTGATTTCCGCTGCAAGCGCGACAAGTACACCGACTACTTTCAGAATTCGGTTCTGGCGACCGAAGCGCACCGGCGCTTCTGTCTGGACCTTGGAAGACAGTTCTCTGACTACAGCGAGGATTTGTGGGGGATCACCGCCTCGGATTCGATTCACGGCTACGAAGTGTGGGGCGGTCCGCCGAAAACGGGGCCGATCGACGGGACCGTGGCGCCTTGCGCTTCGGCCGGATCGCTACCGTTGATGCCGCAACAGGTGCTGCGGGTGCTGCGGGTCATTCAAATGCGCTATGGGGCAGGGACCTGGAGCCGGTACGGATTCGTCGACGCCTTCAATCCGTTGACGAACTGGTATGACAGCGACGTGATCGGGATCGACCAGGGGATCAGCATGGTGATGGCCGAGAACGCGCGGAGCGCCTTTGTGTGGGACACCTTCATGAAAAATCCCGAAGCACAGCATGGAATGCTGCGCGCGGGATTTGAAATGTATGAGAGCTCCAATCCGCAGGAGATGGCTCCGACTCCGCCGATGCCGCTCGTGTTGAACGGCCCGGCCGGGGCCACGCATCACCGTGCGGCGACTTCCACCAAGGCAAGTCCCTGAGGCGGCAAGACCAGATTCAGCCGGCCGTTGCGGAATTGCATTTTTTCAGGCGGCGGGAGCTGGGCGGCCTGGCGAAGCTTTTCGATTTGCGCCGCAGTAGGGTCGGCCGGGCGGCCCATGGCGGCGTAGGCCTCCAAGGGCGAGCCGTGGGTTGCGTCGACGCGCGAGACGAGCGCGCGGCGATTGCCTGTGATTGCTTCGAGTGCCAGCGTGACATTCTTGGCTTCGCCTTTCTCTTCGGGCAAGAACAGGTTCCAGACGGCGATCACGATGGTGCCATCCGGGCGGCGGGTTACGAGCGCGTCCTTGGCGTCGAGCGTGATTCTTTGATCGCCCAGTTGGTGTAGCAGCTTGAATGCGTTCAAGGCCGGCTTGGGAATATCATCCTCAGCCATCACGCCATATCCACCATAGAAAGGTTCTTTCACCACTCCCTGTTCTTCAAAAACGTCCGAAAAAGACCAATAGCTCATCATTTGCGTGAGGCCGTCGCATTGGCGGATGGTGTCGGCAAGCCAGGGGCCCATGAAGGGGGCGTCGGTCACGTCGGGCTCGTTTTTGTAGCTGGCATTGTATTCGGTGAAGAAAACGGGGAGCTCGGGCCGGGCCGATGCTTTCACCTGATCGTGCACTTTGGCCGCGGCGCGGCAAACCATCTGCGTGCGCGGGACCGATTCGTCAGAGAACAGAACGTTCTTGGCCTCGTCATTGCCGTAGACATGGGTTGAGACAAAGTCGACAGGGATGTTGTTTTCGACGGCGTGCCGGATGAAGCGGTCAACCCAGGCGGCTTGTGCCGTGGCCGGGCCCCCGATGCGCAGGCGGGGATTGACGGCCTTGATGGCGCGAGCGGCCGAGTCATACAACTGGTAATAGCTGGCCTCTTTGGGATCGCCGGCCCAGAAATCGAGGTTGGGCTCGTTCCAGACTTCGAAATACCATTGCGAGACTTCGTCGATTCCATAGCGCGCGACGAGGTGCTGCGTAAATTGCGTGATCAGATCCGACCACCTGCTCCAGTCCTTCGGCGGCGCAACGATGGGGTGATACCAGAACGAATGCTCAATAGGCTGCGCAGCAAGCTTTCTTGGCATGAAGCTTAGTTCGACGAAGGGGCGAACACCGTTTTGCAGCAGCCCGTCGTAGATCTGGTCGACGTAGGAAAAATTGTAAATGGGCTTGCCCGTTGGGTCTTCGTCGTAAAGGCCGACCTCGTCATGGAAGATGGCGTGGAAGCGGATGAATTGGAAGTCGGTTGCTTGCTTTACTTCGCGCAGGTCACGGCGGTAACTGTCGCGGAGGGACAGCATGGCGCGGCCGGAGCCGAACATTTGCTCCCAGAAGTGCGGGAGGGGATGGGCGGGGGCGCGCAAGTCGATGTGGATGGTTTCAGGCGCGGGCTGGGACTGGGGTCGAGCCGAAGCGACTGCGACGGACAGGCAGAGGATGGCAATCCCAAGGAGATGGAAGACTCCTTTGGGCCAAAACCGGAGGGCTTTTTGCTTTCCGCTTGGTTCCGGGCAAGTCTGCGGCATGGGTCGAGCGGCAGGCGTTGCGAATAACTGTTTTCTAGCAGGTTGCATGGGTTTTGATCGGTCGACTAGATTTTGGCGAAAATGGGCCGGGAAGGTTGAGGCAGAGCAAAGAAGCCAGCCGGAATCGGCCGATGCCCTTGCGACGCCATTTCCCGGATTCTCGCCCGAATTCCTGGTTCCTCGTATCAAACAAGACCCTCGCAGAATCCCAATATCCTTTTTTAGCACTCAGGGACTGGATTGCAAGGGCTGGTTGTCGTGATGGGGTTCAAAGAGGTCGCCTCCGACGCGAATCGCTGGCAACGTGCTGGTAAGTTCAACCGCAGGGAACCGCTAAACGCTGCGTGGTGAGCGGACACAACTTTTTTCAAGTCCACGAATAAGCTCGGGCGGGCCATTCGCGGTGTCAGCAATCGTAGACGGCGGATCATAGCAAGAGAGTTAATATTTCTGTAATCTACAGATAAAGCGACGCTTCGGTTACGGCGAGGTTGGATATCGGGGTGCTGGGAGAATCGGCCGGTTGTTTCACAGGAGGCTTCATCTTGATGCGCAGACTTGCGCTCGTTTGCGGGTTCTTTTTCTGTGTTTCGGTTGCCGGCGCGCAAAACTTTCCTCAATGGGAAATCTTTGGCGGTGCCTCGTATCTGAATGCGAATGCGGGCAGCGTTTCTCTGGGTGACGGAACAAATTTCGTGCTGAATCAGAATGGGTATGGCTGGCACTTCACGCTGGCGGAAAACAAGGCGAGCTGGATTGGCGGGATTCTCGATTTCAGCGGCGATTACGAGAATCAGACGGTGAATTTCGGAACCGTTACGGCCCCTGTTAATGTCCGCTTCAACGGCGCGGCCTATCCGTTTCTGTTCGGCCCTCGGTTCTACTACCGGCATCTCAGCCGCGCGGCATTATTCGGCGATGCCCTCATCGGCGGCGTACATACCTGCGTCAAGGCCGCAAGCTCTTCTCAGGTGTCCTCTGACACCACTTGGGCCTACGCATTGGGGGGCGGCGCGGATTTCGACTTAACGCGGCATGTTGCGATCCGCGCGCAAGCGGATTGGATACGGAGCCACTTTCCTGAAACGCTCACGCGAGACTACCAGAACAGCTATCGGGCGTCGGGCGGAATCGTGATCAAGTTCGGGGGCGGCCGGTAGCGTCAGAAGCACTGTAGTCTATTCCGGAGAGGGCATGCCACCTTGTCGATCGATGGTCCTGAAGTGTTTGTGTGTACTTGCTTGCTTCGGTTTTCCCTCTCTGGTTGTTTCGGCACAGACAGTCAACACCCCTGCTCGCATCGCCGAGGCCGTAAGGGACGACAATCGAGTTACGCTCAAGGGAAACATACACCCTTTCGCGCGCCCGCCGTTTGACCGGGGTGTTGAGCCCGATAGCCTGCCGATGGAGCGCATGCTGTTGGTTTTGAGGCGCAGCGTCGAGCAGGAAGTGGCGCTCACAACGCTACTTTCCAACCAGCAGGACAGTTCGTCGCCAGAGTTCCACAAATGGCTGACGCCCGAGCAATTCGGGCAACGGTTTGGTCCTGCTGACGCGGACATGCGTGCGGTGACCGATTGGCTCGTCTCGCAGGGATTCCAGGTAAACAATGTATCCAAGGGGCGCACGGTCATCGAATTTTCCGGCAACGCCGGGCTGGTGCGGAATGCGTTCCACACGGAGATTCACAGGTATGTTGTGAATGGCCAGGAGCATTGGGCGAATGCGAGCGATCCTCAAATACCGGCTGCGCTCGGCCCCGTGGTGGTGGGCATAGATTCTTTGCACAACTTTGCTGCAAGATCGATGCATCACCTGGCCGGAGCCTTCTCGAAGTCCAGGACGACCGGCGAGGTGACACCGATACCGCCATTGTTCACATTTCCAGGTTGCGTCGCGGCCTGCAATGCGCTCGGACCGAATGATTTTGCGATGATTTACAACCTGCTGCCTCTCTGGAATGCGGGAATTGACGGTACCGGCCAGATCATCGCGATCGCTGGGGAGAGTAACATCAATGTGCAGGACGTCAGGAACTTCAGGAGCCTGTTTGGCCTGCCTGCAAATGACCCGAAGATCATCCTCAATAGTTCCGACCCGGGCTTAGCGGATGAAGAATCAGAAGCCGATCTGGACGTGGAATGGGCAGGAGCTGTGGCGAGGAATGCGACCATCGATCTCGTGGTGACTGCGCCTGGCGCATCAACCGACGGCGTAAGTCTTTCCGCGAAGTATATCGTCGACAATAATTTTGCTCCGGTCATGAGCGTGAGCTTTGGACTGTGCGAACTTTTCCTGGGGACGGCCGGCAATCAATTTTTTAACCAGGAGTGGCAACAGGCCGCGGCGCAGGGCATTACCGTGGTTGTGGCTGCCGGGGACTCGGGAGCGGCGACCTGCGATGCTCCTGACGCCGCCTACGCCGTGAATGGACTCGCGGTCAGCGGATGGGCTTCGACGCCCTATAACGTGGCGGTTGGCGGAACCGATTTCAATGACGGACTGAATCCGGGCTTGTATTGGAACTCGGCAAATAGCTCGGTCACGCAGGCGTCAGCAAAGGGTTACATTCCCGAAACTGCCTGGAACGATTCATGTACCAATCCGCTGGTGACCCTGTTTGGTTTCAGCACCATGGGGGAGGCCAATTGCAATGATCCTGCGTCACAACAAGAAGGGCTCCTGACCGTTGCCGGCGGTGCAGGCGGTGCCAGCAACTGTACGACTCCGACCGGCACGGCTCCGGCGAACTGTGCCGGTGGCTATGCCAAACCATCATGGCAGACCGGGGCTGGCGTTCCCGGCGATGGCAAGCGTGATGTTCCCGATGTTTCTCTTTTTGCGGGCAATGGATTTCAGGATAATTTCTACATCGTCTGTCAGAGCGACATCGATCCTGGCGGCCAGGCTTGCAGCCTGAACAGCCCCTATCTTGATTTCATCGGAGTCGGCGGCACGTCTGCATCCGCGCCGGCGTTTGCGGGCATTATGGCGATGGTCGATCAAAAGACCGGTTCCCGGCAGGGCAATGGCAATCCCATGTTGTATAAGCTGGCCTCGGAATCCGGATCGACTTGTGCATCGAGCGGTACTATGCAGTCAAGCTCCTGCATTTTTTATGACGTAACGGCCGGAACGATTGCCATGCCCTGCCTGAAGGGAAGTCCCAATTGCACGACTTCCATTGTGGGCGATTCCTATGGGATTCTCAGTGGGTACGGTGCGGCAACCGGCTACGATCTGGCTACAGGTCTCGGTTCGGTGAACGCCGCGAACCTGGTCAGCAACTGGAGCGCGACGCTCGGTTCGGGCGTGGGTGGGTTCGAACTGCTGACCAGTAGCTTGGTGATTGACATTTCTTCTGCTGGACAAACGGGTTCAACGACCGTGACGGTGACCGGGATTGGAGGCTTCGCGGGATCAGTGAATTTGACTTGCAGCGTTTCTCCTTCACCGCTCAATGGTGCTCCCGGTTGCTCGTTTAACCCGTCATCCATCAGTCTTAGCGCGACAACCACGAGCGCGACCGGTACGCTTAAGATCTCGACGACAGCGGCGGCGAGCAGTTCTCTGACAAACGCTTACCGACCCAATAAGCCGCTATTTTTCGCCGGGGCAGCCGGAGTCATGGCGGTTTGTTTTGTGCTGGTGCTCGGAGCGCAGACCGGACAACGTGCCGCGTTGCTCGCATTGGCCGGGCTTGTTTTTCTGGGGACGATGGCCGGTTGCGGCGGTAATAGCGCGAGCGGCGGCGGGAGCAGCAACCTCGCCAGCCCGGGGACGCCGTCCGGTGACTACATTGTAGCCATTACCGCGAGTAGCGGGAATCTGAAACAAACGACAAATGTGTTCGTAAGTATAAAGTATTCCCTAAGATGACACCCTAATTTTGAGCACACCGTTTGGAATAGTTATTCTCCCGGTCCGGGACAAACTCGAAGAACGGTAGTCTTGCACGCCGTTCCGGCCTAGTCCTGGTTGATACGGCGCGCCTATTGAGAACACTGCAATTTTTGGCGTTTCCCAAAGGGAGACCTTACGAGCGTTTACAAAATTTGCATAGCGGCACGGGTCTTGGCGCTCAAGGTTATGGGCAGCCCAGAGGGAAAAGGCTATACAGCGATCGAAGGGCTCAGGTATAAATTATCGGTTGAGTGTCGGTTTGGGTGAGATTTTCTAGTGACGGATTGACCTTACTCCGAAGGGGCTTGCGAAGGAACGCCGCTCGGCCGCGCCCCCTGGCCCCCGCTAAAGCATGTCCAATGAAGTTATACAGGATGCTCAGATCGCGTCACTTGCGCCCAGCGTGTTCCTGGCGGATGACGGCTTGGGATCGGTTGGAGAGGCAGTTGATGAGGATGTTCGCGAGAACTTTTTTCGGATTTATAAGCCGCTTCGTGACCAGAAGCTGGAAGCTTACGAGCTTTCAAGAATCGCCACCGCCCTATTCCATTATCGGCCGCTGCTTTCGCGGCTGCTGAAACCCACGCGCGAAAAAGCGGTTGTCGAGATTGGATCGGGCCTGGGATGGAAGGCTTTGTGTTGGTGCGACTTTTTCTCCAGCTACACCGGCATCGAATTGGATCCGAAGCGTGCGGAGCAATCAAGCGGCGTGTTGCGGAGGTTTGGCAGGACCAACGCGCGCGTCATCACCGGCAACGCCGAGGCCATCTTTCAAGAGCCGCGACAACATGGCCTGGAACGGATCGACGTGCTCGTGCTGTACGCCGTCTTAGAACATCTGACAATACCGGAGCGACGGTTCATTCTCGGGTTGGCGCAAGAGGTGGTTGCCGGAGGCGGGCAGGTGCTGATTGCGGAATCGCCCAACCGGCTTTGCCGCTCAGACTCACACTCATTTCAGCTGCCGTTTTCTGAATGGATACCCATCGAGTTGCTGGCGGAGTATGCGTCGCGAAGCACGCGCGAGGATCTCAAAGCGATCTTGAAGGCGGCGGCTCCGGAGCGGCGGCAGGAGGCGCTTTACCGGATCGGGCGGGGAATCAGCTTTCACGAGTTCGCCTGTTTCTGGCCCGGTTTCGACGACGTGGCGATTTTAAACGACGGCTACTGCCCGGCATTGCTCAACCTCCAGCCCTTTCGCCGCGATGAAATGGATCTGTTGAACTATTGCCAGGATAATCAGGTCGCCGTGCATCGGATGTTCACGCGATATTGGGTGGAAGGATTGGTGGCTAAACCGGGCGAACGGGCCGTTCGAAAAAATGTGATTTACCTTGAGCCGGCCAAGATCACCTCGGCGGCAGTTCGCGCGCGACGGCAACATTGGGAGTTGGATGAGGCTACCATTGATGGCCGGAGCGGGCAGGTTATTGAGTTGGCCAATGCTGCTAGCCGGGGATGGGAAATGTTGCTGCTCATTGATGCCAGCAGATCGTGGGGAACGGTCATGATCGAAGCCGGGCCCGGGCAACAGACCCTGGTCCTCGATTTGGGAAAAGTGGCGCTGGCTCGCCTGCCAACCTGGCACCAGCAGGCGGCCGTGCCGCTCAGATGCTCGAAAACCATAGGGGGCGGGATCACGATACGGGCGGCGGCGGGGAGTTCGTTGACTTTTCACGGAGTGCTGCTCGTTTGAGGCCTGCTTCGAATTCCCGCGCGAGGTGCGGGTGAGAGATTCGTTCTAATGTGGCAGCGTTGCGGCGTCGGGTTGGCCTGAGCGGCGCCAGCAGTCATATAGATATTGCCAGTGTTCTTCGGTGCCGTCAGGGTGGCGGACGGCGGCAGAGCGTTTTAGTTCGTCGGTGTAGAGAACTTTTAATTCGATGGGTCTGGAAATTATCACGGGAGTTACGCACGCTCCGCCCCCCGGCTGACGCGACGTAACGCTTGGGAAGCGGGATTGTGGTCCCCCGCAAGGCGCACTAAGTGGCGCGGGCGCCGGTGAAGAGGTGAATTACGAACGCAAGTATGGCGAAGAGCAGCAGCAGATGGATCAGGGCGCTGGCCACATGAAACATCACGAAGCTGCCTATCCACAGGATGGCCAATAGGATCGCGACAATCAGGAACGGTCCAAATCTCATTACGCCTCTCCTTATTCCCAACCGCGCCAATTGATAGCAGCTACTTGGGCGGTTCTACTTCAATCTCACTGCTGACGTTCTGCTCTCCGGCGACGGCGACCGCTTTTGATTCGACGTTGCTTTTCTCTTCATCCGAGCGGACCGGGCCGCGCAGCGTGACTTTGCCATTTTGGGTGATGATCTTGATGTTGTGCGCGTAGGTGGAGAGGTTCTTGTCCGCCATGATGGATTTGCGGATGTTTTGGGTCATGGCGCGGTCCGAGGTGTTCATCTTCTGCTGGTCCGCAGTGGGAGATGAACGGTCCTGGTTGTTCTGGGAATTGTCGGGCGCGGTTTGCGGGGCTTCCAGCGGCGGGAGGGAGCCGTGCGAAAACCGCACCGGAGTTAGCGCGAGAACACCCGCCAGCATAAGAAGCTCTGTATCGAGCGATATGAGTTTCATTTAATCCCCCAGGGTCGCCTTCGCAATCGTCAGAACCTGATATACAACCCCTTGAGGCGCAGCCCCCATACCGGGAAATCCCAGGTTCTGAACTCGGAGTTCCCCTAGTTCACGTTTCTAGGGCGCTTGCGTCGGCAAAGAGCGGGAAACACGGAAGATATGCTGGCTCCGGTGGTGGGAAGGAAAGGCGAACTCCAGAGGTAAAGCTTTCGTCTGAACACGCCTTAAGTAATGTCGCAAGGCAACTATATATCAAGGCAATAATTTAATAGATTGACATAAACAACTAACTAGTGATATCAGCCTCACAAACAGGTGGGGTGCTTTCTATAGTTTATAGATAACCGCCATCTTTGCCGAGGGAGGATGTGGGATGAGCTTGTTATCGTCGATGAAGTGTGTGTCTTGTCTAAATAGAACCAAGGGGTGGGGCTTTTGGGCCGGAGCAATCGCGGTGCTGCTCCTGTGTGCGCCGCTATCATTTTCGCAAGGGAATACGGGTCGCATTTCGGGGACGGTGACCGACCAATCCGGTGGAGCTGTGGCGGCCGCCGCAGTGACCGTGACAAACGTGCAGACGGGCGTCGCCCGGGATTTGACCACTGATAATGCGGGGCAATATGTCGCGCCGAACCTGCTGCCGGGGAATTATGCCGTGCATGTCACCTCCAAAGGCTTCAAGACGGTTGACCGGCAGAATGTTCTGCTGGAGGTCGACAAGGACGTGCGGGTCGACGTGCAGTTGTCTCCTGGGGAGATTACCCAGACCGTTGAGGTGACCTCGGCTGTCCCGCTCATTGACAGCACCAGCGTCACTCTGGGCGGAACGCTCAGCAACGAGACCATCAACGATCTGCCCTTGAATGGGCGCAACTTCATTAATTTATTGTCGCTGCGTCCTGGCGTTGAGCAATATCCTGGCGGAGGAGCCTGGACCCAGGCGAGCAATGGGCTGCGCGTGGAAGATCAGAACTGGATCGTGGACGGGCTCGATAACAACGAGTCAAACCAAGGGCAGCCGGTGCTCAACTCGCCGGGAACGGCCGGGGACTCGGCGACGATCTTGCCGATCGATGCGATTCAGGAGTTTAACGTCGAGGAAAATCCCAAGGCAGAGTGGGGATGGAGACCGGGAGCGGTGGTCAACGTAGGGCTCAAATCGGGCACCAACAGCGTGCACGGGTCCGCCTATGCGTTTGGCCGAGAGGATGCTTGGGATGCGAAGAATTACTACACCCCCACCGGGTCGCCTAATCCGCCATTGAATTTTGAGCAGTGGGGCGGCACGGTCGGAGGACCCATCCGCAAGGACAAGCTCTTCTTCTTTGCCGGCTTCGAGGAGCAACGGTATGCGGTTGGAAATGCGAGCACGATAACGATTCCAACACCGATAGCCGGGGGCGGTCCTGCGGTCAGTCTCCCGGATGCCGAAGCGGGCCTTGCGGCGAACGGCATCGCACTGAACGCTCTCAGCCTGAAGCTATTGCCTCTGTACGGCAGCACGAGCTCGGCCGACGGCAAGGTGTTTAACGAGTTCACGGCCACAAACAAGTCCGACAATGTGCTCGCGAAGATCGACTACACCATCAACTCCCACCACACTCTGAGTGGCTCCTACTTTTTGGGCAACGACAACAACGTCTCCGAGGACTTTCCATTCATCACCCAACCGTTCTGGATGACCACGTTCAAGATCCGGACGATGGCCGAGGCCTCTCGATGGATATACACGCCCAACTCCCGATGGGTAAACGAGGTGCGGTTCGGATTTGTGCGCTACAACCGTCCGGTTCAGCCTGTGGATAACGCGGTACCTGCAACGCACTATGGTATCAACACGGGCGTAACCGATCCGGCGGCCCTGGGAATGCCGACGATCAATGTCGCGGGACTAGGGCAACTCGGGGCTTTTAAAGTGTGGCCAAACCTGCTCGGGCCCGATAACAATTTCGACTTTTTGGATCAAGTGTCCTATTTGCGCGGCAAGCACTCGTTCAAGTTCGGAGGCGAGCTGCGCTATGCCAGGATCCACTCGAATGCGCATTCCGAGGGCCGTGGACAATTTTCGTTCAGCGGAGGATTGGCGTTTCCAAGTAGCGGGGGAGCTCCGGGTTCAACGGCCCTGCAGGACTTCCTGGCCGGCGATCCGGCCCACGGATTTGGCATCGTGGGAAATCCCATACGAAACTATCGGACAACTTCCTACGGGCTTTTTGCGCAGGACGACTGGCGACTCACGCCGAAGATGACCGTGAACTTGGGACTGCGCTGGGAGTACACCAATCCGATCAGCGAAGCGAACAATTTGCTCGCAGAGTTTGTTCCGGGTTCGCCGACGGGAATGGAACAGGTAGGCCAGGGAATCAGTTCCCCGTACAACCGCCAGAAGACCAACTTTGCACCGCGGTTCGGCGTGGCCTATGACCTTTCCGGAAATGGCACGACCGTAATTCGGGCCGGGGGCGGCTTATTCTACGATATGCTGCCTGCGGGCGTGCTCCTTGACCAAGCTCCCAACCTTCAAAACTCACACTCCCCAGGTATTGCTAAGACGCCGACCGGAGCACTGCTCGTGCTGCCCAATGGCAGCACGATACAAGGAACCGGTACGATTGCCACCGCGGCCTTCGCCTATCCGGGTGCAGCGCTCAACTGGTCGGTCGCCGGGCCAGTGCTTCCGTCCAATGCCACGGTTGCCTGCGGAAATGGCGTCGCTACGATCCCAGGACCCAACGGGACGACCCTCACGCCGACCCCTTGCAGTATCTTTACCGTCGCCAGGGATTTCAGCACACCTTTTGTGGGTATGTGGACCTTGAGTTTGCAGCACTCGTTTACCCCCAGCCTTTCGCTCGAGGTTGCCTATGTCGGCAATCACGGGGACGATCTGTCCGGTGTTTTGGACGCCAACCAACTCAATCCGGCGTCGGCAGCGGAAGTCGCCTGCGGGCACTGTGAAGCGAGTGTGGACCGTCCCTTTGGTGCACAATACCCGTACCTGGCATTTATCAACGAGGTAAAAAATCCCTACCTTTCCAACTACCACGGGCTGCAAATGACGCTGACCGGGCGGAATTATCACGGCCTGTCTTTTGTGGCGGGCTACACCTACTCTCACGCGCTCGACGACATGACCTTCAGCGGGCTTAACTTCACGCCCGAGAACAGCCTAAATCCTAGCGGGCAATATGCGAACAGCGACTTCGACACCCGGCACCGATTCACGCTGACAACGACCTATGACCTTCCCGGGAAGAAGGGATTTGGGCAGGTGCTCGAGGGTTGGTCGCTCAATTCAATTGTCACGCTCGCGGGCAGCCAGCCCTGGTGGGCGTTCGATGTTACGCAGGACATCAGCGCGACAGGGGAGTTGATGGACCGCTGGGATTTCTTCGGCAATCCGAGCGATTTCAAATCAAGTGGCGTCGCAGCGCTTCCCTATTGCACCGGTCCGGTTTCAGGCACGGTCGGAGCGGCCTGCAGTCAAACTTTCGCTAACGGTACGGTCAACAACTTCTCGAGTTCCCAGTCCAGTACCATGTGGGCCGCTTGCCAGGCGGCAGACGCCAATGTA
This sequence comes from uncultured Acidobacteriota bacterium, assembly GCA_963718485.1. Taxonomy (GTDB): domain Bacteria; phylum Acidobacteriota; class Terriglobia; order Acidiferrales; family UBA7541; genus Palsa-295. Next base: position 105,197 of record CAVQZU010000059.1, read on the forward strand.
GCACACGGACCTGACGCCGGTTTAGTGGGTTCGCCTGCGACTTCGCTGTCTAACTTTGGGTGCTACGTGAACGGAAAGTCCGTGCTGGTGCCCCCGGCGGTTGGTACGTTCGGGACGATGGGGCGGAATGTCTTCCGGGACACGGGCTTTAGGAACTGGGACGTCTCGATTTTCAAGAGCTTTAAGTTCAAGGAGCGGCTCACGGCCCAGTTCCGAGCCGAATTCTTCAATGTTTTGAACCATCCCAATTTCGCCAATCCGTATACCAGCATCAACGGAAACGGAGTTGGCAACGCCGCCGATCCTTCGGCGCCGGGACTGTTCGGCAGCTCTGGATTCGTGACCCCCGATGTGGCGGCAACGAACCCCATTCTTGGTTCCGGTGGGGCGCGCGACGTGCAATTTGGGCTGAAGCTGCTGTTTTAGGGCAAGAACCTCGCCGGGGGCGACCGCGCTACTTAGCCTGGATTTTTTACAGGGCGGCGGGCGCTCCCGGAACACTCCCCAGTGGGGCACAACCCCTCTCGGTTACAGTCATCGCGGTGGCAGGCACCACTTTCCGCACTTTACCCTGCGCGCCCAACCAAGTTCGCTGCCTGCTTAGGGCTTGGGCTGTGCAGGTGGCGGAGGCGACGGTTGCGAGGGTGTTGTAGCGGGCTCGGTGTTGAGCAATTTGATTGAGACGCGGAAGCGTTTGTAATCGGAATAGTGGACGGTCATGCGAATGCGGACGTCGCCCGAGCTGAAATGCAGGACGTCGTCGGCGTGCGTGTAGGTCGGGAACCAGTAATTGCCCTCGATATTTTCGCGGTAGGTTTCAAAGCGCGGGAAGACGTTTTCCGAGTTGCCTTTGCGGATGTCCGGAACGGCCTTCCCGTAGGTCTTCACGATTTCAAGGTCTTTGTCATCGACCCAAATCCGGCCCTGGAAGTAACGCTGATTCTTTTCGATCCTCTTTGGCGCAACGTCGAAGACGTAGGTGCCCAGTTCGTCGATTTTTTCCCGGCCCGCATAGGTGACGTCGTACTTCGGCAATTCTTGCGTGGTGAGCACGAAGGGCTGAACGTTTCGCAAATCGTCCAGATCTTGCTGCGAAAGCATGATGCGCTCAAGTGTTGACGGTGGAGCGTAGGTGATCAGCTCGTAGCGCTTCCCTTCGGGCGTGAAGGTGATGTCGCTGGTCATTTCGTATTCGCCATCGGGGCGCCCGCCCGAGCCGATGGTCTGGATGACGAAATCCTGGACGTAGGTGAAATTGTCGCGCTCTTGCCGGAACTCATCTTCCCGAGCGGCGAACTTCTGGATGATCTGCTCGACGGGAATGGACGGAGTGTCTTTGACCAGGCCGCTGCCGGAGTCTTGCCGGGGTGCAGCCGCGGCGGGCGCGGGTGGTGCGGGCGAATTTGCTGCCAGCTGGCGCGCAGGCGGAGGTTCGCGAGTTGGTAACCGGACATTCTCTTCGTCCCGGGGAGCGGCCGGTGCCAACCGACCTTGTTCCTGCGCAAGGAGCGATCGCGTCAGAAAAAGCCCAGCGAGAAGCGCGAACGCCGCCATTGCGGATAGCGCTCCAAGGTGTAGCCGCATGTTCTCGCGCATGGTAGCCAGGCCTCTGCTCGCTTTCTAATATAGCAGATTGGAAAGCGGCCGCCGTTTAGGGGTTGCTTGGAGTCCCGAGCCATACCGCGATTACGGACGAGGAGCTACATTCAAGCGGTTGAGCGCGACCCTGCCGTTATTGATGACCATCACGACGTCTCCAATATGGCGGATATCTTCCAAAGGGCTTCGCTCGACGACAACAAAGTCTGCTTCAAAGCCCTGGCGGATCGAGCCGGTGCGCTTGTCGACGCCCAACTCTTCTGCGGAAACCGAAGTGCCCGCCTTAATCGCGTCCATCGGCGGAAGACCGGCGCCTGCGAGCTCGATGATTTCGTCGGCGAGCGAACGGTTGTTCCGATCAAAGTAAGTGGTGTCGGTGCCGGCAACGATCTTGATGCCCATTTTCCAGGCGCGAGCCGTCATTTCCCGGCCAACCGGCAGCATGGCGCGGCCACGCATTTGCAAGACGGGATTGTCATATTCGCCTTCGGGATCGCTCATATCGACGGTCGCGGTAAGGGTTGGATCGAGATAGACGCCTTTTTCTTTCATCAAGCCGAGAGTGGCATCGCTCAGATAGGTGCCGTGTTCGATGGAGTGAACCCCAGCGCGGACGGCGGCCGCGGCGCCTTCGTCGCCATGCGCGTGGGCCACGACCCAAAGACCAGCCTTGTGGGCTTCGTCGACCACGGCCGCGAGTTCTTCATCGTCAAAGACGCGAACGCGCGGGTCCGTGTCGGGAGTGCCGGCGCGCTCGGTGGCCATGACTTTGATGCGATCGACGCCCCGGCTGGCCATTCTGCGGACCATGCGCCGGACGTTTTCGGTGCCATGGACGCCGCTCATCAGATCGGAATCATCGGGAAAGTCGAGGAAGTAATCATCGGCCGGGTGCGTGCGCACATGGTAGCCGGCTGCTACGACGTCGGGCACATCCACAACACCTCTATGGTTGAGCTCGCGCAGGCCGATATCGGCAAAATGGTTGACCCCAGCTTCGCCGATGGTCGTAGCGCCGGAGCGCAGCGCCCTGCGAGCTTCCGCCAAGTCATCGACGTGAGTATGCGCGTCGACAAATCCAGGAAGCAGCCAGTGTCCCTGCAGATCGATCACCGGACCCTGCGACCCGGGCGGCGCGGCTTGCCCAATGCTTTGAATATGGCCTGCTACGACCACGACGGTCGCGTCCATCAGGGCGCGGTTCGAGATTCCGTCGATTAGATTGGCATGCACGATGACCAGCGAATCGTTATCGGCGGCCTGAGGCCGCCCTGTGGACGGCGCGGCCAGGGGGAAAAATAGCAGCAGCGCGAATACGGCTGCTACTGAACGGGTTCGTCTAGCGCTCATCGTCATTGCCTCAGACCATCCGATCGATGGGAGCCGAATGGTAGAAGCGATTTTACGGGTCGGAGTGTACTCCAGGATAAAGAGAAATCAAAAATTTCTGGTGGTCGCAATTCATTCGCAGAGTCGCGGTACAATTGCATCCTGTAAGGTTTCCCGGCGGGAAAGCATGGCTGTTACTCAAATAGAAACGTTCGCGGTGGCGGAAGAAAGAACCGCTTTCAAGATACTGGCGGCGATCAGTCTGTGCCACCTCGTAAACGACATGCTGTCTTCGGTTCTGCCAGCGATTTATCCCATGCTGAAGGTGTCCTTCCACTTGGATTTTGCGCAGGTCGGGCTGATTACGTTGACCTATCAATTGACGGCCTCGCTTCTGCAACCGCTGGTCGGAATGCACACCGATCGCCGGCCGATGCCTTACTCGCTGAGTGCGGGAATGGGACTCTCGCTGGTCGGATTGCTGATCCTGGCGACGGCGCGTACTTTTCCGGTGCTGCTGACGGGCGCGGCGATGATTGGGATGGGGTCCTCGGTGTTCCATCCCGAATCGGCGCGTGTAGCGCGGATGGCATCGGGTGGACAGCATGGTCTCGCGCAGTCGCTGTTTCAGGTGGGTGGCAACGCCGGGCTCGCGCTGGGGCCATTGTTGGTGGCATTCATTGTGCTGCCAAGAGGACAGGCGGACGTGGCCTGGTTCGGGCTGGCGGCTTTAATTGGAATTGTGTTGCTCGCAAATATTGGGGGATGGGCGAAGAGGCACGCCGGGCGTTTTGGACGAGCGAAAGCCAGGGACCGAGGGGAGCACGCTGAACTGCCAAGAAAACGAGTGGTGATTTCGATCTTCGTGCTGATGGCGCTGCTTTTTTCAAAGTACTTTTATCTGGCGAGTTTGACCAGCTATTACACGTTTTATTTAATCAGCAAGTTTCATGTGTCGGTGCGAAGCTCGCAGATCTATCTTTTTGTGTTTCTGGGCGCGGTGGCGATCGGGACGGTGATTGGGGGGCCGATTGGGGACCGGATCGGGAGGAAGTATGTGATCTGGTGCTCGATCCTGGGAGTTTTGCCCTTCACGCTGACGCTGCCGTATGTGGATCTGTTCTGGACGGGCATCTTGAGCGTGGTGATCGGACTGGTGCTGGCGTCGGCATTTTCGGCGATCGTAGTTTACGCGCAGGAACTGGTTCCCGGGCGCGTGGGCATGATTTCGGGGCTATGCTATGGGTTTGCGTTCGGTGTGGCGGGGCTGGGCGCGGCCCTGCTGGGCGAGCTTGCCGATATGACGAGCATCAATCATGTGTACCACGTGTGTTCGTTTTTGCCGGCGGTGGGGCTGCTGGCGGCATTTTTGCCGAATATCGAGCGCGCGAAACGGCCCATATTGCTACCGGCGAATGGCCGGGCGTAAGTTGTGCGGGTGATTTGCATCTGTAACCTGCCAAATCGCCGATCGGGAGTTCCGGAGTGAGAGCTCTTTTACTGATCTTCCTGGTACTCCTGCTTTTTAGTTCCCGCCTGATTGCCTTTCAGAACCGGGGAATCCCTGGGCCGTTTCGTGACGATGATGAGGATGAGATCCGGCTGTCGGCCAGCGAGATGAATCAGAAAACGGCGGAGTGGACCTTCGCGCGCTTTCACTATGATTTAAACAGCCAATGGGGCGGCTTCCGCGGCTTTCAGCGCTGGGCGGCGGATTATCCCAAGGCGGACCGGCAGTTCGTGCGGGGCGTGCGGCGGTTGACGCGGATTCAGGCGCGGCCGGTCGAAGAAGTGGTGGATGCCAATAGCGACGACCTATACAACTGGCCCTGGATCTACGTCGAGGATGGCGGAGCCTGGCAGTTCACACCGGCGCAAGCGGCGCGGCTGCACGAATATTTCAATCGCGGCGGCTTCATGATGGTGGAGGATTCCCATGGCGATTACGAATGGGGGCGATTTGTCGAAGGCATCCGGATGATTTTCCCGGAGGCCAAAATTGAAGATGTGGCCAATGACGATCCGCTGTTTCACGTGATGTATGACCTGGACGATCGCCGCCAGATTCCGGGCACGCGTTACCTCTGGGGCCGACGGATGTACACCCCCGATAGCGCGGTGCCGAAGTGGCGGGGGATTCGTGATGACAAGGGCCGGATCGTCGTGGCCATTTGCCACAATTCGGACGTGGGGGATGCCTGGGAGTGGGCAGATAGCCCGAACTATCCCGAGGATGCGGCTTCGCTGGCCTACCGGATCGGGATCAATTACATCATTTATGGGATGACGCACTGACCGGTGGCCCGGAGGCGGGCTCGGGGCTTGTGCCGTCAAACAAATAGAGGGCCCTGTGGCCAGTGCTTGCTCGGGCGAGTCCTTGTGACAGGTTGCCTCGGGCGACAAATCCAGTGGGTTTTTTACAAATGAAAGGCGCCAAGGCTGTAGAGAAGAAGCATCAGGACGATCAGGGTGATGACGACGTAGGTCCAGTCGCCTTCATAGAGAAAGGCAAATACCGTGAAGATGACTCGCGCGACCGGCGTGGCAATCAGCAGGAGCAAGCCGAGTTGAATGATTCCGCGAGAGTGCAGCGCGACAGCGTCCTGGACGATGGCGGAAACGCCGCGAAGGTCGCTGGGCTCGCCGTGAAAAACTCCGTAGTGCTCAGCCGTTGCGCCGTAACTGGACAGATAGAAAATCCCGCCAGCAAGCACCACGGCGGCAGCAAGCATCACGCCGGTGCGGAGCAGCGCCCCGATGATTTCGTCGATGCGCCTATCTTGCATCAAATCTTGCGGTGCGCTCAGGGCGAAAACCTCCCGCTGATTCCATTGACGATCATTTCAACGGCCAGGGCGGCGATCACCACACTGAAGACAGTGCGAAGCAGCGGCACGCGCGCTTTTGCCAGGATGAATGTGCCGGCGAAAGATTCCGAGCAGAACGCCCAGCATCACCGGCATGGAGAGGCCTGGATCGATGTAGCCACGGCTGAGATATACGCCGGCGCTGGCGGCGGCGGTGACGCCGATCATGAAATTGCTGGTGGTGGTGGAGACCTTGAAGGGGAGGCGCATGACCCGGTCCATGGCGAGAACTTTGACGGCGCCTGAGCCGATGCCGAGCATCCCCGACAAGACGCCCGCGACGTACATCAAGCCAAAGCCGGCGGGAATTCCCTGCACATGATATTGCTTGACGCCCTCTCGGGTTGGATAGCGGCCGTCCAGGTGCAGCAGCGAGGCCAAGCGGCCCGTGGTCTCGGCGGCCGGGGGTTCTGCGGGCGGGCGATAGGAGACATAGGCTGAGTAGAAAAGCACCAGGCCGAAGATAATGGCGATGTAGCGCAACGGCATGTGCACGGCTAGGAGCGCGCCGGTGATGGCGCCGATGGTAGTGGCGATTTCCAGGAACATGCCCACGCGGATGTTGGAGTATCCCTCGCGGACGTAGGCGGCCGCGGCGCCCGAGGAGGTGGCGATCACCGAGACCAGAGAAGCGCCGATCGCGTAGCGAATGTCGATGTGGAATGCCAGGGTCAAGAGCGGCACGATGACGACGCCGCCTCCAAGTCCCGTGAGTGAGCCCAACAATCCCGCCGCAATAGACCCCAGAAAAATGAAGATGGTCAGCTCGAGTGTGTTCATGTGATCGAGCGCTCGCCTGGCGATGCGGGGAGGGCGGGATGAATTACCGAGAGACGGTTCATTTGTGCGGCGCTTTGGGCCAGATCATGAGAGTGATTTTTTTCGGGATTATTCCGGCGCGGTGTAGCGCTTGTTGATTGCTTCGATTACCTTGGCACGGCTCTGTTGAGCCGTGACGGCAGGCTCGCGTTCGATTTCCGCAACTTCGGCTACGAGGTCTTTATCTTTTATGTTCTCGCGCATCCAGTCGGAATAATCGTTGTGGCGGAGGTGATGGAGCCAAGTTTCGTCATCGACTCCCTCGGCGAGCTGAATGAACGTGGTTAGATTTTGGGCGCGCAGGTTCAACTTGTCGTCGGGGCCCTTGAAATAGAAGCTGCGGTCGGGCGGCAATTCCCCGACGGAATATTTTCGTTTATGGCGGCGAATTTCCTCGCTGGGTGGATCGATTTGGAGGCGGATAAGTCGGTCGGTTTCACTGACCCGCCACAGAAGGACTTGGCCTCTTTTGTGCGGCAGAGGTTCCTGCACGGGAGAGGGGAAGCCGATCGCTTCGCTGAACTGGCGGAGGGTTTCTTCGGGTGTTGGGCCGACAGCGATGATGCCGGTCATCGACTTGAGCGCCGCTGGAAGAACCGAATCGACATGCACGGTGACCAGGACGGTCTCGGACAATTTTTCCGGGAGTGCCCCTGCTGCGGGATCCCAGGCTTTGGGGATCAGGTGGTGGGTTTCGTCGATGATGATCCAGTGCGGGCGGCCGGTGCGGGAGCGCTGCTCTTGGAGCTTGGGGAATAGTCCGCTGAAATACACGGGGCGATCGGCGTGGGGAACGCCTAGCAGATTCACGCTCACGTTGCTTTTAGGGTTCGCGATGATTTGGAAGATTTCAGACATTTCGGGGGCCCGATTCGGGCTGCCAAGGGCGACGAATTTTTCAAGTTCGTCGTAGTCGCCTTCGGGGTCAACCAAGCAAACCTGATAGTCATTTTGCACCAGGCGCTCGATCAATGTGCGGACGACCGTGGTTTTTCCGCTGCCGGACGGACCGGCAATTACAAAACTGTTACCGTAGGGCTTGATGGCAACATCGTTCTCGCAATCGACTTGCTTGCCCAGTACGATGCGTTTATCGGCGCGGCGCGGCGCGACTGTCGCGAGATCGTCCAGGAGGATCTGGTCGATGAGTTCCTCGACGCCAGAACCGGCGGGGAGAGTGGTTACGAGATCCGCGCGTTCTTTTAGGGTGGGAATGGAGTTTGATACGGCGACGCCCAGCTCGGCCAGGTTCAGGAGGGCGTGGTCGTTCTCGGCGTCACCGACGGCGACCGTGTTGTGTTCGGAGAGACCTAGTTCGGCGAGCGCGGCGGCGAGTCCGGTGCTTTTGTTTACGCCGGAGGGCAGGATCATGACCGACCCTTTGTTGTAGACGACTTGGAGCTCGAAGCCGCGTTCTTTGATGACCTCCAGAACTACTTTGTCATAGGGTTCGATGGTCGCGACGATGACATGGCCGACGGTGAGCGGGACGCCTCGCAGGCGAAGGGCATCGATGAATTCAGATGAGGGGGCCTCGGCGAGAATCTTGGTCTCGCGGTTCGCAGGTGTGTGCAGGACCGCTCCGTTGTCGGCGACGATGCGGTCGAAGATGGAGGATTCGGGGAAAACCTGGAGGAGGTCGTCGAGTTGGCGGCCAGTAACCAGGATGGGCTTGCGGCCGGAATCCTTGAGGCGCTGAAGAGCCGCGAGAGTGCTGGGAGTCACCGTGCCTTCAAATGCCAGGGTGCCATCGTAGTCGGTGGCCAGGACAAAGTAGCGCATCGCGGGTGGAGGAGTTCTCCTCAGGCGGCGGAGCTCGGTCGCGCCGGGATGAATAGAGTTAGACGGTTTGTGCACTGAACGAAATCCTTGGTGGCCTGTATTTTTCCAGGAATGTCCCTTGCTCACACGGCCCGCTTGCGGCGTGGGCACAACTGCCAGTCCGATTCAAGAGCAAGATAAATTACGCGCTCCCTTGTAAGCGGCACCAGAAGAGGGACTTAGAGTTTGTACGGCGCACTTTGAAGCAGAGGTTGGCAGTTTGAATCTCTCTCTGAGTGCACTACTTGTTGCAATCATTCGCGAACAGGAACGCGGAAGCACGTAAGGCCGACGCGTTCAGAGATCGACAAGCATGCCGCATCCTTGGGAGCGCCGTGAATGGCGGTCCTTGCTTTCCTGGAGATTCATCTTGGTCGAACGCGAGTCGGTGCTACGACATGCGTATCAACCAGAATCACTTGAGTTCGCCCATTCTTCAGGAGAAACCGCGGGTGAAACGACCTCTCCGGCGACGGTGCCCTTACCTGCCAGGAAATCGTTAGCTCTCGTCGGTCTCGGTGTTCAGCGGGACGAGCTTTGCCACCGGCTTGCCATGCTTCGTGATTAACCACAGTCTCGTGCTTGGCCTGAACCTCGTCCATGACCGCGAGACAATTTGTCTTGAAGGAACCTGCTGCCATCTTCTTCACCCCGAACCTCCAGTACCACCATGGTCATAATTCTGGAGCACAGAAGACTGCAACCGCGACAACTTTTACCGCTGATGGAGTTGTCGCTAGGCCGCTCGTGGCTTCGTGCTCGCCTACCCAGGGCAGTCCTGGCTAGTCGACACAAGAACTCGAGCTAATAAATTAGCGTCTGAGGCAAAGGTCATCAGCAGAGCGCAGAAAACGCCCCAGCGCGCTGTGCCGGCGCAACTCAGTGTGTGAGACCGTGGGTGAGGATGCCCAGAATGGCGCCGCCGCAGACGAGCCAGGCGGAGTTGACACGCAACCGGAGAAGCAGAACCAGGGAAACGATGGCCAGGGCCGCCGTTTGGATATCGACGATCGAGGCGCGGGCCAGTTGCCAGGAGACGGCAGCCATGAGTGCTAGCGAGGCGACGTTGACGCCGTCAAGGAAGGCGCCAGCGATTTTGGATCGGCGGATGCCGAAGACCAGGGGGCCGCTCGCGGCGACCAGGAGGAATGCGGGCAGAAAAATGCCGATGGTAGCTAGGGTTGCGCCACGCATTCCGGCAAGAAGGTAGCCGATGAAGGTGGCGGTGGTGAAGACGGGCCCGGGGGTGAGCTGGCCTACGGCGACAGCGTCGAGCAGTTGGGCGTCGGTGAGCCAGTGGCGGGTGGCTACCAAATCGGCGCGGAGGAAGGAGAGAAGCACGTAGCCGCTGCCAAAGACGACCGCGCCGATCTTCAGGAACACCAGGAACAGGGAGCTGAGTGTGACCGGGGTTGCGATCGAGGAGGCTGCGGCGGCTAGCAATGCGCATGGGGCTTTGATGAGCCGATTCAGGATGCGGGTGGAACAATGGCCGTGATCCCGGCGCGATGGAAATCAACTTTCGTGAGTGCTACTGCGACGCCAGCTAGCACTAGTAGGAGAAGTGGATGCAGTCCGACGAAAACGAGAACCGTAGAGATTGTGCCGACGACGGCGAGGAACTTCGTTTTTATGGCGGTGCGTCCGAGGCCCACAAGGGCCTGGAGAATTACGGCGATGACGACTGGCTTCACTCCGTAGAGGAGGGCTGAGATTGCCGGGAGATGGCCGAAGCGAACATAGGCCCAGGCGAAGGCTGAGACCATCGCGAAGGCAGGCAGGATGAAGCAGGTGCCGGCGACGAGTAGTCCTGCAAAGCCGGCGCGTTGGTAGCCGATGTGGATGGCCAGCTCGCTTGAACTGGGGCCCGGGATTAAATTGCTTGCGCCTAGCAGGTCGAGAAATTTTTCGCGGGAGAGCCAGGCGCGGCGGCGGACTAGCTCGTCTTCCATGATGGCGATGTGGGCGGCGGGTCCGCCGAAGGCGGTGGTGCCAAGGCGCAGGAAAAACACGGCCAGTTCGCCAAGCGAGCCGGCGCGCGCGGGCTTGGGCGATAGGGATTCAACTGCAGGGCTGTCAGGCACCGGGAGGTTTGCGCGTTGCCGCCACTCGCGCGTCCAAAGACCACGCGCCGGCGCCCACGATCAGCAGAAAGATCAGGCCCATCAGCATGGAGTAATCGGTGCGCGCTTCGGCTTCGGCCGGCCACCACCCCTGCTTCATGAGGAGGGGGACTTTCGTTGAGAGTATGGCGACGGTGATGTCGATGATCAGGGCGATGGCCGCGAAGCGGGTGAGTAAACCGATTAGCAATAAGAAACCGCAGATGATTTCTAGGCCGCCTACGAAGGGACCAAAGAATTGCGGATGCGGGATGCCGATGCGGGTGAAGCGGCCGGCGCCCCACTGCGCGACGAAAAGAAATTTTTTTAGGCCCTCCAGGAAGAAGACCATGCCGACGAGCCAGCGGATGATCCAGGTGGCGGCGGGAGCTTTGGTTTGCAGGAATTTTTGACCGAGCATCGCTTCCTCCACGGTGATGCAGGCGGAGTATACACCAGCGGTTTCTCGGTTGGTCTGGCGCTCAATGAAAATCGTGAGAAGGTGCGGCGGCGCGCGTGAGAGCGAGGGGCTGGATGCGCTGGGCCTTGACGGAGATCACGTTGTCTTGATTTTGGAGGATGCCGTCGATTAGCAGGAATTGCTGGTGCACGACGACCACGCGGTTTTGCGTGAAAAGTTGAGGAGTGATGATGGCGTTGGCGATGCCGGTTTCATCTTCAATGCTGAGAAAGACGAAACCTTTGGCGGTGCCGGGGCGCTGTCGGACGATCACGGTGCCGGCGATGCGGAGGGCAGTGCCGTCGGGGAGATGGCGGAGTTCGCTGGCGGTGCGGACTCCTTGGCGCTTCAGCGTGGCGCGATGGTGGGCCATGGGATGAAGGCCGACGGTTAGGCCCGTGCCGCGGAAGTCGGCGACCAGGCGCTCTTCGGGAGTCATAGGAGAAAGCGGGGAGTCCAGGCTGGAGGCAGGAAGCTTGAGGTTGGAAGCGAGCGGGCCATCATTTTCTGATGTGTGCGATTCGAGGGTTGATTCCAGCAGCGGGCCGGCGGGACGAGCGGTGCGTTCGATTTGCCAGAGGGCGGTGCGGCGGTGGCCGCGGGTGCCGGCGATGGAATTGAGGGCGCCGATTTCGGCTAGAGCGGTCAGCTCGGATTTTTGCATGGCGGGGATGCGGTGCTTTAGATCGTCGACCGAAGTGAATGGGCGGAGGGCGCGCTGGCGGACGATTTCGGAGGCGATTTCGGCGCGGAGGCCTTTGACGAAGTTCAGGCCGAGACGGAGACAGAAGGAAGTGACTAGTGGCGACTGGCTAGCGGCTGAGGCAAAGCGTTCGATGCTGCATTGGCAAGCGGAGAGGGAGATGTCGATGGGCTTGATTTTCAGGCTGTGGCGCTGAGCGTCTTTGACCAGGGTGGCGGGGCCATAGAAGCCCATAGGCTGGTTGTTGAGGATGGCGGCGGTGAAGGCGGCGAGGTAGTGACACTTCAGGTAGGCGCTGGCGTAAGCGATCAGGGCGAAGCTGGCGGCGTGGGATTCAGGAAATCCGTAGAGGGCGAAGGAAACAATGGACTGGACGATTTTTTCCTGAATTTCAGGCGTAATGCTTTGCCTGGTCATCCCGGCGCGGAGTTTTTTTTCGATGTCTTTCATGCGCTGCTTCGGAACGCTTGAAACCGAAAGCGCGACGCAACTGTTCGGCTTCGCCGCCGGTGAATCCGGCGGCGATCATGGCCATGCGCAGGAGTTGCTCTTGGAAAAGAGGGACGCCTAAAGTTCGCGCTAGCACGGGTTGTAGCAATGGGTGGAGGCTGTCGGGGGCTTCACGACCTTGGCGGCGTTTTAAGTAAGGATGGACCATTTTGCCGACGATGGGACCGGGCGGATGATGCCTACTTGCACGACGATGTCGTAGAAACAGGTAGGGTGCATGCGGGGGAGGAAGGCCATTTGGGCGCGGCTCTCGATTTGGAACATGCCGACGGTGTCGGCTTTTTGCAGCGTTTTATAGACAACCGGGTCAGCGGCGGGAAGGCGTCCGAGGTCGATTTCTTCGCCGTAGTCATCGCGAATCATTTTCAGGGAATCTTCGAGCACGGCCATCATGCCCAGGCCTAGCAGGTCGACTTTTACGATGCCCATATCGGCACAGTCTTCTTTATCCCACTGAACGACTACGCGGCCCGGCATGGTCGCCGGTTCAAGAGGAACCACCGAATCGAGCTGGCCCTGGCAAACTACCATGCCGCCGGAGTGTTGTCCCAGGTGGCGCGGCAAATCCTGAGCCATCAGGCAGAGCTCGAAGAATTTGCGGATTTGCAGATGCTGGAAGTCTAGGCCTGCGTCGCGGAACTGGCGAGCGAGTGTGTCGTTGGCATCTTTGTATTCCCAGGCGCCGACAAGACTGGTGAGGCGATTCAGGGTTTCGGGATCAAACGAGAGGGCTTTGCCGATTTCGCGGGCGGCGGAGCGGCCGCGATAGGTGATGACGTTGGCGGTCATGGCGGCTCCCAGCTGGCCGTAGCGCTGGTAGACGTATTGAATGGCGCGCTCGCGCTGCTCGCCGCTGGGAAGGTCGAGATCGATGTCGGGCCATTCGCCGCGTTCTTCCGATAGGAAGCGCTCAAAGAGGAGATCCATGCCGACCGGATCGACAGCGGTGATGGCGAGCGCGTAACAGACGGCGCTGTTGGCGGCGGAGCCGCGTCCTTGGACGAGGATGTTGTGCTCGCGACAGAAGCGGACGATATCCCAGACGATGAGGAAATAGCCGGCCAGGTCGAGGCGCTCGATCATGGCGAGTTCACGTTTGATCTGCTGGCGGGCGCGGTCGTTTTCAGGACCGTAGCGCCAGAGCATGCCGTCGTAGGTGCGCTTGCGGAGGAAGTGCATTTCTGATTCGCCGTTCGGGGTGGGATATTTTGGGAACTGGTAGCCGAGATCCTTCAAAGTAAATTTCAGGCGCGATGAAACCAGTTGCGTGTTGGCGATGGCGTCGGGGAGATCGGAGAAAAGGCGGGCCATTTCAGCAGGGGATTTGAGGTGGCGCTCGGAATTGCGAGCGAGCAGCTTTCCCGCTGTGGCCAGAGTGCGGTGATGGCGGATGCAGGTGAACACGTCAAGAATTTCGCGCTCGGGGGGCTGCGCGTAGCACACCCCGTTGGTTGCCAGCAGAGGTAAATTGAGTTTTCGCGCTATTTCTAGGGCAGCCTGGTTGCGGGCTTCTTCTTCACGACAGAAGTGGCGCTGGACTTCGATGTAGACGTTATCGTGGCCGAATAATTCGCAGAGCTGTTCTACGGATTTGACGGCGACTTCGATTCCGCCTTGCGCGAGGGCGTGCGCAAGAGGGCCTTCGTCGCCTCCGGTGAGGCAGATCAGGCCGGGGGAGTGTCGGGCGACTTCTTCGGGCGAGACATTTCCTGCGCCTTTTTTGGCGCGCAATTTCATACCGGTGATCAGGCGGCAGAGGTGCTGGTAGCCCGCTTGCGATTCGACGAGCAGCGGGTAACGCCAGCCGTCGGGAGAACTGACTTCGGCGCCGATGTGTGCCTGAATGGGAAGCTTTTGCGCGGCGAGATGGAAACGCGGGGAGCCGTAGACGCCGTCGCGGTCAAGCAAAGCCATGGTGGCCATGCCGAGCTGGGCGCAGATGGCTGCCAATTCTTCAGGCGGGGAAGAGCCTTCGAGAAAACTGAAAGCGGAGCGGGCGTGGAGTTCGGTATACATCGCTCAGTCGTAAATTCCGCGGACAAACCAGGTTTGCCGGAGGAAGTCGAAATAGAAACAGTAGACACCGTGCTGTGGCGCGTTGGTTCGGCCGGCTGTGCTACTGGTTTGGTTCGCGGTTGCGATCAGGCCGCGACGGCGTGGATGGGGAGCGGAGTCGAAGCGGAGTTCGAGGTCCCATTCATCCTGCTGCCAGGTATCTTCGCGCCACCAGTCCCCGGAGGTGCGCCAGGGGCCGGAGGCAGTGATTACGCTGGCGCAAAGTGCGCGGAACGAAACGCGCTTGGGGCGCGACGCGCACAGATCGACTTTGGCGGGCAGGGGAGGACGAAAAATGCGGAAGGTGGTTTGGGGGCGGCGGTTTGTTTCTTGATTGGCGGATGTGCCAGGGCCCAGTTCCGTGGCTAAGGCGGCTGGTCTTTTAGAGTGCTTCCGAGATTCGGAGGCGGGATTGGGCGGGTGAAAGCGGTTGATTCGGAATTCGCCGGGCCGATGCGTGTCAACCAGTTCGGGCGAGCCGATGTTGGAATCGCCGACTAAATTGGCCAGGCGGGCGACGGTCAACTCCAATTTTTCCGGGTCGGGAAAGGTGGGGAGGAACAGGCCGCCCTGGGCTGCACGGGGGCGCGCTGGGTCGGCGCTCATTGTGACTTTGAGGATAGGAGCAGAAGGAGGGTCTGACTGCAATTGCAGGCGGAGCAATTTGAGCAGGGTTTTGGAATCGCGCATGGGGACAGGCAGGGTCATGGATTTTTCATATGTTTTTACAGGAGGCTTTTGGTGCGCGGCGCGGTGCTCATCCTCCTTGAGCTGGATGCCAGCTGCGAAGGCGGGATCGAGTGCGAAGCGCACGCGGATGGAATTTGCGGCAAGCGAGCGGGCGTTCAGGCGGGCACAGAGTTGATCGAGCAAGCGGCCCAGGATGAAAGACAATGGCTCAAGTTCCTCGACGGAATCTTCGAGCTCCATTTCCTCTTCAAAAGAAAGGCTGGTCTGCGCGAGCACGAGCGAGCGTAGGTTTGCGCCGCGAGCGAGTTCGTGCAGACGGACGCCTTCTTGTCCCAGGCGCTCGGATAAATCAAGAACAGGTAAGGCGGCCAGCGCTGCGCAGGTGCGCACCCCCCAACGGTCCAAAATTTCGAGAGTTTCCCGGAGAGTAGGAAGTACTCCGACCGGAATTGCGCCTAAGCGCTGCGATTCTTCGCCGGGAGGAATCAGGGTGATTCCGGGGAAGCCATGCGAGGCAAGAAGCGCGGCTTCGATGTTGGAGGCGATGGCCACGTTTGCGGCCAGGCCTAACAGAGAAGCGCGGGCGGCAAATTCATCGGCGATATTTTTGACCGAGCCAAATAAGGAAGCGAGGCCGGAAATGTCGGCGACGATCGTATCCGGCGCGGTGCTCTCGATGCGCGGGGACATCGACCACCCCAGGTCCAGCAAAGCGGCTTGCGCGGCTTTTTCCTGTGGCTGGGAGCGGTGGCGAATTTCGATGGCGCAGAATTGCGCTGCTTGCGATTTCGACATGCCCATCTGAATCCCGGCCTGCAAAGCTGCCTGGTTTGCTGCCACCACGGTCCAGATCGGGGGAGTGCCGTCTAGCAGCGCGATCGGGTGATTGCGGAGCGCTGGTTCGGAGCGAACCAGCGATTGGATCCGGAAGCCGGGAATATGAATGGAAGCAAAGGCCATAAGAATTCAGAATCGACATCAGACTTGGTGAAAAGCCGGTGTCTTTGATCATCTCTTTTTCAATGCGGCTGAGACGCCGCTTACATAACTCCACGATGATTTGGTTTTAAAAGTTTGCCCGGGAGCTTTGACGCTGAGACTAC
Organism: uncultured Acidobacteriota bacterium; assembly: GCA_963718485.1. Classification (GTDB taxonomy): domain Bacteria; phylum Acidobacteriota; class Terriglobia; order Acidiferrales; family UBA7541; genus Palsa-295. The sequence continues at coordinate 121,255 of CAVQZU010000059.1, forward strand.
CGGCGCTTCTATTCACACTTGCCTGCGTGCTCGCACCGATCACCGGAACCGATGTGCCAGCGGCAGAGAAGAAACATTCATTTGAGGTCCCGACTTTTTCTAAATGGAAATGAGATTCCATCGCCTGCACGCGGGAGCGGAGCAGTGCAGTGTGGACTTTGAAACTATCCAATAGGCATGCCGATGGATGCGCCAAGGTTTCTGTCGCGTGAATTTCCGCCGTGTTCGACCAGATGGCAGGTTCGGTTCCGAGTTGCAGGACCAGCGAGGCGCAGGTTTTGGCATGGGGTTCCTGTTCGAGGACAACCAAAATGGTGGGCGTATCTTCCACGGCGCGGCGGAGGCGGAACCAGGCGTTAAGGGGAACGTAGCGCACGGTTTCGGGCGGAATATCGCTCAAATCGAGAGCGATCAGGCCGAAGCCGCCCCCCTGGATGAGCAGATCGGTGGCCCGGAGGGCCTGGTCGATATTTTGGCAGCGGACCCACAGCAGCTGCTTTAATTCGACACCGGCGGCTTGTGCGGAGTGCGGGTCGAAGGCGTCGCGCCCATCGACCAGAGCGCAGACTTCGTCGTGCGCGGTTCTTTCGGCCAGGGCTGAAACCAGAAGGCTGGTGCGGCCCGAGCAGGGTGGGCCGCAAATTTCGGTGAGGCCGCCGCGAGGCAAGCCGCCCGCGAGCGAATCAATTTCTGGGATGCCGGCGGAAACGGTTTCCATGATCTTGCGGTCGCGGTAGGAAAAAGGGGCCGAGACGCGTCCGGCGAGAGCCGATTCCACACGGGACCGTAAAATCGCGAGGTTGGCAGCCATGGTCAGCCTGAGGGGCGAGGAAAGCGGACATATTACTTTCGCTTTTTGTTCGCCATCAGGTGAAGATTCTGTACGAAGAACAGGGGATTGTCAAGATTACAGAGATTGAGGACATTGGCTGGGAGTCGTTAAAGAGCGAGAGGCGGAACTTCTCACCTCATATGCCAAAAAAACGTGCTCCTGAGGCTGCAAAGACCTTATTCCCGGTGCCCGCGACCTTGCCGGAGACCGCGAAAGCTGCGAAAGACTGCAAGGCTTGCGATCTCTGGAAGCTCGGCACGCAAACCGTGTTCGGAGAAGGGAGGCCGACCGCCAAGGTGATGCTTGTCGGCGAACAGCCGGGGAATCAGGAAGACCTTGAAGGGAAACCGTTTGTGGGGCCCGCCGGCAAGCTACTGGACGCGGCGCTCGAAGAGGCGGGCATCGACCGCATGAAAGTGTACGTTACGAATACGGTGAAACATTTCAAGTGGGAGCCGCGAGGAAAACGACGCATTCACAAAAAGCCGAATATGGCGGAAATTGCGGCCTGCAGGCCGTGGCTGGATGCGGAGATGGCCGCGGTGCATCCGGAAGTCATCATCTGCCTGGGCGCTACCGCAGCGCAGGCTCTGCTGGGGCGCGATTTTCGGCTGACGCAGCATCGTGGAGAGTTTTTGAAATCACCGCTCGCTCCTGTGATCATGGCGACAGTGCATCCTTCGTCGATATTGCGCGCTCCGGATGAGCAGACCCGTCACACCGAGATGAAGCGCTTTATTGATGATCTGAAAAAGATTTCAAAGCTGGTTTAAGGCGACTTGGCCGGTTGCGAGCCCGAGGATGAGTGCTTGGGAACGATTTCCATTCCGAAATGAGGCTGCGCGTATGTGCCGGTCATTTCCACGGGAATCGCCGCGCCGCCGTGTTTCCGTTTGAACAGGGGATTCAAGGGTTTCAGAAGAAGGGATTTGATCCCATGGGTTGTATCTGAAAACTCAACCTCGGTTTTCAAGGTGCCGTGAAAATCGAGCTTTTCGTTTAAAACATTGAAACTGCCGGTCATTTGTGCCCGAGCGCCGGGAATTTCAAGCGAGACCTCAGAGAACTTCGCGACACCACCAGACAGAGACACGCTGCCTGCGAGTGTTGGATCGACCGTTTCCGGATCGCCAGAGGTGGTTTTTATTCCGCGCGCACGCGCGCTCAAGCGATCGACGCTTTGCTGTGTATCGGGCGCGGTGAATCGTCCGTTTGCTATCGAGAAATCCCCCCTCAAGTTCACCGCTTTAAGAAAAGGGTGCTGTGCAGAGGAAAACCTAACGTGAGCTCGAAAATTTATGGGACCCGACATCGGCGGGGCGGGAGCTTTTACGAAGGGCCGCAGAATATCCTGTACACGTCCGCGTGGCGCAACAAGTTCCAGTTGGGCGGTCTTGCCGGCCGCCGGGGGTTTTCCAAGGATGCTTCCTTGGACTTGGATGGGCGTGTTCTGGAATAAGACATCTACCTTGGTGAGTCTGACGTCTCCATTGGTCCCGTTGACGGTGGCCTCGAAATGCGATTTCACAGGGAGAGAGTGGCCTCTGGCCTTTATCGAAAAATCGCGCATATCGGTCTCGCCTAGGATCGCGATCTGGTTCAATTTTCCGCCGAAGCGGCCTGTGGAAGCCAGTATTCCCTGGATTCCTGAAAAGACTCCGAGGTCTGCCCGATCCAATTTGTAAGTGCCCGAGACTGCGATCTCGCCAACATGGTGCGAGTTCCAGGGGCCGAATTTGCCGGTTGCCTGGATTTCACCGGGCGGCAAAGCATTCTGCAGGTCGATGCGGTATGACATCGTCTGGCCAAGACCTACCGAACGCAGCCCTATCTCATGAATTTCGAATTTGAGCGGGGGATTTTCGCGACGTCCAATTTCGAGCACCGCTCCTTTGGCGGTGATCTCTTCGACCAACGTCTGCTTCGAATTGGAGCTATCCGTCATAGATGAAGTTTCAAATGCGGCGCTCGAGCCCCGGGGCGGAACCTCGATATGCAGTCCGTCGATTAGGATGCGCGAGATGTGCCCGGGCCTAAAAAAGAGATCCGCATAGTTGGCTTGAATAGTGAGTTTCTGAACTGTCACGAGCGGAGGCAGGCCCGGATGAATTGCCTGGCGCAGGAAGGTTAATCCCTCGGCTTGGCAGCCCGGATGGATGAAGTAGGTACTGTGAAACCTGGCAATGGTTACCTTGGTGCCGGGAACGGTTTCTTGAAGTATCTCGATGATGTCTTTTTGATCAAACCGCCAATAGTGGTGCAAAAGCGTAATTCCAGTCCCAGCCAGAAAGACGATTACGCAGACGGCGATGAGCAGAATGCGCTGACGCGGTAAAAAACGCGATACGGTTTGTGGCGAGTCTGAAGTCATGATGGTGCGACATCCTACGTATTTAGTAGTTTGGCGGCTCTGGTCTGGAGGCCCTGAGCGTTGAATGGTGCTTGAACCTTGGCGTCGTTATCGAAGTAGACATACACGTCTCTAGGCCGTTTGTTTGGGACATCAGAATTGATCACCCGCCGGGCGTCAGCAGGCTCACGACCCCGCAGCCACGCGACGACGCGTGCTGCCCAGGCATCAAGAGTCTGGTCATCATAGCCGCTTACGTAGAGTTCGTCTGATCCATGCAGGCGGCAATATACAAAGTCCGCGGTCAAGTCCATCAATCGCGGCCAATCCACCGTATCGGCGCATACTAGGGCGATGTGGTTTTCGCGAAGCAGCTCAATGAATTCGGGGACTACGAAGCTCGAATGACGTACCTCCACGGCATGGCGAAGCGGAATGTCCAGGGTGGTCCTGGCCGAGCTTGGAAACGATGCGTTTGTTGGAACCGCGTGCTAGCGAAGAGGCAGAGCTGGTATCGCGCGGCAAAATCTTGAAGAAGTCAGCGAACCTGATCCCGTCGAAGGCAAAGTTGGGCGGAAATTGCCAAAGAATCGGACCGAGCTTGCGTGTGAGCCGGAGGACTCCAGACGCAAAGAAATTGGCGAGCGGAACCTTTATGTCCTTCAACCGGAGCATGTGAGTGATGAACCGCGGCCCTTTGACCGCAAATACGAAACCGTCCGGAGTCTCGGCAGCCCAACGCGCGAAGCTTTCCGGCCGTTGTAGCGAGTAAAACGTCCCATTGATTTCGATGGAATTGAATATTCCCGCGGCAAAGGCCAATTCCTTTCCTTGCGGCAGGGGCCGACGGATAGAAGACGCCGCGCCAGGGGCTGTACCGCCAGCCCGAAATCCCGATTCGGAGATGGCCAGCGTTTCCCAAGGCGCGTATCAGAGAATAGAGAAATGAAAAACTCTAGAGAGAATCGAGGAGAATCCTCATATCACTCGAGTAAAAGCTGGAGACGCGGACGATGGCGGCGATATTCGTTGACTATGGTTGACCTCGTAGTACTCCTTGCTTATCCTTATCCTGCATTCGTGATGTCTTCCGAATGCGCTTATTCCCGGCTCCCGGTATCGGGTGCTGCAGAGCACGGCAATTTCGAAGCAATCGGTGGCCAGCTTGCAATCGAAGATCAACGTTTTTTTGCTTGCAGGGAATCGTCTATTCCGGGAATCTCTGGCCCGAATTTTGAGGTCGAAAAGCGATATTTGCATGGCCGGTTCGGCTCCTTGTACTTCGGAGGCAGTCGAGCGGATTGAAGCGTCGGATTGCGACGTGCTGCTAGTCGATCCGATGAACGGCGACCGGTCCGATCTGCCATTCGTGCAAGAAGTCGCGCGAGCGGTCCCGAGGCTCAAGCTGGTTTTGATCGACATGATTGATGATGAATCCACTTTTCTGCGAGCGGTTCGGGCGGGCGCGGTCGGATACATCCTTCAGAATGCGTCGGCCCTTGACATCGTGGCCGCAGTGCGAGCGGTTCATCAGGGCGAGGCCGTGTGCCCCCCCAAACTTTGTCTTTCGCTGTTTCGCCAGGTTGCGAGGAGCCGTCACCCCTTCCCCAATCTGCGGACGAAGGTCCAAACGGGCTTGACTCGGCGCGAGCAACAACTGGTGCCGCTCATCGCGCAAGGCTATACTAATAAGGAAATTGCATCTCAATTACATCTTTCCGAACAGACCGTGAAAAACCACATTCATCGAATTTTGCAAAGGATTGGAGCAAGCGACCGGCTGGCAGTAGCCGAAATGGTGCGAGAGCAGAATCTTCCTGTCTAGGGCTTCCCGCTTGAGATTAGTTTGTACTGGTACCCCTCTGTTTCCTTGAGGCCGGCTGAGTACCTATTGACGCTCACGCACGCAGACCCGAATTGGACCTTCCGTTGGATAACCGCTTGACTACACACTGCCGTGCACAGGAGGGCGCAATGATGAATGCAATTCGCGTGCTAGTGGCGAACAAACCGCGCCTGATGCGAGAGTTGGTCCTGGCAACCATATCCGATCAGCCCGACATTGAAATCGTCGGGCAGATTCAGGAGGAGGCCGAGATCGAGCAAGCGGTGGCCGAGACACACCCGGACTTTTTGATCGTGTCGCTTGAGGATTCCGACCGGCTTCCGCATTCGTGTCGCATCCTTCTGCAGCGGAACCCGCATCTCAGAGTTATTGCCATTGCGCCCAACCGGGAAAGCACGATGTGCTATTGGGCATCGTTGAGCATTGAATCGAATCGTATTGAGTCTTCTGAAGAAAGCGTGCTTAGCGCCCTGCGCGGAAAGGTGCAATTAGCCGAAGGATGATGCCAATGGGAGTCAAACGGGAGCTTGTAGCGGAAGCCAAGAGGGCGCTGACGATTGTTGTGTGCGTCGCGATGGGGCTGGGCGCGGAGATCGCGGGCCAGACGTCCGCATTCGCGCAGACCCAGAATGTCCGGCCGGTGCAGTCCTCATCTGAGTTGGCGCGTGAAAATTTGAGCCGAGTGGCTGCTTCCGCCGGCGACATCAAGCCGATCCTTCTCAAGGACAGCGGCCTGATGGTTGAGTTGAAGCGCTGGGTGGCGAAGGATGCGACCGATCACGGACAGATTGTCACCGATGCCGATCTGACCAACGATGCCATCTTCGATCGGCTGGAAAATGACGTGCAGTTTCGGGCCATCGCGACGTTGTTGCTACAGAAATATGGCTATCTAGTTCCGCAAGTGAACCCAAGTTCCGAACTCGCCAAAGAGCAGCAGATGCTGGTTCAGGAGCGCGTAAAGTGGCTGACGCAGGAGGAAGAAGAGGCGCGGCAGCAGGAGCATGCCCAAGAGACGCGAGATACTGCAAAACGCTCGTTCTTGCGCGGCCGGGATTCAGACTGATTGCAATCAGCCTCAGGGGCGCCTGCCGGTTGGCCAAGGAGTACAAAGGCAACAGCAGATTCAGCAAGGGCAGCCTCAGATTCCTCCCGAATCGAATCCGAACTCCCCGACTAGCCCCAGCGTTCCTTTTCCGGGACAGAGTACAAATCCGCTGGAGCGAGCGCAGTTGATGCAAACAGGCAGCGACACAGGGGACTTTTCGCAGTTTGGAGTGGCGAACTCACTCGATACTTTGCAGGCGCTGGGAGGAGGCGCGAGCAGCAGCCTGATAACGCCGAATCTGCTGCAGGGCTTGCGGAGCGGACAGGAGGATGGCGATTCAAATTCCGCGGCCTCGACCGGTGGCATGAACATGAATATGAACATGCGGGGCGCGGCGTCGAGTTTGTTGCTGGGGGGCACTGATCTTGCCAGCAACCTCGATCAGAATGACATCAACCCATTTGAAACGAACCGGTTGAATAGTTCTTACTCGCCAAATTCAGCAGCGGCGAGGATGCAGGCGCTCCTTAATCGACGAGATCAGCTCGATCTCACTCGGCAAGCGCCGCAGCTGGTGCGCGCGGCAAATCCCTATCGGGATATTCCGTCGCTCTATGACATGTATCTGCAAGCTTCTCCCCGGCCGACCACTCCGAAGCGGTTTGGAATGGAAGTTTTCGAGAATGCCATGCAGGATCCAAGCATGATCCCGATGGATCTGCCGGCTGGGCCCGATTATGTAGTCGGTCCGGGAGACGGCTTGGCGATCGACCTGTGGGGCGGAGTTTCGCGCAAGATTTATCGCACAGTCGACCGGGAAGGACGGGTGAGCATCCCCGAAGTAGGACCATTGCTCGTGAGCGGGAAAAGCTTGGCGGAGGTACAGCAGAGTTTGCAGCAACAGGTTCGCACGCAATTTCGCGATGAGTCGGCCGATGTTTCGCTCGCGCGGCTCCGGACGATTCGGGTCTACGAGGTGGGAGATGTGGCGAATCCGGGCGCCTACGACATCAGTTCGCTCTCGACGCCTCTGAACGCTCTCTTTGTGGCTGGGGGACCCTCTCCGCAAGGCTCGCTCAGGATTGTAAGACACTACCGGAATAATCAACTGGTTGAGACGGTTGACATGTACGATCTGCTGCTCCATGGAGTAAGAACCGGAATGGAGCGGCTCGACAATGGGGACACTATTCTGGTCCCGCCGCTGGGTCCGCAAGTGACAATTGAAGGAATGGTGCGTCGGCCTGCCATCTACGAACTGAAGGACGAAAAGGATCTGGCGAGTGCTCTCGAATTGGCGGGCGGGCTGCTGCCGACTGCCGCAGTACGCCATATTGAAGTGCAAAGGCTTGTGGCCCATGAAAAGCAGACGATGCTCAGCCTCGATATTCCGGATGCTGGCGATGCGACTGAAGTGACGAAGAATTTGCAGTCTTTCCAGATTCAAGATGGAGACCGCGTGCGGATTTTTCCAATTGCCTCGGGCAACGAGGACGCGGTTTATCTGGAAGGGCACGTGGTGAGGCCCGGGCGCTATTCCTACCGCGCGGACATGCGCGTCACCGATGTAATCGGATCTTACAAGGATCTGCTGCCTGAGCCGTCTGGGCAGTATGCGGAGATTATCCGGCTGAACCAGCCGGACTTCCATCCGAGTGTGCAAAGCTTTGACTTGGCCGATGCCTTGGCGAATCCGGCGCAGGCGCCGGCCCTACATCCGATGGATACGGTTCGAATCTTCAGCCGGTTCGACTTTGAGAATCCGCCCTCGGTTTCCGTGCTGGGCGACGTTCGTGTTCCGGGAACCTATCAGACCTCGGGACAAATCCATATCGCGGATGCCGTTCACCTGGCGGGCGGGTTGTCTCCGGATGCCCAGACCGAAGATGTCCAGGTATTCCGCTATCTGCCGGATGGCAAATTCAAGATCTTCAGCGTGAGCTTGGGGCAGGCACTGGCGGGTGATCCCACCGAAAACATCATTCTCCAGCCGAGAGACCGATTGCTGATCCACAGGAATCCGGACGCTGTGCAGGCGTCTGCTGTGAACATTCAAGGAGAGGTGGCAAAACCGGGTCGCTACCCACTCACGACAAACATGACGGTTGCGGATTTGATTCGTGTTGGAGGGGGGCTCAAACCCAGTGCCGATACGCAAATCGGCGACGTTACGCATTACGAGTGGCTGAATCAAAACCGATTGGATGGGAAGAACCAAGCAGTCGAGTTGCGGGCGGCTTTGTCAGGCGACCCCAAAGCCAATTTGCCGCTTCACAACGGTGATGTGGTAACCATTCGTCAACTTCCCGGATGGAATGATCTGGGAGCTTCAATCATCGTAAAGGGCGAAGTAAAGCATCCGGGGACATACGGTATCCGGCCGGGAGAGAAGTTGAGTTCGGTACTATTCCGCGCGGGTGCCTTTACACCCGAAGGCTACCCGTATGGTGCCGTTCTTGAACGAACGCAGGTTCGAGAACTCGAATACAAGCAGCAGGACGAAATGATTCTGCGTGTGAAAGAAGCGCAGAGTGATCTCGAACTAACACCGGGGGCGACTCCAGAACAGCAGAAAGCCAGGGAGCTAACGCTCCAGCAATATCAGACCACTTTAACGCAATTGACAACGAATCCACCGATAGGCAGAGTTTCGATCCGAATTTCGTCGAACATCGATCGCTGGAAGAACACTTCAGCGGATGTCGAGGTGAGGGCCGGGGATGTCCTGGTCATTCCGAAGAAGCCTGGCTACGTGATGGTGAGCGGCCAGGTGTATAACCCGACAGCCGTTTCCTACCGGCCGGGGAAAAACGCGAAGTGGTATTTGAGCCAATCGGGTGGCCCGACCCAATTGGCCAATAAGGGTGCCATCTTTGTGGTTCGGGCCGACGGGTCGGTGGTGGGAGCAAAAAGCAATTTGTTGGTTGGCGAATCGTTCAGCGCGGTCTTGTTGCCAGGAGATACGGTGGTGGTTCCAGAGAAGGCCATCGGCGGCGGACCAAACTGGTCGGCTCTTTTCACGTCAGCGCAAGTCGCCTCGTCTATTGTGAGCACAATCTTTATTGCGACGCACTATTAGAGGAGACCGGTGGTACGACGGATCGTTCAAATTCTGCTTGGGTGTTGGTTGACCGTGAATGTCGTGCGGTGCGAACAAGGCGTGTTTTGCAATGCAGAGGCCGCAGGACGCGGGTTTCGGGGATTCGGGAAGCACCGTCGCAACCGAAACTTCGGCACAGGATTCGGGTTCGACAAATGATGGGCACGTTTTCGAGCCGGATCCGAGAGGCTACGACAACACGCTGGGGAAGCATGTGTTCAAGGATTTCTTCGAGGACCAGAAGGCGATATGGACCAGTCCATTTCATGTGCGGCTGGTAGATGCGGAATGGCTAGTTCCGTTAGGGGGCGCTGCAGCGGCAATGTTTGCTACCGACACCGAGGTCAGTAAACATCTCTCGAATTCGCCGAGCCGGCTGTCGAACAGCACTACCTTATCGAACTATGGACTTGGTGCGCTGGCGGGGGCTGCTGGCGGGATGTATCTATGGGGACATTTTGTTCACAACGATCATATGCGGGAAACGGGATTTCTTGCGGGAGAAGCGGCCGCGAATGCTTTTGCCGATACTTATGCGCTTAAGTATGCGCTGCGGCGGGAGCGCCCTTTGCAGGACAATTTTCAGGGACAGTTCTGGCATGGCGGTGATGGGTTTCCCTCGGAACACGCTAGCGCGGCGTGGTCCATTGCCAGCGTGATCGCGCATGAATATCCGGGGCCGGTTACCTCGGTCGTGTCCTACGGACTGGCGGCGGCAATCAGTGGTTCGCGCACTACGGCAAAGCAGCATTTTCCTTCGGATGTTTTGATCGGCAGCGCTCTTGGCTGGTTTATCGGGCAGGAGCTTTACCGGCGCCATCATGACCCGACCTTGGGCGGCGGGGACTGGGAGACGTATGCCGAATCTCATGAGAGAGGGCCGAATCGAACTTCGAACAATGTAGGCTCGCCATACGTTGAGTTAGATAGTTGGATCTACCCTGCCCTTGAGCGCCTTGCAGCTCTCGGCTATATGAGCGATGCCTTCCTAGGGCTGCGCCCTTGGACGCGCCGCGAGTGCGCTCGGTTGCTTGAAGAAGCCGAGGACGAGAGTAGTAGCGATCGTGATCTTCCCGAGGCGGATCATTTGATCGATGCGTTGCAAAAGGAGTTCGCTCCAGAAGCCTCAGATGGACTGAACCCGAATTTCCGCGTGAATTCTGTGTACGCACGCTACACAAACATCTCTGGCGAACCCCTTAGCGACGGCTATGAGTTTGGCCAGACGATTATCAACGACAATGGGCGCCCCTACGCGGAAGGGAACAACGCGATTGCCGGTGCGTCCATGTGGGCTACGGGCGGCCCGCTGGTGGGATACGCTCGCGTCGAGTATCAATACGCGCCTTCTGCTCCACCTCTGGCAGACACAGCGCGGCAAGCGATACAGCGAAACGAGTTTCTTCCCGCAGAACCGCCGGCAACCCCATTTCCCGCGGTGAACCAAGTCGATCTGTTAGAAGGCTACGTGGGGTTGCAGTTTTCCAATTGGCAGATTACCTACGGCAAGCAGAGCCAATGGTGGGGACCGGATCAAGGCGGCGGGATGATGTTTAGCGACAATGCCGAACCTGTGAACATGCTGCGCATCAATCGCACTTCGCCCTTCAAGTTACCAAGTGTGTTTGGGTTGCTCGGGCCGATGCGCATGGAATTTTTCATTGGTCAGCTGCAGGGCGACCATTTTATCTATGGTGTAAGAACTGGTTTTGTTGGATCTTTTACGAATACTTTCAAACCCCAGCCGCTCATTGATGGCGGAATATTTGGTTTCAAACCGACACCGAATGTGGAGTTTAATTTTTCCCTGACGACTATTTTCGCCGGCAAGGGCGTTCCCTTTACGCCTCGCGCGTTCATTCGAAGCCTTTTTGATCTCGGGAATGCTGTCCCTGGCAGCCCGTCGGATCCTGGTGACCGAAGATCCGGGTTCAGTTTGAATTATCGGCTTCCGTTTTTCCGGAAATGGGTCAATTTCTACGCGGATGGTTTTGCCGAGAGACCAATTTTCACCTGTCGCTTATTGGGACAGGTCTGCATGGGACAGCGGGCTCTACATCCCGCGAATCCCACGTATCCCGAAGCTTGAGTTACGGGTCGAAGGTGTCTACACGGATCTTACGATCGGCGGTAACGTGGGCCACGGATTCTTCTATTTTAATTCACGATATGTGGATGGATACACGAACTTCGGCAATCTGATGGGTAGTTGGATCGGTCGGGAAGGGCAGGGAGGACAGGCGTGGGCGACGTATTGGTTCACGCCCCGCAAAAAACTTCAATTCAATTTCAGGCACCAGAAAGTGAGCCACCAGCTGTTTCCTAGTGGCGGCACTTTGACTGATTTTGGTGCAAACGCGGATTTTCTGGTTCATTCAAAATTCAGTGTTTCCGCTGCCGTTCAATATGAACCGTGGGTGTTTCCAGTGCTCTCGTCCACCAAAAGGAAGGACATTAGTACTTCGATTCAGTTTACATTTTGGCCGGGATCACTACACGCGGCCGCTCATAGCACGGACGCGCCGTAACTTAGATTCGGGAGATTTTCAACAGAGTTTGCACGAGAAGATCATGAGAAGAGACCCCCATTCTGTCAATCCGAATGACGCTGGACGCGGAGAACTTGTCCTATTGCCCGAGGACCTTGAGTTGATTCGCGATTCGCGCCTAGGCGAGCGAGAAAAGCATGACCGGCGAGTAGCTCGATTGAGGTTGCTTTGGACGAACCGCCGGTTTTTGGGCCGGGCTGCCATAGGCGGTCTTTTGTTCGCGACAGTGATAGCTCTTGTTATTCCCGCTCGCTATACGTCAACTGTGCGACTTATGCCTCCGGACAACGGCTCATCATCTAGCCTCGCGACCGTCGCTGCGGCGCTATCGGGCCACGGTGATGGAGTGGCCGATGTTGCGAACGATATGCTCGGTCTCAAGACCAATAGCGATATGTTTGTCGGAATCATCGCGAGCCGTACCGCTCAGGATTCGCTGATTCAGAAGTTTAATCTCAAGAAGGTTTATTGGGACCGCCGGCTAGATGATGCTCGAAAAGACTTGGCGGATCACACCGGTGTTTCAGTTGACCGCAAGAGTCAGATTATCACTATTTCCGTATCCGACGGCAGCCCGACAAGGGCTGCCGCGATGGCGCAAGCCTACGCGGATGAGTTGGATCGTTTGGTTTCCCAGCTGAGCACTTCCGCTGCCCGACGCGAGCGCATTTTCCTTGAGGGACGTTTGCAACAGGTGACTCTGGATTTAGAGTCGGCCGAAAAGGAATTCAGCGAATTTGCCAGTAAGAACAGTGCCATTGATATCAAAGAGCAAGGGAAGGCTCTGGTCGGCGCGGCAGCGTCCATCGAGGGGGAACTGATTGCCACAAAGTCAGAGTTGGAGGGACTAAAGCAGATTTATTCTGACAGCAATGTACGTGTTCGTAGTTTGACTGCCCGTGTCGCGGAACTGCAGCAGCAAATGGACAAACTAGGTGGGAAAGGGGAGAGTACGCTGGAGACCGAGAACAAGGGTGAGTCCACGTATCCTTCCATTCGGAAATTGCCTCTCTTGGGCGTTCCGTTTGCGGACCTCTATCGAAAGGTCGCTGTTCAAGAAGCTGTTTTCGAAGCCCTAACGAAGGAATATGAAATGGCGAAGGTTCAGGAAGTAAAGGAAATCCCAACAGTGAAGATCTTGGACTCTGCCATTGTTCCCGATCAGAGGGCCTTTCCTCCCAGGGGATTCATAATCGTCAGTGGAACGATTTTCGTATTGTGTTGCGCGGTGGTGTGGCTCATTACGAAGGCCCTTTGGGACGAGATAGGTTTGGACGACTCGCGAAGACTTTTCGTTGAAGAGGTTTACGGGACCGTTCGGGCCAGCCTGCCGGGTGCGCCTTCCAGTGCAGGAGCATGCCCACCTGGCTCCTCGAATGTCGGGCTTCAGGATACTCGCGTGCGGTCCGGCGACAACCCTGACACCTAGTCGGGCTACTGTCGGTATCTGTCTGGCCGTAAAAGGCTTAGGTCACATGTGCCCTGTAAGTGACGGGGCGAAGCTGTATATGCTGAGAAGGGGAAGGGTTCGATGTCAGAGGTTGTGTCCTTACGCCAATCGGAGGGTGCCGAAGAAATCGCCACCCAGCGCTCCCTCTACGATTTGTGTTGGTATGCCGCGTACACATGCGCAAACCATGAGAGACGGGTCGGAGAGCATCTTTCCAGTAGGCTGGTCGAGCATTTTCTCCCTCTTTACGAATCAACACGTCGCTGGAAGGACCGCCGGATGCGGTTACGTTTGCCGCTGTTCCCAGGCTACGTTTTTGTGCGGATTGCTATCCATGACCGACTGAAAATCTTCCAGGTTCCTGGAATTGTGCATCTAGTCGGATTTGGTGGTCGGCCATCTCCCTTGTCCGAAGATCAGATGGCGGGCCTCCGCCGGAGCCTTGCTCTGCAAATTCCTGTAGAGCCCCATCCATATTTACAAGCCGGGCGAGGTGTCCGAGTGAGAGCGGGGCCGTTGGCCGGTTTGCAGGGGATGCTCTTACGCAGGAAAAACAGATCGCGATTTATTATTTCGCTAGATCTCATCAAAAGGTCGGTGGCAGTCGAGGTCGATCTTGCGGAACTCGAACCTGACTGCTAAGAAGCGTGACGGTTCTTTTCGAAGGACATGTGGGTAGGAAAGGAGCTCAGTCCGTCCTCCTATTGACTTGGCCGGAGCACTTCTGAGGGGCAAATTTGCTTTATCTCATAGTCCTTGGGGTTTTGGTTGTGACCATCGGAGTGATCTTTCCTACCAGCCTGGTATTGGCATTTTTGTTTGCCAATCTGCTCGTTCCAAAACTTCCCCTTATTCAGATTCGCGGATATTTGGTGCCGATTCGGATTGAAGACGTTCTTCTAGGGTGTGCCCTATTGGCGTTGTTGCTGAGACGCCTTTTTTATAGAGAGGAGAGGACTCGAAATCCGTTGGAACGATGGATGGTTATATTCTCAGTGCTTACGGGCATCTCGTTCCTGTTCGGGCTCTATGTTCTCGGTTCGGTTCCCAACAAGACAGTGGGTTTCCTATATTGGCTCCGGGGACCAGAGTATTTTGGGGCCTGCTATCTGTGTCTCTCTAGCGTCACCAACTGGAAGCAATACAAACGCATGATGGTTGCCCTTGTCTCATTCACATTCCTAATTGGCGTATACGGCATTCTGCAGGAGTATTCAATCGTACCGACATTCAATGCGATGCATCAGACAGACGAGGTTGTCACGATCCAGTTTTCACCCGGCTTTGGCATGGATCGTTTATCGTCAACTTTTGCCGGACCGTACGACCTTGCCGCTTTCTACCTCGTTGCTATACCTGTTTTAATAAGTCTTTGTGTGTTGGCGATTTCTATGACGCAGAAACTGATTCTGGGCGGGATTCTTGCGCTTTCCCTGCTATGTTTCTACCTTACCTACGCGCGCACCCCTCTTGTCGCCTTGGTCATAGTTGTGGGCGTCTGCTTGTGGTTCTTAGGGAAGGCGCGATGGGGTCTCTTCTTGAGTCCTGCCTTCGTGCTTCCGGCTTTTTGGCTGGGTGGGTTCGCGGTACGCCTGAGCTCTGCTGCTGATGATCCCATGGCCTATTATCAACTTGGTGGGCGCGTAACGGGTGGCTGGTCGGACGCCATTTCCGCGGCGGTCCGATCTCCGCTGATCGGAACCGGTTCGGCATCGCTGGCCGATGGAATGGGAGTGGATGGTCTCTACTTCTTGCTGCTGGGAATGTGGGGCGTTGCTGGTTTGGTCTGCTATATGATCCTGATTTGGAAAGCAACTCATTTCCAGCGAGGGTATATTCGGAGTTCGCAAAGCAGGATGCAGCGCGCGCTTGCGATTGGCTTGTTTTCCGGAACCCTAGGCTTGCTCGTGAATGGCCTTACCATCGATACGTTTTTTAGCTCGAAGGTTGCTTTCTCATACTGGTTGCTGATGGGTTTGCTGCTCGCCGGCCGGAGGCTGGAACTCGAGACGATTCTAGAAATCTTTCCAAGGCGCCAGAAAAAGGACGGTATTTCGCCATCCGACGTCGGGCCCATGAAACCTGCAGTTGGCAGGGCTTGGTAGAACGGCGCCGGCAGTACAATGCCCTGGGGCTCGCAACGATGAAGTCGTCGGGCGAGTAAGATCAATGAGGCTTCTATTGAACTCTGTGAAACGTCTTGGCGAATTCGAGGTGATATGAAGCCACAGGACATGCTCATCCTAGCGGGTGGTCGTGTTTTGCAAACGGTCGGGCTCTACAAGCCTGCGCCGCAGCGGCGCGTCGAGTCGTTCGCGAAACAAACCGATCCCAAATCGATGATCAATGAGGCGGACAGCGAAATGGCCCGACTGTTCTACGGGCATCAAGGCCGGCTCGTGGACAAATGGAATCACTACCTGTCGATTTATGAGCGACACCTGAAACGATTCCGCGACGATAATAGCCGTCACGTTCGGTTGCTGGAGATAGGAGTTTTTCACGGGGGATCTCTTGAGCTGTGGCGCAAGTACTTCGGGCCGAGCGCGACGATTTTTGGTATCGACATCGATTCCCGCTGCGGAGGCATCAGTAACTCCGAACTGAACGTACGCATCGGTTCTCAGGCGGACCCGGAATTTCTAAGGCGCGTGGTGCAGGAAATGGGTGGCCTCGACATAGTGATCGACGATGGCAGCCACGTGGGGAGTCATCAGCGTACGAGTTTCGAGACACTCTTTCCTCTTCTCGATACTAGGGGCGTCTATATTGCAGAGGACTTGGCTGCCGCATACTGGCGATTTTACGAAGGAGGACTTCGCCGCCCCGGAACGTTTATTGAAGAGATAAAGACGCTAGTCGATGACATCCACGCATGGTACTATACGGAGAAACCTCGATACCCTGATGCGCATAAGAACATTGAAAGCATTCACGTATATGACGGCATCGTCGTCATCGAAAAGGGACTGAAGGAGCGGCCTTTTCATACAAGAGTCGGGACTCCATCCTTCTAGCCTAGCGCGACTACTAAGTGTTGCGCAAATCCAAGCGTCGGGACGCGATTACCAGGGTATTGATCTAGTTTTCAATCGATATTTTCCACTATGAGTTGGCCTTACCATTTTAAGTCGCGAGGAATTCGCGCTCTTCCACATCAGCTTCGCCTGCGGAAATTGCTAAGGTATATGAGGCGTTACGACTTTTCGTCGGGAAGATATGCGGACCTTGGCTGCGGGGACGGCTACGTCACGGCACAAGTTATGCGCGCCACGGGAGCGAAGACTTGCGACGCCATGGACGCGGATCCCAGACTTCTCGAGAACGGGCAAAATACGTTTCCGGAGATTCATTTTTTCCGCTACGACCTCAATCGGGACACCAATGGGGTCAAGCGATACGATTTTGTTACCTGTTTTGAAACGCTTGAGCACGTTATCGATCTCCCCGCCGCAATCAAGAATCTTTTGGGATTCACAAAACCGGGTGGATTGCTATTTATTAGTATTCCGATCGAAGTAGGCGTTATCGGTACTGCGAAGTTCTTAGCAAAGACTCTAGTGTGGCAGGATCGGCTTACAGAGGCCTTTGAGGCAAGACCTGCATTACATCGGCGATATTTAAAGGCCCTCGTTTTCGACCAAGGCATTCATGAATTCCGCGAAAAAGGAAATACTCTCGGATATTGGCCGGGACATTGGGGCTTCGACCACCGAAAAGTAGATGATTTGCTTACGGCAAGCCGCGTCCACTTTAAGGTCTCTAGGCTTCTCACGACCTGTTTTTATGAAGTCTATCCATGAGAGGCAGTCCTGATCCGGAATGGCATTGGTGGAGGAAAGAATTTCTCGTCTGTTCGGCAGCTCGGGCCGCGGCGTAGGGAGAAGAGGCGTGCAATGACGTTACGCACTTTGCTCACAAAGGCACGCAAGGCATCGGAACGTGCTGTGTATTTTGCCCGTACTGGTTATCTTCACACGGGGGAACGCGATAACCCAGATTTCGCGAATCAGAACTTTCGTGAACACTTGGAGGCTTACCAATTTGCGAAACAATTTGCCGTGGGCGCGGATGTGCTCGACTGCGGATGCGGAACTGGATACGGGACTGCGCTGTTGGGCGAAGTAGCCAAATCCGCCTTCGGCATCGACATATCGCAGCAAGCGGTTCGCTTCGCGAAAAGACGGTATTCGCAGGTGAGGTTTGAGGTGATGAATGTCGAATGCCTTCGCTTTCCCGATCGGACTTTCGACTTTATCTACAGCAGTGAAAATTTTGAGCACCTTCGCGATCACCGCGCACATCTTCGCGAAGTGCGTCGAGTGTTAAGGTCGCAGGGGGTTTTTTTTGTCGCTACTCCGAACCCCGAAATGTTCTGGGGAATACATAATCGTTACCATACACATGAGTTCTCCTTTGGTGAACTGAAAAGCATTCTGCAGGACTTTTTCACGGAAGTAGTGATCATTGAGAGCCAGGGAACTCCGAAGTTCCCCGGGGCGGCCGCCTTACATTCCCAACGCGAACACGGATTAGAGTCACTCTTGGGGCTCCGCTGTCCGTCTTTGGCAAACTCTTTGAGACCTCCCACCTGAAAAATGACAGAAGTTTTATCGCGATATGCCGGTCGTAGCATAGCTATAGTTACGAACGACGTCGCAAGACCCACTCCATATTATTCAATCTGAGAATTCAAATTTGGGGTTTTGCGAAGAATGCGATTTTGCATTCGTTGTTGGGACCAACCCTATTCAGCGGGGGTCGAGACGATGCCGAAAAGTATATCTGTGTGAGATTGGATCAAGATACTTATGTACTCTTTTTCGGACGCTTCTTTCGCCATGCAGTTTGTTCAAGGGAAACTCGACGCTGGAGCCAAGAGGAATGTTTGCCTCATTACAAAAGTGACGACAAATCGCCGACCAATCTAGCGACGTTCCTTTCGAATGCTGGACACGGAGGAATTCGAGGCGTCGTATTCATGGCAAATACGCTTGTCCTGGTCCCACTCCTGATAGCCAAACTTGGAAAGGAACAATTTGCAATTCTGTCTCTCGTTACACCATTTCTCCGGTACGGTTTCAATGGCGTTTTCGACTTTGGGGCGTCCGCAGCAGTTGTGCGGCACACGAGCCGGAGCTTCGGTGCTTCCGATACGGATGGAACCAACGGCTACGTTTCGTCGAGTTTCCTTGTATATGTCCTGTTTGGAGTGGCGTTAATTGGCCTGTACTTATTGAGGCCAATTCTGATGTCGCGACTGATCCGACCGGAAGCCGCTGTCTATGATGCTGCACAAGAGGTACTCGGACGCTCGCTGCTAATTTACTTCGTATTTACGTTATCCAATCCGTTTTTCGCCTTGCTCATTGGCGTGCAGAAAGTAAAGGTCACGCATTGGATTGGAACCGCCTCGCTTTTGATTGAGCTCTGTGGGGTTTTGGCGCTTATTCCAGCGGGACTGACGCTCACTCGCGTTATGTGGGTATACAGCGGCAATGCCGTATTCGGCCTCGTTTTTAGCGCCGTGCTGGCAAAGCACTATTTCAAGGATTTGTCGGTAAGCTGGAAGTACGTATCCTGGCAAAGACTAAAAGAGATATTCTTTTATGGGGCACAGCTTTCGACGACGACTCTCGCCGCCATTTTAGGCCCCGTTATCGACAAGTTGATTCTAGCCCGGTATATTAGCTTGTCGGCAGTTGCTTACTACGAGGGCGCTGCGAGGCTGATCGATCTCTTAAGGCGTGCCACACAACTGTTTCTCCTGCCGCTGTTCCCAATGGCAGGCGCACGAGAAGAGAAGCATACGGAAATCGAAAAGCTCAATTTCTACGTCCGAGCTTTTTCGGGAAATTTGTTAGTGAGCAGCGCGCTTTATCTGATCCCTGCCTCTTTGGCATTCGGAATTTTTCGAGAGTGGCTCGGTCCCGGGAGCCAGTTAGGCGCCGTAGTGTTTATAGTTCTCTCCATCACTTCTTTCAGCATGGCTCTCGTCGGCCCATTGACGATGATTCTTGCGGGAACGGGAAGACTGAAGCCCCTGATGGTGGCGGCGGTCATAGGTTTGTTTCTAAACTTGACCCTTAGCCCCCTCTTGACGCGCTCTTGGGGTTTTGACGGATTACTGTGTGGCTCCGCAGTTGCTTATGGCTTTAGCAGTTGGCTCTTTTTGTTGTGGGCGGCGAAAATTCCGGAATTCAAGATTCCGTTGAAGCAGATATTCTGTCTGTGCGGGTTCGCCGTTCTTGCTGGTTTGTCTCCTGGGATTGTTGTCAGCGTCATCCTGCGGCTTGGAGAGCAACAAGGGACGGGCCTGAGGCTATTGCTGGCTATAATTCTAGCCACCGGAGCGTTTGTAGCGATCTCTCTTCTTCAAGAATCGAATCGCGGAATCTTGTTGCGGGCTCTTGATCATGCGTGCTTAGGTATTGCGGCTGGCTTTGGCAGGAGGAAGCCTTCTAATGCCTGAAATCAGCGTGCTCATTGTTAACTGGAACGGACGACATTTTCTGAATGAATGCCTGGGTGCTTTACGCCGGCAGACTTTCCGCGATTTCGAGACGATTCTGGTGGACAATGCCTCGACAGACGGCTCCTCGGATTATGTCCGTTCGTGTTTTCCCGAAGTTCGCTTGGTGCAACTCGATGAGAACGTTGGTTTCGCCTCCGGCAACATCGCCGGTTACGACCAAGCCTGCGGTCAACTTATCGCCCTTCTCAATAATGATACGGAAGCGGACCCTAATTGGTTGGAGGAGTTGAAACGAGCTAGCCGAGATTTCCCGAAGGTTTCCACTTTTGCTTGTAAAATGCTTCACTTCGATCAGCGAGATCGAATCGAGAATTGCGGATTTGGTCTCACCGCAGCGGGATTGGCTGTGGATCTTGGGCGTGATGAGGCAGACGGCCCGGATTGGGTTGACCCGCGGCCCATCTTTGGTGCTTGCGGAGGTGCGGTCGCCTATCGCCGGTCGATGCTGGAAGACGTCGGGTTTTTTGATCCTGACTTCTTTATGAACTATGAGGATGTGGATCTGGCTTTCCGGGCTCAATTGAGAGGGTACGCGTGCACTCTTATTCCCACTGCGATTGTTTATCATCGCTATGGAGCCACTCGAAAGAAATTTCCAGCACGGCAGCTTTCTTTCACAGCGCAACATAGAGTTCGTCTATTTGAAAAATATGCCGATAGGATTGATGTTTCGCTCGCTCCCGCAGAGACTTCTGTATGAAATCGGCGGAGGCTTGTACTTTTTCAAGATGGGTGTTGGCATGTCGTTTATCCAGGCGAAATTGGAAGCCATAAGAAAGCTCTCTTCCACGTTGAATAAGCGGAGGAAAATTCAAAAGAGAACTACGCTGACAAGCTCGCAGTTGCTGTCGATCATGGTTCGCGAAAAGTGGCTCGCCTCGAAATGGAAGAAATTGTCGTCGGCAAGGCGCCCCGTGTCATGTCCAGCATCTGAGCTAAGTCGACGATAGTCAGGTTTTTAACTGCACAATGACCGGCTAAACGGATTTTATAACAAACAAGGAAGGAGAACCGATAGTTCTGCACTCGGATACTCTTCAGGATAGCCAGGCGCACTCGACGGGGACGATCGACGTTCTTGTTGTTATCGTGAATTGGAATGCGCGGGACAAACTGCTCAATTGCCTGCTCTCGATGCCCGCGTCCGTTACTGATTTGACTGTGCGCGTCGTTGTGTTTGATAACGCATCCAGTGATGGAAGTTGTGAGGCAGTCCGGCGCGATTTTCCAAATGTGGAAATCATCTGTGGCCGTGAAAATCTTGGGTTTTCCAGGGCCAATAACTTCGTAATTCAACGTTACGGCAAGCTGGCACGGTTTATTCTACTACTGAACCCAGATACGGTTCTTGTGCCGGACGTCTTCAAACGCATGGTTGAATTCATGGGTGCGAATGCGAGGGCTGGCATCGTTGGTTGCAAAATCGTAATGCCTAACGGTTCTCTCGACTGGGCATGCAAACGTGCTTTCCTCACTCCTTCTTTGTTGTTCTACAAAGCGTTGCGATTGGACAAGCTCTTTCCGAAGAGCCCTCGTTTCGGACGCTATCAGCTCACATACGTCGATGAAAATGAGGTGCGCGAGGTGGATTCGGTAGTTGGAGCTTTCATGATGATTCGGCTCGAGTGTATGCATGCCGTAGGTCTCCTCGATGAAAGTTATTTTATGTATGGCGAAGACGTCGACTATTGCTATCGGGCCAAAGAAGCTGGCTGGAAGGTCTTCTATGTACCGACAGTCACCATACTTCACCATAAAGGGGAGAGTACTCGCAAAAACAGCCAGGGCATGATTGGCCTGTGGTACGAGTCTACTTGGAAGCTATACCGCAAGCGTGTCGCGCCCCGGTACCCTGCACTCGTGAACGCTGTTGTATGGGCTGGATTACATACAATGTGGGTGGCGTCTCTGATTGTCAATGCTTTTCGTTTGAAGAAACGTGTGCCGAGTCGGAGGTAGCTTCTCTTTGGAGCATTGGATAATCTAGATGAGTGATTTGGCCATCCTGTGTGACGATCGGTACCAGAGGAACTTCTTGAATTGCGGGACGGAGGTTAACGCGATCTCATGTGGCCGGCGTAAATGGGTGGCGTTTACGGCGACCATGAATCGTCGGGTCGCGAAGAGCGGACCAACCGAGATAACGTATTTTGGGGTCCCGTCTCGGTGTCTCAACTTATCCTTTAAGGATGGTGAATCGTGCAGATCTTCGTGGATTCGGCGGACTTGACTCAGATTCAGTTTTGGCTGAAGCAAGGAGTGGTCGATGGGGTCACTACCAATCCGAGCATCATGTTCAAGGACGGAGTGAGCGATCTGCGCGCGGGCGCTCTCCGGTTGGCGAAAGTAGTTGGAAGTCGGCCGTTAAGCGTTGAGGTGACTTCGAACGAGCAGGACGTCATGCTCGATCAGGCGCGCGAATTTGCGACATGGGCGTCAAATATCGTGGTAAAGATCCCGATCATCAATGAGCGGGGCGAATCTTGCTTGGAGGTGATCCACGCTTTGACCGAGGAAAAGATCCAGATCAATGCCACGGCGATTCTCTCTTTTAATCAAGCAATTCTCGCCGCAAAGGCTGGAGCGACGTATGTTAGCATTTTCGCGGGCCGGATAGCAGATGAGGGTAATGATCCGGCAGTTGTCATTCGCAATGTCCGCCGTTGGTTGGACGACTGGGCTTTGCGGGCTCAGATCATTGTCGGAAGTATTCGAACGGTTATGGATATTCAGAGTGCAGCACTTGCAGGCGCTCACGTGATTACCATTCCGCCGCAATTCCTTCCGAAGATGGTGGATCATCGCTATACTCGCGAGACCGTAGGGCAGTTCATTCAGGACGCTGAGAGAACTCGCGAAGAGATACTTAGAGCGCGGGCGGTTGGTTCCTCCCAGAAGTGAATCTGTACAGCCTAAAATGCTATCCTCTTTATGAGATTGCTGAGGGTGTAATGTCAGAAAGAGATGCCGAAGTTCTGGGCCTGGTGGAAGCGCCCCTTGCCGGAGAAACACCAAGATCACGGTTACTGCATTCTCCTGTCGCCAAGAAATTGGCCTACTTGTTTGGAGACCTGGTCGCGCTCACTGTTGCCCACATGATCTCCGTACGCCTGATTCAGCATTTCTTAGGGCTCCCCATAGGCGCGCAAAATCCCGCGGAATACCACCGATATTACATCCCGTTTTTTGCGAGCATTCTTTATTTGTTCGAGGGCTATAAGGGCACCGAGTTGCGGCGGCCGGAGAGAGAGATTGAGCTAGGCTTCAAGGCAGTTTTTGCGTCGTTTGTGGGACTGATGGTCCTTAACTTCGTCGCTTTCAAAGGGCAGATGATTTCCCGGTACCTGATGGTCGTTTGGTTTTCTCTTTCGTGCGTGCTGCTGCTTTGCGCGCGAACCTTGCTGCGGCTGGTTTATACCCGTTTATGGGAGGCCGGGATAGCCCGAAGAACGGCCGTATTGCTCGGTTCACCGGCGGCATTGTCGGGTTTTCAGCAATTGCTGACTATTCAACGCCACAACCGCTACGAGGTTTTAGGCCTTATTTGTGAAGATCAACGGTCAGGCAAGATTGTAGTGGACTCCCGCGAATTGCCCGTTTTGGGCTCGCTGGATCATTGGGAGAGAATCGTCACGAGTCTGAAGCCCGAAGTCGTAATCATGGCCCTTCCGTGCTCTTCTGATTCCGACGACTTGCTGCAATTTATCCTGAACCGCTCCCGCGAATTGAACGTCAAACTGGAGGTTTATTCGAAGATGTTAGCGGCCTCTGACCTAACCTTCGAGCGGGATGAATTTTCGGGCTGTCTCCGTCTATATTTTCGGTCGAATTGGTCAATATTAGTTCAGCGGATCGTTAAAGCCTTCTTGGACTTGGTAATCGGACTGGTCGGAAGCGTTGTTACTCTAATGTTGATACCTGTGATCGGCCTCGTAATTAAATTACAAGACGAGGGCCCAATTTTCTATCGCAGCGCCTATCTCGATCAAAACCGACGAATCCGATACTATCTTAAGTTTCGAACGATGCGAGCCGATGCAGACCGGATTTTAGAAGGAGATCCCAAGCTGAAGTCTGAGTTCCAGGCTCGACAGAAACTAGAGAATGATCCGCGCATAACTCCGCTCGGGCGATTTCTCCGAAAGTCAAGCCTTGACGAATTCCCGCAGTTTTTCAGCCTCTTAACCGGCGATCTAAGTTTTGTCGGGCCGCGAACTATTCGGCAGGAGGAAGGGCCCCGCTACGGTGCGATGCTGCCGAGGTTGCTTTCCGTAAAGCCGGGCATGACTGGCTTTTGGCAGGTTATGGGGCGGCAGACGACGACGTATGAAGAACGAGTGCAAATGGACTTGTTTTACGTGGAGCATTGGTCCGTATGGCTCGACTTGGTTTTGATCGCCAAGACGTTTTGGAAGGTTCTTAAATGCGAGGGCGCTTACTAAGGTGGAGAGAGAAGGCATATGAAAGTTCTAGTTACCGGCGCAGCCGGATTCATAGCTTCGCACGTAGCTGATGCTTACGCGAATCTGGGCCACGAAGTTGTCGTTCTCGACGATTTGTCTCGTGGATCAAGAAGGAATGTTCCCGGCAATAGGCGCCTTTACGTCGCAGACGTTCAGGACCGCTCGATGATTGACGAGATCTTTAGCAAAGAGAAACCTGACATTGTCAATCATCACGCGGCGCAGATGGATGTTCGACGTGGAGTTCGGGAGCCTATTTTCGATGCGCGTGTGAACATCCTTGGCTCGTTGAACATAATTGAAGCCGCCCTAGCTAACGGCGTGAAGCGATTCATTTATGCCGCCACAGCAGGCGCTGGATATGGCGAACCCAAGCACATGCCTGTGCCCGAAGATTACCCGGTCAATCCAATTACACCTTATGGGGTTAGCAAGCACACGGTGGAGCATTATCTCTTCACTTTTAACGACCTTTACGGATTGCAGTATGTGTGTCTTCGATACGGAAACGTTTACGGCCCGCGGCAGAGTTCTGTAGGGGAAGCGGGTGTCTTTGCCATTTTTTCGGAGCAAATGCTTGCAGGAATACAACCAGTGATTTACGGCGATGGCAGCAAAATCCGGGACTACGTTTACATTTCTGACGTGGCTAAGGCAAATGTCGCCGCTCTGGACAAAGGAAGCGGCGAGATTTTCAATATCAGTAGTGGAGTGCCTACAACTGATTTGGAGGTATTTACAGAGGTTCGTAAGTGTTTGGGAGCTGAGCAAGTCAGTTGTCGGTACGTTCCGAAGCGCCCCGGGGAAATCGATCGAATTTGCCTCGACGTTTCCAAAGCCAAGAAATTGCTTCAGTGGCGACCTCAGGTCGGGCTTCAGGAAGGTGCCAAGCTTACCACGGAGTATTTTCAACGGCAGGGAGCACAGTCAAAGAATATGACGACTCCGGTAATTTCGTAAAAGAATCATTTCTGGGCGCTGGTTTCACCGGTATAGGCGGAAATCCTCTCTGAGGTGCTCATGATTATTACTCGAACTCCGTTCCGGATAACATTGGGCGGCGGTGGCACAGATTTGCCGTCTTTTTACGCAGAGCATGGCGGATTTGTCCTCGCGGTAGCGATCGACAAATACATGTTTCTCAACGTGAACACTCCGATCTTGGACGATAAGATTCGAGTACGGTACACCAGCTCCGAGGTTGTTGATCACGCTGACGAGGTCCAGCATACGCTGGCCCGTGAGGCACTGCGATACACCGGTATCGCAAAGGGGGTCGAAGTCGTTTCGATTGCGGATATTCCGGCAGGAACCGGGCTAGGTTCTTCGAGTTCGTATCTTGTTGGCCTTCTGAACGCTTTGCATGCTCTACTTCAGGACCAGGCGACTCCCCAGAAGTTGGCTGAAGAAGCTTGTCACATCGAACTCGAGGTTTTGCGAAAGCCCATTGGGAAACAGGATCAGTATATGGCCGCGTTCGGGGGCTTGGCTGTTCTCGATATCGACGAGAAAGGAACGGTTAATGTCAGACGCTTGGGAGTGAGCGTGGACCTGCTCGAGGCTCTTGAGCACAACATCTTGATGTTCTATACGCATGACATGCGGGACGCTACGAACATCCTAAGAAAACAAGATTCCGCCACTAGGAGCAAAGATCATGTTGTGGTGAGCAGTCTCCGTGAAATTAAGGACATCGGAATGGAAATTTGCAGGGCGATTTCTCAGGGTAATCTTCGCCGGTTCGGGGAACTGATGGATCTCCACTGGGAAATGAAAAAGCGGCTGTCTGCAGACATCACAAATCCTCAGATCGACGCTTGGTACGAATTGGCAAAGAAGAATGGAGCCATCGGCGGAAAGATCTCTGGCGCGGGCGGCGGTGGTTTTCTGATGCTTTACTGCGAGGAAAAAAAAGCCCAGGTCCGCGAGGCCATGCGGTCCGCAGGTTTGCGCGAGCTCAATTTCCGATTTGATTTTGAGGGCAGCAAGGTCATTTTCGACGTAGTTTCTCGTGATGGGCGCCTTGCGCACATTCAGCGCCAGAATCATCAGGAAAACGGGGTTCTGCTAGTCACTAAGCGCGGCCGTTGAGGCATGGGTGCCCGCTCTTACTAATCGCGATCATGGTGGTCGGTCGCGGAACCTAAATCCGCTTAATAGTGAGTTGATTTGAAGGCTGTCTTGCTCGATCGGGACGGTGTTATCAACGCCCTCGTGTATCATGAAGACGCTGGCGTTATCGACGGCCCGTTCACACCCTCGCAATTCAAGCTCCTTCCGCGCGTGCCGTCGGCCATTCGCGAGCTGAATTCGCTGGGCTTGAAGGTCGCAATTGTTTCAAATCAGCCAGGCATTGCCAAAGGCCACATTCGACCCGGGCTGCTCAAATTCTTCGAACGTAAGACACTCTCGAGTGTACGCGCCGGGGGCGGGAGAATCGACGGTATTCACTATTGCTTGCACCACCCAGATGCCAAGTTGCGGAAATATCGGAAGAAATGTGGATGTCGCAAACCGGCCACCGGCTTGCTTCAGGATGCAGCACGAGATCTCGGCGTTGAACTTGAAGAATGCTATATGATTGGGGACGGCATTGCTGACCTTATTGCGGGAACAAGAGCTGGTTGCCGCACGATTTTCGTCGGACGCTGGAAGTGTGAAATATGTCAATTCACAGCAGATCCGGAGATACGACCTGCTTTGGTTGCTAGAGATCTTTGGGAGGCCTCGCAGTTGATTCGATCAGAGTTGATAGGCGTTTCAATAAATTCCTCCGACGGGCCGCCCCAAGCATGCAAACAGGCCGCTGGCAAGAAATTGTCTCCAGCAGTCGCAGGACACCGATGATGAGCTATGTCGGTCAGTATATCGACGAAGCCATCCAGATTCTGAACCGTCTGGACCAGAAAACCATCGAGCGGACGGTAGAACTTATTCGCGATCTGCGTCAACGCAGCGGTCGGCTCTTCATTATTGGCGTCGGGGGCGGCGCAGGTCACGCTTCGCACGCGGTCTGTGATTTTCGCAAAATCGCTCAAATCGAGGCCTATGCTCCATCGGACAACGTCTCGGAACTCACGGCCCGGGTCAATGATGACGGATGGGACACGTCGTACTCCAACTGGCTGCGTGGAAGCAGGCTCAATTCCGAGGACATGGTCCTTGTATTTTCGGTTGGCGGTGGCGACGCCGAGAAAAACGTCAGCGCGAATCTAGTACATGCACTGAAGTATGCGAAGGCAGTGGGTGCGAGGATTTGCGGAGTTGTCGGTCGAGACGGTGGTTATACTGCTGAAGTGGCCGATGCTTGCGTGTTGGTTCCCGTCGTCAACTCTTCAACGATCACTCCTCATACAGAATCTTTCCAGGCTTTGGTCTGGCACCTTTTGGTCTCACATCCGAATTTAAAAGCGGCGGAGATGAAATGGGAATCGGTTGAATCTCAGCTGAAACCGTAGTCACTTTCTCCCTTCCCTCATAGTTCCGCGCGGTGTGTGGCTACGTGTAACTGCCGTGAGAACATGGATGCCAACAAGAGTTGAAAAAGATCGGCGGGGCTTTTTGCAAAGCAGCGGCCTCGCGCTTGCTGGCATGACCGCTGGCAGTATATCGCTGCTCGGCTGCTCTTCTGATCCACTGGCCAGTGGACTGCCCGCAATACTTCGTTTTGTTAGTTTCAGCTGGACGGTGCAGAATTTGAACGGAAATGCGGCTTTGTCTTTCGGAGCTGTCAAGTCGCTAATACTGAATAGAATCCACATTGACGTTGCATTTGGGATCGGCAGTACGAGAGTCGTCGGGGGGGGCGAAGTATTGTGTCGGGGCGGCATTCGTCGCGGTGCGATTCTTGATTTTGAAAGTGTCACGATTGGTTCAGCTCTTGCCACCCCGAGCGCGCATTTCGGCTCAGCTACACTGGTGAACCCAAACGCTTTGTCTATTTCCAGTGATCAAGGACCACTTCAGGATATTTTCTATTCAGTTGCTCTTAAGACTTGGGTGCCCCAGGATGGTGCCGCTTCGGAAACATCACGATATGTTGCCGTCGAACCGCTATTGAAGATCAATTCGAATGACGGCATTGTATTCCAGATGCAGCATTCTGGATCGTCAGGTGTCGCTCGGGTGAAAGTGGTTCTTGAATACATGTAACAGCTACGCTGTGAGGTGGGCACCGTCGTAAGGCTGAGATCGGAATCGCTCCTCGGTCGCATATGAAGTTCATGACAGAAATCTCGAGATAAAGGAATGAATCATGATTCGAGGAGACCTCTGAATGGCAAAATCTGGCCGAAGGGAATTTCTGAGTGGGACTCATGCTGCGGCGATTGGCGGTGTGGTCGCACTTGGTCCCTCTCCTGCCTCGGCTCAGAGCGACGCAGTAGCGAATCCAAGTGCCTGTGCCAGTTTTGGCTGGGAGATTAGAAACCTGAACGGTAATGGCGCGAACACGTATTTCAGGGTCTCCCGCGATATGGTTGTTAATACTGTCAACATCGATCTTGCGTTTATGATCACGTCCACGCCAGCAGCTGCCGGTTTTGCGGAGGTTCTTGGCCAGGCAAGCGTCTCGCGTAACACCACCCCAACGTTCGATAATTCGGGGGGACATGCATATCTGAATACCGCTCCTAGCTCGGATTTCGGCGCGGTGGTTTCAGACAATCCCAATGGGCTCGGAATTAACGGCAGTTCGATATTGGCGCAGGATCTTTTCTATTCCGTAATTCTCAAATCGTGGGCTCCAATGGACGGTACGGCCTCGGCGGCGTCGCGGCAGGTTTTCGCGAAGCTTTCGTTAATAGTGAATGCCGGAGACTACTTAGTGTTCCACATGGATCACGCTGGCGTGCCTGGAGATGCGGAAATGCAGGTCGTCCTCGGATACAGTCTTTCCTGATGGAGTCTGACGGAGCCCTCTTCAGGATTAGTTGATGATCTGATAGCTGATGCATACCGGTGTCGTCGCCGGCGCCTTTAAGACTGTAATCGTAAAACTCTCTTTGTCTGCCCGCCCCGTGACATATGCCTCGTCGAACATGTTACTGCACTGTATTCCTAGCTTCCTTCCGATCGATGAATCGAAGGTTAACAAGATCTGGCTGCGTTCTGTGACCGCGGTGGTGTTCACTACTAGCGTTGTTGTGCCGGCGGCCACGGCCACACTACCGGCAGGCGCTGATTCGCAGGCGGCTGGTGACGCGGCTGAACTGCAGTTCGAACGGGTGGAATAAAAGAGCGTCGGTAAAGCTCCGCCGGCACGGAACGCGTACTGCGCACCCTCCCATACGTCGCCATACTCGAAATTTCCTTGGCCGCTGTCCTGTACACCTACGCCGCTCGATCCTGCGGACGACGAACAAGAGGAAAGTGCTCCGCAGCCGATGTGGTTTCCGCTAACGGTATTGGAAACCGACGTGCCGCCGTCCGCGTTTATTCCTGCCTCATATATTCCAAACCTCATGTGATTTCCCCGGTCCGCTATGTAATTTCCGTGGATATTGTTAGAAGCTGTGTGTGTGTTCGAGTGAGGGCTCGGCCCGAGAAAAATTCCGCTGTACGTGTAAACGCCCGCCGGGGTGGATTGACCCGGGCCACTGATGACATTTCCCACCACATCCGTTTGCCCCACATCCTGCAAACGAATTCCATCCTGACCGGGCGAGTCGATAGTGTTACCGATGACCGCCCCTAAGTTGGAAACATTCCCAATCAGTATTCCGTTCTGCGCTGCGGATACGACCACGTTCGCAGAAACAGTGTTTCCGGTTGCGCCCTGGCTTCCCGCTCCGCTTGTAATGGCGATGCCATTATCGCGCGCAAAGCGGCAAACGTTTCCGCTGACAACCGTCTTCGCTGTCGTATCGAGGAAGATACAGGTCGTGCCAGGCGTATCGGAAGTATTACCGCTGATGATGTTCTGCTCGGCGCACGCTCCTGTTTCTGTGAACGTCGCGCAATTCCCGGGCGTCCCTTGCCCGAACAGATCGTAATGGTCGCCCATGCCGCCGATTGCGTGGTTATTCATGAATGTGTTGTGACGGAAGAGTCCGTTTGCCAGCAACGCGCCTCCGCCAAACGCGTGCCATTGGTTTGGTGTCGCTCCGCAGTTTACGCCCCAATCCGACTCGACGACGTTGTCATCTCCATCGCGCAAATCGACACAAGAATTCGTGAAGTTGCGGACATGAAGGTTGTAGACGTGGGAGCCGTCGGAGCCCGCCAGTACGATACCCTGATCGGCGTAACCGCCATTGCGGGAGCTATTCCCGTCCAGAGTCATGTCGTGGATCGAAATCCCGGCATTGTGTCCGGCGGAAGCTGTGTACGTTCGATAATTGGAATTGATAAAAACGGCATTCTTCGTAGCGTTGGGCAGACTTGTTGCTGCCGCCACTTGGAGAATTGTCTGAAAACCCGAACCCGATATATCCCAATTGCTCGGTATGATTTGAGACGCAGAAATCGTGAATATCCCTGGGCCCAGAACGATCTTCCCTGGTGTCACGACCCCCGCCCAGAGGTTGGAGTCGATCGAGAGGGGCCCGGGACAGTTACTCGCGTCCACGCTTCCGCCGGCTGTCTGTGCGGTTGCGCGTATGGCAGCGGAAATACCGGCGGCCGAACAGGGGTACCTCGTGGCGCTTACCGCAACGAAGATGTTGCGGCTTGGTGCGTCCAGGCGCAACAATTCCAGCGTGTTTTCTACCACTGGAAACCCAGCAACTCCCTCCGCCACAAGTACCGCAGCGAACATGGTCAAGGCGCCCAGCATCGTCTTTCGCATGCTGCTCTCCAAGATCCAAGATTGAGGTACTAATACACACTCACCGAGTGTCGCAGAATTGGCGGGAATGTTTCCAGTTCAGTCTTTGGGTTGGAAGGGGGCGACTCGCGATGGTTTGGAGAAAAAGTAAGCCAGGTTCGCCGTCGCAATCGGCTCCCAGCCCTTCAGAGCGTGGGTTTTGGCAATAGACACCGGACAAGAAGTCGGTCTACAGGTACATCCGCTTTTGCTAATACACCGTTTCGTTGGCCCGATCGCGGGCCGATTGGTGACACCTAGGACAGAAATGCACCCATGAGTCTCGCTGGTGTTTCAACTGGTCAATTGAGAAGTCGCGAAGGCATTTCGTACAAAAGGAGAGCTCTTGGATGTTGTCCAGAATTTTTTGTTCGTGTGTTAGGTTTGTCACGCAACTTACTTTAGGGCAGCAGCGCTGCATGCCCAATCCCACGAAAGTACCGAATAAATAGCTCTCCGCTGGAAGAAAGTACTAGGCCAACCGGATGTAACTCTATCTGCGCGGCAGGCACTGAAACCGAGCTTTCAGTGATGCTTCATTGGGAGGGCTGTCCCGATTAGCTAGCTACTTTTCGTCGCAAAAAGATTAACAAAAGTTGAGAATTTAGGTGCTTTTCTTCGTTGAGCATTCCGTGTTCGTGCTAAAACGTGCTGCGAGGTTGTGGTCAGACGAATTTCCTTCGGAGGAGGAAACGTGATCCAACGGCGGCGCGAGCAACCGACTTTGTGGCACCAGGGATTGGCGAAAGACATCGAGGATCTGTGGGAACCGTGGATGAAAGAGGTGGATGGTCTTTTAGAGGACGCTGCGTTGCTGGAAAGCGTATACGACGCGCAAGGCAAACGGCATCAGCACAGCCGCACGCTCGGACGGTTGCAGACGCCGGCGGAGGTGGCCCTGCGGCTGCTGATACTGAAGCACGTGCGGAACTGGAGCTACGACGAGCTGGAACGCGAGGTGCGGGCAAATTTGGTGTACCGCGCCTTCACGCGGATCGGCGATGGAAAGGTGCCGGACGCAAAGACATTGGCGCGCATCGGGCAAGTGGTCGGCCCGGAAGTAATCCGCGATCTACACGAACGGTTGGTGGCATTGGCGCGGGAGCGCGGCGTGGTGCAGGGTCGGAAGCTGCGCGTGGACACGACGGTGGTGGAGACGAACATTCACTACCCCACCGATAGCAACTTGCTGGGGGATGGCGCGCGAGTGCTGACCCGGACCATGAAGAGGATCGAGAAGCAGGCGGGCGGCTTGAAAAAGAAGATTCGCGACCGGATGCGCACGGTGAAGAAACGAGTAGTGGCGATTGCCCTGGCGGCGCGGCAGGTTGGGCCAGAGCGAGAGGAGCGACACCGGCGACAGTATGCCGAGCTGCTGACCGTGACACGAAGAATTCTAAATCAAGCAAAAGGAGTGTTAGGGGAAGTCGAACAGCTACCGCGTCCTCGCCGCCGACGGCTCCAACCTTTGACGGAAAGATTGGTGACGATGGCCGAACGAGTGCGGCAGGTGGTGAAGCAAACCCGAGCGCGTATTTTCGAAGGGATCACTCGTTCTCCTGGGAAGTTGGTCAGTGTGTTCGAGCCGCATACGGAGATTATTCGGAAGGGGAAGTTGAGCAAGCCCACGGAATTCGGCAAGTTGGTGGAAGTGCAGGAGGCCGAGAACCAGATCATCACGGACTATCGAGTGTTCGCCGAACGCCCGAGCGATCAGGAACTACTCGTGCCAGCCGTCGAGGAACATCAGCGGCGCTTCGGGCGAGTGCCACGAGTAGTGGCGGCCGATGCCGGCTTCTATTCGCACGCGAATGAGAAGAAAGTCCAGGAAATGGGGGTGTCGTGGGTCGCGGTTCCCAACCGCAGCACGCATAGCGAAGACCGGCGGAAGCTGCAAAGGCGGCGGTGGTTCCGCGCCGCTCAGAAATGGCGGACGGGATGTGAAGGACGCATCAGTGTGCTGAAACGTCGCCACGGATTGAATCGTTGTCGCTATCCCGGATTCAGTGGGATGGAGCGTTGGGTAGGACTCGGCGTGATCGCCGACAATCTGATTCAGATCGGTACCCGTCTTGCGGTACAGCGAGCGTGAGTTCTCCCGGTGATGTCATGAGCGCGGGACAAAAACAAACACTCTGGCACCAGAATCCCCATCACGCGGCTGCGCTGCCGCGATAAGCAATGTCTAAAATCAGTACTTTTGCGACGGAAAGTAGCTAACCGTCCCATGGCGTTTGTCGATTTCTCGGCGCTGCACAGGGTAGGTTCGGAGCTAAAACAACGTAGCTGAAATTCTGGCAGTGTGCTAATTTGAGTTTTCTTCATCGTAATGCGACCTTATGTGCGGGCTAAAGTATATCCAAAGTCTAAGGTGTGTCTGCTGGGTAAGAATTTCCGTGAGTGAGGCATACTAAGTGAATGAGGACACCACCGAAATTCTTGATGAAGGGAGCCGTCGATGCGGCTGAAGGGGATTGCGAGGATAGTCAGATGGGGGGCTGTAGTTCTTTTACTCATGCCAGGAGCGTTTTTGGAGGCGCAGCAACAGCCTGCGGTGCCAGCGCAGGGCGGCTCGGGAGCCAAAGAGGGGGAAAGGAACCAGCCAAATCCGAGCACTGACGAAAAAGAGGAGAAGTCTGCGCTGAATGCGCAGCAGCGCCTAGCAAGGATAAGCCATGACTTCCTGCACACCATCAGGCGGCGACGAAGAATCCCACTCGCGCCAATAGAGGCTCGCCCTACGTTCCGCTCGACAGTTGGATTTACCCAGCCCTTGATCGCTTGTCGTCTATGGGATTGGTGGACAGCGGATTTTCCGGAATGCGTCCATGGACGCGCATCTACTGCGCGCAGATGGTCTCGGAGGCCCAAGATCGGATCGATCAAGACACCGATCAATTTAACGGTGTCGTGAGTGAGATCGTGGATCAATTTGCGCACGAATTTCAATCGGAAATCGAAGTCGAACTTGGAAAAACCGATGCGCCTGGTAACACCGCGTTTCGAGTGGAATCCCTTTACAGTCGCACCGAGCACATCTCCGGAATGCCGCTCACCGACGGCTATGACTTCGCACAAACCCATATCAATGACTTCGGCCGCCCCTATGGTAAAGGCTGGAATGCGGTAGACGGATTCTCAGCGTATGCCACCTATGGCCGTTGGGTGACGTATGTGCGTGGTGAAGGACAGACCGCACCAATCATTTCGGCACTTCCCTTGTCGGCACGCGAAGTGATACCGGTAGCAGATCCAGTTACCGTTGCCGCCCGCCACGCCACAACCCGCAGTCAGACAGTTCGCACTGCTCGATACTTATGTCGGGCTGATGCTGTCGAACTGGGAGATTTCTTTTGGCAGGCAAAGCTTGTGGTGGGGAACGGGCAAGGGTGCCTGGTTGAACTCAGCAATAATGTCAGGCCCATCGACATGGTTCGGATCAATCGCACAACACCTCTAAAATTGCCGAGCGTTCTGGGTTGGTTAGGACCGATGCGAACAGAGTTTTCCTCGGGCGGTTGGCGGGGTACAAATTTATCTTTAGTCCCCTGGGGCTTGTCGGGCAGTGGAATCGGGCACTCTCAGACCAGCCGTTCATTCACGGTCAGAATATCAGCTTCAAGCCCACGGCTAACTTCGAATTTGGTTTTTATCGCACAACAATTTTTGGTGGCGAGGGCTACCCCTTCACGCCGCACGCGCTGATTGCCAGCTTATTCGATACCGGAAACTCGACTGCCGGCTCCGCTGATAAGCCTGGGAAGCGAACGTCGGGGCTCGATTTCAGTTATCGGCTCCCCGGCTTGCGCAAGTGGGTGACTTTCTATGGTGATGGGTACACAAACGATGAGTTCTCGCCAATTGCCTTTGCTATCCGAGCTGGTCGGCATGGCACGCAGGCCTGTATTTTTCCACTTTCCAACGTTGCCCAAGTTAGATCTTTAGAGTCGAGGGGGTCTACGGATATCCCTGTGCGGGGTGGCACAAACGAACCTGGTCAACTATACCAGGATGGGACGTGGAAAAGCGGATACACGAATAATGGCAATCTCATTGGAAGTTGGGTTGGGCGGGGTGGGCAAGGCGCGCAGGCTTGGTCCGATTACTGGTTCAACGCCAGGAGTCGCTTGCAATTGACCTTCCGCCATCAGAAGGTCAGCCACGAATTCATTCCCGGAGGCGGAACACTAACTGATTTCGGCGTCCGCGGCGACTACTGGTTCCGGCATATCGTGGAACTTAGCGCCTCGGTGCAATACGAGAGATGGCTGTTCCCAGTGATTCAACCAGGACCTGAGACGAATGTGTCCGCCACCATCGGAGTCCAACTTCAACCACAAAAGTTTTTCCGCCCTAGCTCTCATGGTACAAACAGCGATTGACATATCGGAGGCGTTGGCGTTATGCAACTCCACAACCCGCCGTCACCCCACACTAATTGTCCGAATGCGGACAACCGTTGCCGACCTCGGATAGCCCACTGGATAGCACTTAGCGACTCCGGATTGGGTGAGAATGCAATCCTGGACCGATGACGTATTCACAATTCCTCTTTGTGGACAGGAGCAAACGAACAAATGGGTCCACAAAACTATCATCGTGAACTACACCCTGTGCATCCTCCCTCCCTCCCTCCCTCCCTCCCTCCCTTTAGTCAGGACGTAGGCGTCCGATTTCCGATTCCTCTTTTGCTAGGCATGCCCGGAATCGCATCGACGACGTTGCCGTCGCCTTGCACGCGCAGGCCGAGGGGTGCGGAGTAGTCGCCACCACCCGACTTGGCGTCGCTCGCCGCGATGAACTCGTTGGGATCATCGTTGTAAAGTTGTCAATCAACTGCCAGCCGTAGCGGGTAATACCATCCAGCGGTGCGTGCGCGTCGGTGGAATGGAGGCGCTGGCGCAGAAACGAGCGCCAGTCATTACGGCGCAACTTGGGGTTCAGAGTGGCTACCACATCGTCGGAAGTGTAGGTCTTGATGATGGGCTCGTCCTCCGATCCCCGCGTAGAACAAGTGGCAGAAGTCGTTCATCGACCGGCGATCCTGGGTCAGTTTGCGGATGGTGGGGTCAACATCGAGCCAAATGAGAACCGCCTTGGGATAGAAGTCGACCGAGCGGCGTGCTGAGGCCCATTGCGGGGGTGAAAAA